>NZ_BAER01000127.1 GCF_000315055.1 Paraglaciecola polaris LMG 21857 | reverse complement strand
AATTGGTATAATGCCCTTAGGTACGCTGGCGGGCTGCGACCTAAGGCGTGTAGAGTCAAAACGGATTAAGGATGTGCTGGGTTTTGTACGGATTTAGCGCTAAGTCCTAAAAGGGTCAATAGCTTGATGATGCCGCGCTTGGCGTCAATTTGTATCATCAGTAAGCCAGGAATTAATATAAGGGTGATCACAGTGGCAAATAAAATCCCGTAACCCAGTGATGCCGCCGCAGGGATCAAAAACTGCGCTTGCATCGATGTTTCACTCAGCAAAGGGACCAAACCTGCGTACGTGGTAACAGACGTCAGTAAAACCGCACGTAAACGACTCGTACAAGATTCGACAATCGCATCATGCACACTCATGCCTTCATCTTTAATCAGCTCGTTAAAACGCGAAACCAGTAACAAGCTGTCGTTCACCACTACTCCACTTAGCGCGAGAATGCCGTTTAAGGACAATATGCTAATGGTTAAGTCATTCCACCAATGGCCGAGTATCGCCCCCACAATACCAAAGGGGATCGCAACCATAATCAACAAAGGTTGAATGTAGGATTTAAGGGGGATCGCCAGTAACACATAAATCACTAATAATGCGGCGATAAACATGGTGCTCATGGAGCCAGTTGTTTCACTTTGCTGCTCAGCTTCACCCGCAAAATAGACATTCAAATTAGGGAATTGCGCTGTTAGCTCTGGTACTAGATCACGGCGTAAGTTATCCACTAAAACGTTTGAGGCAATAACGGACTTGTCCACCTGAGCACTCAAATAGATGGCACGTAAACCATCGATACGGGTAATTTCGTCTTGCTGATATTCGCTGCTTATCGTTGCTACATTGACCAAGGGGACAACTGTGCCATCAGGTAAACGGATACGTGATTGCATGATATCGGCAGGGGTTTTACGCGCATTTTCAGGGTAACGCACCCTCACTTTAACTTCATCTTTGTCGCGCTGATAACGCTGCACAATGGCACCGCCGAACGCTTGTAAAACCTGCTGCGACAAACTGGCAGTGTCCATGCCTAGGGCTCGGCCTTGAGCGTTTAGGGTAAATTTGAGCTGGGGCTGACCGGGGTTAAGATTGTCGTCAATTCCGTTCACGCCCGCAGTATTCTCAAGACGCTCTTTGAATAGTGCGCCTGCCGCCATGACCGTTTCGTCATCCCACGCTTTAAGCTCAACTTTGAAATTATCGACCATTTTTCGTGTCGCCAAAATCTGCAGCTTTTTGCTGCCCTCTGGCGTGCCCGATAGGCGTTGCCATTCTTTGGCGAATTCACTTGAGCTAAATGCGCCGTCGCGAGTCAATTCAACAGATACGCTACCACTGGTATCGCCACTACTTATGACCTGTAAGCTGGTGATTTCGTTTTGCTGTGTTGCAAACTTAGCCATTAAATTTTTCTCAGCTTGTATGGCCGTTTGCTCTAGCATGAATAAGTTACTATTGGTTTGACCGAACGCCGCATCATTTTGCATGACTAAATCTGCGCTAACAGTATCCCCGGAAATACTCGGAAAGAATCCCACTTTGACTGCGCCTGTCATTGGCATTCCAATCACGAGGATCAAAAAGGCAATAAACCCTGCTACTACGGCATAACGGAAGCGCAGTGAATATTCGATAACCTTGCGATAAATATTATCGCTAAACCAATTCAAGCCGTAATCAGCACCATGCTGCACTTTAGACCACAAGCCGCTTAGCCCTTTTTTAACCTCTCGCTTAGTGTTTATGTGCGCTAAATGCGAAGGCAGGATAAGCTTTGATTCCACCACTGAAAGTAGCAAGCATATGGTTACCACGGTGGCAAACTGGGCGTAAATTTGCCCCAGCGGCCCAGATACATTCGACAGCGCCATAAATGCAGCCACGGTAGTAAGCACACCAAATATCGTCGGTATAGCGACTTTCATTGTGCCTAGAATGGTGTTGTTTAGGGTGTCGCCGTGCTGCCTACGCGTGCTGTAAACACTCTCACCAACCACCACAGCATCGTCTACCACTATCCCCAGCGCCATAATAAAACCAAAGGTGGTCATTTCGTTAATGGTCAACCCAGCGTAAGTGTCAGTCATAAAATACAAGGTGCCAAAAAATACAAACGGCAAGCCACCAGCCACCCAAAGTGCCACGCGCACGTTCAAGAATATAGCCAAAATAACGAATACTATCATGATGCCTGTGACCGCATTCTTGGTCAGTAGAGACAGGCGCTCGGTGATCATGTTGCTTTTATCGTACCAACTGGTGAGTTCAACGTTCTGCGGCAGTAAGCCGCGCTCATACCAGTTATCCATCACATTGTGTGCTTGCTCTACAATGACGGTGATATCACTGTTGTCGTCCATTAATATTTCAATGGCCACGGCGTTTTGCTGATTATATCTACCCAATGAATTTGCGTCTTCAGCAAAGGTGTCAGTTACCGTCGCAACGTCACCAATTTTTATTTGCGTACCTGTGGGTGTGGTTAACAATACAATATTGGCAAAGTCACGTTGCCAATAGGCCTGTTCTGCTGCTTTCAAACGAATAATTTTACTGCTGTCACGCAAGCTTGTTGAAAGCGGGCTTGATGACTCCTGATTGATCACATCACTGATATCACTGATATCACTGATATCACTGATATCACTGATCGTTAGACCATAAGCTTGCAACTTCCCTTCATCGATTTCAACTGACATCATGGGGTCAAGCACACCAGATTGCACAACATCACTGATACCCGATTGGGCGAGCAAATCCGCTTTTAGCCTTTCCCCCAAGGTTTGTAATTCGTGGCGGTCGGCGTCACCATAAAGCTGTATCGTTAATGCGTGATCTTGGCGTCTCGATTTATCAATCACTGGCTCTTCTGCATCCGCAGGAAAGTTATTGATCGCATCCACTTGGTTTTTAACGTCGGTCAACAGCTCATCAAGGGAATAATCGGTTTTCTTCTCGATACTCACATGACTGCCGGTGGCGTCAGATGTAGACGTGATGCGCTTAATCCCAGGCACGGTTTCTAAGGCTTCTTCAATTTTTAGGGCTATGCCCTCTTCGGCTTGCAGTGCATCACCGCTGTCGTAAACGACAGAAACAGAAATTTTATCTGGTTCAAGGCTCGGGAATGCCTCTTTTCGTAATGTTGAAAGTGACATCACGCCCATCACTATCACACTAACAAGCAGCAAATTAGCCGCTACTGAGTTGTTAGCAAACCAAGCGATAATGCCGTGCAGCGGGTTATTATTGGCAGATGGCGGTGGCACGTGATGCTGGCTCATAGTGCCTGTTCCTTAACAATCGGCGATATCATCTCCACCATAGGAGATACCTGCATACCTGCTAAATAGCTCACGAGTGGGCGAGTGACCACTTTAGCCTCACTCACGCCGGCTATAGGCTTGATGTACACAAAGTCGCCCCGCTCAAACACTTTATCAGCCATGACATTAACCAAAGTATTTTGCTCGTTCACGAACCAGACTTGACCATTTTGCGAAACGGCAGAAGCAGGTAACTTAATCACATTACTCAGTTGTTTACCGGTGATCTCGGCTGATAAAAATGTACCCGGCAATAAAGGCGTTGCTTGCTCGAAAGGTTTGTCTAGCGCCACTATCACGTTGCGCTGACGAGAGCTGTCATCTAAATGTTGCTCCAAGCGCGCAATGTAGCCTGTCCAACGTGATCCCGTGGTCACATCTTGCAAAGTAACCGTAGCGGATGCGTCACTCCCAAGGTTTTGCCACTGGGACAAAGATAAAGGCACGGCAATTTCGACTCTATCTGTGCTATTGAGCGTCGCAATGGTATCGCCAACGTTCACGTAACTGCCAAGATCAATATCTCGGCTTAATATAACACCATCAAAGGCGGCAGAAATTCGGGTATTTTGCTCGTCGCGCTCGGCGGTTTTTAAAACGAAAAAGGTATTATCAGCGCTGGCTTGCGCCGCTTCTAACTGCAATGTGCGATACACCAAAGGCGAGCTTGGTGCCTGAGTAACCCCTGAGCGCTGCCATTCACGCTTCGCTTGAGCGCCTAAGTCTTTTTCTTCTTGCAAGGCAAGCTGGGCGTCAGCAAGTTCTGCTTTTGCGCTGGCGACTGCTTGCTCGTATGCAGTGCTGTCTATCGTGGCTAAAACCGCGCCTTTTTCGACAATATTACCGGTAGCGAACTGCGGGTTCATGGTGGTCACTTCGCCTTGAACTTGCGCTTTTAGGGTGAGTGCCCAGTGGGCTTGCGCTTCACCATGTCCGGTTACGTAGGCTTGATAGCTACCAGGAGTAGCAAGCACCACCGACACATTAGGGGCACTGGCTTTAGTCGCTACAGGGCGAGGTGCATTGGCACTTTCAGCCATTTTTTTACCGTTATACATGATGGCAAAGCCGATACACACAACAGCAACGACTGTGACAAGAATAGGGGTTGGTGACATTTTCATGATGATACTCCAAGGCCCAGTGCGAGGCCTAAATCAATACGATTAGTTTGTAGGGTGTAATGTAATTGTGCGAGCTGAACTTGTAGGTCGTACACAGTTTGTTGCACTGTGAGCAAGTCCAAAATGTCGACCAAACCTTGTTGGTATTTACTTTGATAGTTGCTAAAACTGCGCTGGGCACTCTGCAACGCCAGCTTTAACTGCTCTTGCTGAGTATTTAACGACTGCTCCTGTCCTAAGGTATCTTCGACTTCATTCACCGCTGTCAAAAGGATGTCTTGATAATTCCAAAACGCCTGCTCGGCATTCAGTTTTGCGATATCAACCTGTGCTCGCAGTGCCCCGCCTTGAAATAATGGCGCGCTGAGATTACCTAGCAAACTCCACACTGGGCTCGTTAATAATGCTTGGCTAGGTGTTTTGGCTAAGTCACTTAACGATGCCGACAACGTAATCGACGGCAACAACGCTTTGTAAGACACATCTACTAAATAGCGCTTTGCTTCAATTTGATAAAAAGCGCTTTGCAAATCAGGACGCCGAGACAAATCTTGCTCAGGGAAGTTAGCCAAAGGCTGTAATACCTCTGGCATCGTCAACGAAACGGAAAAATCATCTAGCGTATCCACGCCCGCGAGCACCTCGATAGCGCGCTTTGACTGAGCAATTTGCTCCGCGTAATCAGCAATCGTTGCTCGGGTAGAAGCGGTACTCGTGCGTGCCGTATCAAGCGCTTCTAAATCACCTAAACCAAATTGATAGCGCTCGATAATGCTTTGTTCATTATTTTGCAGCACCACTAAACGTTGCTGTTCAATGTTGAGCAAGTTCTGACGTAAAATAATGTTTAAGTAGGTACGCATTACGCTGGCAACCAGTGTATCGCGCGCGCCTTGATAATCCGCTTGGCTGCTAACGATGGTCATGTCTTGGGCAGAAACACTGTCTGCGTTCTTCTGCCACACATCGGCCTCCCAACTCACCCCTAATGATGACGAATATTGAGTGCCTTCATCTTTGCTGCGCTGAGCGTTAAAATCAGCGTCCACACTGAACCACTGGCTCGCTGCTGTGACTTGGCGCTGTGCGTAGGCTAATTTTAAAGCCACGTGCATCTGATTATATGAAGGGTTATTTGCTAAAGCTTGGGCAATAATGGGTTCAAGCCCGTCAATCTTGACCAAATCGGTTAGGTAGCTAACGTGTTCTGCGCCTTGTTGACGGTACTGCCATTGCTCATGCTGATTAAGCAGTTGCTCAGTGTCTTTGGCTTTGTAATTAGGTTGGCTACTGCACGCGACTAATCCACAGGTTACAGCGAGCAGCAGCAAAGTCGCTGGCTTGTTGGTATACATAATTTACCCATACTGACTTTATCGATTGCATAAAGGGTAATGAATGATGGGTTAAGGCAAGGTTAAATAATAGGGAAGGAAGCGAAACTTTACGTTAATTTACAGTTCAGGACTGGTTTTGCCCACCAACTTCCCCCCTAAGCGTAAAAAGGTTTTAATTACCCCCTAGCGCTTTTAATATGTAAAAATTCATCCCTTCCGTTTCAAAGGGTTAATAACCGTTACCAATATGCAACCTTGGTTTTTATACATTATTGAAAACAAATATCAGCATTATTACACTGGCATTTGTAAAGACTTGGACAAACGCTTTACCCAGCATTACACCAGCGGTCCTTTGTGCGCTAAGGCGTTACGCGGTAAAGGTCCACTAACGATGATTTACGCCGTGGGCTTAACCGATCACTCTACAGCACTGAAAATGGAAATTTGGGTAAAAAAACTCACAAAAGCTAAAAAAGTACAGTTAGTCAGTGGTAGCCTAAGTAGCCCCTTTAATGTTGAAATGGCACCCTTGGTAAACACCCCTAGCATCTAACGTTAGGGCTGTTATGACGAATGTTAGCGCCAAGCTATAGACAAATATACTTAGCCATATTCTAGAAGTGCAGTGTTTAGAGAGCCCGAGTTCAAATAGACTTAATATAGAAAAATCGTGTACAAACTCATTTAGTCAGTAAGCCATTGCTAACCCGTTAATAGGCCAAAAATATGCAAACTCCTTCCCATCGGCAAAATTTATCTTCGGAATTATTGGCTATCGGCGAACGCCACTGGCAGGCGCTATCAGAGCATGATTTGTTTGAGCCACAATGGTGTGAGCACCAAGCGCAAATTTGCATTGTATTCGCCTTAAGTGATTTTGTTGCCCGCCAGTGCATTCAGCATCCAATGTTTGTGAATGAATTAATCGCCTACCCTGAACAACAAAATCAGGAGCAGGATTACGAAGCGTTACTCAACGCGGCATTAAACGATGTCACCAGCGAAGAGCAGTTGCATAAAACCCTGCGTTTATTTCGCCACTTACATATGGTCCGTATTACTTGGGCTGATGTGACTAACACACAATCCATTGAAGACTCACTCAAACGCGTATCCGCCTTGTCGCAAGCGCTTATCGTGCAAGCCAGTTTGTGGCTAAGAGCAGAGCTATCAAAACGCTTTGGTTTACCTATGGGAGAGCTAGGTGAGCAGCATATGTACATCATAGGTATGGGTAAGCTAGGTGGCCGAGAACTGAACTTTTCCTCCGATATTGATTTGATTTTCACCTATCCAGAGCAAGGCATGACCCAAGGTGGACGCAAGCCCATTGAGCACCAACAATTCTTTACCAAGTTAGCGCAAAAACTGATCACAGCGCTGCATCAAATCACCGTAGACGGTCAAGTGTACCGCGTAGATATGCGGCTTCGCCCCTTTGGTGAAAGCGGACCGCTTGTGATGCACTTTGCTGCCATGGAAGATTACTATCAAGAACAGGGCCGAGAGTGGGAGCGATATGCCATGGTAAAAGGCCGTGTGCTCAATCCTGACGATACCTACTACCCCGAAATTGCTGACATACTTAGGCCCTTTATTTATCGCCGTTATCTTGATTACAGCGCATTAGACTCGCTACGTAAGATGAAGGCGATGATTAAGAAAGAAGTGCGCAGACGTCAGCTCAGTAACAATATCAAACTTGGCCAAGGCGGCATTCGTGAAGCAGAGTTTATCGTACAAAGCTTGCAACTGATCCGCGGTGGCCGCGAGCCGGCGCTACAAGAGCAAGGGTTACTGCATAATTTACACCTTCTAATCGACATGGAAATCCTCCCAAGCGAGGATGCAACATTATTAAAAAACAGTTACTTATGGCTTCGAAAAGTAGAGCACTGTTTACAGCAGTTTGACGATAAACAAACCCAAGTCTTACCCGATAACGACGTTGATAAAATGCGCCTGTGCACCATTTTAGGTTTGGCGGACTATGCGCAGTTCAACAGCGAGCTTTTGAAACATACGTCAACTATCCATGAACAGTTTTTACTGCTTATTGGGGAAGACGCCGCACCTGAATTAACCAAGGACGACGACGCCCTCTCCCCGCTAGAAGATTTATGGCTATTACCCTTAACCCCAGAAGAGCAGCACGAAATACTCAGCCAATGGTTATCCCCTGAACAAGCCGAAGCATTTAACGCCTCTCTTGTGGCATTTGGTGATAATTTAAGTGCTAGTCGTATTGGTCAGCGCGGCGAGAATATACTCAACAAGCTTATCCCTCAGCTACTGTTCGTCATTTTGCAACAAACACCCCAAGCGGCAAGCCAAAGCTTAGATCGTTGCTTAAAAGTATTTCGCGCCATTTATGGGCGTACCGCCTATTTAGATTTATTGTTTGAAAACCAAGGAGCGCTCAAGCAATTAGTCAGTTTGTGTTCTGCCAGTCCTTGGGTAACCGAGCAGATCAGTCGATTTCCGCTATTGCTCGACGAATTGCTCAATCCAGCACAATTAGTTAATCCCACAGAGTTAACCGAATATAACGCTGAGCTTAGGCTAGCGATGCTGCGCGTGGATGAAAGCGATTTAGAGCAACAAATGGAAGCATTACGTCAATTTAAGCTTTGCCAACAACTAAAAATTGCCGCGGCTGATATCACAGGTGTATTGCCCGTGATGAAAGTCAGTGACCATCTTACTTTTCTCGCTCAAAGCATTATTCGCCAAGTGGTTAATTTAGCGTGGCAACAAATGACTGAAAAATACGGCGAACCTGATTATGCTGATATACCGAATGAACAGCACGACATGCTCAGCCGAGGTTTTGCAGTCATAGGTTATGGTAAATTAGGTGGCTATGAACTTGGTTATGGCTCAGATCTCGATTTAGTGTTTCTGCATAATTGCACCAGCAGAGCTGCAACAAATGGTCCAAAATCCATAGAGTCTGGGTTGTTTTATCTCAAATTGGCCCAGCGTATTTTACACTTATTCAATACCAAAACGGCATCAGGCCATTTATATGAAGTGGACATGCGTTTACGTCCATCTGGCAATGCTGGGTTACTTGTTTGCCATATTGATGGCTTTAGTGAGTATCAAAACCAAACAGCTTGGACGTGGGAACATCAGGCGCTAACACGCGCACGCTTTATCGTAGGTAGCCCAAGTCTTGCCCAAGAGTTTTCAGTGGTACGTCATCAGATACTATCGCAAAAACGCGATATTAAACCTCTGCAAGAAAGTGTTGCTCAGATGCGTGAAAAAATGCGTAAGCATTTAGGCTCCTCATCAAAGGCTGGATTTGATTTAAAACAAGACAGTGGTGGTATCGCGGATATCGAATTCATCGTTCAATACTATGTATTAGCCTATTCCTGCGAGTATCCGGCGCTGTCCAAATGGCCCGACAACGTTAGAATTTTGCAGCAACTACAAGCCAGTAAGTTACTTGGAGAACAGGATACACAAATCCTAAATGATGCCTATTTGACCTATCGTAATACCAACCACAGACTAGTCTTACAGCAATCTGAACAACCCCCTGATGGCGATCAGTTCATCCAGCTACGTGAAGGGGTCAGCCGAATTTGGCAGCAACTATTTACAATGCAAAGTTAAGCTCCACAAAGTAACGGCAGTGACAATCAGCCTACGACTTTGCAATTCTGTTTTAAATATTGGCTAATCACCGCAGTGATCACCAATGAACGTTGCTTAGGGCATACATAAGTTTTTACGGTGCCATCGAAATTACTGTCGATGGCGCGAGAAATCTCATGCAGACTACCCACAATTGAGTTGTCGATTTGAAAGGCATGCTTAATGATAAAGTCACGATTAAGTTCCCATATTACCTGCATACCTTCTGATTGAGCATAGGAGATAATACTATCACGCAATGTCGAACCGGCTTTGAATGAGCGGTGTTTGTATTCGCCTACCCAATTAGGTGCCAGTGGTTTTTGCAGGCTTTCCATCTTTTTTAAGCGCTCGCCAAGGGGCGTATCTGACATATTCACCACATTGACAAAATCCCCTATGTTTTCCCCCCTGGGATGGCGTGATGACAAACGGTATTCAGCATAAAAATCCGTCATGTTCTGAGCAACAGACTTAGGTCCTTCCCCACCTTCTGGTATCGGTGCATTGATATTCATCTGCTGCAATACAATCACGAAAATCGCAATCAGGATCAACGCCAAAGCTAATAGGGCGTGACGCCACCATGCAAATGATTGAGATTCACTGGGATTGTGTTTCATTGCTACCATAACTACCTTAAAAACAACAAACTGGACGAGTGCTAATTCACTCTACAGACAACCATTTCACCCTTAGTCATACAACGAAGGGTCATCTTTATTGGGTCGCGTTTTAAAACGCTTATGCATCCACAAATACTGCTCTGGTGCTTCTAACACGAGAGACTCAACCATTTTATTCATACCAGCTACATCTTCTTTATCGTCACCAGAGGGGAAACTCTCCAGTCCGGGAACCACTTTAATTTTGTAACCCGTGGCGGTTTTAATCGATGCAAGAAAAACAGTTTCACAATTGGCCTCCTTGGCAAACAGTAATGAGCCCGTCGTGGTGGCCGTTTGCTCAACGGCAAAAAAGGGCACGAATTCACATTTTACTCGACCATAATCTTGATCAGGCAAGTAAAAGCATATTTCGCCATCGTTGAGCGCTTGAATAAGCCCCCGTACATCGCGTTTATGCACCATGTACTTGTTTGAGCGATTACGCCCGTGATACTGCATGTATTCCATCAGTGGGTTGTTATGCTTGCGGTAAAACGCCACCGACGGATTGCGCAGGCCTGCCACCCGCACCGCAAATTCCAAATTCATATTGTGAATAGCGTAGGCTAACACCCCTTTACCTTGCGCTAAAATTGCCTCGATGTGTTCATATCCTTCAAACTCAGCCATTTTTTTGATCCGCCAAGTAGGCCACCACCACCCCATGCTGGCTTCTAACAAGGCCATACCTGCATTATCTAGATTGTCAGCAAGCAATTTTTGACGTTGAGCCGGGCTATAATCAGGAAAACACAGCGCTAAATTGCGTTTAGCAATCTGTACGCGCTTTTTTGCTAACACAGACAACAGTTTACCGAGTCCCCTGCCGATATATGTCTGTAGCCTATACGGTAACCAAGAAATCGTATAAAGCAGGACGATACTGACCCATGTTAGCCAAAACCGTGGGTGTAAAAACGTCAATGTGAATGTTGGGGCGGCAACAAAAGATTGGTGCAAGGTCGGATCCGAAGCAAAAAAAGTTGGGCTATTGTAATCGACAAATGAGCGATTACTAATTAACTGGGTATAAAGTTTTAATTACTTTATTCTATAGATTCTAAGTTTGTCCCAATGCAGCGCCGATTTACCTCGCTAAATGGGCAGAATTACTTTGATTTAAACGGAAAATGAATGGCCCAACTCAATTCTCTCGACGCTTATTATTGTGGACTCGATGCGGTAAATAGCGCGACTTTACACGTAACCAAAGAGCAGCAAATATTGTTTGCTAACGAGGCGGCCTGTGCCTTATTTGGATACCAAGCAAAGAAAATAACTGACATGCAGATCAATCAGTTGTTAGAGAATTTTTATTCCGATAAAAACCAACCTTTTGACGATCATTTGTTCTATGCCGAGGCACAAGAAAACGAGCAACTTAACGGCATTTACAAATGCATGATCATCAACGATGAACATCTCATCGCGGAAGTCCAGGTAAAACCCGTTTCTTGGCTGGAAACCGATACGTCATATGTGCTTAATATCAACCCAAGTAACATTCGCCCACCAACGGGGAATGAGATTTATGACATTATTCATCGCATTAATGTCGCTACAAGTGTGGCACAAATAGGTATTTGGGAATTCAATCTGGAGCAACAGAAGCTCATTTGGGATGAACAGATGTTTATTCTGCATGGCTGTGATCCCGCTGATTTTAGCGGGGAGTTAAACCAATGGAGTGATTTACTCCACCCTGACGACAAAGAAGAGGCCCTAGGTTGTCTTCACCGGTCGCTCAACACAATTGATAAACTCGATATCGCGTTTCGAATAGTGACGCCAAAAGGCGAGATGCGTCATATACGCGCATTTGCCAGGCCCGTGCGCAGCGCCGACGGGCAGGTATCGAAAATCATTGGTGTGAATTACGATATTGGTGCCCAGCACCAACAGCAAAAGTGGTTAGAAAATGGCTTACAAAGTAACGAGCTATTTATCAAAGTGCTGCGAGAGACCGACAATGCCGTCCTCATTACCGATAAAAACGTCAAGACCAAATGGGTTAATCCCAGCTTTACTCGTATTACGGGATATTACTTAGAAGAAGTCAAAGACAAAAATCCCGGCCATGTATTACAAGGCTTACAAAGTAACCCAGATACGATCGCTCAGATGCGTGATGCTGTGGCAAAACGAGAGCGGTTCAACATAGAAATACTGAATTACCGCAAAGATGGTTCGCCACTGTGGTTTAAAATCAATAGCCATCCAGTTTATCAAAACGGTGCGTTTGACGGATTTATCGCCATTCAAAGCGATATAACCGAACAGAAAAATGCCGAATTTGCCCTGCTCAAGGCCAATAGTATTCAAAAAGCGATACTCGACAGTGCGCATTTGTTAATGGTGTCATGTGATGCTGATGGCCAGATTTTGACCTGTAATCAGACCACCGAAACCGTGTTAGGTTATAGTCGTAATGAACTGAAACAAGACGCCAATATTCAGCAATTTATGCTGACGTCAGAACTCACTAAATTCTCACAACAAGGTTCTCATAAATTTACCTCTCCCATGGAGGCTTTTTTTTATCGCGCCTCACAAAGGGACGTTGATGAAAATGAGTGGAGCTTTGTTACCAAAAATGGCCAGCAAATTCCTATGGAGGTCGCCGTAACGGGCATTATATCCCTGGAAGATACCTTAGAGGGGTACTTATTGGTCGCCAGAGATATCAGCCAAATCAAACGTTTTGAGAAAGAACGCCGGCGCCAGCAGGACCTACTGGAAACCACTGGGGAAATGGCCAAATTAGGTGGTTGGGAACTGGACCTAGCCTCGAACAAAGTGACTTGGTCAGATCAAGTGTACCGCATTCATGAATTACCTATCGGCTCTGAAGTTGACTTAACCAGCGCGATGAACTTTTATCCCAGCGACGTGCGCCCCGCCGTGAAAAATGCAATGAATAGCTCCATTGCTGATGGCAAGAAATGGGACTTACAAGTGCCATTTCTTACGGCCAAAAAGAACCATATTTGGGTTCGAGCGGTTGGTTACGCCGAGTATCAAGATGGCGTACCCATATTATTACGGGGTGCCTTTCAAGACATTACAGAAATGAAAAAGGCAGAAGAACAAGCCAAAGAAGCCAGCCGGGCAAAAAGTGAATTTTTAGCCAATATGAGTCATGAAATCCGCACGCCAATTAACGGGATTGTGGGCATGAACGATTTACTATTGGCCACCGAACTGACTAAAAAACAGCGCCATTTTGCCGAATTAGTGCACAGCAGCAGTGAATCATTACTACTACTTATCAACGATATTTTAGATTTCTCCAAAATTGAAGCCGGTAAGTTGAGCATAGATTCAATCGACTTCGATTTACACTTACTGCTAGGAAACATAATCGATACCTTTGCCAGCCGTGCCCAGCAAAAAGGCCTTGAGCTAATATTCGATTTACATCCAGACGTACCCCAGTGGATCACCAGTGATCCAGGTCGCATTCGACAAATCTTAAATAACCTGTTGGGTAACGCAATTAAATTCACCCATCACGGTGAAGTCATTTTACGGGCTGCATTGGCTGGGGATGAGCAACTCAAATTTGATGTATTGGATACCGGAATTGGTATTCACGAAGATAATCAACAAGCATTATTTTCTAAGTTTATGCAAGTCGACTCCTCTACCACTCGTCACTTTGGGGGGACCGGATTAGGCTTAGCTATTAGCAAGCAACTGAGTGAATTACTCGGTGGAACGGTTGGCGTGGCCAGCAAATGGCAGCAAGGTTCAACATTCTGGTTTACCATATCGTTAGAAGCATTTTCTCGTGGCAATACACCAAGTTTGCCTATATTTTCTGAGCGAGAAAGCCCCCTACAGGTGCTAGTCGTGGATGACAATCCTACACTGACGGATATTTTACGTCAGTGGCTAGCGACGCAGAATATGATCATGCATCACGCAGAGAACGCGTCTCAGGCCCTAAAATTGTTGCGCCGAAGTCACCTTAGCACGACGCAAATGGATATGGTCCTCATCGACACCAATTTACCCGGCATAAATGGTATTGAGTTAACCAAAGCGATCCGTAGTAACGATCTGTTTAACACCTTGCACATTATTTTAATGACGCCCCATGATTGGCTTGAAAGTGGTACATCCAGCCAGCTAACAGGGGCGGTTAGCTATGTCACTAAACCTATTAAGCCCGCTACCTTGAGCGCAGCGTTTACCGGGGCTGTAGAGAAAGATTCACCAGCTAAACACAGTAAAAATCAGCCTGCGACAAAGTTACTGAATAAACATCAACAAGCGCCGCATATTCTGTTGGTAGAAGATAACTTTATTAACCAGCAGGTGGTGATCGAAATGCTTAAGAAATTGCACTGCTCAGTGCAAGTAGCAGAAAACGGGCAAGAGGCTATCCATAACCTTGAGCAGGCAGATAAACCTTTTGATGCCATATTAATGGATTGCCAAATGCCGATCATGGACGGTTATCAAGCAAGCCGTATTATTCGCAAGAACATGCATGAAAATTACGCCTCAACCTTGCCCATTATAGCGCTCACCGCTAACGCTATGAAAGGTGATCGAGAGGCTTGCTTAGCTGCGGGTATGAATGCCTACCTATCTAAACCGATTGTGCTGGCAGACCTAAGAGCTGAGTTGCATCAGTGGCTTAAATAATAGCCTCTGATGCGATTTATCTCTGTCGATCAGTAATCGTTATCGATAGCCTTAAGTTTCTTTTCAAATTGCACCATGTGCTCATCTTTTTCATAATCAAAATGATATTGGTTATGAAAGCCAAAACGAAGTTTAACTAATTGATCTTCCATGAAAATAGTATAGCCATCAAAATCACTAAAAGCGGTTACACCAGCAAGGAAATGGCCTTCACCTTTAGGCTCACCGTTTTCTCTAATTTTCTCAAAGATTGACAGTATAAACTTACTGTCCATTTCATTTTTCATGGCCTGGCCTTTACGTGTTGAGTATTGGTTTTACGTTAACGAGTCAACCTTAACGCATCTGACAATAATGGATTGTATTCGCTGACAAATGCAATAACTACGCCTGCTAGGCAAGGTTAAATATATCACTTTGCAAACAGCGAACAATGAAGATGAATCTCGCTATACGTTATTAGATAAGGGCATGTGCACACGATATCAATATGCAGTGCTCGCCTTTGACTAATGACGCACAAAATACAAAATCATTGATACGCAATACATTAGGGTAAGTTTGGGATACCAAAGAGGAAAATCTACACACTAACCTATCAATCGTTTTTGCCCACTAGCAGACACAAAAAAACCACTGGGCTTAACCCAGTGGCTGAACGTTAATCTAATTTGGTAAGTATTAGTCAACTAACGCTTGATACGCCATGTTCTTAAAGTCTTTGTTATAGGAAAAATAACTAGAGGGCATAAGCTGAGTCATTGAAATGATGATCATTTGCTCTTTTGGATCGATTCTAAAATAAGTTGAAGCGGCTCCAGCCCAGCCATAATCGCCTTTTGAACCCATAGTATTCGCACCTTGCTCATCAACGGTAACCGACATCGCTAAACCATAACCTTCACCAGGCGCAGAAGGCTCAAATGGGATAAGACTAGCGGGTAAATGATTGGTACGCATGTATTCAACGGTTTTACGTCCGAGAATACGCTTGCCCTTATACTCACCGCCATTTAACAGCATTTGGGTAAAGGTATAATAATCATCTATGGTTGAGACTAAACCACCACCGCCTGATTCAATTTCAGGAGCAGATAAGTAATCCCCAAGTGGTTCATTTTCCATTGGCACCGTTTGACCTTGCTGATTGATAACGTAGATCTGCGCTAAACGGTCTTTTTTATCTGCTGGCACATAAAAGCCAGTGTCGTTCATCTTCAGTGGGTTAAAGATATGCTGCTTGAAATACTCACCTAAGGTTTGACCGGATAAACGCTCAACTAACACGCCAATTATATCGGTGCCTATGCTGTAGTTCCATTTCGTACCGGGTTGATGATTTAGCGGTAACTTAGCCACTTCTGTTAGCAAATCTGCACGCTTGGTTTTACCCGAGAACAGAGCCGATTGCTGATACAACTTATCCACTGGGCTTTGGCTAAAACCATAACTGAAACCTGCTGAGTGGGTAAACAGCTGCTGAATGGTCATGATCTTATTTGTGTCTTCAAGGATCATTTTATCGCCATCCATTCCTGCATATACCTTAAGATTTGCTAACTCAGGTAGATACTTACTCACAGGATCATTCATCTGAAATTTGCCTTGCTCCCACAGCGTTAAGGCAGCAACAGCGGTAATCGGTTTGGTCATGGAATAAATACGGAAAATAGTATCTTCTGCCATGTCAGTTTTAGCTTCACGGTCGCTAAATCCGACTGCTTCAAGGTGTACCACTTTGCCCTTACGTGCCACTAAGGTCACAGTGCCAGCTAACTTCTGCTGATCGACAAACGCCTGCATAGCCGGTTCAATTCGTTCAAGACGAGCTTCAGACATACCCACTTTTTTTGGATTTGTAACACGAATGTCGGCGTAGGCAGGCTGCGCTAACAATGCACTCATGGCACTTGCTAAAAGAATTTTATTGATTTTTTTCATGAAAGACCTGTTTTAGGATATGCGTCAATCGAGTGGTTGAGGATATATCATACTAATGTGATAAATCATCAAAATTAACAATAAGTCATCATCATCCCAACATATAACTACCAGTAATCAAGGCCTAATCACATGAGTTATGCCCAAAAAGCCAATTAAATTGGCTGACTCTTATACTTTTTTAAGCCACAGACCATTGTCATTTTTTTGATATTTTTGCTTCACAGCTGACCAAGCCACTTTGTGGGCGACTTCTTCACGCCCTTGGTCTCCCCGTCTGTCGTCGGGATCTTTGTATTCATCCCACGCACTGTTAAACGCAGCTAAATAAATACTCTGTGCCTTAGGGGGTAACACATTTTGCACCGTGTCAGGCAGATCTTTATGAGAATCGTATGGCATATAGACGCTCCTTAAAATATTTAAGTCATAACATAGCTATTACTAGCGCAAAGTTTAGGCTGCTTTGCTCTGCAGCCCTAAACGCGCTTACTGAATAAAAAGAAGCAAGAAGAGTTCCAAACACATAATAAAGTCAGCGTGCAACACTGACGCTGACATGAAATGACCATTGATGAATATATGCAATGATAGGGGCTGTTATCCCCGTCCCACTTGTGAAAATATTACAAGGTTATGGGTTTATTTACCGCGAAACGCAGATACTAATTTCCCCATTAAAGAGACGATTAATAACACCAGTCCTCCGGCGACAATACCCACTATACCGTCGGCTAGTATGGGTAAAATAGCATTAATAGTACTTCCTACCCCACTGAACTGAGTTAACACATTTGCCACTACATGATGCACAAAGGGCACGCTGTGAACCACTATCCCTCCACCCACCAAAAACATCGCAGCCGTACCGATAATGGCCAGGCTTTTCATCAGTAACGGCGCAATAATCAATAAACTGCGCCCAACGAACCGTTGTAAGCGGTTAAATGATCCAGACACAGATTTACGCAGCATATACAAACCAGCATCATCTAGTTTGACGATACCAGCAACCAAACCATACACCCCAACGGTGATAGCAATGGCCAATAATGACACAACGATTATTTGTGTGCTTAAAGGCTCAGCCTGCACTGTGCCCAAAACGATGACTACGATTTCAGCAGACAAAATAAAATCTGTTCTTATCGCCCCTTTAATTTTGCCTTTTTCTAACGCGACTAAATCAACCGTTGGGTCCGCCAACGCATTGAGCTTTTCTTGATGCTCTGCTTCACGCTCCGCTTTGCTGTGCAGCCACTTATGGGCAACTTTTTCAAAGCCTTCGAAACACAAGTACAAACCACCAATAACCAGTAACACAATAATCAACCAAGGAGCAAAAGCACTGATCAATAGTGCTGATGGTACGAGGATCAATTTATTTAAAAATGAACCTTTGGCAACCGCCCACACAACAGGCAGTTCCCGCTCTGCTTTTACACCAGAGACTTGCTCTGCGTTTAATGCCAAATCGTCACCTAGCACGCCAGCCGTTTTTTTGGCTGCCACTTTAGATAAAATAGCCACGTCATCAAGGATCGTCGCGATGTCATCAATCAAGGCAAGTAGGTTTGCAGCGGCCATGCTTGGCTCCTAAAAATTGGGGTTAAGACTAATAGTGAATTATTCTGCAATAGCGCGTGGTGGCTCATTACCACCTTGCAGCAGTAACATAGCACTGAGGGGGATTAACTGCACATTATCTTGTGCTAATTTCGGCAGTCGTTGCTGCAAGTAAGTGATCGTCTGGCTATGGGGGTGACCAATGGCTAGGGAGCGTCCATATTTTCGTGCTTTTGTGACTAATAAATTAAACTGACGGTCTATTTTGTCCACCGACAAATCATTGTCTAGAAAAACATGCCGCCGCATGGTGGGTACATGCTGTTGTCTGGCAATCGTTTCAGCCAGCGTAAGTGCGGTGGTGCGACTATCAATAAAGATTAAACCATGTTGATGCAGATATCCCATAGTCGTACGCATGGGATGAGCCAGTTGAGTAAGACGACTACCCATATGATTATTCATACCAAGGGCATCAGGCACACTGGCAAACGCTGCGTTAAGAGTTTGCAATATGTCACTGTCATTCATGCTCGCCAGCAGCACATTCGGCTCTTGCCGTAACCCGGCAACAGACTCCATTGGCATGTGCAGCAAAAATTCACGTTGCTGCTCTTTCGCTAACAGAGCGTACTTTTGACTCATTTTTTTGTGGGGTAATATGGACACAGCCACATTCTTTGGTAAGGAAAATGCCGCTTTATCACGCAGAAAACTATTTCCCACATCGTCAATGATAATCGCGATTTGCGCACTGTAGGCTGTATCGGGAGCAATCAACATTAACAATAAGACGAGGCAAATACGGCGTGTCCTGCTGAGCTTATTGTTATTAATATCCACTACAACTTTAACCACTGGGTAGGATTCACCGGATCACCTTTATAGCGAATTTCGAAATACAAATTAGGTGAAGATTGACCACCACTTTGCCCTACCAGTGCAATCGGCTCCCCAGCTGAAACAGTATCACCCGACTGATGTAACAAGGCCTGGTTATGCCCATACAAACTCATGTAGCCGTTGCCGTGATCGATCACCGTGACCAAACCAAACCCTCGTAGCCAGTCTGCATACAAGACTTTACCGTGATGAATCGCCACCACATTGCTGCCCGCATTGGCGTCAACGATAATGCCTTTCCAACGCACTTGTCCTTGGCGCTTAGTCCCAAATAATTTGCGCACTCGCCCATCAGCTGGCATGAGTAACTGACCCTTCAATTTCGCTAAACCATCAAAGGTGGTTGGCTTTAAGGCGGCCAAACGCTCAGCTTCAGCAATGGCTTTACGTAAATTTTGCTCGTTCGCTTGTAGCTCTTCAATCTTAGCCGCATCACTCTCAATGGCTGATTGTAATTTGCTTAGGGTCTGCTCTCGACTGCGCAGCCCTTGGGTAAGTGTCGCCTGTTGAGCCTGCTGACGGTCAAGCAGGTTTTGCAGACCATCTTGCTTCACGATTAAACTTAGATTGATTTCAGTTAACTCTTCGCCCAACATTCGAAATTCATCAATTAATTCGCTTCGCGCCTTATTCAGGTATTGGTAATACGTGATCGTGCGCTCAAATTTAGCCGCACTTTCTTGGTTAAGCAGCATTTTGGCGTAATCATAATTGCCCGTCATAAAGGCACTGCGAATTTGCTTGGCTAAGGTTTCTTGCTGCTTTGCTAACTTACTTTGAATTTCGCTTTGGCGTTTTTTAAGGTTTCGCTGATCCTCTTGGTTCGCCTTTAACTCTTGTTCTGTGCTGTTAAGTGCTTTGGCGGCGGAGGCAATTTTAAGCTCACTTTGCTTTAACTCACCTTGCAACGCTTTGGCTTTTGCCAGTTGTTTCGCAACTTGCTGTTGTTTCTGTTTAATCTGCTGTTGCAGCGCTTGTAGTTCTTCTTTGGATTGGCCCAACACCTGAAATGGTAAAAGGCAAACAAACAAAAAGCACCATAAGCATGGTGCTTTTTTGTTTTTTATCCATGACAACAATGGTTGCAAAAGAATTACTTAACCAAAGTCACAATGGGCGTGCCAGTCATTTCGTTTGGTTGTTCCATGCCCATTAAGTGCAACATAGTGGGCGCCACATCACTCAAGGTGCCGCCAGTGCGTGCAGTGGTCTTTTGACCAACGTGCCAAAACGGCACTAACTCACTGGTATGAGCCGTATGTGCTTGACCTGTTGTTTCATCCGCCATTTTTTCCGCGTTACCATGATCCGCAGTGATTAAGCAGTCGCCACCAATGTGATTAATCGCTTCAACAACACGTCCAATACAGGTATCTACTGCTTCACAGGCTTTCACTGCCGCAGCAAAATTACCGGTATGACCGACCATGTCGCCATTGGGATAATTACATATAATGGCGTCAAATTTACCTGACTCAATAGCCGCTACAAGCTTATCAGTCAGCTCAGTGGAGTTCATTTCTGGCTGTAAATCATAAGTGGCGACTTTTGGTGAAGGGATCAAAATACGTTCTTCGCCTTCATATAAATCTTCTTTACCGCCGCTGTAGAAAAAGGTCACGTGAGCGAACTTTTCTGTTTCGGATATACGTAATTGGGTTTTACCATGATTCGCTAACCACTCGCCCATGACATTGACCAATGCCACCGGAGGATAAGCTGCTGGTGCATCTATGCTTTCCGCGTAGCGAGTCAGCATCACAAATGCGCTCAGATCAATATGTTGCCCTTTGTCGAAATCACTAAAGTCGCTCTCCACAAACGGACGACTGATTTCACGGGCACGATCCGCTCTGAAGTTCATAAAGACTAATGCATCACCCGCTTCAATCGGCGCAGCATCACCAATAACAGTAGGTTGCATAAATTCATCGTTTTCATCTCGGCTATAAGAATTTTCTAACCCTTCCACGGCACTCGCTACATTGAAAGCCCCTTCACCTTTGGCTATGACCTTGTAAGCCTTTTCAACACGATCCCAACGAGAGTCGCGATCCATGGCGTAATAGCGGCCCACTAAGGTAGCTGTTTTGCCCACACCGAGCTCTTCGAATACTTTATCAGCGGCTTCAAGCGGTGCTTTAGCGCTACGAGGCGGAGTGTCGCGACCGTCTAAAAATGCATGCAAATAGATTTTTTTCGCGCCGCGCTTAGCTGCCAGCTTAATCATCGCAAAGATATGGTCTTGGTGGCTGTGTACACCACCTTCGGATAACAAGCCCATAATATGAACGGCTTTATCTTGCTTAATGGCTTTATCTACATTGTTGACCAATATTTCGTTTTCGAAAAAATCACCGTCTTTAATCGCTTTGGTCACTCGGGTAAAATCTTGATATACCACACGGCCTGCGCCTAAATTTACGTGACCTACCTCTGAGTTACCCATTTGTCCACCCGGCAACCCCACATCCATACCTGAGGCAGAGATAAGTGTATTGGTAGTTTCTTTTGTTAAGCGGTCTAGTACCGGGGTGTTTGCGTGGGCAATCGCGTTATTGGTGGTGTCTTCTCGGTGTCCCCACCCGTCCATTATAATTAGGGCTAACGTTTTTTTGCCTTGGCTCATGATTGTCTCCGCTGAAAAAGGTTGTAAAAAAGTAACTTGGGGTCAGAACGATAGATTGCAAAGTGCAAGTAAACATTCTACACACACAGGTACCATATTATCCTGTGTGTGTTGGCTCGTCACGGGCAATTAGTGGAAAAACTCGCGTGTTTACAAAACCTTATTTTATAAGTTATGGCTTGGTGGCGCACTGCTACTGGTTTTAGGCAGTAATTTCTATATACTTTGCTCTCATTTTTTTACCTTAAATGCTTTAAAGAGGCGCAATAATTATGGATCAAGTGATTGAATTTGCTACAAATCACTACATTTTAGCGGGTTTATTCGTCGCTTTGTTAGTATCGCTGCTATACACCACTGTCGCGAGTTCATTTTCAAAATTAAAAGAGCTCAGCACCCACGAGGCTACGCTTCTAATGAATAAAGAGGACGCCATGGTGCTGGATATCCGCCCAGTGGCCGAATTTAAAAAGGGCCATATTTTAGGCGCCAAGCAAATTAAACCTGAGCTCGTCACTAAGGGCGATTTCGCTAGCCTTGAAAAACAAAAAGACAAACCCATTATTGTTGTGTGTGCAATGGGAATGACATGTAAACGTACTGCAAACCAAATGCTTAAGGAAGGTTTTGAGCAGGTAACCGTTCTTAAAGGAGGGATGAACGCCTGGCAAGGTGCGAGTCTTCCAATTAGCAAATAAACAAAAAGGTATTTTTATCATGAGTAAAGTCGAGTTATACACCAAAGGACACTGTCCGTACTGTCACCGCGCGAAGGCGCTACTAGAGCAGAAAGGCGTGCAATACACCGAATTTAAAGTGGATGTTCAGCCTGAACTACGTTCAGAAATGATCACTCGCGCTAACGGTGGTTCAACCGTGCCGCAAATATTTATTGGAATACAACACGTAGGTGGTTGTGACGATTTGTTCGCGCTAGAATCACAAAATAAATTAGATACATTACTTTCTGCTTAAGCAGAAAATTTAAGGAAGCAAAATGGCTGAAGAAAACCAAACAAATCCAGCTGACGCAGCTCAAGCCGCTCAGGGACCTCAATTCGCAATCCAGCGTATTTACACCAAGGACATCTCTTTTGAAACGCCAAATTCACCGGCTATTTTTCAAAAAGAATGGAAACCTGAAGTTCAATTAGATTTGGACACACGTAGTGCGCTGATTGAAGAAAACGTCTATGAAATCGTCTTGGCTGTTACAGTGACCGCCATGTTAGGTGAAGAAACAGCCTTTTTGTGTGAAGTACAACAAGCGGGTATTTTTGCTATCGGCGATATGCCTGAGCAAAATAAAGCGCACATGTTGGGTTCTTTCTGCCCGAACACGCTTTTCCCTTATGCTCGTGAAACGATTTCTAACTTAGTTAATCGTGGTACGTTCCCGCCCCTTAATCTTGCGCCTGTTAACTTTGACGCTATTTTTGCAGCTTACATGCAAAAACGTGCGGCTCAACAAGCACAAGAGCAAGCGCCTACGCAGTTAGACGCGTAAGTACTGAGCTAATGAAACAAACAGTTTCAGTATTGGGGGCGGGGTCGTATGGCACCGCCCTTGCTTTTTGTCTGGCCAGAAATGGGGTTGTCACCACATTATGGGGCCGAGACCCAAAGCAAATGCAAGATATGGCCGACGTCAGAAGTAATCAAAAATACTTACCAGGGGCTATTTTCCCCGAGCCATTAAGTATTGAAGTCGATTTACGCAGCGCGGTGAGCCTAAACAATGATTTACTCATTGTGACCCCAAGCCACGGCTTTTCAGCGTTGTTACGCCAAATTAAACCCATGCTCACATCAGAGCACAGAATTATTTGGGCCACCAAGGGACTCGATCCCCAAAACGGCAGATTATTGCAAGATGTTGCCCGGGAAATACTCGGTGATACTATTCCTCTTGCGGTGGTGTCAGGCCCCACATTTGCTAAAGAAATGGTCGCAGGCTTACCCACCGCTATTTCCGTATCATCAACGGATGATCAATTGGCCACAGATTTTGCCAATATGCTGCACTGCTCTCGTTCATTTCGGGTATACAAAAACAATGACTTTATTGGCGTGCAATTAGGCGGTGCGGTAAAAAACGTCATTGCCATAGGCGCTGGGTTAGCCGATGGCTTAGGCTTTGGTTCAAACGCCAGAACGGCTTTGATCACCCGTGGTCTAGCAGAGCTAACTCGCTTAGGTATTACCTTAGGCGCACAGCCTGAAACCTTTATGGGTATGGCAGGCCTAGGTGACTTGGTATTAACCTGCACTGATAACCAATCCCGTAATCGTCGTTTCGGTTTAGCTTTAGGCGCCGGAAAAAGCATAGACGACGCGATTGCAGAAATCGGCCAAGTGGTTGAAGGTTACCGCAATACCAAAGAAGTACATCAATTGGCTGCGCGTCATAACGTAGAAATGCCGATTTGTGAGCAAATCTACAAAGTCTTATACGAAGCCAAACCCGCAAAAGAAGCTGCACTAGCCTTACTAGGTCGAGAGCAAACATCTGAATAACAAACTGGGTTACAACTGCATTTAGTTAGTAAAATAAAAATGCCTCATTGACGATTAGTGCCCTCCTATCCAGAGGGCATTTTTATTTGTGTGATATGAAGGTGTAAGCGCAAAGCTAACCCAATGCCCATTGTAACAAGCATCATTTATCGCAACTAGTGTTTAGGTTCGGCAACCGCGGGGAAAAGCACAGTTAATGAAACGAATAGCTCAAATAGATTCGCGTTCATTGACTGAACTAAATGGCCTTATTTCTTCGTTGCCTGCAAATGAAAAACGTTAATCGGTGAGGCGATATTCCACTGGGCTTTGCCTGTATCAAATTTGATTGATACATATAAACCGTTATTTTCACCATCAAAATGACGGTAAGTCTTGCTCGCTTTTGAGCGTGAGCGCTGATAAACATGTGAAAAAGCGACCAACTCTAACGAGTGCACTAATGCGAAATAATTGGGTACAAGCCAGGCGAAGGCATCCATGAGCCAGCGATCTTGCTTGAGTTGTGTTAATAGCGCTGGCGGGTATTGCCCTGCGAGTACGCACTCCCCGTTGGCAAACCTTAACGTAAACTTGGGCATGGCTTTATCGCCAGCATTGGCGCCCGCAGCCTCTAGAACCATTTCACAGTGGGTTTCAATCCGTGCTAACAAGTGTTCAGTTTCTTCGCGTATATAATAATCCAACCCCGTAATAGGCTGATATCGCATTCTAGGTTCATTTACCCATAATGTAGGCAGCAATTGCTGTAATACGTGGGCTGAGCCTACTGTTGGCCTTGCTGTGCGCGCAACATCTTGGCCAAGCGTATTAGTGAGTTGAATATGGGCAGAACCTAGCATATGAATACCTTTTGCTGCCTTTGGTGTGCAGCTAGTGTTTAACTAATATCCTACCGTTCAGCAGAGATTATGCCAAAGTGAGTATTATTAATTTAATCAATAGCTTATAAGCCGAAATCCGCCTCTAGAGAAAAACACAAAGACAAGTGTCATTTTTCTGACTGGGCATTTGACAAGAGTGCAATGAGGGCGAATTGTGATGAGGGTTACAAAAAATAAAAAGCCGAGTCAGATATATCAACTCGGCTTTTTAGCTGTTAAAAATTGTGTTTATTTAGGGACGTTCAATCACCAGCCTAAAATAGACCAGATCATGCAGCTCGTTATCATCTGACCAAATCCAATTGGCGCCATTGGAGCCATACAATCCGCTCACTCGCGAGCGCCAAGGTAAAGCCCCATAAGCGCCATACTCTGCGGCATAACCCCAACTATTATCGTCATAACTTTGCGTATTCCAATCATCAAACGTTTGCGTAGAAACTTTCCACTGCGTATCGCTGACGATAACGCCCTGTTCGGTTTCTATCTTAGCGATAAGCGCCGCAATGCCATCTACGTCCTGGGCCTTCACCGCTAATACGTTGCGACCAGAGGCCAGTTCCACGATGTAACTCTTAGCGTACATCCAGTTGTTTGATGAGCCTAAGAATACGCCGTTAAAGTAAGTATCTTCAAAGTTATCAACCGATATTGTGATCGTTGCCATTTCAGAGGTGACAGGCGCGGCGGCGATAGACAGCGTAAAGGTTTGCTGAGCGTGTGTGCCTGTTGTATCACTAGCCTGAACAGTAAAGGTAAATTCGCCTGCTTCATTAGGTGTTCCTGCCAATTCCCCGCTTTGCGTCTCAAGGCTAATCCCATTAGGTAAACTACCGTTTGTTAGTGACCATACAAAAGACTCGCTTCCACCACTGGCAGACAGCATGCTTGAATAAGCTTCATTCACCTGCCCTTGTGCTAAGGCCAGCGTTTCAATCACCACAGGATCAGGCGCAGCCTCATCACTTGCAGTTATGTGATAACGAAAGTACACAGTATCGTCGTCATAACGTTCATCTGACCATAGCCACTGCGCTTGGCTTGTACTTGCCCATCCCTGTACTTTTTTATACCAAGGCCACACGCCGTAGTAACCATAGGTACTGGCTGGTTGCCACTGGCTATCATCGAAATCGGTTTGCTGCCAACCTTCAACATGCTCAGTAGAAACTTTCCAATTTTCATCGCTATACAAAGGTTGACCCGCTAACTCTAATTCAGCCAGCAGTCCTGCTAAACCATCAACATCCATCGCTTTGACTGCCAGCACATTATTGACTTGCGTCACATTAACGCTATAGAACTGGCTGCTTTTCCAATCTGCAGACTCGCCTAACAGTACCCCGTTAAAGTACAACTCTTCTGAATTATCAACCGTTAGGCGAATGCTTAATTGTTGATTAATTGCAGGCTCGGGCATGAGGTTCTCGGCGGCGGCGCCTAATGCGATGCGACCAAATGTCAAGGTGCTGACATCAATGGCCTTGCCCGTGTTTAATAGCGCCGCTAAAATTTGCCCTTTATCAGGTTTGTTATCCAATGAAGCCAGCGCAGCAAATGCGCCAGCCACATGAGGAGCCGCCATAGATGTCCCTTGCAACGAGGAATAAGTTCCGCCGGGTACAGAGGAAACAATACTCGTGCCGGGTGCCAATAGGGTTAAATAATCTGCTCGGTTAGTGAATGACGCGACACTGTCGTTATCCGTTGTTGCCCCAACACTTACCGCACCAGTGACACACCCAGGTGCGCTTATTTTGTTGCTATAACCACTGTTACCCGACGCGATCACGACGGCGATACCCGCCTCGTCGAGTTTACCGACTGCTGCCGCGTAGCTGCGGTTAGCTGAATCACAATCACTTTGAGTGAGATACCCCCCCGCCCCTAAGCTAATGTTCACGGACGGAATAGCATAGGTATTTCGCAGGCTATATACTCGTTCTAATCCTTGAATAACGTCAGAATCGTAGGCGCCTAAACAAGGTGGATTACCATCACAATAACTACTATCGAGGATCTTTGAAAACACTTGAATGGCGATGATATCGGCGTTTTTAGCAACCCCGTGTAAGGTATCGCTATTACCTGCGACAATGCCTGCCACGTGGGTACCATGGTAACAGCCACTAAAATCACAGGCTTGGGCAGCGCCATCGGCTATTTCATCATTATTACCACTAGGACAGACAGACTCAGAAAAGCCGGAGCTGCGGTTAGTGGAAAAACACGCTTCAGAAACCACCTTACCATTTAAAAACGGATGATTTGCCTCAACACCTGAGTCAAGCACGGCTACTGTCTGACCGGCTCCATTGGCCCCAATATCATAAGCCTCATCGCTGCCAATAATACTGGTACTTTGGGCGAGTGTAGGCTGACGAATATTATCAAGCTGAATACTGCGTACATCACTTTGACCTTCGAGTACTAATAAGGCCCGAGCATTAATTTCATACACCACCAAAGGCAAATGAACAAAGCTGTGCTTTAACTGCGCGCCGCTTTGATTCAAGGTCAATTGTAAGTTAGCTTGGGCAGTTGCGATTGCTCGCATCGTGCTGGCCTCACGATTAGCGTCGCTCACGCCTTGCTGGTTGCTGTCACTTTGGCTTGCACTGTTATTTTCATCAACGGATGATGATGATCCATTCGAGTCAATATCAAGCTCCACAATGACTCGCACCGTGCCAGTTTGCTGCATTTCGCTGACTAATAACTGACGTTGCTTGGCATTGAGTAGATTGCTGTCCGCTGCATTCGCTAGGTTAATGCTGACAAAGCTCGCAAAAATACAGCACAACCAACATGCAACAAAAGGTGGAAATCGATTTAAAAGCGCATTTTTCATGATATCTCTCGCTAAGTGATAGTCACTTATCTTAATCTATAGGCATTATTTAGGGTGAGGATGTAAGGTATCGAAAATCAGACTTTCGAATGACATCCTATGAGCATTCAGGCCATCCTGAGCAAATTTCATGCATACCTTTAGTAAGACACAGGGGCAAAATTTAACAACTAGCCTTTAGTTTTACACTCGATGTTAAATACGTATGAGCTATATATTTTAGTTCTATATGAGGTACGCAATCTTTCACTGACGCGGGGTATCATTCCGCCACAGCAAGGCCTGAAACAATAGTACAGGCTTTTTTAGGTAACGTATAAACAACACAATAAGAGCAGTCGCAATAAAAGGTAAAACCAACACTTTTACCTTGCTGTAACATTTAACCTGTCACACAGAGATATATCACATGCAAGATGTCACTAGCGCCACCGAGTTATTGGTGCAAAGTTCTAATACCTACTTTTTACTTATCGGCGCAATCATGGTTTTTGCCATGCATGCTGGCTTCGCATTTTTAGAAGTGGGCACCGTTCGCCACAAAAATCAGGTTAATGCCTTGGTTAAGATCATCACCGATTTTGGCGTATCCTGTATTGCTTACTTTTTTATCGGTTACTGGATTGCCTACGACACCACGTTTTACAGTAGTGCGAGAGAATTAACTGCTAATAACGGTTATGACTTGGTCAAGTTTTTCTTCTTGATGACGTTCGCCGCCGCGATCCCAGCAATTATCTCAGGCGGTATTGCGGAGCGGGCCAAGTTTAATCCCTTCTTGTTAGCTTCAGCGATTATTGTCGCGTTAATTTATCCCTTTTTTGAAGGCGTGGTATGGAATGGCAATTACGGCGTACAGGACTGGATAGAGCAAACCACAGGTTCACAATTCCATGATTTTGCTGGATCAGTCGTGGTGCATGCCGTCGGTGGATGGTTGGCCTTAGTGGCGGTATTTTTTTTAGGGCTACGTAATGGCCGAGTGAAAGATAAAAAGTTAATCGCTTTTGCTCCATCAAATATTCCCTTTCTAGCCTTGGGTACATGGATTTTATGCATTGGCTGGTTTGGCTTTAACGTAATGTCGGCGCAAACGCTTGACGGTATCAGTGGTTTGGTGGCCATGAATTCACTTATGGCCATGGCAGGCGGTATTATTGCCGCTTGGTTATTCGGCAAAAATGACCCCGGCTTTGTCCACAATGGTCCCCTTGCTGGCTTAGTCGCTATCTGTGCGGGCTCAGATATTGTGCACCCTATTGGCGCACTGGTTATTGGCGTTGTCGCAGGTTGGCTGTTTGTGACTCTGTTTACCCTCATTCAACGCAGCAAAAAACTGGATGACGTTTTAGGTGTGTGGCCACTACATGGTTTATGTGGTGCATGGGGCGGTATTGCAGCAGGTATTTTTGGTAGCGAGAATATGGGTGGCTTAGGCGGAGTAAGCTTAGTAGCACAACTTATAGGTACCCTTGGCGGTATTTCAGTGGCTTTGATTGGCGGTGTCATTGTTTACGGCGTACTCAATAAGACCATGGGTTTACGTTTAACCGAAGAAGAAGAATATAACGGCGCTGATTTGACGACCCATCGTATCGGCTCTATTAATCACGATTAATCCCCCAAGCAATCTGGCTCGCTATATCTAAAATGGCGAGCCACATATGTTCCTTAATTCACAAAAATCCCTTCAAAAATCGCTCTTAACCACGTTAATGCAGAGTCTTGTTCTGTATTTTTATGCCAATAAAGATGAGTAGAAATCGGTGCTATTTTTAGCGGCAGATCAAGTAATGCTACCTCGTCTTGACGTAAATGCTCAGCCAGCATGCGAGGAACTGTCAGTAAATAATCTGAATTAGCCACCATGCTCTTAGCGGAATAATAATTCTGACATCGAATCACCACCTTGCGCGATAACCCCTGCTGTTGGAACAACAGATCTTCTGCCGATGCTCCACTTGACCGATTAGACACCCCAATATGGCCAGCCGCAAAATAAGCCTCTTTATTCATTCCGTTACACAAAGGATGAGTTTTACGTATTAACACACAAAACTCATCATCAATCAGTTTCTGGTGCAACACAGGCGCTTTAATTGGTAGCGCAACATCTAATGCTAAATCCATATGCCCGGCACTTAGATCCCGAGTCAAAGTAACCCGGTCAACCTTAACACTAGAAAACGTCACCTTGGGTGCTAACTGGGCAAGACGAGTCGTTAACGCGGGGAAAATACTGGGTTCGAGTGCGTAATGCATCCCGATTCTGAAATGGTGTTCACTGGTCAAGGGTTGAAACTCACCCCAATGTTGCATGATCTGCCGCAAGCGCGTGAGATTATCGATAATAAGTGGCGCCATGCGCTGACAGGCGGGAGTGGGTAACATGCGGTTATTACTGCGTTGAAACAACGGGTCACCCAAGCAATCCCGCAAACGTTTAATTCCATGACTGACCGCTGATGGCGTGATATGCAGTGCTTCTGCGGTGCGCGTCATATTTTGTTCAAGGTACAGACTTTCAAAGACTTTAAGCAAATTTAGGTCGAGCTTTTTAAGAGCATGTATATCTGCCACAGTTGCGCCCCACAGCAATGAATTTAATTCATAGTATACCTGCACTATTTTTCATTTCATTCAATTTAATAATGACGCTATGCTGATGACACATTAACGAACCGTCATTAACCAACAGTAAGGGAAAATTATGGATTTTGCTCATAGCCAAAAAACTCAAGATTACATTGCACGCGTTAAAGCGTTTATGGATGAACACGTATATCCAGTGGAAGAGCAAATTTACCGTGAGACGGAAGAGCTTAACCCTACCGGTGACTGGACGAAGTGGCAGATGCATCCATTTATTGAGCCGTTAAAAAAGAAAGCCCAAGCAGCAGGCTTATGGAACTTATTCCTGCCCGACGACAAACTAGGCAAAGGGTTAACGACCCTAGAATACGCTCCATTGGCTGAAGAAATGGGTCGAGTATTATTCGCCTCTGAAATATTCAACTGTAATGCCCCTGATACAGGCAATATGGAAGTGCTTTACCACTTTGGTAACGAGCAACAACAAGAAAAATGGCTTAAACCGTTACTCGCCGGCGAAATACGCTCGGTATTTGGTATGACCGAGCCTGACGTAGCCTCCTCTGATGCGACAAACATGCAGGCCACCGTCGAACAAGACGGTGATGAGTTGGTATTAAATGGCAAAAAATGGTGGTCTACGGGCTTAGGTCATCCTAATGCAAAAATAACGATTTTCATGGCTTTATCCAATCCTGAAAATGACAAACACAGCCAGCACAGCATGGTGATTGTGCCGCTCGATACCCCAGGGATCGAAATTAAACGTATGCTTAGTGCCTACGGCGACTTTGATGCGCCATCGGGTCACGGTGAAATGCATTTCACCAACGTACGCGTACCGAAAGAGAACTTATTGGTCGGTTTAGGCAAAGGCTTCGCTATCGCCCAAGGTCGTTTAGGGCCGGGTCGGATCCATCATTGCATGCGTTCTATTGGCGCGGCTGAAAAAGCACTAGAACTGGCGATGAAACGCAGCTTAAGCCGTACCGCATTTGGCAGACCGCTCATAAAACTAGGCGGTAATGGCGAACGAATCGCTCAGGCACGTATTGCCATTCATCAAGCACGTCTAATGACGCTGCACGCTGCGTGGAAAATCGACGAAGTAGGCGTAAAAAATGCCATGACCGAAATTTCTGCAATTAAAGTTGCCGTGCCTAAAATGCTACAAGACGTAGTGGATATGGCGGTACAGTTGCATGGTGGTGCGGGGATGAGTAGTGACTTCCCACTCGCACGATTCGCCGCTGGTGCTAGAGCGCTGCGCTTAGCCGATGGCCCAGATGAAGTGCATATGGGTATGGTGACACGCCTTGAACTGAAGAAATATCAATAACATGAGTCAGCTTACCGATGGGCAAACCGTTGTTGATGAAGCTGGTCATGTGCGCCAAGGTGAGGAGCTAGATGTAGCCTCCTTATTACCTTGGCTTAACAGTCAACTTCCCCATTTAAACGGTACACCAAAAGTCACTCAATATGCCGGAGGTGCGTCCAATTGGACGTACTGCCTCACATTTAACGAGGCGACCAGCCCCGATAATGAAGTCATTTTACGCCGAGGTCCAGCAGGCACCAAAGCTAAGGGTGCCCATGATATGGGCCGGGAGTATCGCCTGCAAGCAGCCTTAAAACCGGTATATAAATATGTGCCTGAGATGCTTGCTCACTGCGAGGATAAAGGCGTAATAGGCGCTGAATTTTACATCATGGAGAAGTTCAATGGCATTATTCCGCGTAAAAACATGCCTAGAGATTTACCGCTATCAACCCAGGATACTCGTACTTTATGCGAGAACGCATTAGACAGTTTGATTGAGTTACACAAAGTTGATTATCAGGCTGCAGATCTGAGTCACATCGCAAAAGGTAGCGGTTATGCCCAAAGGCAAATCGATGGCTGGATAACTCGCTATCACAAAGCTCGTACGTGGAATGTTCCCAAAGCCAATTACATATGCGATTGGTTGCAAGCCAACTTGCCAGACAATGAACATATTTGCTTAACCCACAATGATTTTCGCTTTGACAACTTGGTACTAGATGCCCACGAGCCAACGCATATTATCGGCGTACTCGACTGGGAATTGGCCACCCTTGGTGATCCTCTGATGGATTTAGGCAATAGTTTAGCCTATTGGGTGCAAGCAGACGATGATCGCTTGGCAAAATCAACACGTCGCCAACCGACCCACTTGAACGGCATGTATACCCGTAAAGAAGTGATTGCATACTATCTGGATAAAACCGGTTTTAAGGCTGATAATGTTGCTTTTTATGAAGTCTATGGCCTCTTTAGATTAGCCGCTATCGCCCAGCAAATTTATTATCGCTATCACCATAAGCAAACAAATAATCCAGCCTTTAAAAATATCTGGTTTTTTGTGCATTATTTGCTGTGGCAATGCCGAAAAGCCATTAAAGGAACTCGTTAGTATGGCCAGCATATATTTAATCCGGCATGGTCAAGCTTCATTCGGCCAAGATGACTATGATTGTCTGTCGACTATTGGCACAGAGCAAGCTAGCCATTTGGGCGCTGACTTATTGCGTCGCGGTATACAATTCGACAAAGTTATTGTGGGTGGTATGTTGCGCCATCAGCAGACGGCTGAAGGTTGCTTAAAAGCCATGCAGATAGGTGAAGCACTTGGCAACGAAATGACAATCAATGCTGATTGGAACGAGTATGACCACCAAGATATTCTAAGCAAACTTAATCCGGATTATGCCAGTGCCAACGGGGTAAAACAGCACCTAATGCAGCACAAAAACCCCAATATCGCATTACAAAATCTACTGAACAGTGCATTTTCACGCTGGATAAAAAACGATCACGCTGAGCAATATAATGAATCTTGGACCGTCTACCAAGCCCGCGTTCAACGTGCTTTGCAAACGACGGTCGAGCAAGCTGGCGATGGGAAAAATATAGCCGTATTCAGTTCCGGCGGGCCAATAGCGTTACTGAGTCAGATGCTATTACAGATTCCAGCTGGAAAATTAATGGATTTAAATTGGACCCTGGTCAATTGCGGGATAAGTAAAATTATACTCGGCTGTAAAGGGCACATATTGTCGACTTTGAATGAACATTGCGCGTTTGAAGGGCATCATAGTCGTCTTATCACTTACAAATAACACAGAGACACGCCACCATGACAAGAAAAAATATTGTAATCACTGGCGCCAGCTCAGGCTTAGGCAAAGGGATGGCCATTGAGTTTGCTAAAATGGGTCGCAACTTAGGTTTATGCGCTAGACGTGTAGAGCGATTGGCAGAATTAAAAGCCGAATTACTGGCCATCAACCCCAACATTGAGGTGTTTATTCGGCCACTAGATGTGAATGATCACCCGCAAGTGTTTGAGGTCATTAAAGGTTTCGCCGAAGATATGGGCAGCCTAGACAGGGTGATTGTCAATGCAGGTATGGGTAAAGGCGCATCGGTTGGGACAGGCTATTTTCATGCTAACAAACAAACAGCAATCACTAACTTTGTCTCAGCACTTGCCCAATGTGAAGCCAGTATGGAGATTTTTCGGGCGCAAAATGCAGGCCATCTAGTTACCATATCATCAGTCAGTGCAGTGCGCGGTGCGCGTCGCGCTATGACTGTCTATGCCGCCACAAAAGCCGCACTGACCTCAATGACGGAAGGCATTCGTATTGATGTACTGGGTAGCCCAATCAAAGTTACAACAATTCACCCAGGTTTCATTCAAAGTGAAATTAATGAAAAAGTTAAAACCGTGCCTTTCATCGTTGACACAGAAACCGGCTGTAAGGCGATGGTAAAAGCCATAGAGAAAGAAGTCGCCAGCAGTTTTGTACCGACTTGGCCCTGGGCACTGTTTCGCTACATTGCACGAATTGCGCCGCTTCGCCTGTTGGCTAAAATGAGCTAGACTGTCTGCTCAGAATTATCTGCACAGAAGGTATTTTCATCGAACTCACGACTTTCAACTATGCTAAAGCACATAGTTCAATCGAAGTAGCGTGTTAATACTTATGCATGTAATAAAGTGGCTTTGGCTTTTCTTTATAGTTTCTGGCATTAGCCTCACCACCATGGCTGCCACCAAGCACAGCTATATTGTTGGCAGTCAAGATATTGCGTATTACCCCCATTATGATTTTGGCCGGGAAGGGGACAAAGGTTATGCTTGGGCAGTTTTACAAGCATTCGCCCAGCACTCTGGTTACCACTTTGAATATCGTTCCTATCCCATCAAACGTTTGCAGCGAGCCTTAGTCAATGCCAGCATTGATTTTGCTTATCCTGACAACAAAGGATGGCGCGCTTTGCCCAGCGAAGTGGAGCCACAAAAAATACTCAGCCAACCGCTGATTACTGCCATCAGTGGAACCCTAGTATTAGAAAAACATGAGTTCGATCCCATTGGAAAATTTAGCTCTCTTGTTGTGCCCCATGGTTTTACGCCTGTACATTGGTTAGATCGCATTGCGCAAAAACGCTTAAATTTAGTCGAGGTCAATACCCCTATTGCCGCGCTTAATTTAGTGTTGAAAGGCCGAGTTGATGGAGCTGACATTGAATACAACGTGGCTCAACACTTGTGGCAATCAACCCAACAGAAAAGCGTAATCACATTAGCCAAAATGTTGCCCCACGGCCCTGTTACGTTTCATCTGGCAACCATTCACCAAGGCAATATAATTCAACAGCTGAATACCTTTATTTCCAACAATCAAGCCTTGATGACAAAGTTGCGTAAATTCTACCGCCTAATTGAGCCTAATGAACTTAATGGTCAGTGATGTCATAAGCAATACGACTTTCCCTCTCAAAAATAGACGCTTAGCGCTGAACCAATAAAGTGAATAATAAAAATAATGACCGAATCTTTTTTAACCCAATATATCGCCCCCTTGGTACTGGCTTTTATCATGTTTGGCATGGGGCTAAGTTTAACTAAACAGGATTTTCAGCAATTATGGCGTGCCCCGTTACCGATAATTGTCGGCTTATTTGGCCAACTTATGTTGCTGCCGTTGCTGGCGTACTTTCTAGCGCTCGTATTTGAGTTACCCTCTAATCTGGCGATTGGGATCATGATATTAGCAGCCTGCCCAGGTGGCACAAGTTCGAATATCATTAGCCAGCTAGCACGTGCAAATCTGGCACTTTCTGTGAGCCTTACCGCCATTAGCTCACTTATCTGTGTGCTGACAACGCCCCTTATCATCCAATTTGCTGTGAGTCAGTTTGGGCAACAAGAGCAACAATCATTTTCATTAGTGAGCACCACTATTGGATTGATTTTCATCACCCTTATTCCGGTCATCATAGGAATTACACTGCGCCACTACTTTGCTGAGAAGGCAATTTCCAGTGAACCCTTCTTCCGCCATTTAGCCAGCGCATTTTTAGTGCTGATGATCCTTGCCATTGTCATTCAAGAGAAGGCAACTTTGGCTTCGTCATTTTCAGCGGTTTTCACCAGTGCGTTAACCTTAAATCTCGTCGCAATTTTGCTGGGAATAGGATTAGGCTTGATATTTCGTTTCTCTGCTCGGGACTGCGTCACACTGGGTATTGAGGTTGGGGTACAAAATTCAGCAATGGCGATCTTGATTGCGATCACGTTTTTACAACGCGCTGATTATGCCGTCGCTCCTGGTGTATATGGTGTGACTATGTATATTGGTGCTTTCTTGTTAGTTTTTTTGGCCAAAAAATTCCGCTCGCCCCCTATTATCGTGCGACAGGTACCCTAAATAACGATACCTGTCGCTAGGCAGTACTTGCTGTTCTAACTGACATTCTCTCCTATTCTTGTTTTTTTCAGCTCAATTGAGCAACCCTAAGGGTTAATACTATACAGCTGTTATTTGGCCGTGTTAAATTTGTATACAAATATAGCATGGTATACAAAATGAGAAACCTGTTTAAAGACATGAGTTTATCTGCCGTGAGCGCAGGTTTTATCGCAGTCCTCGTAGGCTTTGCCAGTGCAGTGGCCATTGTATTTCAAGCCGCTCAAGCAGCAGGTGCCACCCACGAGATGATTGTCAGCTGGGTATGGGCGCTCGGTGTCGGTATGGGCCTAGGTTGCTTTGGGCTGTCTTGGTATTACAAGCGTCCCATTATCATTGTTTGGTCCACACCTGGCGCCGCATTACTGGCCACTAGCCTTGCAGGGGTCAGTGTCGAACAAGCCATTGGTATATTTATTTTTGTGGCGGTGCTAACCCTGATCACGGGAATGACAGGTTGGTTTGATCGCCTGACAAAACGCATCCCTCTGCCCTTAGCAAGTGCCATGCTGGCAGGTATACTGCTGCAATTCGGCTTGGGGATTTTTAGTTCACTGGCCCTGCAACCGGAACTTGTGGGTATTATGCTGCTTAGCTATTTTACCGCGAAACGCTTGTTACCCCGCTTCAGTATTTTGTTGGTGCTGGCCACAGGTACGCTTTACGCACTGTATGCTGGTATGTTTAATAGCACAGATATTGATTTAACCATGGCCACACCAGTCTGGGTTTCGCCACAATTTGACTTTTCAGTCTTGCTCGGTGTTGGTATTCCTTTGTTTATTGTGACAATGACAGCGCAGAACTTACCCGGAATGGCGGTACTCAAGTCCAGTGGTTACGGACAACAACCCATCTCACCGATTATTACCACTAGCGGTGCGCTTAATTTAATACTCGCTCCGTTTGGTGGCTTTAGCTTCAACTTAGCCGCCATTACGGCTGCCATTTGTACGAGTGAAGAGTCACATATAGATCCCGCCAAACGCTATGTGGCTGGTTTGTCAGCCGGGATATTTAATGTTCTTGCTGGTCTTGGCGCCACTGCGGTCGTTAGTCTGTTCGCCGCCTTTCCTGCGGCGTTAGTCGCAACCTTAGCCGGACTGGCTCTACTGGGAACCATAGGGGCGAGTTTGTATAGCTCGGTACATGATACCCAATATCGTGATGCCGCCGTATTGACCTTTCTGGTCACCGCCTCAGGTGTGTCGTTGTTTGACGTATCTTCGGCTTTCTGGGGGCTAATCCTTGGTATGCTGACATTATTATTCAATCGTAAAGCCGCTCTAAAAAGCCACATTTCAGCATCTAATAACAGAGCTTGATATGCATTATTCGAAGACTGATAGTCTGTACCTACAACTCAAACACGATATTGTGCATGGGAAACTACCGCAAAATACCGCGCTCAAGCAAACGCTACTTGCTGAGCGTTACGGGGTAAGTCGTATTCCGATACGCGATACCCTGCAACGCTTAAAAAACGACGGCTGGTTAAGTAATCATGGCAAGTCCAGTGTGATGATACGGCCATTAAACTCCAGTGACGCTGAAGACTTGTATTTAATGCGATTGCATCTTGAGCCTATGTTACTAGGCCACGCCATACCTAATATCAATTTTGAAACCCTCGGCAAAGCACAAGACATCTTGTTGAAGCTGAAAAGCAGTGAGCCTCGAGATATACTGCAACAAGGCGAACTTAATTGGCAATTTCATCGCTGTTTATATCTACCTGCAGATCGCCCTGCGCTGTTCGACACTGTGACTCAATTGCATCAATTATGCGCTCGGTACATAGGGTTTCAGGAAATGGAGTTGGATTATTTATCCCACAGCCAAAATGAGCATGAGGCGTTACTAACAGCACTGCGTGAAGATGATCGACAAAAGGCCAATAAAGTGCTCACAGAGCACATTCGCATCGCTGGAGAACAATTAGTGAGATACCTAAAACAGTCCTTGTAAAGCAGCTGTTACTTTTTTCAAAAATTTGCGGTAGATTATCCGTCTAATAGCAATAAATTTACGTTCAGTTTTGCTTAGCGTTTTGCTAATAACAAACGAGAAACAAAGAATTAGTCAACATACTTAGGATGAGAGTGAGTAATACTTCAGCTGAATTACGAGCACTAAACAGTCAGGACGCGGCGAAATTACTTTATAGTAATACCATAGCAGGCTGTTCGATTACGCTTGCATCTAGCACAGTTCTCGCATTTGGTTTTTCCAACCCTGACATAGCAGGGATCAAATTTTTTTGGTGGTTGGTGATGTTATCGATATTAACTGCCCGCCTGCTTGATGGGATCTATTGGCAACATAAAATAAGGCCACGTAATGATTTTGATGGCGGTGCAGCCCAGCGCCGTTTTGGTGTTGGTTGCCTAGCCACCGCTGTTATTTGGGCCAGCTTGCCGCTTTTTACCTTCAATCAAGTCAACCTACTCGAATTCTCGACCATGATCATAGTGTTGTCGTCTATGGCAGCGGGAGGGCAATCCGTGTTGGCTGCTAACGCCCGTATATCGATTTCTTATGCACTGATATTGTTGGTACCCATCTCACTATTGGGCGTGATTTCTCAAGAAGATTATCGCGTCATACTCGGAGGGTTAGGTTTAGCCTTTAGCATTGGGCTAGTGTTTACCTACCATAAGGCGGTAAAATTCACTTTAGATTCCATCCATATTAAAAATATGAACATGGCGATGAGCGAGCAGCTTCGTCAAGAAAAGCGTCAATTGGACGAAGTTAATCAAGAATTAAACGCCGCATATGACAAGCTCAATGCCATCAACAATACCCTTGAAGAGCAAGTCAGTAAGCGCACGGAAAAAATCGCCCAACTATCGTACCTTGATCCCCTCACGCAATTAATGAACCGCAAAGCATTTACCCAAACCTTAGGTAAATTAACGGCCAGAGCCGCCCAAAGTAACAGCGACCTAGCGCTACTGTTTATTGATCTCGATGGCTTTAAAAAAATTAACGACACCATGGGTCATCAAGTGGGCGACAGCGTCTTAAAAGAAGTGACCAAACGCATCGGCGCATTCGCAGATAAGAATAAACTCGGTCGCTGGAACGGTGACGAGTTTCTAGTTGCCCTGCCTTACAGCGATGCACAAACCGCCCAAGCCATTGCCAGCGCGATTATTACCAGTATTTCTCAAGCCATAATCATCAATAACAATAGTGTGCATTTAGGCGCAACCATTGGCATCGCTATGTGTCCTGAGCACAGTGCTGACGCGGCTGAGCTAATTCAGTTTGCCGATTTAGTTATGTGTGAGCAAAAAAACACCTCAAACCGCACGCCAGCGATCTTTAGCAATGAGTTGCAACAAAAGGTTGTTGATTCACAAAGCATACTTGAAGGCTTACAACACGCCACAGAACGCCGGCAATTATACTTGTGCTACCAACCCATTATATCAGCCAAAGACAGTACTTCTTGGTCGTTTGAAGCTTTACTACGTTGGGATTTTAATGGGCGCCTCATCGGGCCAGATCAATTTATTCCGTTAGCCGAAAAGTCGGGCTTAATTAAAGAAATTGGCGCTTGGGTACTCAACCGAGCATGCATGGATGCCAGTCAGTGGCAATATGCCCACAATGCCGCTGTATCAGTGAATGTATCGATTATTCAACTGATGGACGACAGCTTTATACGCGCCCTTGATAATGCGTTGCGTAGCAGTGGGCTCGACCCAGAACGATTGCATTTGGAAATAACTGAATCCATATTTGTCGACAATAAAATCAAAATTAAGCAGCAACTTGAAGCGATCCAAGCCAGGAAAATTCAAGTCTCCATTGATGATTTTGGCACCGGATATTCGTCTTTGTCCCAATTGCAAACCTTGTCAGTCAACCAAGTCAAAATCGATAAATCCTTTATTGATAATATGGACAACAATGGTGAGGCGATTATTCGTGCCACGTTGTTTATTGCCAGCGAACTCAACTGTAAGACCGTCGCCGAAGGCGTGGAAAGTCTAGCCCAAGCGCAAGCATTAACCGCTATGGGTGTGGACTATCTGCAAGGTTTTTATTTTGCTAAACCCATGCGCAACGAACAGTTAATTCAGTGGCAGAATCCCATAAACGATATCACCTGCGAATCCTTAGACGTAAAATAGCCTAACAGCAGCGGACTTTAACTGGCAGATCCGCTACCATAGCAAGCAAATAATAACGAATACCAAGCGCTCTTGGTGCACCTCAGGATCCCGTGTTACATGGCACAGCTCTACTTCTATTATTCTGCAATGAATGCAGGCAAATCAACCTCTCTGCTGCAGTCTGCTTACAACTATAAAGAACGCGGTATGCGCGCCGCTATTTTCACTGCAGCTCTTGATGACCGTTTCGGTGCAGGCAAGGTTGCATCCCGCATTGGTCTCGAAGCAAGTGCTTTTTTATTCAATGCTAGTAGTGACTTACATCAACAAATTGCAGATATGTGCCATGACAAAAAATTAGATTGTGTGTTTATCGATGAAGCACAGTTCTTAAATAAACAACAAGTACAGCAACTGGTTTCTGTGGTCGATGACTTAGATATTCCTGTTTTAGCTTATGGTCTGCGTACTGATTTTGTTGGCGAAACCTTTGAAGGCAGCCGCTACTTGATGGCCTGGGCAGATAAGCTAATCGAATTAAAGACTATCTGCCATTGCGGCAGAAAAGCGACTTTTGTGGTGCGCCTTGATCAGCAAGGCAACGCCGCCAGAGAAGGTGCTCAAGTTGAAGTAGGCGGCAATGACAGATATGAGTCAATGTGCCGTAAACACTTTAAAGAACTCGTGTGGGATAAACCTTAAACAACCATATTCTTCAGCATGGGGCGTACCCATAAAAAAAGGCTCATAATGAGCCTATTTTGCAAATATTAGTGCCTAGGAACTGGCTTAAGGACGCAGCGCTTTATCGCCGCGAGCCAAACCACATACCCCAGTACGTGACGCTTCGATAATCTCGGTACTTTGCGCTAATACGTTCGCAAATGCATCTAACTTATCGCTCGTACCCGTGACCTGGATCGTATAGTTGTTTAGGTCGACATCAATGATCTGCGCACGAAAAATATCCACGTTGCGATTAACTTCTGCACGCACCAATTCACTGCGCGTGGCAACTTTAATCAACATCAACTCGCGTTCAACATGATTACCGTCAGTCAGATCTGTCACTTTCAGTACATCAATAAGCTTGTTTACTTGCTTAGTGATCTGCTCAATAACTTTGTCATCTGCTTGGGTGGTGATGGTCAAGCGCGACAAGCTCTTATCGTCTGTCGCTGCCACACACAACGAATCAACGTTGTAGCCCCGTTGGGAAAATACACCAACAATACGTGATAGAGCACCGGGCGCGTTTTCCATTAAAACTGAAATAATACGTTTCATTATGTGCGCTCCGTCTTACTTAATCGCATATCGTCCATCGCGCCGAATTTAATCTGCATGGGGTAAACATGTTCATTCTGATCTATCTGGATATCCATGAATACCAAACGTTCTTTCTCGGCAAAACAGCGCTCCATGGCTGCATCTAACTGATCTGGATGATCAACACGAATACCGATATGGCCATAAGCCTCTGCCAATTTAACGAAATCAGGCATTGAATCCATATAAGAACTGGAATAACGGCTCTTATAATTCATATCTTGCCACTGACGTACCATGCCTAAAGCGCGGTTATTCAGAGAGATGATTTTGATCGGCAACTTGTATTGCAAACACGTGGATAGCTCTTGGATATTCATTTGAATACTGCCATCACCTGTGATCACTACGGACGTCGCATCACGGTGAGCCATCTGAACCCCCATAGCCGCCGGTAATCCAAAGCCCATGGTGCCTAGGCCCCCGGAGTTGATCCAGCGACGTGGTTTAGCAAACGGGTAATACAAAGCAGCAAACATTTGATGCTGACCTACGTCAGAGCTGACATAAGCATCGCCATTGGTATGTTTGTAAACTGACTGAATTACTTCCTGGGGTTTAATCAGCTTGTCGTCTTTTTTATAGTTTAAACAAGTACGGCCACGCCATTGTTCAATTTGTTGCCACCAATCAGCTAATTTTTCTTTTTGCTTGTTACTGTCAACGTCACCCATTTGCTCAAGTAGCTGCTTAGCCACTTGATCCACACTGCCCACTACTGGGATATGAACGGCAACGGTCTTAGAAATAGAAGCAGGGTCGATATCCACATGGATAATGGTCGCATGGGGACAAAACTTTTCAACATTATTGGTTACCCGGTCATCAAAACGTGCGCCTAACGCTAAAATACAATCTGCGTTATGCATGGCTTTATTTGATTCAAGCGTGCCGTGCATGCCAAGCATGCCTAGACTTTGAGCATGAACACCGGAAAAGGCACCCAGTCCCATCAAAGTAGAGGTAACGGGAAGGTGTAACTTTTCTGCAATTTCAGTAACCAGTTCACTCGCTTCAGCCGCGATCGCACCGCCGCCTACGTATAAAATAGGACGTTTGGCGTCAAGCAAGACCTTAGCGGCTTTTTTAATTTGCTTAGGATGCCCCTTCAACGTCGGGTTGTATGAGCGCATAGTCACATCTTCAGGGAACTGATAAGGATGCTCTTCAAGCACATTGACTATGTCTTTTGGTAAATCAACTACCACAGGACCAGGACGTCCAGTGTTAGCAATATAATAAGCTTTGGCAATCGCCTCAGGAATATCAACGGCGCGCTTAACGAGAAAGCTGTGTTTAACCACAGGGCGCGAACAACCGACCATATCGGTTTCCTGGAAGGCATCTTCACCTATGTGCATTGACGGCACTTGGCCAGACAAGATGACCATAGGGATAGAATCCATATAAGCAGTGGCGATACCGGTTAGGGTATTGGTCGCACCAGGACCTGACGTGACGAGCACGGTACCTGTAGTACCTGTAGAACGGGCATAACCATCAGCCATGTGCGCGGCACCTTGCTCATGACGCACCAGAATGTGCTCCACATCTTCCTGTGCATATAATGCATCATAAATATCTAAAACGGCTCCACCCGGGTACCCGAATACGTGCTTAACCCCAAGATCTTTTAGGGTTCGCACAACCATTGCGGCGCCTGACATCATTTCCATCGGCTACTCTCCTAAAAAGTTGTTAAAAAAAAGGTTTCGGCACAATATTGCCACCAAACGAACGAAAACTATACTTGAGGGAAGAGGAAGATTAAACAGGAATTTACATAAAAGTGAGATATATATCCCAATATAGCAACATATTAGGATATACCTTTCGATTACAGGCTAAAACACTGTCATTTGTAGGATGATTTTATGATTATAGCGATGATTTAAGATTAATCATCCAGCTCGATTTCGAGGTCAGTATCTTCAGACATGTCCTCTTCATCTCGCTGTGTTGACGGTCTACTACCATAAATATTACCGAGCTTAGGCCGATGTATGCGCTTGTCGTACTTTGACCAGGCTTTTTCCGCAACTGTGCTCGGCTCTTTCTCACCCTTAGCGGAGGCTAACAATGCGTTATCTTCATCACATTCAGCTTCAATTTGACCATCAAGTAAGGCAGTAATTAAGCAGCCGTATTGACTCAGCGCTCGACTTTCTGAAATTGAAAAGTCACCTGAACGCGCAAAACCATACGGATAGTGTTTAGGATCACTAAAAATACGTTGAAACAATGATTCTCTTGAAAGTTTTGCCATGATGGCATCCCCGATTTAAATTAATTTAAAGACAACATAATTTGGCATTTGCCAACTTGCTTTATAATTTAAATCTAAAATCTGTCAATATTTTTAGTGTGATTTTATATACGATTTTTTACCATTAAATAGCGATTACAACACTATTGTTTCTATATGTTTCTTATGACACCTCATTAAGTATTGTAAGCAGGCAAAATATGTCAGCGTTTAGGCACCCACGCCCAAATCATTTCACACTCCACAGGTTGTATTCCTGTCTCATCCGTTACCTTAACCTGTACGTTAATTTCACCTTTTTCTTGCTGTGCAAGCAACGCAATCTGTGCATCAGTTAAGGTTGCTACTGCGGTCATGTCCCCGGTCGCCCGCTTCACATAATTTAAGTTCATACACTTAATCAATGGCAGTTTGTCACCCGGTAAATTAATCCCCACAATAAAGCCTGTCGCTGACTCAGCCAGTAAAGCCATCGCGGCAGCATGTACACTACCAATATGATTCTGCACCTTGGTGCGATTTTTTAATCGGTACTCAACCCGGCGCCCATCAGTAGAAACAACTTCAATACTGGTAGTGCCCGCCAGCTTCACTTTAAAGCGAAACACTTTGGTCATTAAAAATGCACTTACAGACGCTGGATATTGATTAACTTTATCGACAAATTTTCGCAATGGGTTAGAAACTGACATCTTGCCACCTTATCTGGTTAGACCAGATAACAGTGTGCCAATAAGCCAGAGAAGTTACAAACTATTCGTCACAATTTAATCGCCACATCGGGCGTAAAGAAGGAAGTAAATAGTCGCTCAACACGATTGACGCGACTATTTAGGGGCTGGTTAGCCGCAGGGATTTTGACGTTTTTCAAATGCCGCAAGTTGTTCTGGAGTAGCAGGAGTTTGATACTTGGCTTTCCAGTCGGCGAATGGCATACCGTAAATGGCTTCCCTTGCCTGATCGTAATCTATATCTGCGCCCTGCTCTTTTGCTGCAGCCATGTACCATTTCGATAAACAATTACGACAGAAGTCCGCCAAAATCATCAGGTCGATGTTCTGAACCTCTTTATTTTCATCTAAGTGCTTAATCAATTGCCTAAATGCGGCAGCTTGTGCTTCAGTTTGTTGTGCTGGGGTCATAATATTTAACCTATCAATTGGAAACTAACGTCAGACCTACATTCTGGGGTCGGTTGCGGTAACTTCAATGCGCTGGGCGTTTTCCTGGTGAAAATGCAGCAAGGCGGCCAAGCCTTTTAAGTTATGCAAGTTTCTAAATTCAATCCAATCCACGAGACTAAATAAGCATATGGCCGGATAATGCCAATGGTCGAATAGCCCTTGTTCTACCTGCTCATTCAGTTCTGCCAATACATTGTTAACCCGCTCTTTTTGCAGTTTAAAAAACAGCTTATCGGTATCCGCCACCACATCAGACTGAGAAAGTAAGAACATTTGCACCAAGCTATCATTGACCGCATCGACTAAGGTGAGTTGATTTTCTTGCTGCCAAGTCAGAGCCTGATAGTTAAGTTGTTCACTTAAGTAACGATAGATCACCCGTGAATCATAGATAAGGGTACGTTTTTCACCGACAACATGTTCTAACGCTGGGACTTTTAACGCTGGGTTTTTCTCGATAAGTAGCGCCCGGTCTTGCTGTTGGTAAATTTGCATACTAACAAATTCATGTTGGGTGTTGGCTAACCAGATACGTAGTCGTCGAACATAGGGAGAAGTCGTAGAGCCATACAGTGTAAACATATGCAGATCCTTACTTTCTGAAAAGTAGCGTAATTGCACTACCGATAATAGCGAAAAAAATGACCGATGGCGCGCGTCAAAATTTAGTCTAAATACTTGTGGTAAAGTTCCTCCAAGTGTATGACATGAGCGCTAAAGATCTCAGCGCTCATGCTGTGGCAACCAACCCGCCTAGGGTTGCTCTGCTGATGTAAGCGTTTGAGCCGACGTAAGAGGCAAAGTGGTGATTTTTCGCTGCTCACGGCGCGCTTTTAACGCCAGTAAGCTCGGGGTCAGCACGAGCGTTAACAAAGTCGCAAACGCCAAACCACCAGCAACGGCGGTCGCCAACTGTGACCACCACTGGGTTGACGGTCCGCCGACATCCACATTGCGGCCAATAAAATCAATATTGATTTCAGCCACCATGGGTAACAAACCCAGTATGGTGGTCACGGTTGTCATCAATACCGGACGCAACCGCTGAGCCCCTGTGCGCAATATAGCATCAGTGGCACTATAACCCTCTTTGCGCAAAATATTATAAGTATCGATTAATACAATGTTGTTGTTCACCACTATGCCCGCTAATGCAATAACGCCAATACCCGACATCACTATGCCAAAGGGTTTCTGGAAAATAGCCAAGCCTAAAAATACCCCTACGGTGGAGAAAAGCACCGCACTTAGGATTAAAAACGCCTGATAGAAACTGTTAAATTGCGTGACCAAAATAATCGCCATAACAAATAAGGCGACCAAAAACGCATTCACTAAAAAGCCTTCTGATTCAGCTTGCTCTTCATTTTGCCCCTTGACCGTTAACGACACCCTAGGATCAAGGTTTAAGTCAGGCAATTGTGTTTGCAACTTGGGTAACTCAATACTGAGCAGCTCTCCTGGCGCCATGTTGGCTTCAACGGTAATAACACGTTGGCTATCCACGTGACGAATAAGGTCTGTTTTAGGCTGCGCTTCTCGCTGCACAAAATTAGTAATAGGTACCATGCCCGTGGACGTTTTCATGCGCAGCTCATCTAACTTACCGATGAAACGCGAATCAATCGGGTAACGAACTCGAATATCAAGCTCGTCATCCACATCATCTGGCCGGTACTCACCTATTTTCAAACCGTTTGTCACAAATTGTACTGTGCTACCTACTAAGGTTGCATCGGCACCAAAGCGCGCCGCATCTGCACGGTTAACCTTTAGCTGCCATTCAATACCCGGCTGGGATGCCGTGTCACTGATGGAGGTAAACTTATCGTTTTCATCTAAGGCATGCCGAACCTTCAATGCCGCTGTATTGAGTAATTCTGGGTAACGAGAAGACAACTGAATTTGCAGATCTTTGCCTGATTGCGGGCCGTTTTGATCCGGCGTTATTTCAATATCCAAACCCGCCATGGCTGATAGCCGCTGCTGCGTTTCCTTGAGTACTTCGTCAGAATGAGGACGTAAATGCCAATCCACTAAATTTAGCCGTAAATACCCAATTTGGTCTCGCCCACCGGTACGGGCATACAAGGTTTCGATTGCATCCATATCAATCAGCTTTTGCTCCACCTCTTGCACTATGGTGTCTTTTTCGTAAATGGACATATCACCGGAAGAGCGCACGGTAACATTGATACCACTGCTGTCGACTTTAGGGAAAAACTCCAAGCCCAGACCTGATGCAAAATACGCAAAAAACGATAACCCAGCGACCACAAAGGCAATCAGGAGCACTTTCCACGGATGGCTAATTGCTTTGGCTAGCAGGCGTACGTAACGTCCCGTAAAGCCGGTTAATTTGCTTAAATCACCATTTTCTGCGAGCAACATTTGCTCTTTGGCTTTGGCTGAGATGGTTTGCGGTTTACCAAATACGGCTCCCAACGTCGGCACAAACACCAATGCCATCACTAACGATGCAGACAGCACGGCAATCAGGGTGAACGGCAAATACTTCATAAACTCCCCCATCATGCCTGGCCAAAACATCAGGGGAGCAAAGGCCGCCAGTGTCGTCGCCGTTGAGGCGATAATCGGCCACGCCATACGCTGGGCCGCTTTAAGGTACGCCTGTTGTTTATTGGCTCCCTCACCCATGCACCTATCGGCGTACTCGGTGACGACAATTGCCCCGTCCACCAGCATACCTACCGCCATGATCAACGAGAACAGCACCACAGTATTTAAGGTGTAGCCAAACATAGCGATAATCAAAATACCGGTTAAAAATGAGCCGGGAATCGATACACCAACCAAAATAGCCGTACGTAAGCCCAATATGGCGACGATCACGACCGCCACTAAGATCACCGCACTAGAGACGTTATTTTGCAGATCGCCAAGCATCATATTCACATCGACACTTTGGTCTCCCGTGTAACTCACATATACACTGCTTGGCCAAATAGCCGTTTGCTGGGCACCTTCAATAAGCCCTTTCACATTGGCAACCGTTTCTAACAGGTTCTCACCCGGGCGTTTTTTCACCTCTAGGGAAACTGAGTTATCCCCGTTTAGGCGAGCGAAACTCGTGGGATCTTTATAGGAACGCCGGACTTGAGCCACGTCTTGGAAGGTGATAACCCGTTCGCCCACTACTTTAACCGGCTGCTCCATGACATCTTTAACGGATTCAAAAACCGACGGAACCTTGACTGCAAAGCTTCCTTTGCCATTATCCATGGTACCCGCAGGCACCAAACGGTTGTTACGAGAGAGCAAATTGAAGATATCATTTTGATCCAATCCGTAAGATTCCATCAACAAGGGATCAACGACGATTTCAACTATATCTTCCCGATCTCCACCTATGTCCACTTCCAGCACTTCACTGAGGCTTTCCAAGCGGTTTTGCAGTTCTCTCGCTACTGTGACCAGCGCGCGTTCCGCCACAGGACCAGACAAAACAACGGTTATCGCGGCCTGTTGACCGGCCATCGTCACTTCATGGATCGTTGGCTCTTCAGTCTCAGAAGGCAATTTAGCCCGTGCTACTGTCACTTTGTCACGCACATCCGCTAGGGCATCTTTTGAGTCTAAACCTGCGATAAACTCTAGCGTGATGTTGGCAAAGCCTTCACCGGCAGTAGCTTTCATCTCTTTGACCCCATCAATGGAGCGTAACTCTCGCTCCATGGGTTTGACTAGCATACGCTCTGCATCTTCAGGCGAAATACCATCGTGTACAATCGACACATAAATAAACGGAATGGGAACGTCTGGGTTCGCTTCTTTGGGTATGGTGACGTAAGTCACTGCCCCTGCCACTATGAGTAGCACAAACATCATCAATACAGTACGGCTATGGGTAAGCGCCGCAGCAATTAAATTATTCATTACTGGGCCTGCTCAATAGCACTGCCAGAAGCCTTAATTTTTGCTTGCTGGCTCATTTCGCTGTCATTGTATATTGCATTCACCTTATCTCCGTCACGTACGAAGCCATGCCCTAGGGTGATCACGTCAGTAATATCTCCCATGCCTCCAAGCCATACCCCCTGACTATCACTTTTCACTATATCAATGGGGATAAATTTTACATGCTCGTTTACAACGGTTTTTACCCCCAGATTTCCGTCTTCATCCAGTGCCATTACCGAAGGCGTGATACGCACTGCCATAGTGGTTTTTAGTGGCACAGATAACTCGGTACTCATGCCTGCCAAATAACCGTTACCTGGGTTATCGATAGCCACTTCAACTTTAAAGGTATTGGTGCCCATGTCTGACACGCTAGACACATAACGAATTTTGCCCTGTAAGGTGTTGCCGGAAATCATTCTTCCTGAGGCCGGCTGACCTAACGTCAGTGCTTGTACATCGCTCTCGGTGACGTCCGCTCGGATAATCAGCGGATCAAGGTCCACCAGCATCGCCACCTTGTCACCGTCTTTTAGTAGATCACCAAGCTCCACATGCCGTTCGTTCACAATACTATCGAATGGTGCGCGCAAAGTTGATTTTTCCACGGCCAACTGCAACGTGCTGACCTGAGATACTGCGGTTTCAAGATTCGCTTGAGCCTGGGCTAAGGTCGCCTTCGACTGGTAGCCTTGCTGACCAAGAGATTTTGCCCCTTCGAGTTCGATCTGACGCTGAATTAAGGTTGACTGGGCCGATGTCAAACGATTGCGTAAATCACTGGTTTCAATATCAATTAATGGCTCGCCTTGCTTAACGCTTTGCCCTTCTTCAACGTATATCTTTTCCACCAAACCACTGACTTCACTGCGCAAAGTCACCGCACGATTCGGCTCGGTTCGTCCATACAAGTTGATTTCCCGAGTAATCGCTTGGGCATTGACCCTTTCAACTCTGACGCTCACTAGCCCAGCATCTCGGTGTTTCGCTTCTTTACGCGCTTGGGCGTTGTTGTCCGCTTCGGCAAATAACATGCCTGAGGCTACCCACAGCGACAGGACTATTAAAATAACCAACGCTATCCAATAAGGTTGCAGGCGAAGGGTGTGCATCAACTTTGACATGGGGTTTCCTATACGACGAGCGCTTATGTTGGATGTTTCACTAAAAGCATACTGCTAAGGGAGCATTAAGAAAGTAGATTAAATGTTACTAAGATGTAAATTGATACCTTTTAATCCAATTTCAGTAACAAGTTATGTATTTTTTGTGATTTTATGCGCATTTGCCGCTTTGCTGCAATCATCGCTTACATCATTAGGTCTGGCAAAATGAACGTAAGTCCCATTAACTCATTGCGCTAATATCTGACTGACCACCTCTTTTACTGCGCCATACCTTACTTGGGCGCACAGTGCGTAACCAGAAACCTGACGGACTTTTAAGCGGGTAAACAAAGGCGTACTCATGCCCGTTAGAAAACGGCAGTAGGTGTCGGCGCTAGGCGGGTGCTCTTGTTTTTGCTGAATGTGTTTTGCTAACACTTGCATCGCCTCAGCCACTGCATGTGAATCAATGGCAGGGACCTCGTTGGTAACGTCTAAATACGCCACCTGCCCTTTACACACACTGCAATGCCCACATTTTTCAGGCGCTTGTTGATCATCAAAATAACGGGACAAATTATGACTCAGGCATTTATCCAGCCCAAAAAAACGCACTAACATAGCAATGCGTTTTAACTCTTTTTGTTCTTTATCCATGAAGTATGCGTACAGTTTTTCAGCCATTTGACCTTGATTGAGTTTTTCAACATCGACCTGAAACACCTCGGTCATTTGCTTCGTTTGCAATTCTATTAATTGATGTTGTTGTAAATACTCCAAGGCGGCCACAACCCGTGAGCGCTCACTGCCCGTTTGTGCAAACAAGCTATCAAAATTCAGACTGCCCCAGACTTTCTTAAAATCAGTATGCTGAAAAATAAGATTTAAAAATGCTTGCCGCTGCGCATCAAAGCGTCCTAATACTTCAGCTTTATCATGCAAAAACTTGTAGCGCACATCAGCAAAATAAGCATATTGCGGGCGCACTACGCCCAGTAATTCTAGCTGTACTAATAAGGTTTTAAGTGGCAACTGGCGAATATTACTCAGGCTTGATAAGGCATGAATTTGCACTTCCCATTGGTGACCGCGCTGGTGTTCAGTTAACTGGGCATCGCCAGCAACTTGCGTACCCTGGCGAATATCATTCAACACATGCTCGATGCCCCGTAATTCAGGTGTATCTCCATAGACAAAGTTTTCCACTGTATGCAGACCGTCCAAATTCCCTAGAGTCGTACAGTAAGACATTTGCCCGTCACGCCCCGCCCGGCCTATCTCTTGGCTATAATTTTCGATAGATTTAGGTAAGTCGTAATGCACAACAAAGCGAATGTCCGATTTATCGATCCCCATACCAAAGGCGATAGTCGCCACCACCACTTGGGTATGACCGTCCATGAAGTCTTGCTGAACTCCCTGACGTATTTCATCAGCTAACCCAGCATGATAGGCCTTAGCGACGACGCCATTTGCGGCTAATTGTTGGGCCACCTGTTCGGCAGTGTGCTGAAGGGTCACGTACACAATACCGCAGCCTTGCTGACGCTGAACCAGTTGCAAAAGTGTGTGCGCTTTTTGTTGCTCAGGTACGGCCAATATCTGTAGATCCAGATTCTGTCGATAAAAGCCCGTTTGCACTATATGTTCAGGTAAAATGGCAAAACGTTTAGCCATGTCGAGTTTGACCTTTTTGGTCGCCGTGGCGGTTAGCAGCAATACCAAAGGGATGTTCAATTGGGCCCGGTAATCTGGCAACTTCAGGTAATCTGGGCGAAAGTTATGCCCCCATTCAGAAATACAGTGTGCTTCATCAATCACCAACATAGACACATCAACACTTTCAATGAACTGCCTAAACCGTTCATTCTTAAAGCGCTCCACCGACACCATAAGTATTTTAATTTCACCACTGCGTACTCTTTCCATGGTTGTGCGCTGCTCGTCTGCGCTAAGCGTCGAATCGATACTTCCAGCGGCTATCCCCTTGCCTTGTAAAAAAGCCAATTGATCTTTCATCAAAGCCAGTAACGGCGAGACGAGTAACGTGAGGTGGGGCAGATGGACCGCGCAGAACTGGTAACATAAAGATTTACCAGAGCCAGTAGGAAAAATAGCTAAAGAAGAATGCCCACTTAGTAATTGAGTCACCGCTTGTTGCTGCCCGCCGCGAAACTGCGTAAAACCAAAAAGGCTAGCAAGACTGGCATGTTGAGCAGGTAAATCAGTGGCAAAAGTGGAAGGTGGCAGTGACATGGCGTGTTCCTTTGGCCTTCGAAAACTTCCAACCATGGGACATTGCAAACTCGACAGTTAACGAAAGTGCAGCGCTAAACTGAGTAAGAGTTTCGTCGACAAAACCAAGCAAAGAAAACGAGCGACTATGGGTAATAGTATGAATCGCTCAGTATAGGTAAAGCAGCAAGGAATTTCAGCCCTAATTATGCAACTGGCAAGTACTTAGGACTGGGGTTATCCATATCTTAATCAATCCATTCCTGCATCTTGCCTAATGATGCTTGCTGTTGCTGCATCACTTGGGTGGCCACGTCGCGATACAAGCTATCAATCTGCTCAGCAGACATAAAACCCTGACTAAAACCGGCATAAAGCGGGTCAATATGTAATCGTGCGCTGTTAATTAAATGCCCAATTAACGCTTTTACATTATCAGTTCCCATTGCCACACGCATGGTGGTCAAGTAAATACCCCCTTTTTGTTGGGTTTCTGCATCTAGTTCAGAATGTGATGTCAAGGCAGGACATAGAATGATGGTATTACTTTGGCCAATGCTGACCTGGTGGCTGAACGCAGGCTCAAGCCCGTCAAAAAAGCGCACGAATGTGTCACGATCAATATCACCGCCTTGCATATCCATGGTAAACAGTGGGCAAGACCAACCGTTGCGCATTTGGCTGGCGCGCAACTTGCTGTTGGGGTGGCCCTCTATGGCATGGCAATTTACATTGATATCGGGATGCGACGCCATAAATTGGCTGAACACAGAGGTGTTAATCACTTTTTGTAGCATACGCATTTCTAACGTTTTCATACCATTGAGTACGTCAAAGGCTTTTTCAGAGTCGAGAAATGCACCTTTAATGTAGTACACATCCCAGAACATGGTTTTTGACCAATCATAGCCGTTTGCACAATCCCCTTTTGCCTGAAACATGCGGTACCCCTGTCCTATCACCACCCCTGCTGTCGTTGCCCCGCTACCGCAAATGTCTTTGGTGTAGCTGTGCACCACATAATCTGGACGCTCTTGCTCATCATCGCGTTGCAGAGGTTGGTGTAAAACGGGCGTGGCTAACGTGGAGTCAAGCATGACTAAATGACCAGCACTGTGGCTTATTTTACTGATACCGGCAATATCAAGTACATAACCATGGGGATTACAGGGGGATTCGAGATATACATGCAGCGCGTTATTTTCCAGACGTTTGGCGTGTTTGGCTTTGCTCTTAACTAAAAATTCATCAAAGGCTAGGGCGGTATAACCATCAAACCACTCCAATTGAATGTTCAAACGATTTTCTCTGGCGAAAAAGTCATGTAGTAGCTGGTACACACCACCGTAAACATTGCGCGAGACAATCAGCACATCTCCGTGGCTCAACACATTGCACAATAAGGCATCGATGGCGGCCATTCCTGAGTTGAAATTCCACGCGAGATAATCTGCTGCATAGGGACCCGCTTCCAAATCTACAATAGCATTGGCCAACGATATGTTAGTGGGGTTTAACAAACGCGAGTAAATCTGATGCGTGGACTCTTTGCCCTGAAATGCATCATCAACCCATTCGGTACAGGCATAAACATAGGTGGCGGTGCGCACCACCACAGGTGTGGCAGAAAACAAAGCGGTGACATTATCGAACAAGGGATAATGATGTTTTGATAAGCCTGCTCCCCCTTGATTGGTCATGCTTTGGTACGTGGCTCTGAAAGGATTTTGCAAGGTATCGAGTACCTTAGCGATCTGAAATGATAAGAATTTTTTAGCGTTAAAGTACGCCACTTTATCTTGTTGGGCCAACTGCCCCAACGTCTCATTAGTGACCTTCCATAATTGATTCACATCCGCTTGAGCATGATACAAGTGGCTAGCGGCTTGATATAAAGCCTGGCCATAATCACTGTTCACGTCGATACCAAAATGCTGCAGCTGTTCCTGTGTCAGTTCGTCAATGCTGGCAGCCTGGGTGGTATTGCGTTTAGGTGAAAGAAGTTTAGCGTGGAGCAGGTGATTGTCATCGTGCATGAGTGAGTGCCATCCTTTTATAATTACTTAAAACAAAAATAATCCAAATTAAAATCGACAACAAAGCAATATAGGCAAATATTATTTTAATTTACAGGTGATATTGGAATTAAAACGTTACTAATATGTTAAGCGTAAAAATCGGCGCAACGGTCTAACACTTGAAATTAGTCGGATCTATCAGCAGTAATATTGGCAATAAAGGGGAAGCCCATTAATATAGGTTTATGGCTATAAGCCACTAATACGTATTAAAAGGAAGTTTAGGGCACTATGAAATACCAAAAACGTTCCTCAGAAGAGCAAATTGTCATGTCAATTAGTGCAGCAGCGGCACTGTGCATTTTGCCCTTCTTAATTATTCGTATTTATAATCAAGATTGGCACATCGCATTATTGGATTTTGTCGCTGTTGCCACCACCACCAGTTTGCTTGCTTATGTCTACTTTACCAAGCGTACGTTACTGGCCCGTTGGGTACTTTCGATTATCTGTATCGGTATTGCCACTGGTACAATCTGGCTTAAAGGGCCAGAACAGATTGTCTGGGTTTATCCTGCAATCATATGTTTGTTTTTTATTATCCCCCCTAATTTAGCGGCTTTGCTGTGCGTGATAACGGTTGCCGTAATTGGTTGTTTACTCTCATCGGACATGAGCATGCTAGATAACGTACGTTTTTATTTTTCCACCCTTATTACCTTTATTTTTAGCTACGCCTTTTCAGATCGCATGCTTTATCAACAAGCCCAGCTACTCATTTTGTCTTATAAAGATCCCCTTACCGGGGCAGGTAATCGCCGAGCGATGGAAGAGAAGCTGATTGAATTTGTGGCGCAACAACGCCAACAACCCGCTGACAATTCTGCCTGTTTGCTGTTGATTGATTTAGACGAATTTAAAAAAATAAACGATCGACAAGGACATGCTTGTGGCGATGACGTTTTGGCCCAAACTGCGGCCTTAATCGAACATATTCTGAACCCAAATCAGCATCTTTTCCGTTTTGGTGGCGAAGAATTCGTGGTGCTGGCCAGCAATACTTTGGAACAAACCATCGCCTTGGCCGAAAATATTCGTCAGACAGTCAACGATTTTCCTTTTGAGCAAGGTATACGCATCACAGTGTCCATAGGCTTAGCTGAATATCAGTCCGATGAAACGGGGTTCGAGTGGTTAGGTCGAGCCGATACTGCTATGTATCAGGCTAAATCAGCGGGCCGAGATCTGTGCTGTTTAGCGGCCTCATAAGTCGCCCCTAAGATTTGCGCTTTGTTTAGCCCATGCAAAACCGAAAGCCATTGGTATAGGCTCGCCCATCGGTTAAGATCAGTTAATAACTACATTAAAGGTAAACCCTATGAATCATGCGCTAGACCAAGAAAGCATCGACAAAATTGAGCGTTATACACCGGAAGAGCGACTGCGTTATTTAGTAAATGAAGTCGTTGCCCAGCAACAAATTTGGATCCTCACTGATCAGGATGGCTGCGTGATGCTCAATACTGAAGACGAAGACTGCGCCCCTGTTTGGCCTAACCAAGAATTTGCTCAATCATGGGCAACAGGTGAATGGCAAGACTGTGAAGCAAAAGCGATCAGTTTAGATAAGTGGCACGCTAGTTGGACATCAGGCTTAGAAGAAGACGATGTATTTATTGCTGTGTTCCCTAATCAAAACGAAGAGGGGTTAATCATTTCTCCCCAAGAGCTTGATTATGAATTGAAACAGAAAGCGAAAAAAACCATTCAACAGTGAGTATTCGCTTTGTGTAGCACTCAAAGCTTAGAGCTACCGGCGGGCTGACTAAAGGTTTCAAATTGATTGGGTAAATACTCAACTAATTGCCCTGATAATCCTACATAGGTTTTCAGGGCTTGCTCTAATGATAAAAAGACTGTGGGCAGCAACGCCACAAATTGTTGTGCATTTTGACGCTCTATCGCTTGCTCATACGCCAATGGCAGATCTGCAAAAGTACTTAACATAGTCAGGCAATGACTCAAATTTTTGCGCGCTAGGTCCATATTTTGCGGATGCTGTTTTTGCATTTTAAACCAAGCATTATTCCACACACTTTCAAGCTCACTATGACCTGCTAACACACCACTGCACCACTGAGATAAAGGTAACGTATTACTGGCTAATGTGTGTGCTTGTTGCGGTACCACATAGGTTTTATCTAGCGTCACCAGATTGTCACGCATCAAGCGTAATTGATGTTGCAACATTGCCATTAACAAATCCGTTAGTTTGTCGGCGGTATCCGTATCAGGTATTTGCCCATGTTGGCGAAAAATCCATGGTAGCCATACTTCAGGCATAGGGATTTCTGGAGAGGAGGCAACCGCAAAGACCAGCCCTTTTAAATAATCCACACTGAACAGCACACGGCTGAGTTCATCACTTTGGCAAAGTGCGTTAAGTTCTTGCTCTCGCGAAAATTCATTTGTCGTCATGCAGATATTTTCAGTTTTAGGTTTGTGCGCATTATCCGTAATATACAGGGTGCGTGCAATGCAGCAAAACGTAAGCTTGGCTAACTTAGGTGTTTTGCACACTTAAGCCCCAGGTGATTCTTTGGTCAACAACTGCACAGACCGTAGACATTGCTCGTGAAAAAGCACAGCGGATTTGAAGAACCGAAATTCCCCTTTGAATGAACATTCGTTCGCTGATGTTATTGCCTTAGGCAGCAATGCTATTCCAACCGCGAAATACCTAGGTCAAACCCATTCCTGCAAAAAATTTAAATTAAGCGTTGACTCAGTACATCCAATCAATGTTATATTATAACATCACCAACAACCAAAGAATGCAGTAAGGTCCCAACATGGCAGTGTTAAAATTATCAGCGCTTTGCAGCGCACTTCTCAGTGCGGGTGTGTATGCCGCAGACAAACCAATTCAAAAAGATGAACAGAGTATTGAGACCTTAATTATCACCGCCAATCCTATTGGTCGTTCAGTGCTTGAATCCGCCACGCCAGTTACCATCTTGGGTGGTGAAGCATTAGATAACTCACAAGCAGCAACACTCGGTGAAACCCTTAAAGGTGTGCCCGGCGTCAACAGTACTTACTTTGGTCCCGTTGCCAGCAGCCCTATCATCCGTGGGTTAGACGGCCCTCGGGTTAAAGTGTTGCAAAATGGCTTGGATACGTCAGATGCATCGCGTGTTGGCCCTGATCACGTCACCACAGTAGAGGCCTCGACGGCAACGCAAATAGAAGTGATGCGTGGGCCTGCCACGTTATTATACGGCAGCGGCGCAATTGGCGGGGTGGTTAACGTGGTCGATAACCGTTTACCCCGTGAACGTCAAGATGAGATAACCGGTGAAGTCGCCGCTTCCCATGATAGTGTTTCTAACGAAAAAACCGTTTCAGGGGATATCAATGGTGGCGTAGGCAACTTTGCTTGGCACGCCGATGGATTCACCCGTAAAAGTGATGATTACGAGATCCCTGATGAAGCGAGTGAGCCAGGTTCCGATAGTGTAGGCACATTGGAAAACTCAGCCATTGATGCCAGCGGCGGTACAGTCGGATTAGGTTGGATAGGCGATGACGTAAATGTGGCTTTTTCTTATGCGCGGCTAGATAGCGAATACGGGATCCCGGGACATGAGCATGAAGAAGACGAAATCAGCGAGCAAGACCACGAAGAAGAAAGTGTCTTTGCGCGTCTAAAGCAAAATCGTTACCAGTCTCGGGTCGATTGGCAAAACATAGACGGCCTATTTACCCAAGTACATTGGCTTAGTGCTTACACAGACTACGAACATAGCGAAATAGAAGATGGTGCCGTCGGCACAACCTTCAGTAATGAAGCTAAAGAGTCCCGTTTATGGGCAAAACATCGAGCGCTAAACGGTTGGGAAGGCGTGGTAGGGGTGCACTATAGTGCGACTGACTTCTCGGCCTTGGGAGAAGAGGCGTTCACACCGAGCACCAAAAGTACCTCATCAGCAGTTTTCATTTTAGAAGAAAAAAAAGTGGGTCCATTGCTGTGGCAACTCGGCGCGCGTCTTGAACACATAAAACATCAACCGGATAATAGTTTCTTTGCCACAGACGACGCAGATACACAAAGTGACATTCTCTTTGCCAATGAATCTTATAATGCAAATAGCGTTTCGGCCGGCGTGGTTTATACCTTAGATGATAAAAACTCACTTGCTTTCAATTATGCTCGCTCCGAGCGTGCGCCTTCCGCCGCCGAAATTTTCTCTAACGGATTACATATCAGTACCAGCACCTTTGAAGTCGGCGCCGGGTTTGATATTCAGTTGGACGAAGATGGCTATGAATTGGTGCAATCATCAAAAACGGTAGAAAACGAAGTCTCCAACAATGTTGACCTTACCTATCACTACCAAGGTGATGCAGTCAGTGCCAATATCAGCTTATTTTATAATGATATAAACAACTATTTGTACGAACAAGATAGCGGCCTTAATAGTGAGCAATTACACGTGCACAGTGATGGGGATGGGGATGGGGATGGGGATGCACTCGATGCTGAACACGCCCATGATGAGTCATCCCCCGTGTTTATCTTTCGCCAACAGGATGCCGTGTTATATGGTTTTGAAGCTCAGTTAGATTGGCACCTAAATGATAATCTACGTATTGAAAGTTTTACCGACTACACCCGAGCGTTATTTGATGAGCCCGCGAGCGAAGAAGGCAATCGCAACGCGCCGCGTATTCCAGCCATGCGACTGGGTATGCAGTTACATTGGGAGACGGATGATTGGCACGCTGAATTAGGCGCTACCCACTATGCAAAACAAGATAAATTTGCCGCTTATGAGACGCAAACAGATGGCTACACTTTAGTCTCGGCTGCGATGAACTACTACACCACAGTGGCTGATTCGGATGTTACTTTGTTTATCAAAGGCAATAACCTGACCGACCGAGTGGCTCGAGTGCATTCTTCATTCTTAAAAGATGTTGCCCCGCTGCCTGGACGTTCTATTGTGCTGGGTGCGAGAGTCAACTTCTAATTAATGAACCGATAGCATGATGTGTAATAAAAAAGCGCTAACCCCTGTTGTTTAAACGAGGGGTTAGCGCCTGCATATATTTAGTTTATTAAGACGGGCTATCTGTTGTTAGCTTTTAAGACAGGCAATAGCCTGCTCTAACTGCGCACGGGGACAACCGAAATTAATGCGTACAAATTGTTTATCGCCAAAATCAATTCCTGGCGAAGGGCCGATGCCTTTTTCTTCAAAATAAGCTTGTGGATTATCCACACCTAAACCGCTGGCATCTATCCAGGCTAAAAAAGTCGCCTGGGGCGCAATAACGCGTAATCCCTCGATTTGATTGATTTGCTCTACAAGATAATCGCGATTACCACGCAAGTAATCTAACTGCGCAGTTAACCAATCGTCGCATTGGGTAAATGCCGCCTGTGTTGCCACCAAACCCATCACATTCGCCCAGGGCACTAACCCTTGTGCTGCCTGGTTAAACCGTTGACGTACTTTGGCATCGGGAATAATCGCAAATGATGTGCCTAGACCCGCAACATTGAACGTTTTACTGGCTGCCATTAAGGTCACTGAATTGTCTTTGCCTGCAGCTAGTTTACCCGCAGGGATATGTTTGGCTTGGGTGTCTAAAATTAAATCACAATGGATCTCGTCTGAGCACAACATGACGTTATTGTTCGCACATATCTCTGCCACACGAGTCAATTGTGCTTCGTCCAACATGCTACCTACCGGATTCATAGGGTTACACAGAATAAATAAGCTACATTTTGGATCTTTGGCGTGACCTTCAAGCACGTCAAAATCAAGCATCCAGCGCCCATCGACTTCAACGGTAGGGACATCAGCACGCTGTAAGCCATTCAGTTTAGGTGCCGCAAGCATTGGGGGATAATTAGGGGTTTGCACAATCACTTTGTCACCTGGCTGACAATATGCTTTGCACGCAACATTAAACGCTGGTACCACGCCCGGTGTCCACACTATCCATTGTGGCTCAATTTTCCAGCCATACTGCTTGTCTAACCATTGAATCACAGCTTGATTAGCACCTTCAGCATGGGTAGGCAGTGTATAACCAAGTAAACCATGTTCTGCACGGGATTTGAGGGCGTCGATGATCGGCTCAGCACAGCGAAACTCGGTATCGGCAATCCACATAGGCAGAATATCTCGGCCTTTGTAACGTTCCCATTTATAGGCATGGGAGGGGGTTCTATCAATAATTTTGTCAAACTGCATAATTAGAAAAATCTCTTTATTTACGTTGGGCTAATTTTCTCTAGTAGGACAGACAACTTCTGAGTAAGGTCATCTGAACTAAAAGGCTTAGCAATAAAATCTGTCACGCCTAAGCGCTTTGCACTGATCACCAAGTCCTTGGTCGGATTGGCCGTAATCATTAAGAAGGGACAATTTTTGGACTTAGTGCGCAAGGTCTCCAAAATTTTAATCCCGCTGACACTCGGCATTTGCCAATCACAAATAACTAGGCCGATTCGCTGCGCGTCTTCACTTAACAAGAAGGCATTGGCTTTTATACTGCTGGAAAAAACCAAGATTTCACCAGTAACCAGCTCATCAACAATATGCTCAAGCAATGTTAGCGTAATATCATCATCATCTACGATCATTACATTTACGGCGTGCATATCTTCTCCTTAGAAATCAACACGGTTGACCAATAAACTGCGGGTTAGCTTACTAAAATAAACCGAGCTGAGCACTGGTTATGTCAATAAAAGACAACCCGATAAAAGGCAAAATACTTTCAGCAATGGGCTTTATTTGCTTATCAATATAGTGCTCATAATCTAACGCGCTGCTTTGATATTCAATAGGCTGTGCGCCATTTAGGGTAATAACATATGCTATTTGCCCTTTATGTTGATAACGAAGCGGCTTATTGAGTTGTGTATTTCGCTCATCCGCTAACCGTGCAGCCTTCACATGAGGGGGTATATTTTTTACGTATTGCACCAAAGGTCGCCTGATGCGTTTACGATAAACCAATTGCCCGTCAAGCTCGCCGTTACGCGTTTGCGCCACCACCTGTCGAATGTATGCTTTTACATCTTTATCTGCAAATACTCGTTGATAAAGCGTCAATTGAAATTTTTTTGCCATGGGAGTCCAATCCGAGCGCACCGACTCTAACCCTTTAAAAACAAGTTCATCTTCACTACCCGGTATGCGTTTTAGCCCAGCATAACGTTTTTTACTGCCCAGTTCTGAGCCCCGAATAGTCGGCATTAGAAAACGATTGAATTGGGTTTCAAATTCAATTTCAAGGTAATTGTCTAGTTGATGTTGCTCAGTGATATTGTGCGTCCAGCGTTGATTGATAGCGTGCTGCAATTCTACTCCCACTTTGTGCCCTTGCTCTGCTGGCATATTGTCACCTAACCACACAAAAATCGAATCCGTATCGCCGTAGATCACTTCGTATCCCATCTCTTCTACCCAACGGGCAGTGGTTTGCATAATTTCATGCCCACGCAACGTGATTGAGCTAGCAAGGCGAGTATCATAAAAAGGGCAACCACCCGAGCCCAGCACCCCATAAAATGAATTCATTAGTATTTTGATGGCCTGGGAACGCGCACTGTCGTTATTCCGTTTCGCGGTATCCCGCTGTTGCCACAAAGACGTAATGATGTCTGGCAAAAAATGCTTATCCCGGCTGAAAATCGCACTTTTAAAGCCTTGTATGCCTTTTTCTGGTTGCAACAAACCTTCTACTAACCCCAGGGGATCTATTTTAAACGTGCGGATAATCGACGGGTACAAACTCTTAAAGTCCAGTACTAATACATTGCGATACAAGCCGGGTGCAGAGGTCATCACATAACCACCTGGGCTGGCCAGTCCGCCATCTATGGGTCGATTCGGCGAAATATAACCTGCCCGATGTAATTTAGGTAAATAGAGGTTAACGAATGCGGCAACTGAACCCCCTACCCTGTTAAGCTCTAATCCCGTTAACTGACTGCGCAAGGTGAGAAAGTCCAAGACTTTCGTTTTGTCGAAAATATCTAAAACTAACTGACAATCTTGCAGGTTATATTCGGCAAGCTTGACTTTGGCATGTAAGAAATCATGCTTAATTTGCGCTAAGCGGTCGTTTACGTCCTCGCTTAATTTACCTTTGCCCAGCAAGGCTTGAGCGACAAATTCCAAGCTAAAACTACTGAACTGGTAAGTCGCTGTTTTAAGCGCATCTATCCCGTCTATCACGACTCGGCCAGGCATGCTGATATAACCTTGATTCACTTCATTTGGCGCGTCTCGCCAGTAAACCGCCTCACCGCCACGTCCTAATGTGAGCTTCAAGTTGTAACGCTGGGCTCGCTCAATCAGCAGACGAAAATCAAAATTGACCACATTCCAGCCAATCAATATATCCGGATCGGTTTGCTTCACCTCAGCGATAAAGCATTGCAGCAACGCTTGCTCATTACTGACCCACTGGATCCAATCAGGGCCATCTTGTGCATCGCCTATCATTAAAACTTTTTGATAATCAGGCCCAGCTAAACCTATGGAATATAGCTCGCCGTGTTCACTGCATTCAATATCAATCGATAACACTGAAAAATGCGGGGTGTACTGGGCGGGTTTAAGCAGGCATTGAGCGTAACTAGGGTAGTTAACACCTTGCTGTGGTGTACCTATGATATCAGCGCTGGCGCAAATAAAGCGCTCCATAAGATAACGATCGGCCAGCCGAATGTCAGCTTCGTAACACGTTATCCCCTGCACTCTCAAGCGCTCCTTGGCAGCATAGGCTTGATGAGTACGTGGGAAATATACTGCGCACACGGCTTGTTGGTCGAAGCGCTTTAACGGCAAATTTTTTAAGGTGCAGGGTATTTGGCTTTGCCTTAGAATATTTTGCACCTGATCGGCATCTTGTTGACTGACAAAAAATAACGGTTGCTGAGCAGTGGTAGTGACTTTAATCGGGCCATCGGCGCTAGATAACCAAAACTCTAAACAACTTTTACCCGCGATATCACGCTGATCCGAGGTAAGAATAAACCCTCGCTGTGTATTTCCCATAATATGCTGGTAAACCTAATTAAGAATTTGTGGACGTGCTCGTTGAGTGTACGACGACTTGATCACGACCTTGTGTTTTTGCCTGATACAGTGCGGTATCAGCATTCGCCATGAGTTGCATGCCGTCAATGCCTTGCCCATAACTGGTTAAGCCGATTGAGACACTAATTGATAACTCTGTAATACCCAGCACGTCACTGACTTTTGCCAATTTTCGACGCAAGCCATCAAGGGTATTATACCCATCTTGTAACGTGGTGTGGGGTAATAACACCAAGAACTCTTCTCCACCGATGCGCCCGAGTAAGTCAGATTTACGCAAATTGTCACTGCAGATCCGACTAAACTCGACCAACACACGATCACCCACTCCATGGCCGTAACTGTCATTAATTTTTTTAAAAAAATCGAGATCGATAATCGCCACACACAAGTCGTATTTGTAGCGCTGGGCTGCATTCACTTGTCGTTCGAGCTGTTCAATAATATGTCTTCGATTAAACAGGCCGGTCAGACTATCTGTGATGGCAAGCGTTGATAATGCGCGGCTTTGTGCCTTAACTCTATACACCATCCCCCCTAACAAGCAACACACCAAGACAGTGATACCACTGAACGACCACAAATATAGATTACGCTGCTCCTGCGCTTCAAGGGCGAAACGCTGTAACCGGTTTTGGTGTTCAAGTAACCGATTAGCTTGCTCTGACGCACGCACCTTATAAATCGCCCTGACTCTATGTATTTGCTCTGAACTTCGACTCTCATTATAGGATTCACTCAACTTAAGGGCGCGAGTCGCGAGTCCGTAAGCAGCGGAAAAATCACCTTGCGCGGCAGCCAATCGCCCCTCTAATATGGCCAATTGTATGGCATCAGCGGGCATAGTTTCCGGCATCAGAAATGAGATTGCGCTATCGCGATATTTTTGCGCTTTTTGGTAATCACCTGTAGCTAGCGCCACAATAAATAAGCTTCTGGATACTTGAAAGTCCATTGAAATATTTTCAGAACGGGCGAATATGTCAGCGGCAGCGCGCAAACGCTGCTCAGCAAGTGCATAATCCTGTTGCTCGATACTGATCTGTGCCAATTGCTTGAGTGCGTATCCCACTCCTTGCTCGTCACCTAGTGCACGGGCAATATCCGCGGACTCACTAATTTGCGCTTCGCCTACCACTACATTGCCAGCATAAAAATTAGCAGAGCCTAAACCAAATAAAACGATGCTTAGGTTCAGCGGTTCGTTGTGCTTTCTGGCGTGGGCAACTGCTTCGGCGTAATAAGGAATGGCTAACTCATAATCCCCACGTTTTTCGTACATGACTCCTAACATGCCAGCAATATTGGCTTTAGAAATCTTACCCGTATTGTGAGTAGTCCGGTCATACGCTTCAAGAAAGCTCTCCGCTGCAGCGCTGTATTCACTTAATGAAATAAACAACGAGCCACGCACATATAGACCCAGTAAAAAGGTGTCTTCATCTTCATTATCTTGTGCCCATACAATCGCATCATTGACTGCTTGTAATGCCTCAATAGATTTACCCGCCATCTCAAGGGCCGTGGCTTCTATCAATTTAATATTTTGATATAACCAAGGCTCGTTTTGTTGAGTGATAAACGACAAACCTTTTCTGGCACTGTCGATGGCTTTTTGTGGATAAGTCAACGCGTAATAGGTATCGCTTAATATCGCGTAATACTCAGCTTTGCTTGGATCGCTCGTATTGACTGACGGCGGTTTACTGAGTAACTCTGATAATACTTGTTGGGGCTGAGAAGTGAGGGTCGAAGTGAGGGTTTGATATTGCTCAGAAAAGCCAGAAACAACAGCTTGCGCAGCAATTACACAAGGAATGGTGCCAATAATCAACGAAATGCAAAACCATATGATCTTGACCAATAGTTGTCCCTTACTACCTGATATTTAACATTGAATAGCTCAAAATAACATACCTATAACCATGTTGACTAGCGTGCAATAAATGGCTGCATGGTTTGAACAAACCAGAATATTTGCCGCTTAAAAGCAAATATTCGGTATTTTTTGCAAGGTATGCTCAAGGTTCGTTAATTGGCGCTCGGTTGCTGGCTCTTCCAGCGACTAACCACAAAAACTAACGGGACCTCTCCTGTATTAAAGATACCGTGAGAGTCATTGGGCGCAACGTAAATCATATCCCCGGTATTTGCCGGAAACGTTTTACCGTTAACGCTCCATTCACCCTGACCTGAAACCACGGTTAAATACTCTTCATCTATATGTTCATGGGGCGGATGGATCTCAAAGCCGGGTTCTATCACGGCCATACCAGCTATGGCACCTGTGCTACCCACAGTGTCGCCGATAAAATAACTATAAAAAACGGCACCATCGTAATGGCTCACATCCGCTTGCTGACGAGTGACAACCTGAGTTTGTATAAGACCCTTTTCTTCAACTTGTGCCTGAGCGTTGTAGGACATTCCACTGAGCCCAGAGCCCATTGCGAGTAATATTGAGAGTGTTTTTGTTTTCATAGCTTTTATCTTATCCGTTCTAGAAAGGGTTGATGTCCATTTGAGCACGCGATTTATGCTCAATACTGATCATGCACCCAACACATTACTTTATCCTGCACGGCGTTTAAATAGTGAACATGCCGGTTAATTTAAATCGATAGGCGTTTGTGATTTACCGTAATAGACCGGCATTGGAAAAGCCATGACCAACTACTGCTGCACGTTTTGTTCGTACTCAGCATGCCAATGAATAATGTGACGTCAAAATAAAAAGCTTTGTTTTACAGATAAAAAAATAGCCCCATATGGGGCTATTTCTTAAGGAGCAAGTAGCGCTACCTGCTTACCATGTTGAAACTGTTTTTCGTCGTTACCAAGTAAAGGTGATTGACGAATGAATCATTTAGATACGGTCGTTAAGTACACTCATGATAGGTGACGCATTTAAACCGTTTTCCGATGCCCAAGCGATAACCGTTTTACCGTCTTGCTCAGGTGTGGACAAATCACTTTTTGGCATTTTCTTAACCAATAATGTACCGGCTTCAACCGCGTCGTTAAGCATAGCGGTACGAATTAAGCTGTTACCGCCGCAAGAAATTCCTGCGTAATAATCTTGTAACTTCAAACGGTAGTCGGATTGAACTCGCTTCATCTTTTTACGTAGTTCGCCTTTGTCATCCGCTTTTACTATGGTGCAAATATTTTGCAATGCTTCTGCTACGTCTGCTTGGGCAACACCTGACATCATTAATGAAGTGGCGGCGATAGCGATAGAAGTTTTAACTATTTTCAACATGGTCAATTCCTCGGTTCTTAATAAGTGATTATCTCGTTTCGTTGGAGCAATTAAACCCCATTCTCTGAGAGAGAAAAATCTATAAGGCGATACTAAGGTATCCCATAACATACCAAACGCCCCTTACCAAATATCACTTTTTACTCAAATCAGTGGGTTCATTTCAGATAAACGTAAATGCATAACAATGCGTCACAGGTTAGCCTTGAACAGCAACCAATGAACACATTAGGACGTTACAATGAGCGCTCAAGAAAAAATCCGCTGGGGAGTACTGGGCGCAGGTCGTATCGCCCATACATTTTGCCAAGATATTATCCACAGCAAACATGCTGAGCTTAAAGCGGTAGCAGCACGAAGTATCCATTCAGCAAGGGCATTTGCGAGCAGTTACAATCTTGCTCATGTGATTGAAGGCTATCAAGCTCTTTATGCACACTCTGAGGTGGATGCAATATACATTGCCACGCCACACACGTTTCATTTCGAGCAGGCTAAAGCGGCGCTTTGTGCCGGTAAACATGTATTGTGTGAAAAGCCAATCACGGTCACTCCCGAGCAGTGCCAGCAGTTGATGAATATTTCGGCCCAAACCGGATGTTTTTTAATGGAGGGCATGTGGACATACTTTTTACCCACTATCATTCAAGCAAAAAAATGGTTAGATAGCGGCAGAATCGGCGAAATAGTCCATGTTAAAGCAGATTTTGGCCACCCTGTAACATACATCGAAGGCGATCGCATGTACAATCCACAGCTTGCTGGCGGGTGTTTACTCGATATGGGGATTTATACCTTAGCGATTGCTCAGCATTTTATTGGTCAGCAACCGATACATAGCCAAACCTGTCACCAAAGGGCAAAAACGGGAGTGGAAGACGACCTCACTATTTTAGCCCAATATCCACACGCCACCGCCACATTAGCCTGCTCATTCAGAGCTAAAATGCAGAACTCTGCATATATAATCGGAGAAAAAGGGTACATCGATATCGCAAACTTTTGGCGAGCAGACAGCTGTGCGTTATATCAAGCAGACCGTAAAATCGAGCAGTTCAGAGAACAACGAAAAGGCTCTGGGTTTGAGTTTCAAATCGAAGCCGCCAGTCAAAGTATTCTTGCAGGAGAGCTTGAAACGAAATTGATGCCTTTATCCACCAGCTTAATATTGCAACAACAAATGCAAGACATATTGGCTGCTATTGCTCAAGCAGATAAATAACCAGCAGGCATTTAACTGGTGCCATTGCATTTGTCGATGTTTTCAATCCCACAAGGTTTCGTGGCGGGCTTTTCTACCGTGGCTTTAGCTCGGCCCTTCTGTACCGTCAGCGAACCGCAGCCGGTACCAGTAAACAGCATGATTATAATCAGTAGTTTATTCATAATTCTTGGGTCAAACAGACTCTTCCCTTTGTTAAGACTATTTTTTGCTGGCTTGTTTTTCTTTACTACGACGTTGTACACGCTCAATTCGATGCTCTTTTTGAGCTTTTTTGTCCCGAGTCAATGAGCCTGTTTTAAAACGCTCTTTACGTTGGGCTTTTTCTTCAGCTTTTTTAAGCTCCGCCGCGGCCATTTCAGCTTCTTCTTTTAATACCATCTCTGGTGTTTCAAGGCTGATGCGTCCCAATTTACCGGAACGAAATTCATTCACTAGCACTTCGCAAATCTTATGTAAATTGACTCGTCCGCCAGCCCGCAAAGCACCGCGTTGGGCGGCAGCCATTTCTAAAAATTCAATTTCCGTATCAGGAATATACTCAAGCTTAAAACGTTCTTTGAGCAGCTCAGGATAGGCTTTGATCAGATAATCAGCAGCAAAAAAGCCCACATCATCATATTCCATAGCAGTATCTTTTATCGCGCCCGTAGTGGCTAGGCGATAACTACTTTGTGGATTTTCTACTTTTGGCCACAGGATCCCTGGGGTATCAAACAGTATGATCCCACTGCCTAAATTTATCCGTTGTTGGGCTTTGGTCACGGCAGGTTCGTTACCCGTTTTTGCAACAATTCGTTCCGCTAAAATATTTATCAGGGTCGACTTACCTACGTTTGGGATCCCGCATATCATAGTGTTGATGGTTTTAATGCTGGCCTCTTTTTCTGGCAACATTTTGCGGCACAGATCAATGATTTGCTTCATCTTCTGTGGCTGTTCTGTGGTGGTGGTGAACGTTTTAACCCCCCGCTCTTGTTCAAGATGTGCCTGCCAAATCGCGGTAACCTCTGGGTCAGCCAAATCGGATTTACTCAATACCTTAATACACGGCTTTTCACCACGAATAGCCGCTATCGCCGGATTTTCACTGGAATAGGGGATGCGCGCATCAAGCACTTCTATCAACAAGTCTACTTGTGGCAATAGCTCTCTAATTTCTTTCTGGGCCTTGTGCATGTGCCCTGGATACCAATGAATCGACATAAAATCCTGCTCTGACTTTTTCAAATGCCGCTATTGTACGTTACCCACGCGTGCAAGGGTAATACAAACTGCTGGGTTATCTCCCTACGCTAAATGGTGCCTCTACCCAGACTTAATTAGCCCAGCACAACAAAATAAATGCGCACTCTTTTTACGATAAAAAATGTAATAAATCGTAAGTGTCCAGCTTAATTTAGTCTATAATGCCCGCCTAAGAGACCCTTCTCGACAATCTTTTTATCTGCGTTTTTTTGTCGTATATAGACACAAAACGGGGTTAACAAAGACCTATAATTATAATGACGTAGCTATCCATGCAGGCTAATAAAATTAGCTTCTAATAATGCTGCGCGTCAAACGACTTGGAGAGCACACTTGGGCCCTACATCGAATACACACACTTATACGCTGAATAAATTAACCTTACTTGGCGCTGCTATATCTATTGCCTTATCGGGTAATTTGCACGCACAAAGCACAGAAAAAAAACAAGCCAATAGCGATGACTTTGAAAACATCACGGTTACTGCACGAAAACGTACCGAAAGCTTATTTGAATCACCCACCGCCATCACGTCTTTAAGCGCCAGTTTTATGGAAGATGCCAATATCAGCAACCTAGACGATGTTGGCAAATATGTCCCTAATTTAAACATCAGCCGTTATGGTGCCGGTAACTCAGCGCATGCCTCTATTTTCATCCGCGGCATTGGCTTGCAAGACCATATTATTACTACCGACCCTGGGGTTGGCGTATATGTAGATGGCGTTTATTTGGGCCGTCAAATGGGCTCAAATTTGAGCTTACCTAACATTGCCAGTGTAGAAGTGTTACGCGGACCACAAGGTACCTTATATGGCCGTAACACGTTAGGCGGCGCGGTAAACATTATCACCAAAAAACCTGGTGATGAATCAGTCGCCAGTGTGGCTGTTAAGGTTGGTACACTAGGCCGAGTGGCCACAGACTTATACCTTAATGGTGACATTAACGATGACGTGAGCATCGCGGCGAGCGGCTCGTTTAAAAAACGCGACGGTGTAGGTAAAGCGGTTAACCTAGTTAACCCAGAAAAAGAAATTGGTGAAGAACAAGAATTCAGTGGGCGTTTAGCCGCCAATTGGAAAGTCACGAATAACTTTTCCCTGTTGTTTGCCGTAGATGGTTACGACAACGAAGGCGGACAATCGCCTTATACAGTTGAATTTACCGACCCAAGTCCAGATCCGACTGATGTTTTTAATGGGGACTTCCCATTATTAACGCCGGATTTGTTGCCATCTAATCCTGACGATCTTGGCACCACAGTAGCAGGCCTTGAATCCACCGCCGTTTCTGGCTGGGGCGCATCAGTTACTGCGAATTGGGATATTAACCAGAATTATTCAACAAAATTGATCACTAGCTTCCGCGGTTCTGACTACGAAGGCGGCTTAGACGACGACGCATCACCATTGAACTTGTCCGAATTCCCTGAAACAGGTGAAGCTGACCAATACTCAGTTGAGTTGCAAGTTAACGGTACCTTCGATAATTACGATTTTGTGTCAGGTATTTACTTCTTTAATGAGGAAGGCTCAACTGAGTCTGGTCCTTATGTATTTACCCCTTTTAATACTCCTGATAGCCTCAATACTGATGGCTCTGCATCATTCGGCGGTTATGGCTTTTTTGATTTACATCAAGAAACCGACGCCTTCGCAATTTACGCCAATGCCTCCTATGATATTTCTGAAAAGTTAACCGTCGGCGGTGGTTTGCGTTACTCAAAAGATAAAAAAGACGCGGACGCCTTATTCCCCTCGTTTGCTGAACGTGCCTTTAGAAGTGCAGAATTCAGCGAAGTCACCTGGGATGTGAACGCGGCTTATCAACTAGATAACGGTTTAAACGTATATGCTCAAGTACAAAAAGGTTACCAAACAGGCGGGTTTCCACCTCGCCCATTTGGTGGAGCGGATCAATTTGTGCAGTTTGATGAAACCACGTCTATCAACTACGAAACGGGTCTGAAAGGTAAAATTGCTGAAAACGTTTCTTTGTTAGCCGCGGTGTTCTTCACTGAATATGATGATTTGGCTCTGCCATTTTCTGATCCTACTGCAGGTGGCGGCTTTGTCACCATTACGGAAAACGCCGGTTCATCGGAAGCCAGAGGTGTTGAGCTTGAAGCAACCGTAGACGTAAGTGACAACTTCTCGTTGCGCGCTGCGGTCGGTTACCTAGACTCTGAAATTACCCAAGTCGACGAAAACGTCAACGGCGTTGGTGTAGGTGACTCACCAGCATTGACCCCTAAATGGACCTTAATGTTTGCCCCGTCGTATTATGTCGATTTGGACAGTGGTGCCACGCTAGCCTTTAAAGCAGATTATTCATTCCGAGATGAAATGCAGGGGCAGTCTGTATTCAATCCAAATGAAACCATAGATTCACGCAGCATCCTTGGCTTCGATGTGAACTACACCTCGGTGAATGGCGATTGGTCATTAAGCCTTTACGGCGAAAACGTGACCGATGAAGTCTATGACCAAGGCCGCTTACAACAAAATGGCTTTGTGGGAATTGTGCGCAGTAACGACAGACGCGAATTTGGTCTACGTTTCAAGAAAGAGTTTGAAATATAACGACTTGCACCTTTGGTGATTAAGTAACAAGCAGGGGCCATTCGGCCCCTTTTTTACACCTTGAAAAGTTCACGATAGCTAGAGATAACCCATAAAAAACCGTAGACTAACAATATGTTAGTAAAATAAACAACGACAATTGGATGTGTATTTACAAGGAAAGCAATTGCCGAAATAAGTCTAAGCAGCCCATGCTTATGCTGCTGTTATTTGCCTTATTGTTCAACGCCACCTTTGCTGTGTTTGTCGCCAACAGTGCGGTAAATCGAGCACAAGCATTCGCCAGTGACGATGCGGTGCTTATCTGTACCGGTCATGCATACAAGTGGATTTCACTCAAAGCATTTAATCATGACGGTAGCCTTGAGTTTATCGAATCCCCCGAAGGCGCCCCCGCTACCCCTCACGGCATAAAATGTGTGTTTGGGTACTTAACCGATAGCGGTAATGACAGAGTCATAACCAGCTCAAGTCCCTTCTCGCTATTGACGGCCAAGGCATAAGCGCCTATTGCTGTACATGCACCGAGTAAGCGAGTTTATGTTTTCATATCGATTCATGCGCATGAATATGTCTGACATGGTACAAGGTTCAAATTCAATATCAGCCAGTGGCATTGTTATGGTTAAATGAAACCGGACACTTTAATAAGAGACAATAATTCGTCAAATATTAAGGTGTGGAAATGTCACAAAAAGCTCGCCATAAACAATACCAAAAGAATTCAAAGACGAAGCTGTAGCATTATTTTAGAACAGGGTTATTTGGTGTCAGATGACGTTAAATCATTGGGAATAGTCACCAATATGCTGTACCGCTAGAAAGAGCTCCAGAAGGTGACGAGTAAGCCTTGGCAAAAGACCAGCGCAAAAAGTTAAAACACCATCACACATGATTGAAAAAAGTGTTGCCGTGATAACTTGAACCTACAATATTTATCTTCGCTATTTGCTTGATTACGGCTCTGACTACTCAGATGTTTCAGTTGCGTCTTTACCGTACCACTTAGACAAGTAAAATCGTTCGTATGAAAATATGCTAACAATAGCAACCGCTGAATAAACAACGATGAGCGGATCTGTGTTTATTTTGTATATTGTGAGAGCCGTAAGAACGATCGCATCGAAAGTCAACGCTATCAATATTATCGGTGACGAAGCACTTATTTCCTTTCGCATATAGCGATAAACACCCCATTGAATAATCATGTCCATTACTATGTATAAAAAAGCGCCAAGTGAAGCAATCCTTCCGATATCAAAGAATACGGCCAGTAGCGACGCAATCACGACAGCATATACAAGTGTGTGTTTACGAATAGAGCCCGACATCCCAAAATGACTGTGGGGGATCATTTTCATATCAGTCATCATAGCCAACATCCGCGATACCGCAAAAACACTTGCTAATACGCCAGACAATGTCGCCACAGCAGCAAGAACGATGGTTAAATAGAATCCAGTGCGACCAAGAGCTGGCTCTGCCGCTTCTGCCAACGAGTAATCTTTTGCTGAGATGATTTCATCAATGGAAAGACTAGAGCCAACAGCAAATGTGACAAGCACATAAACGACAGCACACAATGCAATAGAAATCATGATAGCCAAACCGATATTTCGATGCGGGTTAGTGATTTCCGACCCGCTATTAGTGATGGTCGTAAAACCTTTAAAGGCTAAAATAGTGAGTGCCACTGAAGCTATAAATCCCGTTAAACTAAAGGTAGATGTCGAATCAACGTTGGCAGAAAATTGAAATCCACTCGACCACAATGCGGCTATGGCAAACAGGGAAATACCACCAATTTTAATGACCGCCATAATTGATGACAGAAAGCCAACCGAACGATTTCCAGCCATATTGACGGCAAATGCAAAAAGTATGACGCCAACAGATATGATGGGCACCAATAGACCACCAGTGATATCGAAAGGTCGCAAAACGTAAGAAGCAAAGGTTCTAGCAACAAGGCTTTCCGCAATGACCATGGATAGTGCCATCAATAAAGCCGCTCCAGCGGCAATCGCGCCAGTGCCATACGACTTTTGCAAAATCATCGCAACGCCACCCGATGATGGCCATGCATTAGACATTTTTATATAACTGTAAGCACTGAATCCGGCAATAATAGCGCCGACAATAAAAGCAAATGGAAAGAAAGGTCCGGCTAATTCGGCTACTTGACCTGTTAGCGCAAAAATACCAGCACCAATCATAACGCCAGTTCCCATTGCAACTGCACTAGTAAGAGAGATTGACTCTTTGTTCTTTTCGTTGTGTTTATGATTGTGATCCATTTGTCGGATACCCCATTGGTAAATGAATGAAAATGTTTACTAAATTAGTTTTACAAACGCTATCGGCTCAAATTATTTAATTAAGGTAAACCCCTGAATGAGCATAATGAGCTTCCTGTTGCTAATTTATTTGGTGTTACTTACCGCTACTGCACCGAATACCAATTCCTTTAATTGCGCCCAATGCGCTTCTGTTGGTGCTGTTTCAGCATCAATTTCATGAGCTGCGTTAAAGTCCAACCTTCCTTGTGCATCGAATACCAACCAACTATAGGTTTCATTAACAACGGCTTCCGGTTGGCCACGTACAAGTCGTACATACCAGTCGACTAACGTGAAACGACGACCGGCATACTCTTGCGCAGTGGACTTGCCGCGAACGAGCGCAAGGTAATGTTCATGTTCAAGTGGCTTTACTGTGTCTTCTTCAATCAAAAATAATCGGGTTTCATGTTGCACAACCGATTCGAGGCAACCGGTGTTGTGGTGGCCACCAATATGGGAGGATTCATTGTCCGATTCAGGTATGGTTGAGCAAGTTATTTCACTAGGGTCAACTGGCCCTTCGTAGACAGGTGCAAAACCGCCATCGAGGGTACGGAAATTTGTAGTCTGGCCCTGATACAAGCGTGCAGCGACCCATTGTACTTTGTCGTCATAGGTGTAGTTGCGCAAATCGAATTTGAGAACTTGTGCCCGTTCGTGATCCGAAATAACCCGACTACCGGGTATCACCAAAGCTTGTGCGATATAACCGCCTGCGAGGATTTCCTTCCAGACACGCTTAGTTAACTTGTCGCCACGGTAGGCAGCTCGACCGCCAAATCCAGCGAAAGGCTTGAAAAAAAGTCCTCGGCGCGTTTGCCAAAGACGCTCCGCGTTCTCGGGTAGCACAACCTCAGTGCGGGGGATCGAAGCAAGCAAAATATCTTGTGTGGCCTTTGGCACCCCCAATACCTGTAGCCGCGTTGGATCACTAAGCAACACAAGGTTACGTTTGTCCGCAAATAGAGCATGTGCCTGCGGATTGGGTGTGAGCACTATAGCGTTTTGCAGATAAGCCTCTCGCAATGTAGCGCTGGCAGGCTCACTAAGGGAAAAATCTGTCAGTCGGTTGTATACCAAGTCGATATTCATCTTGCCGTGTTTAAGTACACCTTCATGCAAGGTGAACTCACTCGGGTCTGCAATCACGACCTCTAATCCGTGTCGTTGGAACAGTTGCTGAAAGAGCAAAAACTCAGGATAGAGATATTGTTGTGTGGGGTTCTCATCCACGATTGCTATGCTACGTAACGCTCGTTTATGACCTGAAAGAGACCATTCTTGGTGGAACATCGCTACAATATCGTCTTCAAGGGCGCGAGTCTTATTTTGCGCCGTCACCATTTCATCTATTGCCGGACAGCATGCCCTGTGTGCCCTTGCCAATACTGCATTAAGCATGGCTCCCCCCGCATTGGTGTTGATTTCGATCAGCCCAAAGCCGCCTTCAGTGACATGAAAGTCGTAACCGAAAAATACGCCCTTAGCACCACCTGGATTATGGCTCGCAATGTGCGCAGAATCCCCTAAGATTTCTTCCCGATAGGCCGGCAATGCCACAACTGACTCTATGGCATGAACTACTTGCTCCATACGTGCTATGTTGGCCTGAGAGACAAATACTGGGCGTGTAGCGAACAAATAAGGGCAACGCTGCTGAATTAAATCAAATAGGCCAGGTTGACCAATTTCAGACTCCAACGCTTGTTTTAGCGCTTTGGTATCAAGGCTAATGCAAAAACATTCACTGTTGAGTATCTCAATCGAATCAGGTCCAGAGGATATGGTAGCCGCAATAGAAAGACCTGGTATTTTATCCGTCATAAAAAATTCCCCTCATTCATATAATGATCCATTAAAATGCTTCTGTTTTATCCACTTCACTTTCTCTAACAAAGGTTCACAAAATATAATGAGGTAGAGATTCATTTTTCGACAACTGTTTTTCCATCACTTAGGAGTTTGTATAGCGCGCTGTCGGTCGTCAGCACAAGGGTGGTATTTTTATCAATAATAGTTTGGTAAGTTTGTAGGGTTTTTACGAAGTTGTAAAGTGATCGTGATTCTTTGGACTTGTTATATGAATTAGCATAAATTTCAGTTGCCTTAGCGTCTGCATTACCTTGAATTGTTTGTATAGTTTTATATGCCACCGACTCTATTTCGCGAAGATCTTTCTCCATATTACCAATTATTTTATTGGCTTCACCCGCCCCCTCAGAACGAAAACGTTCAGCAATTTGTTGTCGCTCACTGATCATGCGTTGATAGATTTTCTGGCGAACACTTTCGTTATAATTGATCCGTTTAAATCGAATATCCAAAAGCTCAATGCCAAATTCCAAGAGTTTATTAGATGCTGCAGCATAAATATCCTGTTCGACTTGACGACGGCCACGGGTAATCGGAAGAAGCGTGCTGATGTTTGCATTTTCTAATAAAGGATCTACCGCTGGTTTTCGATCCTTTGTAGTGCGGATGATTTCAATGAGTTCGTGTTTGGCAACGGCGTTGCGTGTCTCACTGCCAAGAATGTCTTCCAACCTAGAAAGTGCGCTGCGTTCATCTCGAAGTCGTAAAAAATATTGTAACGGATCTTTTATTCTCCATCGCCCGAATGTATCGACAGTAATATAGAGTTTATCTTTAGTCGGCATATCGTTGGCCGCTCCATCCCAAAGTAAGATACGTTTTTCAATTCGATTGACGGTTTGAATAAACGGCACTTTTAGCTTTAACCCTGAATCTGAAATGACTTCGCCAATAGGCTTACCAAACTGTGTGATGATGACTTGTTCTGTTTCATCGATCCTATAGAGGGATTGCACCAATACAATGATCCCTAGAAGTATTGACACGCCTAAAGTGATCAGTAGCTTTTTCATTATTGGTTTCCTTGTTGACGATTTAGGTTTAGCAATGGCAGTACGTTCCCAGCTTTCACATCCAGAACGATTTTTTGTTCAACCTCTGGCAGCACTTCCGCCATCGTTTCTAGGTACAAGCGACGTTCAGTAACTTCGGGGGCCTTGACATATTCGGTAAGCAAAGCATTAAATTTGGAAGCATCACCTTGTGCTTGATTCACTCTTTGAATGGCATAACCTTGTGCGGCTTGGATATTTTGATCCGCTTTACCTCTTGCCCGTGGCACGGCTTTGTTGTACTCCCCATGGGCAACGTTAATCATTCTTTCTCGTTCTTGTTGAGCCTCATTCACTTCATCGAAAGATGATTGAACCGGGTCGGGTGGATTAACATTTTTAAGTTGAACTTGGTCAATGCGTAATCCCATTTCATATAAATTAACGACCTCCTGCATTTGAATTTGCGCATTCGTTTCTATTTCTTGGCGTCCAACGGTCAGTACTTCGTCCACTGTGCGATCCCCGACAACTTCACGCATTACCGACTCCGAAATATCCCGTAGTGCTTCACCTGGATCCCGCACTTTAAACAAAAAGTCGAAGGCGTTCTCAATTCGAAACTGAATCACCCACTCCACTTGCGCAGTATTCAAATCGCCTGTGACAATGGTAGTTTCTAAATTCCATTGCTGCTTGGATGCCACTTGATTCTCAAAGGTAGCTCCCGGTGTTCCAAAACCAAATTCTTCTTTCAACTGACGCTTGATCGGCACTTGTATTAATGTGTCGACACCAAACGGAATTTTCCAATGAAGTCCCGGCTCAACTATCCGATGATAGTGACCAAAGCGCTGCAACACGCCAACTGATTCGGCAGACACTGTGTAGTAACTGCTGAATCCAATATAAAGTAGGATCGCGGTGATAACGCCCAAAGTGATAGTTTTAGGTGAAACTTTTATATCCGGTAATTTTTGTAGTTCTTGTGCCATGGAAATTTCCTAATAAATTGTTTCGGTGCCAATTTCAGCGACATTGCCATTACTATGTCGATGCGCTGGCACAACTAAATTGATGTGCGTTAGTTGCCTGCAAGGACACGCCCGTCAAATCAAATTTGCAGCCATTGTCAGCGTAAAACCAACAACGACTTTAGATAGGTTGAATATTTAGCTTACAAAGAAGCAGAAGTACCCCTCTATAAAATGTGTCCACCAATAGTGACTAATGCTGGTAAAATGGCGCTTCAACCTCCACTTTGGTATTTATTTTGATTGAGCGATAAAAGACTTCCATTGCGATACGCGAGGGATAAACATTGGTACTCGTTTTTGATATTCGATATATTCCTCACCAAATTCTTTTATTACCGCTAATTCCTCGCGTTTGGACAGTCGGTAATAGATAAAGATGATAACCGGTAGTAATCCGACAGAGAAAAGTGTTGGCCAATGCACCACGCCTTCACCAAACAACGCAATAAATAACCCCGTGTATTGTGGATGCCGTGCCAAGGCATAAAGTCCATCAGTCACCAATTTATTTTCGTGTCTGGCTCTGTGTACCTGACGCCAGCCTTGAAAAAAGATACCGATACCAATGAAAAGCAAAATGTAGCCCAAAATCATTGAGATCATCATCCCTGTTTCGCCCATCTCCATCAAAGAAGACCACAGGTTGGCATTGAGTCCGGTTCGGTCGAGACCACCAAAACGTGCAAGTAAGTAAATCGTTAATGGAAATCCATACATTTCTGCATATAGCGCAATAATAAAAGCTTGTACCACCCCAGCCCCTGCCCATTCATGCCAAGACGAAGGGGCCAAATATTTATACATATACCATGAGACAAGCACGATCATCATCAGCGCTAGTACCCATACCCCTGAATGTGCTATTGGTTCGTTCATATTATTTTGCCTTGCTTCCAAAGACGTTATAGAGAGGCACCCAAATCAGTGCGATAAACCAGCCGTATGCGTAACTTTCTAATGCGCCCAAGAAAAAACTTTTCCAGCTTATCCATTCAAATCCAGGTAGTAGTTTTAACCAGACTTCATACATAGCTTGTTGAGGAAACAGCAGGCCAAAGCCTACACAGACACTGAAGCTCATGAGTAAAAATAAGCTCGTTGCATGCCCAAAGGCGAAAAGTGATATTTTATGCTTCATGCTGTTGTCCCTCTTTTACCAATAATGTGTTTGGTTTTTTACTCAATTGAGCTTTATTTTCATCAAACTCTTCTAAACACGTTTTAGAGCAAAAACGAAACAATTTTTTGTCAACTAACTCTCCATACCCCTCGTCATCCGCGACTTGTTTTGAGCAAACCGGATCAATAAAAATTTCTTTATCTTTAGGTTTTTCATGGCCGTGATGATGGCCATGGGTTAGATGTGCGCCACAACCAAAGCGCATAAAAAGGTAAAATAGTCCTGCATAAAGCAATAGCGTCAATAATCCGCCCATGAGTTTTTCCTTTAATTAATAGCGCTGTGAATTTAGTGTATATTTCAATTGGATCTGACTGCCCCTAATTTCATATCCTCGTTTTTTTGTGCTTCGAGTGATTCACTTGAGGGCTGGCATGACAGCTCCAAGGCTTATGTTTAGCGTTATCTCTGATGTTCTCATCAACAAACTGGTAATAACCTTCTTTGAAGTTTGTCCACCAATCGTGTGAAATATCAGCACCATTTATTTTTATTATGTTTTCTATGCCGTCCAGCTCACAATGCGTGGCGTCATAACCTATGTGCAATATTTTTTTGGCTTGTTCAAATGACACGGCATCAACACCAAAGGTCGCGTCAATATCACTAATAATGGCGCTAACCTTTGCTTCATCGGTGTTGCTAAGTTTTAGATGACGAAGTACCAAATTCGCCTCGGTTACCCCTACCCTGTGATCTAAATCACTCATGTTTTTTCTCCTATTTTATCTTTGCATCAGGCTTAACATCGCCAGTTGAGTAGACTTTAAGCCTGCATTATTCGACGATTAACTCACCTAGGTACATTTTCATTTGGCAGTGAAATGCATAACGTCCAGGTAATGAAGCGGGTATGCTGACACTCACTTTTTTGTTTAACGGTAAGGTGGCATTAATATCCAAATCAGGGATGAGTAATGTCTCAGAACAAGATGACGCATCTACTCTTGTAAAGGTAATCGCAGTGTCTTTATTAGCCGCTATTTTGATCGTTGACGGTTGATATACTCCATCTTTAATGACGATTTCTATCACACCATCTTGCATCGCCACATTGGGTGATTTATACATCCAAAACCACCAAACAATAAGCAGTATCAATCCTAATCCTGCTAGGTTAATCCACATCATAATTTCAAACTCCTAATGTTCTTTGGCTTTAAAAAAACGCAACCGATTGGCATTGGTTACCACAGTAAGCGAAGAAAACGCCATTGCGGCACCTGCAATAACTGGACTCAGTAACAGACCAAAAAAGGGATATAGAACGCCTGCTGCAAAAGGAACGCCTGCAATGTTGTAAATAAACGCGCCAAATAGGTTTTGCTTTATATTGGTAAGGGTGGCTTTACTGACTGCGATTGCATCGGCTAAACCATGCAAAGAGCCGCGCATAAGCGTGATATCTGCACTCTCAATGGCCACATCGGTGCCGGTTCCAATGGCAAAGCCTACATTGGCATGAGCCAGTGCGGGGGCATCATTTATGCCGTCGCCGGTCATGCCAACTATTTCGCCATTGGCTTGGTATTCAGCGACTTTTTTGGCTTTATCTTCAGGCATCACTTCCGCCACAAAGTCGGTGATCCCCACCATGTTAGCCACCGCTTTGGCGGTCATGCGATTGTCACCAGTTAACATAACAACACGGATCCCATTATTCTGAAGGCGTTTAATGGCTTCAATCGAGTCTGATTTAATCGGGTCTGCCACGGCAATGACAGCCGCTAACCCTGCATCAACGGCAAAATACATAGGCGTTTTAGCCTCTGCTGCGAGTTGTTGGGCTTTGTCTAAGAACTTGTCTATAGCAATGCCCTGCTCCTTCATAAGTTTTTCATTACCAAACAACAGTCTTTTGTTCTGCAACTTTGCTTGTACACCCATGCCTGAGAGTGAGGCAAAGTCAGTGACTTTTTTAGGGGAAATACCCTTATCTGCCGCTGATTCAACAATTGCCATGGCCAGAGGATGTTCCGATCCTGCCTCCAGACTGGCGACTAATTGTAAAATTTCATCTTCAGTTTGCGAACCGGCAACGATAATATCTGTGACCTTAGGTGCCCCCTGTGTAATCGTGCCTGTCTTGTCGAGTACCATGGTAGTGATCTTAGATGCTGTCTGTAATGCCTCACCGTTGCGGATTAGAACGCCCGCCTCGGCTGCTTTACCAACTCCGACCATCACCGACATCGGCGTAGCCAGTCCTAATGCGCATGGGCAAGCAATAATTAACACAGTCGTCGCGGATACCATGGCATAAGCGATGGCGGGTGAAGGACCAAAATTCAACCACACCAGTGCACTCAACACCGCGATAATCATTACAACAGGTACAAAGTATGCAGATATAACGTCGGCCAGCCGCCCTATTGGGGGTTTTGAATTTTGCGCACGCTTCACCATATTGATGATCTGCGCCAGTGCAGTGTCTTTGCCTACTCTGGTGGCCTTAAAAACTATCGAACCTGATTTGTTGATAGTGCCTGCGACCACCTGCCCACCCTCTGATTTTTCCACAGGCATAGGTTCACCGGTAAGCATAGATTCGTCGATTGAGGTATGCCCTTCAACCACATCGCCATCAACAGATATTCTTTCACCGGGACGAACTCGAATTAAGTCGTTCAAAAGTACGTCTTCAATAGGAATATCGATGTCCTTATCATCCCTGATAACTCTGGCCGTTTTTGCCTGAAGACCAATCAAGCGTTTGATAGCCTCTGAGGTTTTTCCTCGTGCTTTTACTTCAAGCGCCAAACCTAAATTAATCAAACCAATAATCATGGCAGTGGCTTCAAAGTAGACATGCCGAGCCATTAAAGGAACAATTTCTGGAGCAAACACCACCACCATGGAATATAACCATGCAGTACCGGTGCCTAATGCAATCAGAGTGTCCATATTAGCGGAATGATTTTTAAATGAATTCCAAGCTCCGATGTAGAAATGCTTACCCGCAAACACCATCACACCTAGTGTAAGCAAGCCAACTATCAGCCAGACTAACCTTTCTGTGTCAGTATTCACGGTCATTTCACCAACAAGCAAACTGTAAATCATTAAAGGCACACCAAGCACCAAAGCAAGGGTCATATCTCGCATTAGCTTTTTATAATACTGCCAATCGGCTTGCTCTTTTTCATCTAACGCTTCCTCTTCGGACTCGCTAGTTGATACCTTGGCGTTATAGCCAGCCTTTTCTACCGCTTGAATTAATTTAGTTACATCCACATTCGTTTTGACTTGCACAGTTCGCTGGGCAAAGTTCATCTGTGCTGAATGAACACCAGACACTGACAGCAATGCTTTTTCAATTTTACTCACACAACTAGCACAACTAGCACCGTCAATTATTAACTCATGTTCGATCATTTTGTTACCTGTCGAAGTTGCTTCCACGGTCTCAGAGCGACTTGCCGTTTTAACGTTGGGCGGTTCTGATTGAGTTTGGCAACACTTATGGGGGTTGCCCGCACCTTTTCTTTGGCTATCAGTATTCATAAATCCTCATATTTAAAAACATTCACTCTGGCGTCTTGGTGAATTCATCTATCAAGTGGCAAATAACATTTCCACTTGGTTTTTTATCTGGTTTATCACCCCAATTTTCGGCTACGGCGTGCATTCTTGCTCTGAGTCTTAATGTGTCTTGAAAACGTTGTTCAGTTTCATGTAAGCGGTTGTCTATCAATCGCCTAACCGTTGGGCAAGGAGACTCCCCTTCGTCCGCTTTTTGAAAAATCTGTTTAATACATCTACTGAAAAACCTAAATCCCGTGCGCTCAATATAAAACGCAGATCGTTTTGCTAATTGTCTGACGTGCATTAACGGGTCCTCATTGATCATGTAGCTGCACAAATCCTACAATTAAATACTTCGTATTGGACCAGCGCAAACATATGAGTAGGACACAGGTAGGTGCCTTTTATTTACTAAAATTGCAGCTAAGGAGGGTGGAATAATGATGAGGAAATATACTTTTTGACGCTAAAGACTAAAAAAGAGTTTTCAAATCCTTTTCTTTGCTCAATTGGAAATTGAATTAAGTTAGATAATCCAATGAACAAGTGACTTGGGACTAGATCGGCGTAACAACAATCACCGCAACTACATACTGTTGTTTGCTCATGTTCCGAATGAGTGATCACCGGCTCTTCCGAATCCTCAAAGAAGGGAGTGATAACAGAGGATGATGTCGCATAGTCTTCTTGAAAACTATATTTTATTGCATGTTCATCTGCCTTCACTGAATTGACCAGCAAAGCAATCATGCAAAGTAGTGCGACAAATAACTTTCCCACTTGAAACTAACCCTCTTCGTTTTGTGTAATGACATATTAGCTTTTACACAAAAAAAGTAATTGACCTAGATCAAGATTTCACGGTAATTAGATTACAGGTTGATTACATTTTTGTAATGTAAACAGTTATTTAGATCTCGAAAGGACGTAATTGACTGTTTTGCTCGTAGGCTTATGTGGAATTTACGTTTTTCCCAATCAATTAAACACCAAAATTCATGCAGCTTCTCTACCAGTTACCACTTTGAGCGAGACATAAATCGACGGTGAGCCGAAATCGTCAAATTTACCCGCCATGCGGACAGTGCTCTGGAATTTAACCCAAAAGGTGGATTGTCAATCGATAGTTCAGTCTCGCTAACCTAGCCATCTCCTTTATAGCAATGCCTTGCAGCAGCTTTTGAGCTTGTTTATTGAGTGGTGATAGTAGACATCCACTTGTAGCATCAATCAGCAATTTTTTCTTGCCACGGAAAGCCGATAGACGTTTAGATCCATAAAAGTCCCAGCGCTAATTTTCTCAGCTTGTGGATAATCATTTAGTAGACTTTTCAATGGTGTCGTTAGGGACTATTTTAGTTTGGTGATCAATCACCATGAATATAGTCAATATCAAAAAAGACCAAGACAGCGAAATAATCGCTCCGGTGACCACAGCTAGCCCAAGTCATTACGGCGGACACAATTTACAAGCGGCTGTGGGTATTAATACTGTGATAATGAACAAACACAGGGTGGGCTTAGAATATCAAGTGCCGTTAAATTACCATGCCAACGGGATACAAATGGACATGGACAACATGTTAACCCTTGGCTATCAATTGGCATTTTAAGCTCCGTACACACAACACACATTATCTCCAAGAGAGGCTTGTCGAGCAGATCGTCAAGCCTCTCTTTCTCCCTCCCGGCAAAACGTATCAATACCTCAAACCATCAACATACTGCTCATTTCAATCCTTCCCACGTACATCTCGCTCTCACTGCCTACAAAGACATTCATTTAGCGATAGATGATTATATTTACAGCATGTTAGCCATTAACAAAATACCTTTTTCAAAAACAATATGCCGGACCAATGTTATTTATTTCTATTACCAATATGTTTTTATTAGAACGGGTATTTGGGCTTTTATTCTGCTTCAGCAAAAGACTACACATTTATATTTTAAATTGAGAGCGCATTACTCGCTATCCTTAAACAGTCAATACATCAAGCGCAAATAAAAATAAAAACACAATAAATACAAACAGTTAATTAGAAAAATGCATAATCCCGACATACTAAATCGACTATCAGGCAATAAAAATATTATAGCTAAAAATCAATGAATTACTTTAATAAAAACAAAATCATCAATATACGCAACAACTTAGCTACAAAATCAACAAAATATAAACTAATTGGTAATATGAATTTGTAAACCAAAAGTAAATGAGATATAAATGCACTCGCAAAATTTAGCACCGAACAACTCATTACCTTACAACACTGCAACAATATTGGTCATACCAATTTAGTGGAGACATACAATATGCAAGGCTCACCAATGAAACTGAACAAAATAAGTGCCCTTTTTAATAATACGAGAACTAAGGCTAACAACTTAGCTATTTTCGGCGCAGCTTTGACAGCAATGTTAGCTGCCCCTGTTGTGTCAGCTCAATCGGATGTCACTTCGGAAACTCAAGATGTAGAAGTCATTCAAGTTCAAGGTATTGCGGGTAGTTTAGCGGAGTCAGCGCGTCAAAAACGCTTCGATGCTCGTATCGTAGACGCTATTGTTGCCGAAGATATAGGTAAATTACCTGATAACAATATAGCCGAAGCCCTGCAACGTATTACCGGCGTGTCTATTAGTACTGATTTTGGTGTAGGTGAGTCCGTTACCATTCGTGGTATTTCGCAAAACCGTGTTGAATTAAACGGTCGCTCAACTTCAGGCAGCGGTCGTGGTGGTATCAGCTTAGATGACTTCCCTTCAAGTTTCTTAAAAACAGTTGAAGTCATTAAGTCTCCTACCCCTGAAATGATTGAAGGCGCATTAGGCGGCACGATCAACATGACAACAGTTCGACCACTGGAGCTAGAAGAGCCACTTATCGCCGTTACCTTAGATGGGGAATATGCTGACAAAACTGAAAATTGGGCACCTATGTTCAATGCAGCAGCAGGCACAAACTGGGACTTAGGTGATGCTGGTACCTTCGGCGCCTCTGTGGTGGTCTCTTATCAGGATCGCGAGTTACGTCGCGATGAATTCATTAACCTTGTTACGCCCACAGAACTTGACTTAGATGGTGACGGTACCAGCGACCAAGCAAACACCGCGAGCGGCAACTACCTTGTCAGAAGTCAGAACACGGTTGAACAGAAAACGGAACAGCGTGAGCGTACCGCATTAGGTTTGTCATTGCAGTGGGCACCTAAAGACAGCGATGGCTTTATTTATTTGGATATTAACACCACTGAACTTGATGGTGGCCAAGAAGCATACTCTGTATTGAATGACAGTAAAGATTACGGCGATTTAGTGCTCGATAATGCTTACGGCGATGGTCAAGGCCAGCTGCATAATTTTGGTTCAGGAAGTGTTTTTGTACAGCCTAAAACATGGTCTGATTTTACAACCAATGAATCGATCTCAAATGCATTGGGCGGTGAGTTTCAGTTAACAGACCAATTGAAAGTGTCTGGTGAAATCTCCTATGCAAAGTCCGAAGCTAAACGCAGAAACTCTGAATTTAATTTGCGCCCTATTTCTCGTGAACAATACGATGCCGACGGCACTATTACTGAGCATTTATTCACCATTACTATGACCCAAGATGGTGACAAAGTACCCGGTCTTGCGTTCTCTGATGAAGATGCCCTCCTTGACCCAAATAACTTGGCGATCCGTCAGTTTACACACCAAAGATACTCTGAGGATAACGAAGAAACCGCCATTCGTTTTGATGTGGAATATGTTGAACCTTTTGCTGGGTTAGAATTTCTTCGCTCCATTAAAGCAGGTGTGCGTACGACCGATAGTGAATATGAGCTAGACAGATTCGATCTTAGAAACAACGGGGATGAGCTTAAAAACCTACAAACCAGTGTGTCTTATGATGGAGTCGTTACCCCTACTTGGATAGGTGATTTCAATGATGCCTTTGGTGGATTCAAGCAAGTTAACCATTCAAACTCATTCGATCAAAGCGGTATTTCAGGCAATAACGCGTTAACCAACTACTTCGTTTATGACGGTGCGGCGTTAGCTTATGACATCAATGGAACCTACGACCGAGTAAAACAAATGCTTGCCGGTAGTAACCTGGAACTAACAGGTACCCTTGATGAAAATATGGCTCGCAACACGGGTTCTTACGCGAAAATCGAAGAAGAAACCCAAGCCATATATACCCAGTTTAATTTGGACTTTGATCGCTTAACGGCAATTGTTGGTGCACGGTATGTGACCACAGATTTAACCTCTAGTACATTTAATGAAGAAGCTAAGCACGATTACGCTGACTTCTTACCCAGCATTAATGCTACGTACAACCTGACGGATTCAACTATCTTACGTTTTGCCGCAGCTAAAGTAATGCGCCGCGCAGAATTCGGTGAACTAAGCCCAGCATTGAACGTTGATAACTCCTTAGTAACAGGCTCACAAGGCTCGTACCAGTTAGACCCCTATCGTGTAACACAATACGATTTGTCAGCTGAGCATTACTTTGGTCAAGGCGGCTTGATGTCCGCGGCTATTTTCTACAAAGACGTTGAATCATTCACCGTCAGTAGCAGTTCTTGCCAAGCGAATCCCGATACGGTTGAAGGGCAAAACGTGACGGAATACGTCAACGTTTGTTTGCTCGATACTGCCGGTGTGGACCAAGCCAATGTGAATTACGCCACAAGCGATCAAGACCTTGCCTACGTTGAAGGACAAAGAGACGCAGGCCTAACGGGTATTGTCATTAACACAGATATAAATGGCGGCAGCGGTAAAATAGTCGGTATCGAATTAGCCTACCAACAACAATTCAGCTCGTTACCCGGTGCATGGTCTGGCCTAGGTGTTAGTACAAACTATACCTATGCCGACAGTGAGCAACCCGATGGTAATCCGCTTTTGGATATCTCTAACAACACAGTCAACGCGCAAGTTTACTGGGAATATGAAGGTTGGCAGGTGCGCTTAGCATACAACTGGCGTGACAAGTATCTTGATACGCAAGATGAGAAACGTGTCCGTCCTGTCGGTGCTTTAGCAACCGGTATTTATAACCGTACCGACCCAAGTGCCGAATTCTATGACCCGACTTTAGGTAACAACTACCGTGATGCGCGAGGTCAATTTGACTTCTCTGCCAGCTACGACGTTAACGAAAACCTGACATTGGTTGCCAATGCCGTGAACTTAACGGGGGAGCCAATTCGTCAAGTCACCGAGCTTGGCAGTATTTGGCAATATAGCGAAGCGGATCGCCGCATGACCGTTGGTGTAAGAGCCAAGTTCTAATCTTTGAGCGCCTAGGCTTGATATTGAGTATCAAGCCTTCTATCAAGAGCCTATTGATCTAATAGGCTCTTCCTTTTACTAAACGCGTGTTCAATTAGCAAATTGCCAACCGTTATTAAGCAACTAAATACCTGAATAACGTTGGATAAATTACCACGGTAACAGACAAAACAATACGGGATGGAATATAACCAATATGCACACTAAATTTTCAGTTTCACTTGCTTGCGTTCTGCTCGCTGGCTGTGGCAACACCACAACCTCAACAGAAGCCCCTCAAAAACCGTTAAGTACCGTAAAACAACTACCTGCAAGTAAGTTTGATCTAAGTCATTGGTATCTCACCGTTCCCCTAGATGAAGACAATGACCAAGTCTCTGACATATATGATGTGCCAGCTATAAAGCACTTTTCCCATTCTGACTTTTTCTATCTAGATGAAAATAACCATTTGGTTTTTGCTACGCCTAACCGTGCAGCAACAGAGCGAACGTCGACTAATACCCGAAGTGAACTACGTTATATGATCCGTGGCAATAACGTATCGATTCCCGAAGGTGCGCCAAGTAATAATTTTGCGCTAGCAGCGAATAAATCAGCTGAGCAATATGCTTCCGTGGGCGGAAAACTAACTGCCACCTTACACGTTGACCACGTGGCTCAAAATGCAGGATATCCCCACAAGCCCCCTGCTTACTCAGTGGTGGTGGGCCAAGTACATTCATTCCAACTTGATGATGCTATGCAAGTTCCCGGACTTGGCTGGGGTAACGAGCCGTTAAAAATCTCTTATAAAAAATGGCCAAATCATGAAAAAGGCTCGGTTTTTTGGACCTATGAACGAAACCTTGCCAAGGACGACCCAGACAGAATTGACATTGCGTACCCTGTTTGGGGCAGCAATTGGGATGATGCAACTGATCCCGGTGACGACGGTATCGCACTGGGTGAAGAGTTTAGCTATACGATCAATATATATAACAACGTCATGCATCTTGTTTTTACCAGTGCCAAGCATGGCACTGTCCATCAACAAATAAATTTGGCTGACAATACGGATGCCAATGGTGAAATAGACAAAGCGGATTATCCCTTCGCATACAAGGATGAAACCCTGTATTTCAAAGCAGGAGCGTATAACCAATGCAGCACCAAGTTGAATGCTCCTAGCTTTCGTTATCCGGCTTGCCCCGGAACCGGCGATTGGGCAACAGATGTAGCCAATGGAGACTATACAAAAGTAACCTTTTCATCGTTAGTGGTTGGCCCAGCATCACCTATGTAGACAAGTTATAAACGACAACATTGCCCAGTGACACCGTGGACACCCCGGCGAAGAAAGGCAGTGTTGCCAGCAGATTAATCTTGAATAAGAACGTACCATTTACCATCAGGAGCATAAAAACATGGCGAAGGTTGCTAAAGTACCTTTTTTTCCTTTTATATTATTACTCACGTTAGTTTCTTTATCACACGTGAGTCACGCTGCTCTAGTTAAAAATATTGAGCAATTTAATAAAGCCGCAGCATCCGTCAAACCAGGAGAAAAGATTGTTCTGGCAAACGGGACGTGGAAAGATGTGGAACTGATTTTAAAAGCGAAAGGGCTTGCCGATAACCCCATCGAATTAAAGGCTCAAACTCCAGGTAAAGTGATCATTACGGGCAAATCTAACCTCGCATTTTCTGGTGAGTACATTGTTGTATCAGGCTTAGTTTTTAAAGATGGCGCTACGCCAACGGGCGAAGTCATTTCATTCAGAACATCCAACGAAGACGTAGCAAATCACTCTCGAGTAACCAATACGGTGATCGATAACTTTAGTACTGACTTGCGTCAAATGTCTGATCTATGGGTGGCTATGTACGGCAAGAACAACCGCTTTGACCACAACTCTTTGGTCAATAAACGTAATCGCGGTGTGACGTTAGCGGTTAGAATGAATACCGAAGCGAGTCGCAAAAATCATCATGTGATTGAGTACAACTACTTTGGCCCAAGACAAATACTCGGTGCCAATGGCGGCGAGACATTACGTATAGGCACTAGTCATTTTTCCCGTGAGTATTCAAATACCACAGCACAATACAATTATTTTGACCGCACGAATGGTGAGCATGAAATCATTTCTAATAAATCCAGCGGTAACTCCTTGCTCAAAAATGTCTTTTTTGAAACTCAAGGTACACTCACTATGCGTCATGGTCATTTCACCAAAGTGGAAGGTAACTATTTCCTAGGTAATCGCAAGCCTAATACCGGCGGTATTCGTATCATTAACGAAAGCCAATCAGTCAGTAATAACTATATGTACGGGCTAACTGGTCAGCGTTTGCGCGGCGCATTAGTCATTATGAACGGCGTGCCCAACTCACCGCCTAATCGCTACGACCCTGTTATCGACTCAGCCATGAACAACAACATCGTTATCGACAGCGATCACATTGAACTTGGTGCTGGTGCAGACGAAGAACGCTCTGCTCCCCCTACGACGTCAGAATTCAGCGGAAACATCATTCTAGGTAAGTCCAACCTCGAACCATTTACTTTGTATGACGATATGTCTGGCATCAACTTTACAGGTAACTACCTAAACGAAGAAGCCAGTACACCGATTACGTCTGGTTTTGCCAGCACGCCTTACTCCGTTACAACCAATCAATATGGCTTGCAGTCTCCCGATAAAGCCCTGCTAGATCAAATTGGCTTTGGCGAAGTAAAACTGCCAGTGACCAAAAAAGAAGTCGGTGCTGACTTTTACGTCAAAGATGAAGGCAAGGTGGCATTTCAAAGTGGTAAACACACTAAGGTAAAAGCAGGAACCGATACGCTCATTAATGCTCTAGCGGCTAGCCAGCCCGGTGATGTTTTAATGCTTGAAAATGGCGGCGAGTACCTGCTGACCAAATTCGCTGAGGTGCACCACCCCATCACCATCATGGCGCAAGAAGGTAAAAAGCCTATTATTCGTTCGCAAAAACCGAACTTTATCAACATTGAAAATGGCGGTGGCCTAGAAGTTGAGAACCTATGGTTTGATGGAGCTGAATCCCCTGATTACAAAGGCAATACGATCATCAGTACCAGTGGTTATTCGATGAATATTAACTACAACTTGTCGGTACGCAACGTGAAAGTAACCGACCTTGATGTGAATGGTTACTTTTACTTCTTCAAGGCCAACGCGGGCACGTTCGCTGATTCCATTGAAATTCTTAACTCAGAATTTAGCAATATTACCGGTGCCATTTTGCAATTAAATCGTGAAGTCGACGATTTAGGTGTGTACAGCGTTGAAAACCTTGTCATTTCGGGTAACACCTTCACCGATATTAAAGAAGAGGTGGCTACGGTTTATCGAGGCGGTACTGATGAAAGTACCTTTGGTCCTATGGTCACGGTAACCAACAACACCCTAAGTAATGTCGGTAAAGGATCGACCCATAGATCAGGCGCGTCAATGTATTTTCATGGGGTGCAAAAGCTCAACATTTCACATACCACTTGGGATAAGAGTGCGCCGTTGGAGCTGTTCTTAACCAACGGAGAGCCTATTACGGTTATCGAAGATGTTGAGATGAAAGACACTGGCAAAATCCGCGCAAACAATACTGAATTTGAAGCCAAAAATGTGACGTACGATTAGTTTACCGTGTGCCATGCGTACCGGCGATTCATGCTGATGAATCGCCCAAAGCAAAAGATTCAAGGCGCCATAGGCGCATTTTCAAACAACAGGGCATCGCGACGTTATCGCGATTAACCGCCCCAACATGATCAACGACTTTATCGAATTAGGAAACGCAGCAATGACAAAGTTAACTGGCAAAAACGTACTTATTACCGCAGGTGCACAAGGCATTGGCGAAGCCATCAGCAAACACTTAATTGATAGTGGCGCAAACGTTGCTATCCATTACTTCTCTAGTGCTGACACAGCGAACCAATTGGTCGAATACGCAATCAGCAAAGGCCAAAAAGCGGTGGCGATAAGTGCTGACTTAACTAACGAGACTGAAGCGAATGCGATGGTCGAACAAACCGTAGACGCGCTTGGAAGTTTGCACATACTTATCAACAACGCAGGATCCCTTGTCGCAAGGCGATTACTAAACGAAATGGATGCCGAGTTCTGGCACAAGGTTATGGACATTAACCTTACCTCTACGATGTTTGTGACACGCGCCGCAGCACCTTATCTAGGCAAACATGAAAGCAGCAGTATTGTTAATCTGGCATCTCTGGCTGGCCGTAAAGGTGGGCACCCAGGGTCATTAGTCTATTCCACTAGCAAAGGCGCCATTCTCACGCTAACACGCGCTCTATCTGCTGAACTAGGACCACAAGGTACTCGAGTCAACGCTGTCGCACCTGGGCTTATTCTAGGTACCTCGTTTCATAATACTCACACAACCAAAGCCTCAGCGGAGCAAACGATTGCAGGTATTCCTATTGCGCGCGCAGGCAACGCAGATGATGTAGCACGAGCAGTGGTTTATCTGGCATCTGAATACGACGGTTTTATCACAGGCGCCACACTCGATATCAACGGCGGCGTATACAATATGTAGTTGATTGTTGAAGCATAAACAATCTTGCGCTCATTGGCGCTACTTTCTATTCGGCCATTTAAAAAAGATAATTTGATGCTTAAAACAGCGGTAATACACCCGACCATTATGGAAGCTCTCGCTCGCTCTGGGCATTTTGCCCAAGTTGTCATTGCTGACGGCAACTTGCCGGTAGGGGCTATGACAGGACCGAACTCAACGACGGTACATCTTAACTTTCGTCCAGGTTTGTTAGATGCCTTAACCGTGCTCGAAGGCATACTTGAAGTTTGTCCGGTTCAAGGCGCAATTGTGATGGAGAAACCCGTTGAGGCGAACGCGGAAATCCACGACGCCTACAAAACCTTACTTGGGGATGTAACGTGGGATGCGATGGAGCGCTGGGCTTTTTACGACAAAATCCGAGAGCCCGCTACGACTTTGATTATACAAACGGGTGAACAGCGTCGTTTTGCCAATATTATCCTCACTGTGGGGGTGGTAAAAATGGCAGAAGAAAGTGGCTTTTAAGCGTTAAGCATAAATGACTATCAAGCACGATTGAAACCCGTATAGCAGGCTATAAAGCCTGCAACTAATAATATTTCAGTTCATTTTGGGGAATAATAATGTCAGCATTCATTAGAGCTATTCTGAGTTTTGGTCCAGCGTTTTTAGCCATTGGTTATACCATAGGCACTGGCAGTGTTACGGCAATGATTGTCGCAGGTAGCACCTTTGGCATGCAGTTGTTGTGGGTTTTGCTGTTAAGCTGCTTGTTTTCAGGGGTCCTTATTTACGCCTATGGTAATTTTGCGTTAGTAACGGGAGAAACGGCCCTTTATAGTTTTAAAAAACACCTTAAATTCGGTAAGGTGATTGCTATCCTTATCATCATAGGTGTGTCCTTCGGTCAATGGAATTCACTGACTGGCATACTGGGGATTTCCTCCAATATTTTATTTGAAATGATCGCCATGTACTTCCCTGCGGTGATCCCACATAAATATGCTGTGGTAGTGACAATAGCCGTGCTCGTGATAAGCATCATGTATGCAATATTGCTAATCGGGAAGTACTCATTATTTGAAAAAATTCTGGTGATCTTTGTATCCTGTATGGGGCTATCCTTCATATTGTCACTGTTTGTGGTGCACCCAATGCCCGTTGAAGTCATGCGCGGACTGATACCCGTTATACCCGATGTAGTGGGTGGTAAAATGATGGTAGCGGCTTTTGTTGGCACAACCATGGCCTCGGCCACTTTTCTGTCTAGACCTTTGTTTATTCAAGGCAAGGGCTGGGGCATTGCTGACAGAGCGCAACAAAAGAAAGATGCGATTGTTGCCGCTGTACTGGTGTTTGTTATTAGTGGTTCAGTTATGGCTGTAGCCGCAGGCGCTTTGTTTCATGAAGGAAAACAAGTTACAGACGTACTAGATATGGTCAATGCCCTTGAACCCATAGCCGGCAAAGGTGCACTGACTGTCTTCTTTTTCGGTACGCTTGCCGCTGGTTTATCTTCGGTGTTCCCGTGTATGTTAATTGCCCCACTGCTAATAGAAGATTACCGCTCGGGTAAATTGGACACCCAATCTACCCAGTTTCGTATCATCACGGGTATAGCAGCGTTATTTGCCCTCACTATTCCGGTATTTGGTTTCAACCCCGTTAAAGGACAGTTATTAACCCAGGTCTTTAACGTATTTGTTTTGCCATTGGTTATCTTGGGGATCATTTTAATGATCAATAAGAAAAAAATGATGGGGGAACATGCTGCGGGCTACTTGCTCAATATCGTATTAGGCTTAGCGTTTATGTTTTCTATTTTGATTTCGTTTAACGGTATTCTTGGGCTTATAGAATAATAAAGGATAGAAAATGATTCTGATTGTATGTGGAGTATCAGGAACGGGGAAATCAACCATAGGCAATATGTTAGCTGAAAAGCTAAGCCTGCCTTTTTATGACGCAGATGATTTTCATCCCCAGTCTAATGTGCAAAAAATGCAAAATGGCACGCCGCTAAATGATGAGGATCGTCAGCCTTGGCTCGAGACTCTATCAGATAAATTAGCCTCATGGGAAAACGAAGGAGGCGCGGTACTTGCCTGCTCTGCTTTAAAAGCGGCATACCGTGACACCCTAGCCTCAAAATGCACAAGCAATATTGAGTGGATTATCCTGCATGGCTCAAAAGCCTTGCTGACTGAGCGTTTAGGCGCACGTAAAGGGCACTTTTTCGAGCCCCGATTATTGGACTCGCAACTCAGTACATTAGAACTACCTAATGATGCTGTTGTGGTGGATATACAGCCGCCACCAGAAGATATTGTGCAATCAATCGTGGCGCGCTTACACACTTTTTGAGTCCTTTAATAGGGCTACATCGAAAAATGACGGAGTATCAATTATGAAGATAACAAAATTAACGTTCCCCCCAGGCGCTAAATCATTCACCGCAATGGCCATAAGTATCTTAGCGCTTGCTGGTTGTAACTCTACTAGCAACGAAAACGACAAAACGGCGTTAGTGCCAGCGGATAAATTCGATTTAACCCACTGGAAGATAACCATACCAACCGATAACAATAATGATGGTAAGGTTGATGGCATCAGTACCAAGAAAATACAAACGTTTCAGCACCCTGATTATTTTTATCTAAATGACCAAGGTAATATGGTGTTCGCCACGCCGAATAAAGCGTTCACGACGCCTAACTCATCGAATACACGCAGCGAACTGCACCAAGTGGTTGCTGACATGGACGCCAAGAAGGACCGCTTTGCCGATAACTTCGCGTTGCAAAACAACAAACGTGCCCAGCAATACGGCCAGATAGGTGGCAACTTACAAGCAACCCTTGCAGTGAATCATGTTGCCAAACGTGCTAAATACCCAAACAAGCCGCCGGCTTTTTCAGTGGTGGTTGGACAAATTCATGCCACTAAAGACAAAAAAATCGTCGCTGAAGGTGAAGGCTATGGTTATGGCAATGAACCGTTAAAAATTTACTATAAAAAATGGCCGGAGCATAAGTACGGTTCAGTTTTTTGGAACTATGAGCGCAATCTCGCCAAAGAAAACCCAGACAGGCAAGACATTAGTTACTCGGTTTGGGGAACGCCATGGGATGAGGCAACAGACCCTGCTGAACAAGGCATTGCTCTTGATGAAAGCTTTAGTTACGAAGTGAACGTATACCATAATATCATGTATTTAACCTTTACTAGTCCTCGTCACGGTACTAAGCATTTTGCTATCAATTTAGCTAATAACGTCGATGCAAATGGCCAAGTTGATAAGCTTGATCACCCAAGCGGTTATAGCGGTGATGCTAACTTCTTTAAAGCGGGCGCTTATGATCAATGCAGTATCAAAGACGATCCGGGTATGTGGTATCCAGCCTGTTTAGGCACTGGCGATTGGGAAACAGACAAGAAAAATGGCGACTATGCGCAAGTGACCTTTTCACGTTTAGTGACAGGGCCCGCTATCGCACCGCAAAAATAACTCAACGAACAAAAAGCCATTAAGTAGTAATATAATACTGCTATTTAATGGCTTTATCACACAGTAAAAATGAATGGGTGAACTAGGTATGACCCGGGTAACATTCTAAAATAGACATACCAGACGCTGATTCATATGCAAATTCTGTCACCCCCGCTGGGCAGAAAAAACGCTCCCACTGCTTAAGCTCAGTTACTTCATCACCAATGCGCAGCGTGCCCGAACCGTGAGTTACTACGCCATAGAAGAAAGCCTCTTCATTTCGCTCAAACACGCCATTAACCGTCGCACGCCTGATGGTAAAACAGGAGGTATTTTTCGCACCTACCAGCTCCTCTAATGTGTTGCCTTGCTCATCGCTGTTAAGCACTGTGGGCTGACAACGAAACTCAGCATCGACTTTTTCTGGCACAATAGGGCTAAAGTCAAATACGTCTAAAGCCGTTTCAATTCCCCGCCCCATGAACCTAGCTTGCTCAGGAATAACGTACCCACAACGCTCAAATTCGAATCTGACGGCCAGGTCCGAAGGTTCCATAATCTCCAACATCAGTATGCCCTCACCTAGCGCGTGAGGGCGCCCCCCAGGAATGAGAAACACATCGCCTGTTTTTACTGGAATGCGATCGAAACAACTTTCGATTGATTTGATGTCTTGCTTTTCAATCCACTCTTTTAGCTGTTCGCGACTAGGCGGACGTTGAAAGCCTGCGTATATGTATGGGTCACTCACATCATCACGGGTTTCTAGGATAACGTAGGCTTCGGTCTTGCCCCTAGGTAAGCCAAGTCGCTCTTGGGCAAAAGCCCGGGTAGGATGAGCTTGAAAATGTAAACGGGTGGAACTATCCAAATATTTGACCAATGGAATGTCGTCCATAGAACGTTTGGTGTCACCGATACTGCCTAAAAAATACTGCGGATCCTTGTGCAATAAATCACGAAAGGGAATGGATTGCCCTTCATCGTCCGTTACCATGGCTAATCCCTCCGACACATGCTCGCGACCCACATTACGCGCTTCAACGGTAGAGCCAATCCAATCTTCTGGGAGGCTTGAATCTTGTGGACTGTCTTTGCCTTCAATCGTATCGAGCAACTTGCCACCTTGATAGGTTCGCCAAACACGATTAGCGCCGAACTTAATAATTTGATTCATAGTTTTATTTCCATTACTGCTAGCGGCGATGTTCTGTTAAACCATCAGCCAATGAGACTAAAATACTGACTAAGCATATATAGCACCTTGCTGCGAGCGGGAGTCCGCGCATAAACCAGCACACCCGCGGCTACCCGCTCACAAAGCCTGAAGCGTAGAGAGAATACCTGCGTAGCTCATGTAGCTCATAAACAATGCAAAGACAAAAATCATCGATAATATAACGTTGGTTGTGGTTGAGAATTTATGCTCACCCATTAAGCCACTTTTATTGCCGATATAGGCAATACAAGCAACCGTTGCAGGCAGTACTAACGCACCAAACGCTTGAGAGCCCACCATGACAGCGATAGGTTTAGCGTTAAAAATTGGCACGATTAAGCCTAATAGCGATATGACCAGAGCAATAATTCGATAGCTCGTTCGCTTGAGGTTAGTCTTGCGCTCATGAAAGTCATCTAACAACCAAGGGAGTAGTGCGACATTAGGGAACTGCGACGACACTCCAGCAGCTATTAAGCCGATGGTGAAGATAGTCACGGCCGCGGCGCCAGCTAAGGGTTCCAATAGATAAATCATTTGCGTCACATTGACTAATGTTATCCCTTGAGCATACAAAGAGCCTGCTGCGGCAGCCATTATCGAAGTGCTCATAATAAACATGAGAAATGCTGAAAAGAGTGCATCTCTGTTTTGGGTTTTCAAGTCGGCCATGGTCCAACCGGCTTCTTTAACCAGTATGGTCCTGAGTATGAACAACCCAGAAAAAACCGAAGTCCCCACCATAGACGCTATCACCAGAAAGGCGTTTTTATCTGCACTGGCTTCAGGTATTTTGGGGATCATACCTTTTAAAATTTCTGTAGCCGGCGGCATCAGAATAAAGAAATTAATTAAAAAACAGATAGCCATAACCGCAACTAAAACAGCCAAAACTTTCTCAAACACGTCAGTCTTACCAATCAGAAAAATAACGTACACAAAGGTGATAAAAAACATGGCGAAATACAGCGGCGATATTCCTCCGTCAATAAAGTTTTGCGACCATTCGTAACAGATGTCTGCCAAAATCCCCATCACGCCGATAACACTTCCACATATTTGCGCAGTCAAGGCTATGATAAAAAGTATGCTCACTGCCGGGTGGATATGCCGTTTAAAGGATTGCAATGCAGTCAAACCCGTCACCAAGGTGAACTTGCCAAAAAGGTGGATCAAAAAATAGGTGATGGCACAGGAGATGAAAATGGTCCAAAGCAAAGACATACCATAGTCCGCACCCGCTTTTGCCATGGCGGTCACGCTACCGGTACCTACATTAAACCCGAATAAAAATATTCCCGGCAGCAGTGACTTTATAAGCGTTTTTATATTTATCATTTTAGTGAGTACCGCATGTGAAATTAACAGAAAGTGAAGAATGACATTTTGTTAGAAGGGCTTCATTCCTCAGACCCGCGGGCACGTAGTACATGTACCCGCTAAGAGATGACGCCACTATTTTTGAGCGGACAATGCACGAATGACACCACGCACTTCAGCCAGGCCTTTCATTCGCCCGATACCCGAGTAGCCAGGGTTAACACTTTTACCGATATCGCCCATCATTTGATGCCCGTGGTCCGGACGAATAAAGATTTTTTGTCCCTCGGCTTCTTTTTCTGTACGTCTTGATTCTTCGTTCAATAATTCTTTTATCACCTGAACCATATCGATATCACTATCAAGGTGGCTGGCTTCTATAAAAGAGCGCTGTTCATCGGGATCTCTGCTCACGCCGCGAAGATGTGAAAAATGAATACGCGGTCCGAACTGCTTTGCCATGGCAGGTAAGTCGTTGTCTGGGCGACTGCTATAGGTTCCAACACACAAGGTGATCCCGTTTGATGGACTCGGCAGAGCTTGAAACAAGGTATTCAGATCATCAGCAGTACAGATGATCCGTGGCAGACCCAACATATCCCGAGGTGGATCGTCAGGATGAATGGCCAGTTTGACATCCATGGCTTCCGCTCGCGGCAGCACTTTTGATAAGAACGCAAACAGATTTTGACGCAAGGCATCACTGTTCATATCCTTATAATTCGCTAACATGCTGCGGAAATCGTCCAGACCGTAGCTGTCGGTCATTTTACCCGGCAGCCCAGCAATAATGTTATTGGTCAGTACTGTACGCTCAGCCTCCGACATGGCCTCAAAAACGAGTTTCGCTTGGGCGATTTCCCCAGCGCTATACTCGACTTCCGCATGCTCGCGCTTAAGAATGAAGAGATCAAAAGCGGCAAATTTTTTCTGGTCAAAACGCAGTGCATAGGCGCCACTGGGCAGCTTGAAGTTAAGATCGGTGCGAGTCCAATCGATGACAGGCATAAAATTGTAGCAGATAGTTTTTATGCCACACTGGGCCAAATTTTCCATCGACACAATCCAGTTTTCGACATATTTTTCATGGCCAGGGCGCGCAAGTTTAATGTCTTCATGCACGGGAATACTTTCTACAACGCTCCACGTCAGGGGCGCAAGACCAGGCTCACATTCTTCTATCAACAACTGGTGTTGACGTATTGCCTGCTGTGTCCAGATTTCACCAGTCGGTATCGAATGTAGCGCGCTGACTACATCAGTGGCACCTGTTTGTCGTATTTCATCTATGGTTACAGGATCGTTTGGTCCAAACCATCTCCAAGATTCGCGCATAATCGTTTCTCTATTTTAAGGATTAAAAAAAGTATCTATTGCTTGCTCTACGCCCATTTCACTAATGTTGCTGTGATATATCTGCACTGCGGCCATAAAAGGAACATCCTTGAAAAAATGAAACTTGTTTGCGCCTGCCAACGTCAGAAATGCCGCTACACTCCCCCCCTTGTTTGCTGATATACAGTGAGAGAATTCATCAGCCAAGGGGTCATTGAGATCATCATTCTGTAACGCTTTACGTATGAAACAGACCCAAGCCCCAAGTGCAAAAGCCAGATAGGATGTATCCCCGCCATGGCTAAGCCCATCATCAATAGTTGGCAGTATGCGTTGCTGAATTTTCTGCGAACTATCTGTGCCGACCTGTAATACGCCATAAGGTAAGTTGCCATTTTTAAAGCGCTGGAGTACCTGATTGATATAGGCTTCGCTACTGATCCCCTCAGGAACGGGGGTGACCGGCATCACGTTGAGTTTGAGTGCCTGTTCCGCAAATTGGGCAAGACATGGCCGTTGCAATGCTTCATGAATAAACTGATCCCCAGCCAGATAACCTAGCGCAGCCAGTATGGAATGTCCGGCATTTAGGAAGCGCAGTTTAATTCGCTCGAACGGTGCAATATCGTTGACAAAGAGCGCCCCAGCTTGCTCAAAGGGAGGGCGAATTCCAGCAAACCGGTCTTCAATTATCCACTGCGTAAATGGCTCTGCTGCAACAGGCGCTGCGTCGTATACACCAAGCTGAGCAGCCACTTGATCTTTTAGGTATTGGTCGGTCGCAGGTGTCACTCTATCTACCATAGAAGAGCTAAAAGCCACGTTCTTTTCAACCCACCTTAGCGTATCTGGACTATGACGCTCCAATAGCATCTGCACGCCTTGCTGTAAATGCTCACCGCCGCCGTGCATGTTGTCGCAGCACAGAATAGTCAGTGGGTCGCCTTGATTATCACTACGTTTAATCAGTGCCGCAGCAAGATAACCATAAATCGTTTTAGGCACGCTAATTGACGCAAGATCCCCCAACATGTCTGGATGCGCTCGATCAATCCCACCACTAGTTAAGTAATAACCCTTCTCGGTTATCGTCGTCGTGACCAACTGAGTTCCCCCATGGGCCACGACATCGATAACAGATTGAGGATCTTCGGGGCCAACCAACAGGTTCTGAATAGCGCCAATAACACGGTAGCTCGTGGTTTCACCGAGTATTGCCAACGTATATAAGTAATTTTGCGGCGCGAGATTGTCACGCATGACTGGCGAGCGCAAAGAGATACCTGTGATCCCCCAATTTGTCTCGCCTTTATTCAGTAACGTATCGCAATACACAGCTTGATGGGCGCGATGAAAATTGCCGGTACCAAAATGGACAACACCGCAAGAAACAGAGGTTAACGCATATTTAGGCTTATCAATGACTGGTTTTAGTTTGCGTAGAGAGGCGGTATTCAGTTGTTCTATTTTCATTAGGTTCCACTTTTATGCCTAAGCAGTTAGCCTTAATGGTATCTGTTGAGGCTCACTTTGAGCCAGCACCCCTATTACCAATAAGTTTCATCATCCGCTCAATTGTTAACGAAATCATTATGACCATTTCTGTATTGATGTCCAGCCTAACAAATATGAGTAAAAAATAAATCATCTTATATTGACTAAAACTTAGCTCTCTTCACCTTTAACAATGCAAAGCAACCAACATCAAACTGTTGATAAATAACAATAAAAAATCATATAAATCGTTTTGGTAACTTTACGACAGGTAAGTGGTATAACCAAAATAACATTAAACAACTTATTTATAATGACGCAAAGGTTGACCAATTTGTATTTTTGGAATATTTTTGTAACAACCTTGTTAGCGTTTTGCAGGCCTTATGTAATCTTGATGTTGCAAGGTGCAAAAACTAAAAATTAACGAAGTGGTGTGAGGGGGTTTTATTTAGTCCCTTTAAACGCTGCCCACGGAGACACAAAATGGCGCACAAACTATCTAGAATAACCTTAGCGGTACTATCAGCTACTTCGCTGAATTTCGCTTCCTCGGTTCTTGCTCAAGAAAATCAACCGGAAGCAGATCAAGATGTTGAAGTTATATCTGTATCTGGTATACGAAGCTCTCTTACCAATGCATTAGCGGAAAAACGCTCAGCTAATAATCTGGTTGAGGTCATTCAGTCAGAAGATATTGGTAAGCTGCCTGATCAAAACCTGGCTGAGGTGCTTGAGAACGTAACTGGCGTTCAAATTACCAGAACAGCAGGTGTAGGTACCGGTGTTCAAATCCGTGGTACAAACGCGAACCGCACCGAAATCAATGGCGTGTCTACTGTGGGCTCGGGTTCAGGTCGAAGCGGGATTAATTTTGAAGATGTCTCAGCAGCCATTATCTCTGCCGTTGAAGTCACCAAAGCACCTTCAGCGAAAACCATTGAAGGCTCTGTAGGTGGTACTGTAAATTTAAGAACTATCCGCCCGCTTCAACTAGACGAAACGTTGGCTTCAATAAGAGTACAAGGTGAGAATAGTAGCCTTTCAACTGATAGCACATTTACCCCAAGATTATCAGGCACCTTTGGTGACAACTGGGAATTAGACGCAGGTAGGTTTGGTGCTGTATTTAGTGCCAGCTATTCTGAGCAAGATGTAACTGCATTTCGTCCTCGAACTGACCGTGATAACTCAGTAGCCTCTGCTAGCGGTGTTGCTAGCGCTCAATCATTCGATTATTTACCTATTCAATTCTTCGTTCAAGATTACGATAACTATGAATACGAAACCAAAAACTTTGCCGGTACGTTAGAATTCGCCCCCAATGACAATACCAAGTTTTTCTTTGACGTTGTGATTAACGACCAAGAGCGCAGACAAGAAAGCTCAAGAATTCAAGCATCGGGTATCAGCGGCCTTAAAGACTTCGCCGCTCCAACTGGTTTTGAAACCGTTAACTTCGGGTCTTTAGATGGCGTGAATCTAGGCAGTATACAAGCGGCAACGCAGGGTGTTATTCCACTTGACGCTGACGGATCAGATGGTAACTTACGCTTTTCAGGTGATACCAACTCTCGTATTACCAAAAGCGAAATATACAGATTAGGCGGTGAATGGACAGGTGAAAATCTTAAATTCAGTGTAGAACTAGCATCATCGAGTTCTGATACTACCACCCCAAGCTTTAACACTACACTTAACTTTATCAACCCTAATTCGCCTCTTGATTCAGCGACCTTATTAGCAAATGCTGAATTAAATGCAGCCAATGCGGATAATCCTGATTGGGTTGAGCTTTATGATTCAAATGAGAATGGAACGCCTTTCATATATGACCTCACTGGCGGTGCATTAGCCTTTGGTATTCCAACAGGTGATGCGACAGCGCCCACTGCAGAGCAACTACTTGACCCTGCTAACGTTGTATTACGTGATGTTAATATCGGTCGAAATAAGTCTGAAAATGGCGAAGATGCTTTCCGTACGGATTTTACTTACTATATAGATAGCATAATCACCTCAGTCGATGTGGGTTATCGTTACAGCAAAGTAACTAGTCTGCTCGATGAAATTAGCTCAAACGTGGGTTTGCGAGATATCGCTGATAGCCCCTCAGGCGATCTTTTCTCTGAGCTTCTTGTTGCCGGCCCTGACAACTTTAACGATGCCGATGGTAGAGAGTTGTATGTGCGTGACTTCTTAGTTCTTGATGCAGAACGCGTTGCCTCTGACCCAGATGGTGCATTAGCTATTTTGCAAAATGCAATTGATCAGCACGGTGGCTCAGTTTCAATTGATGCTCCTACATCAAGTTCGGCTGGTTTCTTTGATATCGAAGAAAAAACCCACGCTTTATATGCACAAGCTAATTTTGAGCATGGTATGTTTCGCGGTAACTTCGGTCTTCGTTACCTTCAAACTGACGTAACATCAACCGGTAACTCAATTACTGAAGATGGTGATGGAAATCAATTAGTGTCACAAGTCACAACAAAGGGCGATTATAACTTTGTATTACCTCGAATTAACTTAGTCGCTGATGTGCACGATGATGTTGTTGTGCGCGCGGGTTGGGGTAAAGACATTCGTCGTCCTGATTTTAATGAGCTGTCTACTTCTGTTACCTTTTCTACTAGCCCTAACCCGGCAGTATCAATCGGTAACCCTGGTTTACAGCCTGAAGAAGTAACCTCATTCGATTTATCAGCTGAGTGGTATTTTTCTGAAGCAAGCGTACTTAGTGTTGGTTTTTTCCATAAAAAACGTACTGACCTGTTCGTACAACAACAATCGAACCCGTTTGAAGATTCAGTCACTGGCTATCGTGATATAACCGACCCGTGTGAAGGCGGCGGTATTTTCAACCCTATCGCGGATGTAAACGTATTTGGTCCTGAAGTAGGCGTTGGTGTTTGTGTACCGACCACTACGCAAATCAATGATTCAGGGGAAACCACTCAGAAAGGGATTGAATTTGCCCTTCAATATGACTTAGCGAGCTTTGAAGATGATTTAGGCTGGGCATCTGGTTTCGGTATTATTGCTAACTATACCATTCAAGAGTTCTCGGGTGGCGAAGCGGTTAATGGCGCAACGAGTCGTGCAAACACAGTATTTGCACTGTCTACGGGGGTTGATGATATAAACGTAACCGCTGTACAAGGCTTACTTGACCTATCTGAAAATGCTTATAACTTTACGCTTTACTACGAAAAGTATGGTGTTTCAGCTCGTATGCGTTACACATGGCGTGAAGCGTACCGCTCAACAGACTTTGGCAGTACTTCAAGCCTTCCTTGGGGCTTCCCAGTGGTGCAAGAAGACCGAGGACAGCTTAATGCCAGCATCAATTACGATGTAAATGATCAGTTGAACATTGGTATTGAAGCAGTCAACATCACTGAGTCTGAAGTTGAGCAGTCTTGTATTAATGAAGGTGCCCTGTTGTGTTACCAAGGCCTAACAGACCGCCGTATTACTGCAGGTGCTACTTACCGCTTCTAATGACTTTGGTTGAAAGTTCACGTTTTTCAAAGTGTGTAATAAAGCAATAACTTATTAACCCCAGCCTAGCGCTGGGGTTAATTATTTCTGCTTCTTAACAAGCAACATAAATGAACATTGCGACTTGCAGTCCCACTCTTGAATTTTTCTATTAACCTATATGAGCTGCCCAGCTTATCCTGGATCTAACAAAAATCGCCCACAACTGATTAAAAATTATCAGCGATACTTCTATTAAAAAGACTGTTTTAAATGAGCAACACCTTTATCTAATCGCTATCCCTAATTACTCTCAAATAAATGGGCAGGTATTAATACCGCCTTATTACAAACCTCTGGCTTGTGACGTGGTCTTGATGATTTCTCGGTATATATGGCTTAGTAAAACATTATCAAATCAGACATTAGCAATGATTACTCTAGAGCTAGCCGGTTGATGTAGCGCCACTTAAAGTGGTGGAAGGGTAATGTTTTGAGTAATTCTTCAATTGGTATCATGGCGAATGCCCAAAAAATAGAAACGTCGAACTGTAAGACCAAAAGCGCGCAGATTGGCAGAGATATAAGCCACTGGGTAAAAAAGTGAATTTTGAGTACCAAATTGCTATCGCCAAGCGCCCGTAAAATATTTCCCGCAACTGTGTTGTAAGCACGAATAATAGGCAGAACAATATACAGTGGTGCGATGATCATTAATGCCGTCTGGGTATCCTGTTCAATATCAGGGTAGATAAATTGCAGACATTGACTGAGTATAAAGAAGAACCCGGCAATAATTACCGACAACAAGGTTCCCACATGCGTACAGCTAGCAATAAATAACTTTAACTCCCCAGCCTGCCTTTGACCAAGCGCCTGACTAATACTAATGCCCGATGCCTGGGCCCAAGCGTTAGGAAATTGCGTACCGGCACGGATCCAAGGAAAGATTAAAGTGATGGCAACGAATGAGAACAGCTCAAGTTGGGCAAATAATAGTTGGTAGACAGTAGCACCGATGGAGAGAACAAAAAAATTAGCCGCAATGGGATAAATTTCGGCATATTGAGGAGGGATTTCCGCCCAGAATCGTCTGTTTTTAGGGTATCTTAAGTCGACTGTATCGTCTCTCTTTAGTGCGAAATATAAAAACGCAGCTCGCAAAAATACCGCCAGTAAACTCCCCCAAGCAGCTCCTTCAACACCGAGCCCCTCATATGTAGAAAACCCGTTTATCAGTAAATAGCTTAATAAAGCATTGACTGGTAGTTCAATCATAAAGCCTTTTAAGGGGACTTTCGTTTTGCCACTGCCATTGCAAAAAGCACTGCACACCTGGGTGTAAGCGGTAATTAAAACGATGTATTTGGTAATTGATATATATGTGTCAGCCAACTTCGCTAATGCGGGATCATCGGTAATGAGGGCCACCAGTTCACTGCCAAAAAAAGCCAGGATAAACAGAAAAACGAATGATGTTGAAATATTGATTAATAGCCCAGACCAATAGGCGATCGCAAGTTCAGCTTGATTATTACAGCCAAACGCCCTGCCAACGAGCAATTGAATACCATTGCCAATGGCAATCTCAATACCCAATACAAATGCCACTATGGTCGTGGCGATCCCCATGGCGGCAACGGGCAGTTCACCCAGTGGTGCAACCAAAAACGTATCAATCATTAACATCGACTGAACTAATAAGGCATTAACAGCCAAAGGCCAAGCCAGGGCCAAGTTCCGCTGAATGTATCTATTGAAATTGATCAAAAAACGGCTTCCTTAACGCGTTAATGAGTACAGAAAAATGTGACAAGTAACGGTCGAGGCTGCTATATGACTTTAAAATATATGGCGTTTCTAGGCATATAGCCGTTGGCTGTTTACAACAGTAAATAGACACAACGCCAACCGCTATAATACAAGCAATGCTTGCTCATCTGTTCAGGAACAGCCTTTGTTCATCCGCTACTCTAGCGCCGGTATGATGCCTAGATGGCTATCTTCCCATCCACCCACCATCAACCACTAATATCGTACCGTTAACATAGCTCGCAGCTTCAGAAGCTAAGAATACAGCGGGGCCTTTAAAATCATCTGGATCACCCCAGCGACCCTGCGGTATCCGCCCGAGAATAGCCGCGGATCGCTCTGCATCATTTCGCAAAGCTTCGGTATTGTCGGTATCTACATATCCAGGTGCAATGGCATTGACATTGACACCTTTTCCCGCCCACTCATTTGACAAGGCCATGACCAGCTGTCCAATTGCTCCCTTGCTGGCGGCGTAACCAGGCACAGTGACTCCACCTTGAAACGTCAGTAAGGATGCGGTGAATATAATTTTTCCAGCACCGCGAGCGACCATTTCCTTGCCAATTTCACGGCTCAGAATGAACTGAGAGTTTAAATTAACATCAATGACCTTATCCCACAGTTCATCTCCATGCTGGGCAGCAGGGGCGCGTAATATAGTGCCCGCGTTATTGACTAAAATATCAATTTGGGCAAAATCAGCTTTAACCTTTTCAATAAATGAATACAGCGCTTTTCTATCAGAAAAGTCACATTGATAGCCTTTAAAATTTCGTCCTAGGGCATGCACTTCTTTTTCAATTTCAGAGCCGGTTAATTCCAAGCTAGCGGAAACACCGATTATATCCGCGCCAGCAGCAGCAAGTCCCAGCGCAATACCTTTTCCAATACCACGCTTACAACCTGTGACTAAAGCAACCTTACCTTTTAAACTAAATTTATCTAACATTTCAATTCTTTCCCAATAACATTCACGACGACTAGACAGTCTAATCAACCGGTAATCATCAACAAAAATGACCTATTGATTCAGCAGGTCACCTGCTATTTATCTGCACGAGTCCTACATAACCCCATCGTATTGAGTGGTTTTCAGTGTGTTACCCAATTTATCTTTTAGAATAGAAATCCATTTCGATTTAGATTGAATGTCGTCATATACAATGTTGTTGTCATTGGAAAAGAGAAACACTTCTATGTGATTTTTTGACTTAATCTCGACCCCAATACAATTGTCCCCTTGGAGTGATTGAACAGTAATATCCTGACTCAGGGCATCTTGCAGTGCGTCTTTAGGTTGTAATACATTTAAGAAATAAGCGTTGTGGCTTTTCTCAGGATTTTCAATCAATAATGTTTTCAAACTGATACGCCGAATATCGTCAGGGCGTTGTGGTGTCATTATCTCTTCAACCAATGTTTCATCTACGTTTGTGCTACGGGCCTCTGGAAACACAGTAAATACATTCAATGCGCCCTTACCATTAACAATTTCAAACTGATTTTCGGCTACTTGATTTGCATATTTTTCAGAGTGCATGCGCCAGGTATATGTATGTTCGAGCTTACTTTCCAGCTCATCAAGGAATATAAAGTAACCACATTCGCTATTGATGATGTGCCGAGCATTGCGCGTTAACGCCATCTCGGGATAATACATTCGACTCGATTCGCCAACCACGTAGGTATACCCATTTTCAGTAGAGAAAGCCTCTACTTGTGCAATCGCATCCTCAGGTACATCTCGCCAAACGTTGTGAATACCTTTGCAATTTAAATCAAAGCGCTCAGGATCGCTCAAATCACCTTCTTGCCATATTTTTTCCCCCACACACCCCGTACCATCGACCGTAATCAAATTATGTACTTCAGCTTTAGAGGTTCGGTTGTAACCGTCATCAATTGCTAATGACGCGCCGTTATGTATCAATATAAAGTGATTAAAATCGACGTGATAGTGGGTCAGGCTGCGAGTTTTCCAATCATTTTTTTTATCTAACTCCCAGCTGAGTTTCCATTGTTTGTGACCACCAGCAGGGCTTGATTTAAAGGAAAGGTGGGTGGCATCAGTTTCCCAACTTGAACGCATGACGACAAGCCCAAGGTCAGGGAAATACTTAGTTAATGGCAGGTTTTCAGGAGACTGAGGCTCTACTTCAGGTTTATACCAAATCAATTCTAGAAACGCTTCAGGTAAGATACCTGGGAAGATTTTACTTTCACTGGCCTCTCTAAACAGAAACTTGCTGCGGACCAACTCACCCAACCATTGCGCTTGACCATTTGAGTACTCAGCGGCAATTTTATAATACGCAGAGATTGAATGAGAACTTCGTCTGTCATGCACATCGGCAAAGTTAATATTCTCTTCCCAGTTTGGTGCTGACTGATAAATACGGTAATCGAATGAATTCTTTAAAAATCCAGCTTGGAAATAATCAGGTCCCCCATCTTGGCGAATATAGTCAGCGGCACTGAGGAAGAAGTTGATAGCGTAACGCCAATAACCGGTACCTTCATAATTGGAGCCATCCTCAGGTAGATATTCAAATACTTTTTCAAAGTTATCTTTTATCTCATCAATCCATACTTGAGCGCCTTGGTGTTCTGCACGAATGGCATAAGCAGTGGTCAACAAACCTGAATAGTTGATCCAGTTATGGTTTTGCCAATAGTTAGTAGACCAACAATGCCCTAAGTTTTCTTGGCCATAATTGAATATTTTATTACCTTGAAGGATCAGCTTATTTAGAAACTTATTGCGCTCGTCTTCTGATAAATAATCTTTAAGCCAGTCATACGATAACCCCAAACCATATAACATCCAGGATGCACTGAGATCCACATCCACAAGAAATCCATAACCCCATACGTCGTAGTCCACAGCGGTAAAAATCCAGCGCTTTGCTTCTGCAAGATAATGCTCCTGCTCTGTAAGCAGATAAGCCAAGCTTAAGTTTGCTGCAGCCATACCCATATAGGTAATACTGGTGTGAGGATGCACTTTCGAGAGCACTTCATTTTCATACAAACGACATTGCTCTATCAGTCGAGTCAAATGTTCCTTACGCGAGGTTTTAAGCTCTGATTTAAGCACATCAAGCTGGTCGTTAATAAGTAAATAATTCATTGTTCATTCCTGTGTTCAAAGATGATATGTCGAGCAAAACGCTAGTAAATTCGCACAATCAATTCGTTTGTTATGTCGCTGATTGACTTGCGGCAGCAGACTTTTTACCTGCTTTGAGCATAAACACGCTGATTGCTCCTATTATTACCGCGAGCACCAGTATGACCATCCGGCCTTCAAACGGATTGGGGATAATAAGCATCAGCGCCACGAACCCCGCGACAGCGACACCAAAGCGTCCAATGGCCGTCAATTGACTGGCGTCATTGCCCTCTCCGATTTCTTTTTCAAAGTCGATCGGCGTTTTCATATTGCTAAAGAACTTGTCAACCATTTGTCGATGAGCTGAATTTTGGCTTGGCGCAAAAAGCGTCGATATTAAAAAACCAAATACCCCAGTACCCAAGACACCAAAAAACTGCTGTTGAAAATTCCATTCAAAACCATCGCTGACCTCTTGAGAAAAACCTAAGTAACTTAATGGGATCTCGAAAAATGCCAAGCTAGAAAAAATAAGGGCACAGCCAATAGAAAGCAGCGCAGACCACCAGGGTGTTTGCCGAATAAACATGCCTAGCAGCAGCGGGATCGTAATCGGCATCGATAACAGCGTTCCCACTTGCAACATGATTTCGAATATTCCTGAGCCGTCTTGTTGGGCAAAATAAAGCGCCAACAACACAATCAAGAAGCCCATGACCCAGGTTAAAATACGTCCATAGTTCAATAATTCGCTTTCAACTTTGGGCTTCCAACGAAACATACGAGAAACTTTGGGGTATATGTCTTTGATCAGAATAGCCACGTTCGTATTGAGACCTGTATCCATCGAACTCATAGTGGCCGCCAAAATGGCCACCACAATCAATCCGATCAACCCAACAGGTAACAGGCTAATACTGGCAACCGCATAACTCGCTTCCGCTGGCTTAGCGATATCAAACGCCATCACCAGCTCAGGATATAAGAGTCGTGCAGTAATAGGTGGTAAGAACCAGATGAAGCTACCCGCCAACATGAGTACGGAGCAAAGCAGTGCGGCTTTGCGAGCTTCACGTCCGTCTTTAACAGAAAAGTAACGCGGGGCTGCATTCATGGAATTAAAGACGATAAATTGTTTTGCCATCATGGCGCTGGCCCAGCCCCAGGTATAAGCCCCGCCAAATAAGGTAGCGGAATTAACCATGCTATATTCTTCGCTTAACCCTTGCTGTTCAATTTTCAGAAATAAGTTATCGATTCCACCAAGTGCGTCTAGGCAGAGCCAAGCGACTAACAGGGTTAAAGGCACGAGAATGAGGCCTTGTAAAAAATCCGTCGCCATCACGGCCCAACGTCCACCGGTAGCGGAATAAAAAAGCACCACAATGCCGCAAACAATAATCACGTAGTTGATATCATATCCGAACACGGCAGAGCAAAAAATGCCCAAGCCGTACAGTGCCATCGCGGAATATAAAATACGTATTGGCACCTCATAATAGGCGTAAAAATCCCGTGTTGTTTCACCGAAACGACCGGCAATTGCTTCAGGAAATGTCGTCACTCTCATTTGACGCAACCAAGGCCCCATAAACAAAAAATTCACGAAAAAACCAAGCACATTGCCAAAAAAGATAAACATCGCAGAAAAACCAGATTCGTAAGCGATGCCAGCAGCCCCCGTAAAGGTCCATGCACTAAAAGCGCTCATGAAAGCACTGCTTCCAACAAGCCACCATGTACCTTTGCTTCCACCCTTAAAATAGTCATCTGTATTAGACGAGAATTTTTTGAAAACAATGCCAACGACAATAATCAATATCAGGTAGCCAACGATCACTAGGTATTCAATATTCGAGATTTGCACTTTTTTACCTCTTGTTCGGTTATCAAGGTTGTTGATAAACCAAATAACAAAATCGATTTACTAAATCGGTTTAGTTGAAGAATTTAGCATACTAATGCAGAATGTCAATATTCAGGTATTTCGCTATTTTATAGAAGTGTGTACATGCCAAAAATAAAGTTGATTGACGTTGCTGAGCTAGCTGGAGTTTCAAAAAGTACCGTTTCTCAGTACCTAAACGGCCGCTTTGATTACATGTCTGAAAAGACCAAAGAACGTATAAAGCTAGCGGTGAGCGAATTAGACTATGTACCGAACCCTATTGCCCGCAGCCTTAAAATGGATAAAACCAAAACGATTGGGGTCATCGTTAGAGATATTACCGGCTACTATACGAGCCGCACAATAAGAGGGATCGACGACTACTGCAAGACAAGTGATTACAACGTATTAATATACAATACCGACGTTGACCCTGAGATCGAAGCAAGATCGTTAGAGGCATTATACCAATTGCGTGTTGACGGCATTATCATCGCATCGTCGGGTAAAAATACCGCTCTCATTGCTAAATATATAGAGAGAGGTCTGCCTATTGTACATTTTCAACTTGAACATGATGGTAATGAAAAAAATATAATTGTGTCAGATTATCGAAAAGCTGCTTTCGAAGCGACTGAGTATTTGATTAAGTTAGGCCATCAGCGTATTTGTTTTATGACCCAAAATTTCAAAAATGTTAAATCCAGAATGGACCGTTATCTAGGGTATACCGATGCCTTGAACCATTATCAAATTCCTATTGAGCAACAGTTAATCCAATACTGGCAGCGTAAATCTGGCTTTCAACAACCCCCGACGAACATTCTTCAAACGGTTAACCCGCCGACCGCATTTTTTACCCAACACCTGGCAATTACCACTGAGTTGTTAACTGTATTAAACGAAGAAAATATATCTATACCCGATGACGTATCCTTATTAGGTTTTGACGACATCCCTATGGCTGACTTTTTTAAAGTGCCTATCACAGTCATAACCCAGAACCCATATGAAATTGGTAAAGAAGCCACCAAATTATTGCTTAACAATATCAGCAATAAGGACGCCCCTTCGCAAAAAATAATGATCCCTTGCTCCTTATCTAAAAGGTTGTCATGTAAAGAGATATAGCTATTCAGCGTCTTTGAAATAATCCCGTAGCGAAAGGATAAATAAAAACGTTAGAGCAAGATAAGACCATGGGATTGAGTAACTTACCATCACCAACATTGGGATATATGCGTGTGCCGAACCGTCTTAAGTGAAACGGCTAAAAAACATTTTACTAGCATGCGATATTCTAACCTTGAAATTGGCATGTAATTCCACCGCTAATGGTTAACTAATTGGTATAACAATTAATTGACACCTAACCTACCAATCGGTTAAATTCACCATCATCTTGTTAACAACTTGCCAATAAAACAGTTTCAATCTTTACAAGGTGTAATGTAATTTCACCTTGTACACAGCGTCACAGAATGGGACGACACTCATCTAACAATAGTCCCCTACAAGCGTGATAAATCGGAGAAAATGGCGATGAAAAAAATGAAAATCACTGCTCTTTTAGTAGTAGCAGCGACATTGAACATACCGTTAGCAGCTCAGTCTCAGGAACATCCAAACCTGATTATGACCAAAGCGGGTGTAGAGCAAGTCAGAAAAAACTTGGGAAAAGTGCCGTTATTCGATGCCTCGCTACAAAGCGTGCAAAAAGAAGTCGATGCTGAAATTGCACTTGGCATTGATACCCCACTGCCAAAAGACTTTTCAGGTGGTTATACCCACCAAAGACACAAGCTGAACTTTTTGACTGCCCAAAAAGCCGGTGCACTTTATCAAATACTGCAAGACGACAAATACGCCAAATACATTCGAGATATGCTGTTCCAATATGAAGCTATGTATCAAGACTTGCCCGTTCATCCTCAAGAGCGCTCTTACGCACGAGGAAAATTATTCTGGCAATGCTTAAATGACAGCAACTGGTTGGTTTACATGAGCCAAGCCTACGACGCCATATACGATACGCTTTCGGCGCAAGAGCGTGAAAAATTAGAGAATAACTTATTTCGTCCCTTTGCTGATTTTATTTCCATTGGTAATCCGCAATTCTATAATCGCGTGCACAACCACAGTACCTGGGGCAACGCAGCCGTGGGCATGATTGCCCTTGTGATGAACGACGAAGAACTACTGCAAAGAGCTTTATACGGTATCGAAGATGATGGCCTTGCATTAGGTGGCAGAGACAATGATGGCGGTATCATCAAGGTAGAAGGCCAAAAGGCAGGATTTTTAGCCAATCTGGAGGAACCTTTTTCACCTGATGGTTATTATACTGAAGGGCCTTATTATCAACGCTATGCCATGTATCCGTTTTTGATTTTTGGCTTGGCAATGCACAATGTTAAGCCTGAAATGCAGGTGTTTTCCCACAAAGACAATGTACTACTTAAAGGCGTAGATGCATTGCTTAATTTAACCGATGCTGATGGTGAGTTCTTTCCATTGAATGATGGTCAAAAAGGCATGTCCTATTATACTCCTGCATTAGTCACAGCCGTTGACATAGCCTATCAATACGGTAGTCAAAACCCACATTTACTCAGTATCGCCCAAAAGCAAAATGAGGTGTTGTTAGATCAATCTGGTTTGGCGGTTGCTATTGGGATCCGTGATGGCAAAGCTCAACCATTTGTGAAGAATTCGATCAACCTCACAGACGGTCAAGATGGCGAACAAGGCGGCGTCGGTGTGCTGCGCTATGGCAATGAAGATTTAACCTTAGTGTTTAAATATGCCGCCCAAGGGCTGAGCCATGGTCACTATGACAAACTGTCTTTTTCTTTGTACGAAAAAGGTGATGAAATAGTTCAGGATTATGGACTTGCCCGCTTTGTTAACATTGGCCAAAAAGGCGGTGGAAACTATTTAAAAGAAAATAAAACTTGGGCTAAAACAACCATCGCCCACAACACCCTTTCACAGAATGAAATGATGCATTTTGACGGGGACTATGAGACTGCGAGCAAACATCATTCACAGTTGTATTTTTATGAAGATAAGAATAAAGATGTTCAGGTCGTCAGCGCCACAGAAACCAATGCCTACCCTGGTACGCAGATGCATCGCACTATGGCAGTCATAAAAGCGACGGGTTTTGAAAAGCCGTTTCTATTAGACATAATGAAAGTAAACTCCGCCACAAAAAATCAGTATGACTTCCCCTTCTATTTTATGGGCCAAGTACTGAGCGAAAATTTTGCCTATGACTCCCCTGCGACCTTGACCCCATTAGGGAATAAAAATGGCTATCAACATTTGTATGTAGAGGGTAAAGGCACACCTGCAACCGACAATACGCAGTTTTCATGGCTGGGCAACGGTAAGTATTACACCTTAACCTCAGCGACAGACAAGTCCGACGAATTGTTACTGACTCGCTTGGGTGCGCATGATCCCCAGTTTAATTTACGCAGGGACGCCGCTTTGATGATTCGTAGGAAAGACAGTGACAACACCACATTTGCGTCTGTCATTGAACCCCATGGAAGTTATAGTCCGGTTTCAGAGTTGTCGGTTAATTCTGACAGCAACATTGCACAGTTAAAAATCGTACACGACGATGCAGATTATACAGCGATTACAATTAAGGACATAAAAGGACATATGAGCGTGTTTATATTAGCGAATAGAAATGCGTCGTCCTCAAAACAGCACCAATTGGCAATAGACGGCACGTCATACAGTTGGACCGGACCTTATCACTTTACTGATAATTAACGTCACTCCCTAGAGGAAGCTTACGCATCTCGGCAAGCTTCTTCTGGGAATTCAAATTCAATGGTGGTGTGGGCTAACTTATATTCATTTAAGCATTCCGCCACTTCACATTTTATTGCCAGTAGTTGCTCAGGCATGAGCACTTGCGTAAGCACCAAATGCGCCGTCAATACATGTTGCTCGCCATCCAGTGACCAAAAATGTAAGTGATGTATATCCGCCACATGTTCGATGCCATTCAATTTTTGCTTAATATTACTTTGCGTATCCCCATCAGGCACTCCTTGTAAAAATAAACCCAGCGTCAGTTGAATATTGCGCACCACGTTATATAAAATGAACAAGGTAAAAGCGATTGATAACAAGGGATCTAAAATAGGCAGATTCACAAACATCAGCACCACAGATACTATCAACACGGCTACCCAGCCCAATACGTCCTCAATTAAATGCCAGTTAAGCACCCGCTCGTTGAGTGTGTTACCGGCACTTAGTTTATAAGCAGCAAAACCATTCACTGAGACCCCAAGCAACGCGAGTAAGAACATGCCTTCTGTGTGAGGCATTTCTGGCGCAAACAGGCGAGGCACACTAACAATTAATACCCAAATAGAACCACACACCAACACAATCCCATTGAGCATGGCGGCCAACAATGACAAACGTTTAAACCCATAGGTGAAACGCTCTGTTGCTTTTTTATTGCCCGCGCGATTGAGAAACCAAGCCGTACCAATGGATAGGCTATCGCCTAAGTCATGCACTGCATCGGCCATAATAGCCGTACTATTGGTCAACCAGCCGCCAATAAACTCAATTATCGTAAAAGTGACATTCAGAAAAAAAGCCCAGCCAATCCGCGATGAGGACGGGTCTATGTGATGATGATGGCCATGAGGCCCGTGACTGTGCCCGTGATGATGTGCAGACGGACCTGAATGCTCAGAATGTTCGTTATCTTGATGTGCCATTTCCTAGCTCAATATCTAAATATATGCGTTATTACTATCATAATTAACTGAATAATTCTTCTATTGGCAGTCGTAAGACAGCTACACTAAAGCAAATACAAATAGCGTCCTGAACTTGAGCGCGATAAATGTGTCTGTGTTTGAGTTGTTAGTCCTTTATATAAGTTAAATATGCATAAATTACTGTCGCTTTTCCTTACCCCACTACTATTGACAAGTTGCGCGAGTCTACCCAGCCTAGATGATGGACTTGCCTCCTATAAAGATAAAAACATTAATAGCGTATTTCCGGTGATCGGCTTTCCAGCAGAAATTGAGGCCGCTAATAGTGAGATTAGCTACTTTTATCAAATATCACGTGAACACGTTGGCTTAATAACTGAGGCACAGCCTGCCACTGGTTTAGAGGGACAAGATCCCCTTACTGCAAAAACAATGATGCAACCCGTACAAGTGAACGTAGAATGTCAACTGACCATTATTACCGACATGGATAAAAAGATCCAACGCTGGCATTTCAAGGAAACGTACGAAGGCTGCATGTCCTATCGTGAAAAATTGGCTAATCAGCAAAATAAATAACGTCAGCTCACATAAAAAAGCCCTCATCAATATGAGGGCTTAAAGCAAGTGAAAGTAGTTTGCTTACAAAGTCTAATTAATCGTTAAACTGTCGAACAATGGTGCCTAAGGTTTCTTTGGCGTCGCCAAAAATCATTCGAGTATTCGGTTTAAAGAACAATGGGTTATCAATCCCAGCAAAGCCAGATGCCATACCGCGCTTGAGTACGAAAACATTTTTGGCTAAATCAGCATTAATGACCGGCATACCGTAAATTGGACTGCCTTTCATTTCACGTGCTGCTGGGTTAACCACGTCATTTGCGCCAATTACCATGGCTACGTCAAAGTTTTCAATACGCTTATTAATTTCGTCCATTTCAAACAAGTGTTCGTAGGACACGTCCGCTTCTGCAAGCAAGACGTTCATGTGACCAGGCATACGGCCAGCAACAGGGTGGATAGCGTAAGCCACTTCACAACCGTTTTCTTCAAGCTGTAGTTGCAATTCCTTCATTACATGCTGTGCTTGCGCGACTGCCATACCATACCCAGGGATCACCACTACCGATTGTGCGGCTTCTAAAACGTAGAAGGCATCATCAGCAGATAAAGGTTTCACTTCACCCTCTATGACCATATCTGTTTTATGTACAGCCATAAAACCAGAGAACAACACATTACTTAACGAGCGGTTCATTGCCTTACACATAATGTTGGTCAATATGATCCCGCTGGCGCCAACCAGTGAACCGGCCACAATCAAAATATTGTTCTGCAATGCAAAACCAGCAGCACAAGCAGCTAAACCTGAGTAACTGTTAAGTAATGAGATAACCACTGGCATATCCGCACCGCCAATCGGTAACACCAACATGATGCCGAACAGCAAAGATAAACCAAGCGCTATATACAGTACTTCAGTAGATGTTAATGCCAAATCAGGCTGTGCGACAAACGCATATCCCGTGGCAATAATCGCTAAAACAATAATGCCGTTAACAACAGCTTGACCGCTAAACGTCACGGCTCGGCCGGTAATACGTTCACTCAACTTAGCCCAGGCGACAATACTGCCTGAAAATGTTACACCACCAATAAGAAGCGCTAAAAAGGTTACCACTAAAATAAATGCCGTTAGACCTGCACCACTTTGAATGGTCGCCCACGCGACGAATACACTCGCGAGGCCACCAACGCCATTTAACAAGGACACCATTTCAGGCATGTCGGTCATGGCAATCAAGCGTGCAGCGAAAAAGCCCACCACTGAGCCTGCTAACATAGCGATAGCAATCCACTGAAAATTAATGATATTGTTGTCTAATAAAGTCACCACTATTGCGATTAGCATAGCTACCGCTGAAACAAGATTACCTTTACGGGCACTCGATGGGTGACCTAGCAGCTTCAGGCCATAAATGAACAAACCGGCGGCTATTACGTAGGTGAAATTAATCACTAAATCTATATTTGATGTCATATCTATTCCCGCCTACTTCTTTTTCTTGAACATGGCTAACATTCTATCGGTAACCAAGTAGCCACCAACAACATTGATGGTGGCCAAAAATACTGCGAATGCCCCCAAATACATTGTGTATTCGCCCAAGGTCTCATCACCTGCCAGCGCCAATGCGCCAACCACAGTGATACCTGAAATAGCATTCGCCCCAGACATTAACGGTGTATGCAATGTTGCGGGCACTTTTTGAATGAGTTCAAAACCAACAAAAATCGACAACAATAAAATAAACAATAAATAAATGCCTTCCATTACGCGGCCCCGTCTTTAGTAGTTTGTTTCTGTGAGGCATAGAAGTCACTTATCATAGCGTTCACCACTTTGCCTTGATGGGTAATGATGCAGCCAGACTGCACCTCATCTTCAATATTTAATGCAAAACGATTATCGTCTTTGGACCAAAATTCGCTGATCAGGTTATACAAGTTACTGGCGTACATTTGAGTAGCATGTTTTGCTACGCCATTCGCCCATGCTCCAGTCCCGATAACATTCACGCCGTGAATGCTTACCGTTTCCCCTGAGACACTACCTTGCACATTACCACCGGTTTCAGCAGCCATATCCACAATCACACTGCCCGGACGCATCAAAGCGATGGTCTCTTGATTAATCAATACAGGAGGCTTGCGACCAAACAGCTGAGCTGTGGTAATCACTATGTCTGAATCCGCAATGCATTTTGCTTGCTCGCGCTGTTGAATTTGCATTTGCTCGGGCGTCAACGCTTGAGCGTAACCTTGGCCTGTTTCGCCAGTTTCCCCTAAATTTATATCGAGAAACTTCGCCCCTAATGAACGAACTTGCTCGGCTACAACGGTCCGAGTGTCGAATGCAGTTACACTTGCCCCTAAGCGCTTAGCGGTGGCTATGGCTTGTAAACCAGCTACCCCTGCGCCAATGATAAATACTTTTGCCGGCTTCAATGTGCCTGCGGGCGTCATCATCATTGGCAATACGTTCGGTAAGGTATTAACCGCTTGCATGACCATCACATACCCAGCCAGACTTGCTTGGGAGCTCAAGGCATCCATTTTTTGACAACGGCTGATACGTGGGATCATTTCCATACTGATACTGGTAACGCCTTTGCTACACAATGTGTCTACAAAACTAGGTTCGTTGAAGGGATCGAGGTAACTGACAATCAAAGCGTCTTGTTTGACGTGTGCCACATCATCACCTGCCAGCTTATGTAAGCTTAATATGATGTCACCTTGTGTTAACAACGCGCTACGATCCGGAGCCACAGTTGCGCCCGCGGCGATAAAATCCTCATCAGAGACATGAATGTGCTGGCCTAAACCAGATTCAATGAGCACATCTGCGCCCAATAATTTGTATGCCTTTACGTTAACGGGCAAAAGCGCACAGCGCTTTTCGCCAGCTTTCACTTCAGCTGGAAATGCAATAGTAGGCATAGGCCCTCCAAGTTTTGTTACAATTTGACTCACAACAGTGCACGAACTATGCACTGCTAAAGTGCAAGTTAGTAATTCAAATTAGTTATATAGAATATGTAAAAAACGTTATAGAAACGTAAACTTTCATTAATTGCAGTGATGAATGTCAACTTCTATTGATTGAGACGTTGCTTAAACTCTGCTTCGGGCGTGATCGCACCTGGGTACTGAATAACAATGGCAGCTGCCTTGGAGGCAAGACTAACCGCGTGTTCTATCTCTTTACCCGCAAGCCGAGCCCCCAGGTAAACACCATTAAATGAGTCCCCTGCAGATGTGGTATCGACTACATTTTCAACAGGCGCTATAGGTAGATGAATAAGATTACTGCCTAATTGGCAATACACGCTGTTAGCACCATTTTTTATGACTAATTCATGAATATCATAAGGTTGGCAGAATTCTAGGATTTCGCTGAGCTGGGTTAGCCCATAAAGCTGTGAAAAATCATCAATGCCCGGTAACAAGATGTCTGTTAGTTCGTAGGCAAGATGGAATTGCTCTTGTGCTTCTTTTGGCGAGCGCCATAATCGAGGCCGATAATTAGGATCGAATGCGAGTGTGACACCGTTTGCTTTCAAACGTTTGAGCATCGCCCAAAATGCCGGACGATCTTGCGGATGTATGACCGCTAATGAAATACCCGAGAAGAAAACTAAATCACTGTCGAACATGGATTCAATCACACCTTCATCGACAAAACGCATTAGCTGTCTGGCTGCGGAGTTTTCACGCCAATACAAAAACGAACGCTCTCCTTGATCATCCGTTTGAACCAAATATACCCCAGGGTTCTGCTCACTTTTACGAGATAAGTACTGGTTATTCAAAGACGCCTGCTGACAATGATGCAATAACTTATCACTGACTACATCTTTGCCAAGAGCGCTCATAAAACACACGTTTTGCTCTGGGAAACCGCGCTTCTGATAGACCGCGGTATTGTATGCATCACCAGCAAAAGACTGATGCATGACACCATCTTTGCCTTCACGCAATTCCAACATACATTCGCCAATCAACACTACTTTTTGCATATTACACCCTGGGTATAGTTCGTTTATAAAACCTAGTGAACTTCATTAATATTGTTGAGATAACACCTTACTTAAGGCTTTTTAAAGGCTCTACTTTTGGAATAAGGATCCAAATCGCGAGCATGGCAATAACCGCTAACGATGCGCCAATAACAAAAGCTGGGGTGTAGTTACCATCAGCGGTCAAAATTGGCACCAATGCTGTCAATCCTAACGCGCCTAATTTGGCCGCCATGCCGGAGAAACCTGAGAGCGTACCTACCGCTTTTTTACCGTATAAATCACTGGGCAGTGTTTGCACATTGCCTATCGCAGTTTGAAAACCAAATAAAATGACCGCCATGATCATGACAGCAGAAGTAGGGCCACCGGGATCCGCCATGGACAACAACGCTGGCAACATAATCAAACAACCCAGACTAATCGTTAATTTACGGGTTTTATCAACCGTCCAACCGGCCTTGATGCGGTTTTGCGCAAGTAGTCCACCAAACCAAGCGCCAAACATGGCTCCCACATAAGGCACCCAACCGTAAATACCAATCGCTTTAACATCCATTGCGTACACTTCGTTTAGGTAGATAGGGATCCAGAAAACAAATAACCACCAAATAGGATCAATGGCTGCAGAAGCGATAATCACCCCCCAGCTTTGTTTACGCGAGAGCAATTCTGCTGTTGATGGATTATATTCCTCATCATCGTTGTTATTATCAACGTTTAGCGTTCTCTGGCCGGTTAAAATATATTCACGTTCCTCATCGGTGATCCAAGGGTGCGACTTAGGCGGCGCCTTGACCAAAACAATCCAAGGAACAAGCCACAACAATCCAACCAAGCCTATTACCACAAACACCATTTGCCAGTTAAAAAATACCGTTAAATAAGCGATAAGTGGAATGGCAATAATGCCACCAATGGCCGCTCCTGAATTAAAGATCCCTTGGGCTAAAGCGCGCTCTTTGCTCGGGAACCAATCCGCATTACTCTTAGCTGCGCCAGGCCAGTTACCGGCTTCTGCCATACCCAAGACTGCACGAAAGATACTAAAACTAAGCACGCCCTGAGCAAATGCATGGGCCGCCGTAGCCAGTGACCAAACACCGATAGAAATCACAAAACCTAAGCGCGTACCGACCCAGTCAAAAATCTTTCCGAAAATAGCCTGACCAAAGGCATAAGATAAAATGAAAACCATGGATATGTTTGCATATATCTGTTTACGTTCGAAATCCGATTCATTTGGAAAAAGATCTTCAACAATATCGGGCCATAGTACGCTCAGTGCCGAGCGGTCTATGTAGTTAATCACGGTTGCTAGGGCAACTAGCGTGACCACCCACCAACGCAAATTTTTCATTTTCATATTTTTATACTCTTGTTTGCCTAACGTAATTATTAGACCAAAAACCGACTACGGACTCAGATATACACTGCTTAGCTCAGACAACATGCTAGTCAACCGTTATGTTGAGATTCAACACATCAACAGCACTGTCTTATAGGCTGGTATTTCCAGTCATTTTTATAGTTGCACCACTTAATGGAAAAAGTTGCTTAATCATAGGTTCAGGACTGCCTTCAAACACATTATTCGTGATTGAGGTTTTAGGCTGCCCTACCGTATGATCGATAATCACAGGTGCGCTATTAATAAACGTATTGCTCATAATGTTAGTTACCTGCACACCTAATAGCGTAAGGGATCCATTAGACTTATTGCGTTTACCCTTGCCGATATCATTGAATTGATTATTGCTTAGCACAACATGGGGTCCAAAGGTGCTTTCGTCGGTACCGCCGCGGTAGACCTTAGCAATGGCGCCTTCAACATCTTCTATCGTTGAATCACTTATGGTCAGATACTCGACGTTATATATCCCTAAATCATCTAGCTCTTTGTTTAAGCGAAATAAATCCCCAGTGATATGGCTAAACTGACTGTTAGTTACCCTAATGTAGTCTGCAAAGCTGCGATTGCCCGCATCAAAAAAGTGATAGGAGTGATTAATGTCCAAATGTTCAAAAACACTGTTTTCAATCACTAAGCGGTAGTTTTGTTGCATGGGTAAACGGGTGGTACGAATAAGGGTATTTCCTGCTGCATCGGGCGCGTTTGATGCGTCAACGCGTACGCCATCTAACGTCAAATTACCGAAGTTACTGATTTCGAATAACGTTGAGCGCAGAGGATAAATTACCGCAGTATGTTTTTGCTTGGCACGAATAGTGATGGTTTTATCCATGCTGAGGATCTTAGAAACACGGTAGGCACCAGCTTGTAGCTCAAGTACATCGCCCGTTTTGGCTTGTGCAATCGCATCAAACAAGGTGTTATCACCAGGGGATACGACTATAGTCTTCCCTGAATCAAACGCCACATCCGGTTCCGTTTTTGGATACCAACTGACCCCCACTTGGTCTTTACGAATGGGCGTTAAGTCCCGGCTAACGCCCAGTTTCTGCTGCGCTTTATCGCTAGGATACAGTAGTCCGTTAGCGGCCCGCGTCATGGTGATTGTCTGTTGGTCAAAGCCAGTATCTATACTGGCCGTTGCGTCTTTATTTAACAGATTATTTGCAAACTCTATACCGCTGATATCATCAAAAATGTCAATGCCGTCAGAGCCGTGATGATTCACAATAATGTTGTTTTTCATTACCGAGTTAACAGGCGTAGCCGTACGTTCTTTGTCACTACCAGCGGCAAATTGAATATGTTCAACATCCACTAATGTATTGTGTTCAATCAACGCATTATTCACTTGATGATAACGATTGATTTTCGAATTAGGCACGCCGTTCATAACCGTTAATCCACTACCAAAACGGTACCCTGTCAGTCCTTCCAGATAGTTATTACGAATAATTTGGTCACTATTGATTACGCGTATACCGCCCGTGTGGTCGACACCATTACCAAAGAACACGTTATTCTCTACAAGGTTACCATTCCCGTGTCTTAGGGTTAGCGTACCCCGCGATTCGAAAAACACGTTATTGCGAATGGTGTTTTTACCTGACTTATTAGAAATGATTTCAACTTCACCGTTACAGCGGTCGAAATAGTTATTTTCAATCCTAGTGAATGAGTCAGTAAGTGAATAGTGGCTAGTCCCAATACGTAACGTTTCACCGCCATTTGAGCCTAAAGTAGGCCGCGGTCCGAAGTAGTTATGATCAATGCGATGATGGTTTTGTTGGCTTGCTTCTGTCGTCAAGCGCACAGCCATAGTGACACCTGCATTACGTTTCCCCACCAAGTGATTGTGGTCAAACCGATTATATTGACCGTACATCATCACCCAACTGTCTTGCTCGAACTTTTCGGGGTTGCTGAAATTGTCGATAACCACTTCAGTAATTCGACTGTAATTAGCCACATCTTCTTTATTTCGACGAAAGGCGATGACTTCACCTGTCGGTGTGTAACCATCTTTAAAGACTAAGCCGGTGACCAGCAAATGTTCGCCGGCAAGACGCAAGTTTGACTGGCCTGTTAGAAACACTTTGCCAGACGTTTGACCACGCAAAGTAATAGGTTGCTCTTTAGTGCCTTTGCCATTAAATAAAATCTCGAAATTCTGCCATGTGCCGTCAGCTAAAATGATGCTGTCCCCTGGCTGAACTTTTTTCAGCGCATTTTCATACGCTTGCGGATCGCTGACAAGGAAATCTGCCGCAGTTGCGTTGCTACATGCAATCAATAATAGCGATAACAGAGCGGGGCGTGTTAGGAAATGAAAATTCGCGCGCATAAGTAAGTGCTCAATCCTGTGTAAAAATGTTTGTTAACAAAGTTAATATTTACCGATGTTGTTAACCATGTACCGCGTTGCGGCTAAATAATAAGTGCGCTTTGCACGTGCGGGTGCAAAACGCCCTTTAGAAAGTATGGCAAGGTGACTTATGCCACCCTGCCTGTCAGCCGTAATTGCATCAACGATTACCACTGTGCTTTTTATCGCTTAGTGACCAAATTTGCGAGCCACGTAAACTAAAAACCTTGATGACTTGAACGTCATTCTCTTCGATTTTTGCTACGTCTGCGTTTTGTGTCGTTAAATCAGTATCTTGAGCATGAACGCTCCAAGAGCTCGCCAACATACACACAAGTGTAGAGGTACAGAGGGTTTGTGTAAGTGGACGACTGAACCGATACTCATCAAGAGCACGACTTATTTTATTTAGCTTCAGCATTACTATCATTCGTTTTTCGCTTTGCTTTACATATACAGACAGCTTAATGTAACCAATACTTGAATTAAATGTCAAACTAATATTAACCAATTTAACAAATATGTTATTACCAATAAATTACCTATTGGTAATAATCAAAGTTAATAGTATGCTGCATTATTGTTAAAACATGCTATACCTAATGCTAAAGGGCTTGCATAATCTGAAGTTGTGGTAGAATAGCTGCAAGTAGTAGGTATTACACAAAGTGGGAAGTTAAAATGAAGAGTCGTCGATTATTCTGGAATATAGTCGAAAAAATTGAACAGCTTATCGAGTCAGGGTTATATCAGCCCGGTAGCCGCTTGCCCCCAGAGCGAGAGTTAGCTGAAACCTTCAATGTTAGCCGCCCCACTATTCGTGAAGCTATTATTGCTCTTGAAGTGCGCGAGCGAGTTGAAGTTAAAACAGGGTCTGGCGTATATGTGTTAGCAAATAAACGTGCCCCGAAGCAATTGCATAATATTAGTGCATTTGAACTCACTCAGGCCCGGGCACTAGTGGAAGGTGAAGCCGCAGCGCTGGCCGCTACCACTATTACCGATGAAGAATTAATGGATTTGAAAAGCACACTGGACGCGATGGAGAAGGACGAAAACTCCGAACACGCTGATCGTGATTTTCATATGATCATTTCTCGTGCCACACGAAACAACGCCATATTAATGGCAGTGGAAAACCTCTGGCAAGTACGTGACACCAATGTAGATGTTAAAACCGCATACAAAGGCGTATGTAGCCAAAGTAGCTCAAAACGTCTGCACGAACATACCGCTATCTATCAGGCCCTAAAAAAGCGTGATACCCAAGCAGCACGGGCAGCCATGCACCAACACTTCAATCGTTTGATCAACGCATTATTCGAAGCCAAAGAAGCTCAAGCATTAGAAGAAGTCCGCAGGCAAACTATTGAAACTCGCGGGCTATATTCACTGTCTCACGTATTAAGAGAGGCCTGATAGAAGTTAAGGCATTTCACCGCCTCTTCCTTTACTTAGGAATTACAGCCAATAAAAAAGCCAACATATGTTGGCTTTTTTTGTCTAGCTGGTGGCTAGTTTATGAGAACAGCATACCGCCGTTAATATCAACGTTAGTACCTGTCATATAAGATGCTTCATCTGACGCTAAAAAGGCCACTAGTTTGGCGACTTCTTCAGAGTTACCTTCACGTTGAAGTGCAGTTGAACCTGCTACTTTAGTACGCACAGCGTCTGGCGTAAAGGTATCGTGGAAACCTGTGCTGATCATGCCTGGGCAGACACCGTTCACACGAATATCAGGACCAAGCTCCTTGGCTAACCCACGAGTGAATGTCATAACAGCACCCTTAGATGTAGCATAAATTGCAGCACCACCGCCGCCGCCATCGCGACCAGCTTGAGATGCCAAGGTTACTATACTGCTGCCTTTAGGCATATGAGGAATGCATGCATGCGTCATCATAAAGAGTGAGGTTAAATTCAGATCCATCACTTTATGGAAATGACTCAAGCTCATGTCAGCGACTTTAACGCGCTCCACCAAACCACCTGAAACATGAACTAAACAGTCCACCTTGCCAAATTGCTCAACGGTACTTTGTACACATGCATCTACATCTTGTTGCTGAGTTAAGTCAGCTTTAATTGCGACTGCACGTACACCAAGCTTTTGAATTTCATCAACTGCACTTTGTGCGGTAGCTTCACTGGCGAGATATGTAATAACTACATCTGCTCCACGGCCTGCCAACTCTAATGCACAAGCGCGACCTATATCACGTCCACCACCTGCCACTATGGCTACTTTGCCTTTCATCGTCATAACGTTCTCCACTGGATATCTAAATTAGCAAATAAGTAAACTTTCAATTAGTTGCTCCAGGGAGCACCGCACAGCCCACCGAAGTGTTTTACCAATCCAAGTCTACTGCGCTAAAATACCTAATTAACCAGGCGATTGTCAACCAATTATTTACATTTGGCATTACCAATTGTCTTTTGCTGGTGATTGTTATTAAAAGTATGCTATAACAATTGGCTGCAAGGACGTATCTCGAATGACCTTTAATCGTACAGACATACTTTTTATAACCCATTCGATTGGTCATGGATGACCTCATACAATTAATCAAAAGATTCATCGTGTTCTTGACCAATTAAGCACTGATTAATTATTGAGTATTATTATAATGATAAATGAATGCCATAGGCAATGAAGCCAACCTCGGAAATAAACGACTCGTCGCTTTTAACATCGTCAGCTTAGCCTTAGCGCTAACGCCTTTCATATGATAAAGATCAGCATTATTTGCCGCCATCTGTTGTACCTTTGTCACTCGAGCAGAGCGCGCTAATTGGTATGACAGCAAGCCATTATGTATATCTTCGGCATTTTCCAGGGCATTTGCCAAACTGAAACCATCTTCAATTGCCATTGCTGCTCCTTGGGCCACAAATGGCAACATAGGATGACAAGCGTCACCGAGCAAGGCAACTTGACCATCAACCCAACTAACCAAGGGTTGGCTGGCAAACAATCCCCATAAAAAACAACTGTCGAGTTTGTTGAGTAATTGAGTTACGTCTGGATGCCAAGATGAAAATGCTTGCCGCAACTCACTAATATCACCCGGCACGCTCCAGCGCTCATCGTTCCACTGTTCACGCTCTTGCACCGCGATAACATTTATTTCTTCGCCGCCGCGCACGTAATAACTGACCAAGTGCGCCCCAGGGCCAATCCACAAGTTTGCCTCAGGTTTAACCAGACTGGCGGGAACATCTTTACTTTTCAGTGTGCCGCGCCAAGCGACATGTCCGGTAAATTCTAGAGCTGACTGGGGTAACATACATTTTTTTACCGATGAGCGAATACCATCGGCCCCAACCAATACATCACAGCGCAATTGACCACCATCATGGAGCCTGATGAGTACCTCTGTGCCGGTACTCCCCGCAACATGTTGATAATGTTCAACTTGCGCATTTAGGCTTATTTTCACTCCACGCTCAAGCGCGGCTTGGTATAAAACACGATGTAAATCTGCCCGATGTACATGAACATAGGGGGCCGCATATTTTTGTCGTGCTTCTTGGCCTAACGGCATACGCAAGTATTCGCTACCGTCTTGATAGTGGCGCATAGTCGCATATTGGGGTAAAAAGCCTAACGACAAAATTGCGTCACTGAGCCCGAGTTGCATTAGTACATGCATCGCATTGGGGCTCAATTGAATACCAGCTCCGACTTCGCCAAGTGCATCACTTTTTTCCAGTACATGCACCGTAAATCCCTTACGTTTAAGGGCTAGTGCAGCACTTAATCCACCAATACCGCCACCAGCAATAATTATGTTATTAGGCATTGAATACTTTCACTCTCCCAGTGCACATCGTCTCACGTGCCATAAAAATCAGTGCCAAAGTGTATCAGTATCAATCATAAAAAACGCCGCTCAATGCGGCGCTTTGGTTTGATTAAATATGCTCATCCGTTAGCGCTTTCGCCACATAGTCAAATGATTGTGCGCACGAGCACTGGTGCGATTATCTATTTGAACGTCACTGGTCAACTCATCTTCTATGAGCAAATCACAGCTTTGCCCCAGGATATACTTGAGCTGTGCTGCGCTTGTTTGGTTTTCACCGTTGATCTTAACCCCTCCGAGCCACTTGCTTTTAGGCGTGATGTCTTCATTCCACGCGTATGCGCTGGTTAACAGCAAAATACCTCGTGGATTTAAGCGCGCTAACATGGTGTGCAGAAAGGTTTGTGGATCATACAGTTGGTCCAACATGCGGTGGGCCACAATAAGATCATAGTGGTTGAATTGCGGTTTTAAATTATGCCCGTCTCCTTGCGCAAAGTTGAGGTTTTCTGGCTTGTGTATGAAGCCCAGCTCATGACGATTGATTTCGATAAACTGTTGTAACTCTCCTTCCGTTGGCAAAGCGTAGCGCAGTTGACCATGGTCTTTTAAATGCAGGCAATGCTGAATATGGCGGGCAGTTAAATCAATACCGTCAACGTCAGTAAATACACGACTAAGTTCGAACGCTAAACGCCCTGTTCCGCACCCCATATCCAAGGCCTTATTTGGCTTGCACAGTTCATCATCAATCATGGATTGGCAAAGCGCCAAAACTTGTTGTAAATCATGTTCGAACAAAGCACTTTTCGGTCCGTATTGATGGTGTAACATACGACTGATGTCGGTTTGGTTTTCATATTGGTTGACCGGCGTTAACGGGATGCTCTCACTACTCGACTGGACATATCTAAAGCCCGCATGTTGATAGAAATGACGGCGAAATGCATATCGTGAATCCCGGGTTGCTTCATTGCCGGTAGAAATCCAAGAGCCACCTTTAATGAGATTGTGTCTTCCATCAAATGTAGGTGTGGAAAAATCATCGTACAAAGGATGTACCTGAAACCCATCAAAACCATCAATCGGGCTCTCAGTCCATTGCCATACATTACCAATGACATCAAAAAACGCCCCCTGAGAGAAGGCATCGACGGGGCATGAGGACGCATAATACTCTAGGTTTATATTTCCAGGGGCCTCTTGCCAGAGCGGCAAGTCAGTGGATAACGTATCCCGCAGTACTTGCCATTCCGCTTCTGTGGGTAAACGCACGAACCCTGGTAACTGAGTCGTTTTCCAGTTACAAAATGCTTTGGCTTCAAGGTAATTCACTTCAACAGGCCAACTAAGTGGCAGAGAAATATAATTGAGTAGATTACGCTGCAGGTATTGGCCATTTAATGTAGACCAAAAGCGCGGCATAGTTGCTTTGGTATACATCAACCATTCTTTACCCTCTTGCGTCCAATAATCAAGATGCTCATAGCCACCCGCTTCGACAAATTCCATGAATTCTTGATTGGAGACTAACGTTTCACTGGCATGAAAATCCGCTACCAACAGATTCGAAATGCCATATTCGTTGTCCCAGCCATATGTGTCATTATCCACAGGTTTGCCCAATCGAACGTGCTGGCTAGGAACCAATTTCAAAGTATTCTTGAATCGTTCATACGAATCATTTGCGCACGTTGGATAACTTGGCCACTGGCCGTTATCGGTTAAATATTCACTGTCCAGCATGCGCATAATGACCGAAGACGTTTCAATATGAATGCCTTCGTGCTCAGCTCCCATCAGTATTATCCACGCGGGTGAGTCTTGGGAAATTGGCAGTGTTAGTGCCATATTATCAATAAGGTCACTGACCATGGTTTTGACTTTATTCCGGTACGCGCGCACCGCATCCACCGTCGGCCATTGATAATTGTCCGGTGACAAATCATCCCATGACATTTCATCGACTCCCACGGCACAGGTAGACTCAATGTTGTTATCTACCCGTTGCTGAATATAATTACCGAGCAGTAACTTGTTCACGTAAAAAACTGCAGTATGGCCATAATAGAATATCAGTGGATGGCGCAGAGGCTCAGGCCGAAGATAAAAAGCTTTATCATCGTTTATCAAGTCGAACAACGATTCGTACAGTGCCCAGTTTTGCAGAAAATAACGCTTTAGTTCGGCGCGTTTTCCCCCAACGCTAGCGCCGCTCAGCAAGGGCGGTTTATGTAACCTAGGTAACTGACCTAGTGCAGGATTGTTTGGTGCTTTTAAATTTTGTGCATACATATTGTTCAACTTCTTTGATTATGTCGTCAATGCCACAGAAAAACGGCCTAAAAACTCAGCTTGTAACCAACTACCAACAGAATCGAATTGCCCGCTAAAAGCCGTTTGGCAGTGATGGTCGATTTGTTGTGCAAACCAGCTTTGTTGAGAGAATAAAGACAAGGCACCCAGCCTCATCGACCCATCAACAGCATGCAAATCCATTAACGACGTTGGAAAAGCGCAGCTAGAAAAGCTTGGAGGTAAGCTATTCTCGTTTTGCCAGCTCTCGATTCCTTGCAACACGTTAAGTAGAATAAAGATCATATTTAAATATGGATCATAAGCATGACTCGTAGCGCCTATTCGATGCTCTACTCGGGCTGTTTTTTTCCAATTGTGGCTGTAACTCAACACTTGGTTATTTGCCCCATATAACAAAGGTTCCTGGCCCATGAGCTGATTATGTTTTCCTAACTCTTTATATAAGGCAATACTGCCTTGGTGCCCGCCTGAAAGTAGAAATGGTGAGCTTAATTCTGCATCTAAGCCGTATTCAGTGCGCAACGTCAGGCGTTTAAACGCGTCCTCTTCAGGTAAAAACAGGACACAGCACGCCAAGCTATTTATCAATAAGTGGTATTGGATCCATTCCCCAAGAGTAGAGTCCGGGATTAAATTATTATCTTCGTCGTCCGCCACACTCACATTCATTTGAATGGCATTGGGAATATGCACAGATCGTTTGTCCGTAGAAAAAATAGCACCTGAACCAGGCACATATCTTCCTTTATCAGCCGCCCAAGCGACGGGCTTTAACAGCACATTTTGAGCGCCGAAGCGACGCATAATTATCGGCAAAAGCCGCATGGCATTGGCTAAGTCTTGTGCTTCTTTTAGTGGCGATTGCCCGTTAAACAACGACACATATTCCCATTGCTGGTGCCAAAATTCCGTTTTCAATTCACCATTGATACCGAGGTTACGCAAGGTCTTGTTTACCCCAGCAAAATCCAGCGAATGGGCAACACTCGCCGTTTCATAAACGCCTTCAAGTTCAACATGCACCAAAGCTTTAAAGCCCCGCTCAGCCACACGCGCTAACAGCTGAGTGATAACCTGCTGACTGACGTATTGATTGCTTGCTGTTGTCGTTATTGACTGCACAGCGCCCCTTAATCGTTTAGTTCTGACCGCGCTGACCTGCGCAAAATATATTCTGAATTTTCAATACGCTCAGAGACCGAAAAAGTGCAGAAATAATTGCATTTTTATATCCCTAAGCGATACGTGTTAATCAGTGCTACATGGGCTCAACTGTGCTTGATACTTAAAACCACTTTTTCCAGATCATAAAACTCCCCAGCAGCGCTACCAGCCCAAGCATAGAAAATGTCAGTACATTAAATGCTTCTGGATTGTCAGTACCCGGTAAACCGCCAACATTCATTCCGAATACCCCGGTTAAAAAAGACAGCGGTAGAAAAATAGCCGTAACCAAAGACAGTACATACATCACCATACCTTGACGGTCAGCAATGCGGTTACGCACTTCATCTTGCAAAACAATAGAGCGCTCCCGGGCTAAATCTAAATCTTCCACGTAGCGAGTGGTTCTATCGCTCAACTCTCGCAATGTAAACGCCTGTTCGCCCGTTAAAAATTGATTACTGCGATACAATGTATCCAATGCATCACGCTGAGGGGCGAGATAACGACGAATAGCCGCAGCTTGCCTGCGCACGACTGACAGACGCTGGCGAGCTTGAAGATCCATAGACTCAGCGGTTTCAAAGGTCACTAATTCGTCGTCTAGAATATCAACCATCTCACTGATGCGATCCACGACACGTTCAATGATTTCCAGCAACAAATCGCCAACACTACTGATCACCACGCCTTGCTCAATATCATTTTTGACATCTTGCACTGAAAGTAGTTTTCGGCCTTGGCGCCGTGTGGACACTATACCTTTATCGGTCAGCCATAAACGCAAAGACACCATGTCTTCTGGGTCCGCATCAGGGTTAGTATTGATACCCCGTAAGTAGACCAATAGGCCTCCTTCAATTGCCAAGGTTTTAGGGCGTGTTTCAAGGGCCAGTAAAGAATCAGCTACCGGCTGGGGAAGGCCTAAATCGTCCATCGTTTGCTCGGCATCGAGCGTATCAGATTGCAAATGCACCCACGTAAAACCTGTGTTTTGTTCAGCCGTTTTCAACTCTTTTGGATCGAGGGGCTTAGCGATACCATCAGCAAAGTAATAGGCCCAAAGAAAGCTATCGCGCTGATTTAATGATGATTGTTGATTGTCTTGCATGGTGATACTCCCACCGAACGATTAGTGGGGCGAATATAAAACACCTCATTGAGGATGCAAACTTGTTTTTAGCGCCTAAGGATTCAAAAATACAGAAAAGGTGTACACTAGTGGCACATAGTCGCACCAACATGACCGACTGCAATTAGTTTGCTTCTTATGCCCTTGAATAAGCTCGGCTTTGAACTTGTTTATTCGACTTCGCTCATCAATGGTTTTGGCTCTATTTATATTTATTCGTTTTTCAGAGATCCACATGAAAATAGCTATTTTATCCCGCAACAAAAATCTATATTCCACCAGACGCCTCAAAGAAGCGGGCGAAAATCTAGGTCACGAAGTCGATATCATCGACACACTTCATTGCTATATGGATATCAGCAGTAATCGCCCAACGGTACGCTTTAAAGGCGAAGCCTTACCTCACTATGATGCAGTTATACCACGCATAGGTGCCTCGGTGACATTTTACGGCACCGCTGTGGTACGCCAATTTGAAATGATGGGAACCTTTAGCATTAATGAGTCTGTGGCCATCAGTCGCTCTCGCGATAAGTTACGCTCTATGCAACTGTTATCACGAAAAGGCATTGGCATGCCCCGCACAGGCTTCGCGCATCACCCTGATCGTATCGATGATTTAATCAAAAACGTGGGCGGCGCACCAGTGGTCATTAAATTGCTGGAAGGCACCCAAGGCATAGGCGTGGTGCTTGCTGATACGCAAAAAGCGGCTGAGTCGATTATCGAAGCCTTTATGGGCTTGAATGCTAATATTCTTGTGCAAGAGTACATAAAGGAAGCCGGTGGTGCAGACATTCGTTGTCTAGTGGTCGGCGGTAAGGTGGTAGCAGCCATGAAGCGCCAAGCCGCCGCAGGCGAGTTTCGTTCAAATTTGCACAGAGGTGGCTCGGCCAGTTTAGTACGTCTATCCCCCGAGGAACGTAAAACTGCCATTGATGCCGCTAAAACCATGGGCTTAAATATGTGCGGTGTGGATATTTTGCGCTCAAATAACGGCCCAGTTGTCATGGAAGTAAATTCATCTCCTGGGCTTGAAGGCATCGAAAGCGCCACAGGTAAAGATGTGGCAGGTATGATCATTGAATTTTTAGCAAAAAATGCCAAACCCAATAACACTAAAACTCGCGGTAAAGGCTAAATGACCCCCCTTATTATCGGTGGCGTTGAAATAGCACCAGGCGAAACTAAAAAAATACAATTGGAAATGCCGCCGCTATACACAGCGACCAGAATGTCTATTCCAGTGCATGTACAAAGAGGCAAACGTTCCGGCCCAGTTATGTTCGTCAGTGCCGCCATACATGGCGATGAGCTAAACGGAATTGAAATTATAAGCCGCCTATTAAAAAGTAAGTCTTTGGCTAATCTGCGCGGTACATTGATCGCAGTGCCCATGGTCAATGTTTATGGAGTACTCAATCAGAGCCGCTATATGCCTGATCGCCGGGATCTCAATCGCAGCTTTCCAGGTAGTAAAAAAGGTTCTTTAGCGGGCATTATCGCCGACCTATTTTTACAAGAGATTGTCAGCAAATGTGATGTCGGCATCGATTTACACACAGGGGCTATTCATCGCAGTAATTTACCGCAAATTCGTGGCAATTTAGATAATGCGCAAACCTTGGCGATGGCCGAAGCGTTTGGCGTTCCCGTGCTGCTCAACAGCAATCTGCGCGACGGTTCGTTACGCCAATCGGCGGCTGATTTGGGGGTAAACATTCTGCTTTACGAAGCCGGTGAAGCCTTAAGATACGATGAATTATCGATCCGAGCCGGGGTGAAAGGCATAGTTAACGTGATGCGCTCCTTAGGTATGCTTGCCGCAAGACGTACTAAAATTGACACCATTCAACGTTTTGTTGCCCGCCAAAGTGGTTGGGTGCGAGCCCAAGAAAGCGGCCTTGTTAACCATATTGCGCAACTAGGGGACCATGTGCTTAAAGGCGCACCTCTAGCTACCATATCGGATCCTTACGGTACGCCGTTAACGACCGTATTAAGCCCCACTGAGGGCGTGGTGATTGGCAAGCAAAATATCCCTCTAGCCCAAGAGGGTGAAGCCATGTATCACATAGCGTATTTTCACGCACCTGATTCAGTGGCCGAACATGTAGAATTACTGCAAGATAACCTAACGCCTGTACCACCTACATTTGATGAGACATAACCATGCATAGATATTTAGATAAACCCATAGTTGGCACACTTGAGCTGTGCGATCTTCCTGAGTTAACCATTCAGTCGTTAAATGTGCGAGTGGACACAGGCGCCACAACATCGTCGTTACATGTCGATAATATTGAAGAATTTAATCGTGAGGGACAGTTATGGGTCAGTTTTGATATCCATCCCAATATTCACAACGTAGCTGAAATCGTGCGCCGTGAAGCAAAAGTTGAAGCGATAAAACGTGTAAAAAGCTCCACCGCGACGTTGGAAAAACGCTATACGATAAAAACCGAAATTCAGATGGCGGACTTAAACTGGGATATTCAACTAACGTTAACCGACCGCTCTGAAATGACGTATTTGATGTTATTGGGTCGCGAGGCAATGGCTGGAAAGTTTCTGGTTGACCCTGCTTTGGAATACGAGCTAAGTGCTGGCTCAGTCAACTAGTTCTATCGCTAGCATATCGGTTAATTGGCAATATTTTACTGTGAAAATATCGCCAATTAACCTCAAAAAGACATAGGTTACTGGGCGATAAACTTATTTCTGCCGGTGGTTTTAGCTAGGTACAGACGCTTATCCGCACTATCGACTAGATCACCCTGCTCAGCTGATGTGTTATCACTCACCGCGATACCAATACTGCCGGTTACCATACCAAATGGTGAACCGATATGATTTACTTCCAGCATAGCTATTTCAGTTTGAATTTTTTCAGCAACAGATATGGCGCCGCTAAGATCGGTATCAGGTAACACTATGGTAAACTCTTCACCGCCAAAGCGAGCAACGAAATCAGCAGGACGCACCACAGAATCAGTCAATGCTTTGGCGACCAGCTTTAAGCAATCATCACCCGCTAAATGTCCGTAATGATCGTTAAACGATTTAAAGAAATCGATATCAAACATCAATAACGCCAGAGAATGACCAGAACGCTGGTTAAGCTTTTTCTGGCGAGCCAGGTATTCATCAAAATAACGGCGATTACTGACTTGGGTCAGACCATCTTGGTAGGCCATGCGGCGCAATTCGTCCGTCACCAGCTTCAACGCCAAATGCGACTTAATTCGATGCTTTAGTGTATTCACATTTACCGGCTTGGTTAAAAAGTCGACACCACCAGCATTCCAGCAACGATCCTCGGCTCCCGAATCACCGTGTCCCGTTATGAACATAACCGGAATATCTTTAGTTTCACTGCATTCTTTGAGTGCTAAACACGCAGCTAAGCCATCAACACCCGGCATATCCATGTCCATGAGAACAAGCTCAGGAGGAGTACGCAGACAGAAATCGATCGCCTCAGTACCAGAGGTCACAGCAAACACATTGTAAATTTCAGTCAAAGAGTTAGACAGAATATGAATATTAATCGGTTCGTCGTCGACAATTAATATATTGGCTCTGTTGACGGTAGTGAAATTTTCACCCACCTTGGGCATGACCTGAGAAATAACGTTATTCTCCTCGTTCTGGTTATTATTGCATGATTAAGCGTAGCCCATAACTGCGCATAGCAATGAGTCTTACTAACTGAATTATATGTTAATTTTCCGCGAACTATATACTAAAGTTTGATTGACATTAAGTGATTTAGAGCTTGGTGGGTAATATATCAATGTTACAGTGATTTATTTTACAAAAATGCAGATCCACCTTTATTTGCACAACTATTTAGAGAAAAAACCCTACAAATTCCCACCCCTGTTATTTGTACATGGTAAGAAAACATCAAGTGAATCTAGGCAAGGTCAATAGATATCATCCTAGATCTTACTCGCTGCTATCACACCTATAATGTAAAATTAAAATTGTTGTTGTTGTGTGGGTCGTTATATGACGAGGTATCAGCCAGAATGAAAGTAAGCCAAGCGTAAAAATAACATACGCCGTCAGCACAGCTAAACTTGATGGTCTCTGCTCACATGCAGCAGATGATAACCAAACGGTCGGGTCACGTTTTAAGCGTGAAAAGATTTTCACTTCTCATGGGCGAGAAGCATATCATTCATTACACAAAAAATGCCGCTTACGCCCAAAAACGGACTCAGCGGCAACACACAAAGCTTGCGCCAAACGTTACGCCACGGCTTGCTCTAGAATTTCGCGGCTTTGCACTAAGGTAATGGCTTGGTTCTCACCCAGCGCCTTCATTCCATGCGCTTCCAGCTGTGCTATCACAGTATCAACCGCTTGGGCTTTATTGCCATCATGTTCCGTTAGCTGAGTCGCCACGCCTAGGCTATGGTAGAAATCCTCAATTGCCTTTATCGTGCGTTCGGCTAAATCTTCGGATCCCTCGAACCCAAACACATTTTTGCCCATTTGTTCTAACTTCGCCTTTTTAGCGGTAAACTGATTACGCAATAATGACGGTTGTACTATGGCCAAAGAGCGAGCGTGATCCACCGCGTATAATGCGGTTAACTCGTGACCAATCATGTGAGTTGCCCAATCTTGGGCCACACCCGAACCAATTAAGCCGTTAAGCGCTTGATTCGCTGCCCACATCAAATTTGCTCGCCACGCGTCGTCTTGTTTGTCGAAGTTGTCACCTAAGGTTTTTAACGCTTTAAGCAATGCCTCAGCATAACCGTCTTGCACTAAAGTCCCAGCTTGGAACGTAAGATATTGCTCACACGTATGGACCCATGCGTCAACTAAACCATTAACAAGTTGGCGTTGCGGCAAGGTTTTCATTACGTCAGGATCCATCACAGCAAACTTAGGCTGTACCGCAGGAGCCATAAACGCTAACTTCTCTTGGGTAGCGGCTTTGCTAACAACAGAGCCTGAATTTGACTCAGAACCAGTAGCAGGTAAGGTAAGTACAGCCCCTAGTGCCAGTGCAGTTTTGACTTTATGCTTGCCCTGTAAAATATCCCAACCGTCCCCGTCATAGGTAGCTGCAGCAGCAATATATTTAACACCGTCAATGACCGAACCACCGCCAACACCGAGCACAAAGTCCACGTTCTGTTCTTTGGCAATCGCTACCGCTTGATCAAGTACTTCAATTGTCGGGTTGGCACCTACACCCGAAAATTCAAGCCAGTTATGCTCGGCCAGCGCGGTTACGACTTGATCATAGACCCCATTTTTTTTGATGGAGCCCCCCCCATACACTACCAGTACTTTTTGTGCCGTTGGGATAAGCGTGCTCAATGAGGCGATTTGGCCTTGACCAAACTGAATCTGTGTTGGGTTTACGTAACTAAATTTCATATTACTGTTTCCTAAGAAGTGGGGCGTTAACATGGTGCAATAACCTAAGCGACTCATGTAAAGAATGTCAAATCAGTAACCATATATTAGTGCCCAATATAGTACTTTAAAAGAGCAATACTGGTCAAAAGCTTGCCTAAAGCTATCAACTGCGCTACTTTTCACAAAAAATAAGTAAGGAGATGTATGTCAAACATAATCGATGCAATGCACACATTTGCTAAACAAGCCAATTTACTCAACCTTGAAGGTAATGTGGAGACATCCATACCTGGTGTACGCTTCTTTCGTGCAAGTAAAGGGAGCCCTAGACAGCCTTTGGTCTATCAATCAGGCATAATCATAGTCGGTCAAGGACGCAAGGTGATCTACTTTCCTGAACATGAAATTCAGTATGGCGCGGGGGATTATTTAGTACTCGGAGTACCCATGCCTCTGGAATGTGCGTCATTCTCAGATAACGGCTTGCCGATTATGGGCTTAGCCGTCGACGTCAACCCAAGCCTACTGCACAAGCTAGTGAATCAAATGCGGCAGCATCAAAGGTACACAGATAATGGTTTGTGCCGTCAAATTAGTTGCGTTCAGTCTGCCAAGCTCGACATGGCCCTTGAGCAAACCCTACAGCGGTTACTTGGGATACTCATTGAACCCATTGAGGCCGATATCTTTGGCCCTGACGTTGTCAAAGAATTGGTTTATCGCGTGCTGTGCGGCCCCCAAGGAAAAACCCTCATTGGTTTGGCACAACACGATGGTCACTATGCCCGTGTGGCTCGAGCGCTTAATACCATGCATGCTAACTTTGCAGGCCCTATCACGGTTGAAACCCTCGCAGAAGATGTCAATATGAGTGTTTCAGCATTTCACCGTGCGTTTAAACAAGTGACGTTTGAATCACCTTTGCAATATCTAAAAAAAATACGCTTAGTAAAAGCCAAAGATTTAATCACGACCAATGGCAGCCGAGCAAACGAAGCTGCCTTTCAAGTGGGGTACACAAGCGCATCACAATTTAGTCGCGAATTTAAGCGTCATTTTAATCAGTCACCAAGCGAAATTTCACTGGGTAACTGATGGACTTGATGAAAATTCGCTCACTGCAATTTCAGGTTCTGGGCAGCTGAGGCGTCTGCTGTTATATGTCAGTAGCACCCAATTCACTCTGTGAGCCAGCCCTACTGGCAGAGCATTTTGCATATTAAAGCACCCTGTCGTGGTCGTCGCATCAAGTAAAATTACGCCGTTCGGTTTATCTTTTTGCCACCGCCATGCAGCTTGAACCTGCGGTTTTACTGGCGTGTGGTAGCCAAAGTGAGTAACTGAGTAGGGCGAAAAAAGAATAAATTGCTCGGAAAAATTAACCAACGCTAATTGACTATCATCAGGTACCAGTTCGGCCATCGAAACAAACACATTTTTAGGGGTCTTCACTTCGTTTAACAATTGATAACCCCAAGTTGAATAGCCAATCCAAAGCAGAGGAATAAACAGCAACCAACTACAGAATGGTTGAAATTTGCGTTTTTTAGCGAGCGCAACAAAAATGCACCCTAACATTCCTAATGCGCCCAGCGTGATCAAAAATGCCCATGGTGCAATTTCGTACTTCGCACCGAGCTTACTGGCAAATGCCAATGCTAACTGCCCGCCAATGCCAAATACCAATAGACCTAGAGACAGTATCGAAACCACGGCCCAAATAAGCCAATTGAGCGCCTTACTGCTAATTAACTGACGTAAATACGGCGCACAAATCAATGCTAGCATAGGTAAAGCGGGTAGAATATAAACCCCCCGTTTTCCTGGGCTAATGCTGAAAAATAACAGCAACAACACAATCCAACTGAGGATAATTATAATTCGCCCGTCCTTGGCCTTAATTGCCGTCCACCATGGCTTTAGCAACCAAGGTATGCATAAACTTAACGGCAGCCAAAATATCGGAATAACACTTGTTAGGTAATACCAAAATGGTTTCACGTGATGCCAAGAATCGGCATAACGGGTAACTGTTTGTCTAAATAATATGTTATCTCGGTAGGCATCAAACAGAGGATTGTGCTGCACATCGACCCAATACAGCATGGGTAGAAACCACAAACATATCGCCCCTAACATCACTAGCGGCCCAAACAGCCAATGCCACGACCATGGCCTAGCAGAGATTGACGTATATTCTTGCTTGCTTATTCTAAGTGCGGTATAGGGTAGTAACATCAACAAAGGCAGAAAACCCACCCCTTTGGTAATAATACCCAGCCCCATAAAAAACCAGGCAACAAAATACCAAAACCATTTGTCACCCAGCAGCAAAAAACGCAGCAAGCTATAACAGCCGATCGTGATAAAGCAGCACACTAAGGCATCTATTTGCGCAGTCTTTGCCTGCAAGGTAAATTGCAATGAAGCCAATAACAACAAACCTGCATACCAACCAACCGGCGCTGACCATAATCTACGACCGATATCATAAACCAGCAGTACAGTAGCGATACTTGCCAGTGCGCTAGGCAGAAGAAAAGCCACTTTTAATGAACCCAATAGCCAATAAAAAACTGCGATAGACCACATGAATATTGGTGGTTTGTCAGGATATAACTCACCACCGCGCATAGGGAAAAACCATTGCCCAGAATCGACCATATCCTTGGCAATCAAGGCAAATCTCGGTTCGTCCGCTGGCCAAGGATCCCGCAATCCCAGACCGACTAAAATAAGTGAGCATGAGATGACCAAAAGCCACCACACATTAAAAGGATGATTTTGACCAGAAAGGAAATTCTGTCGTTCGAGCATAGCTGATAATGAAATAGCCACTACATTAACTCCACGTTCGGTTGCTTAATCACAAGCTAGCTCACTCGATTTAGCGCTATTTTCTGATGCCACGATTTTTGAATGTTTGTATTGCTTAAACAAGCGCACACTTAACGCGGTAGAAAAGCAGAACAGCACGATACTTAAGGCAATCTTCCAGATAGACAAAACCACTATTCCTTTGCCCATCAGCGCAAACACTGCCATTTGTGGAATATAGCCAATCCCTGAGCCCAATAAAAAATGCCGGCCTTTTACGTTCGTCACACCAGCCAACAAATTCGTGAGTAAGTTATTGCCCACAGGTAATAAACGAATAACGATTGTTTTGCTGATTGGTTGGTCTTGTAAAAAGTCATTTATTCGATGAATACGCTGGGCGTAACGTCGTTTGATTAGGGGTCGCAGCAGTAACCTTGAAACGAAGAAAGTCAACATGCAGCCTATGACAGCCCCAGCAACCGATAGGGTCATACCCTGCATAAAACCAAACGCGTATCCGCCTAGAAAAGCCATCACTTGACGTGGGCAACCTATGGCCATTGCACCGGCGCTAAACAATAGAAAATAAGCAACACCCAACAGACCATTATTACGGATAGTCGAATCGATCCAATGACGGTTGAAGGTATCAAATAACGGCAAGGTACTAATAAGCCCACCTAACAGCGCGCACACCAGCAAAAACAACAGGCCCTTTTGCAGTACTTTCGAGCTAAGCAATGAACGAATTTTGTGGCACATCACTTAATCCAAATATTCAGGAACTTTGACCCGGCGTAACAACCAAAGTACCCCAAATATATCCACAATCCCCACACGCAGGCGCCCTAGCATGTTGTATTTAGACGCCCCGGCTTGACGGTCTCTATGGTTGACTTCAAGTACAATAACTTGGCCGTTGATACGTTTCACCAAAGCAGGAATAAAGCGATGCATATGGTCGAAGTAAGGCAGTTTCATAAAGGTATGTTTAGGAATGATTTTCAATCCACAGCCAGTGTCAGGCGTGCCATCGTTTAATAGCCAAGCGCGAATACTATTAGCCACTTTAGACTGAAAGCGTTTCCAAGACGTGTCTTTGCGTTTACGGCGATAACCTGTCACACAAAAATCAGAACCAGGAACAAGATTTCTCGCCGCCTGGAGTAAATTAGGAATATCAGCAGGATCATTTTGTCCGTCTGCATCCATGGTGATGATTAACTCGCCACGGGATGCCTTAACACCGCTCATAATGGCCGTGCTTTGACCAACACTGGTTTTGTGACGCACAGGTTGAATGCAATCCACACCTGCATCGATAATTTTATATAGTTCATTAATAGTGCGATCGTCGCTACCATCATCTACGTAGACGATTTCAAACTCAGCAACACCATCAAGGACATCGATAATTTCATGAATCAGTGGCGCAACATTTTGCGCTTCATTCTTTGCCGGGATCACGACGGACAATTCCATGTTTACAGTACCAAGTATCGATTCGCCGTTGGTGTGTGACATTGACTCAATGTCTTACCAGCAGCAAATTGGGCAGGCCCAAATTAGTCAATCCTCAAGTATATTCAGTAATTCTTAAGGAATTATTAATTGCAAAAACTGCTTTCATGCTTAGGTTTCACCATACTAGTTCGCCACTTTAAGGTAGCGCGCTATGGTTTCTGTGCCATTAGTGGTATGAATAGGCTTAAATATAAAGCCCGATATCCCTTGAGCCTGGCAGGATTTAACTAATAGTTGGTCGGTAACGGAGGAGAGCATGACGATAGGCACGTCGGATCCCAAGTGGCGAATTTCAGCTAAGGCTTTATCACCGTTAAGTTTATCCATCACCACATCCATGAAAATAAAATCAGGCGGATCGCTTTTAACCAAGTCAACCGCACCGTTGCCATCGTCAGCTTCAACAACATTGTTATAGCCCAATTTAGCTAAGAAGCGGGTTAATGCTTTACGGATCATTGCGCTATCGTCAACCAGTAATATTCGACTGTCTTTAGCCAATGTCTTTGAGTGGGGATTCTCGATACTGACACTTTCTTCGCGTTTAATGCCGCCTTCGCTATAATCGACACTGCGTACTAATAAATTAAAATAGTAACGCCCCACTCCCTCAATGGTAATAGGCACAGTCACTACTTCTTGCACGCCTTTCAGGAATTTGTCCATCTCACTCAAGTCTTCAACAAAATACGGGCTAGAAAAGCCATATTCTAAGCTGTATCTACTATGTAAATCCGTTGAGCGACCCACTATCGTATTGCCCCATTCAGCCAACGCATTACGCAAATCATCGGTCATTTCTTGGTGTGCGTATGTCTCATCAAACATACTTTGACAAACGGAGTTACCAATGGAAATTGCGGTTTCTGGATAGTGATGCATCATAATCACCCCATCTAAATTTCCAGTTACTTCAGAGCAAACTGCGTACCCTTTGAAACGAAAATCATCGACGTTATCCATAAAAGCCTCGCCCGCCGTGCCGGTCAGATTTGTCATGGCTTTTAGACTAGCAAGCGACTCGTTGATAAAAGGGTATAGGATAACCTTATAGATGGTTTCTACAGACATATTGCATTCTCTTATTTTATTTTTTGATTGCGAGTACAGCAAATTACTAGAGCTGGAGAGATATTGCAAGAATGTTAAAGTGCTTAACAAGAACGGCTAAGCATTTAATTTTTAGAGAGTTTTATACCGTTAAAGTGACCGATGATGTTCTAATTTCACAACGAATATGGCGCGTATCCCAATGAATAACGCGCCATTGAAAGCTAGCTCGGCATAGCGGCCAGTACTGCTTCAGGACGAATAGGCAAGTCCCTTACACGGGCACCTACAGCGTTAAAAATGGCATTAGCAATGGCAGGAGCAACAGCAATTAAGCCTGGCTCACCCAACCCAGTAGGGAATTCGGTGTTTTGCACAAAGCTAATATCTAACTCTGGTAGGTTATTCATGCGAAGAGGTGAGTAGGTATTTAAGTTGGTATCTTTAACCTGCCCTTTTTCAAAAGCGGTACCCTCGAACAAGGCTAAGCTCATTCCCCATAACATAGAGCCCTGAGTTTGCGCTAATGCGCCGTCAGGATGAACAACGGTTCCACAATCTAATAATCCGGTTAACTTATGCACTTTTACCGCACCGGTTTCAGGATCGACTTCAACATGGGCAACACACGCGCCCCAAGTTGGCATGTCACGTTCTTGCCCAGATGAAATAGCAATCCCTAGCCCTTGATTTTTAGGCAGAGATTGCCCCCAATTTGTTTGCTTACGAATATCCGTCAGAACTTTCGCTAGGCGTTTAGCGCCACCAACAGAAACCGGCGATTCACCGGCATTTTTGCCACTGGCATCGAGCAACGACAAACGAAAATCAATGGGATCAACATTTTGTTTATGGGCAACTTCATCCATAAATGATTCCACTGCCCATCCTGTCCAACCAGGTCCTACCGCTCTTAACCAACCGGGAACAAAGGTTTTCTGTGCCAGTGTGTTATTAATCGCACGCACTCTGTGATTATCTAAGGTATACCAGTGATCTGCGCCTGCTATCGAAAAAGGATCATATTTGCCTTTTTTATCCACACCATCGGGCATAAAAGCAGGCGCCATCGCTAATGTTGGCCAGCCAGCCGCAGCTCCATGTTCAATGCCAAGCAACTTATCCTCAGCATTCCAGTACGCATTCATTTGCTGAACTGAGGGCGAGCGTACGCAATCGAAACGCGCATCATCTTCCCGGGTAAAAACCAATTTCACGGGTTTACCAACAGCTTGAGCCGTTAACGCCGCAGGGATCATATAATCGCCCGCTAAGCGGCGACCGAAGCCTCCCCCTAAATAGTATTGATGAATAATGACTTTATCTTCACTCATGCCAACAGCTTTGGCTACAACAGGCAAAAATAGCGACTGCCACTGATTACCACAATGAACATGACAAACACCGTCCTTGAACTCCACAGCAGCGTTCACAGGCTCCATGGTAAAGTGCAATACAGAAGAGGTTCGATAAACCGATTCGAGGGACGTTTTAGCATTTTTGGCCGCTGCGGTTATATCCCCTTTTTCAACAACTAAAGTGCCTGACGTTTTATCTTTGGCTAACGCTTCACCCTGACTAATAATATCTTGCTCACTGACGTTGGCCGTTTCGCCCACGTCGTATTCCACCTTAATGGCATTACCCGCTTTAACCGCCCCATAGTAACTGTCAGCCAATACCGTTACCCAGCCTTGTATGGTATTACTAGGATCGTTAAGTATTTGATATCCCTGATAACCTTTGACTTTTTTGGCATCGCTATCATCAACCCCCTTAACGACACTGCCATGACGCGTAGGCGGTACAACAGGACGCGCATAAACCATATTTTCTAGTTCGACGTCTATGCCGTATTCCGCGGTACCGTTAGTCTTAGCGGGTATATCCAGTGCTTGGCTAGGTTTCGCGATCAACTGGCGACTAGCAGGGCTTTTCGGTTTGAATTCGGCCAACTCATCAGCACTGAATACGCGGTCAATCTTGCCGCTTTTCACCACATCGGCAAAACTAATGGATTGACTGCCCGCCACCACCATACTGTTTTGAGTTGTACAGTCGTGTGCATTTACGCCCAGTAGTTTGGCGCCCGCTTCGATTAGTACGGTACGTCCTGCGGCGCCAGCTTGAGACATGGGCACGTAGGTTTGAAAAACGGACCAAGAGCCACCTGTCACCATATAGCCCCATTTAGGGTCAGTATCTACATGTTTAATTTCAACATGGCTCCAATCAGCCCCTAGCTCGTCGGCAACAATACGCGCTATCGCTGTTCCTACGTGCTGACCCATTTCCGCCCGAGCAACATTGACTAAAATAGCTCCGTTGTTGTCAATTTCAAACCACACGGTAGGACTAAATAATTTGCCAGATAATTGTTGTGATGCACCGCCTGTAATCACTTCAAGGGCATTTATGCTTGGGGCAAATGCCATGAGTAGACCTGAGCCAACTGACCCTATCAAAAAGCTCCGACGACTGTGTTCGATACTATCTTTACGTAAACGCGTCATATTAACTGACTCCCTGTGTCTGTTCGGATTCGAGCTTAGGGTTATAAATTTGTACCACAGCGTCTGACTGTGTAGCGACATCTTTAATGGCATCTTTAATACGTGCATAAGTCATACAACGGCATAGGTTGCCACTCATATACGCTTCGATTTCTTCTTCGCTTGGGTTAGCATTGGTCGCTAATAGCCCAGCCGCTTGCATGATTTGTCCTGATTGACAGTAACCACATTGTGGAACTTGGTGCTCTACCCACGCCTTTTGCAAAGGATGTTGATTTTCTAATCCCTCGATTGTACGGATTTCTGCGTTAGCTATGGCACCTATGGGCAGGGAACATGAACGCACAGGCGAACCATTAAAGTGCACGGTACATGCTCCGCACATGGCGATACCACAACCGAATTTCGTCCCTTTTAGGCCAAATTCGTCGCGGATGACCCATAACAAAGGCGTGTCAGCCTCAGCATCGGAGGTGATTTTTTTTCCGTTCAATGAAAATTCAATCATGATAGTTACCTGTTTAATAATACTAAATGAAGATGGTCCTGAGCATTACGCGTATCTAGTTCTCTAGATCACAGCGAAAACTGCTTGGTACAAAATAGTGTAGCCCAAGATAATGGATCCTTAAAAATCTTAACTGCAACGAACCGTGTAGATGTTAAAACCATGCTAAAAACAGTCCCATTCCTGAATGGGAATTAAGCACTCATCAACATGAGAAAGCCACCGAACGGTGGCTTATTTGAATAAATAAATTTGCCTATTTTTGGTTAAAGTCAGCGGCTGAATGACGCTCGGGTAACTGGCCTTCTGGCTCGCCCCAAGTACGGTTAACCATCAGCCCACGCTTCACTGCGGGTCGCTCAGCAATTTCATCAGCCCAACGAACCAAGTGGGTATATTCATGGACCTGAAGGAACTCGGCCGCCTCGTATACCGTGTTACGAACAACGGCACCGTACCAGGGCCAAATAGCCATATCGGCTATCGTGTACTCGTCCCCAGCGATAAATTTGTTATTGGCAAGCTGCTTGTTTAACACATCCAATTGACGTTTCACTTCCATCGCGTATCGATCGATGGGGTATTGATATTTCTCTGGAGCGTAAGCATAAAAGTGCCCAAACCCCCCACCCAAAAACGGCGCACTGCCCATCTGCCAGAACAGCCAATTCATACACTCAGTACGCTGGGCATGCTCTTTAGGTATAAACGCAGCAAACTTTTCAGCAAGATAAAGCATAATTGAGCCCGACTCGAACACCCTGGTTTCTGGGGTCGTCGTCGTATCAATCAATGCGGGTATCTTCGAATTTGGATTAATATCAACAAAGCCACTGCCAAATTGGTCACCGTCACCAATCTTAACTGAATACGCATCGTACTCTGCGCCTTCAAAGCCTGCTTCGAGTAACTCTTCAAGCATGACTGTGACTTTCACACCGTTCGGTGTGGCCATAGAATGCAACTGAAACGGATGTTTACCCCGAGGAAGGGTTTTGTCGAAACGTGCCCCCGCGGTAGGGCGATTAATATTGGCAAACTTACCACCATTTTCGGCATCAAAAGACCAAATTTTTGGCGGGGTATAAGTTGGATCAGACATAGTGCTAATTTCCTCGGCTGTTTTGATAAATCACATTGGATAACTGGGGGCTGACAAAATAAAACCAAGAGATAAACTAATAGAATTTTGTACCAAATGGAACAAAAAAATGTAAGCAGCTATTATTTGCTTACCATCAGGACATTTAAGCAAAAATAGCTTCTGCAGATATAAAAAAGCCCGCTAGCAGCGGGCTTAACTCAAATACTCACATAATTAAGCGTTAGCAGGCTCTGCAGGTTGCTCGTTACTGATGGCATCGCCAACACGTAACTGCAAGTTCTGAATCGGCTTGTCAGTATTGTTCGACAATTGCACCAAACGATTAAGCTGACCTAACGACATAAGTACCGCATACGCAGCACCTAAAAAGCCACTTTTATGCAATTCGACAACTTGCGCTTCGTCTAAATCTTGCAGACGCTTCTCACTGACACTGAACATACCAGTGATGTTACGTTTTTCACCGTTAGTGTAGTTCACCAACAATTCAATCGGATCAAGTAAGTCGAGTTCGACTAATCTTTTAATAAAACGTTGGGTAGCCATTTCGCTATTCGCCAACTCTGATAACAACTGCTGACGATTTTCCAAGAACGGACTAGGCTCACCTTCAGAAGTGAATACAGGTTCACCATCGTCTGTAACCAAAGCACTGTTTTCATCAAAGAATACACCTAACTTTTCGCCATCAGGGCGAACATCAAACGGATAACGTTGAATATTCATCGGTAGGCAATGTACTTGCCATTTGCCTTCGTGAACGAACAAGTTAGTGCCTTTTTCTGTGCCCAGCATAGTCACTGAGTGAAAGCTTTCAGAATTAGGATCTTTCACAAAAACAACGGGCATAACACTCGCTAGCTGAGCGTATTCACGAATAGATGCTGCAGCAATATGGGCTTCTTTGGCATAGCCGAAATCGTGCTGAAGGTTGATTTTAAGATCTTTATGTTTCTCTTTATCGAGAGGGATATAGCTGATTGTCATAGAGGATGTCTCTTACTTTAATGTTCAAAACTGGTTGCTTTTAATAGCCAATTAGCAAACCGACTTATGCGGTACACCTGGGTATACAGATATAAAAAAATGGCTCAAGGCCATTAAATATGCGGTCCCTAATGCTAACTTAACAACAGCAAGTATCTTTTATTTATTGAGTGATGTCACGAATGTAAATAAATTATATCAAATTTGTTCATTCCATCGTAAAACGTACTACAAAATATAGCTAACCACTCTTTATTTTTGCTGAAACAAGGCAGTACAAGCTGCGTACCGCCTCGAATGAAGCTAAGCTATCACATCTGTGGCGGGACTAACATCTTTACGTACACTGGCAATATATTCTTGTAATTTAGCCTCAGCTTCATCACCGAACAGAATTTCACAGGCTTCACGTAATCCAGGTGCAGCAAGAATGTCTTCTTGGCGGACCACTAAGGATATTTTCGAGCGACGACGTAAAAAGTCTTCTAGTTTGGTGACCATCTCACGTTGGGCAGCATGCTCTATTTCAACCCGCAAATATTCGGAATTCTCAATGAGCAGTTCCGCCTTCGCAGGATTCTCACGAATAGCCTCAAGCATATTGATGGCATTACGCCCATAACGACGCCAAAAGCGTGAGGTTAATGGTTCAGATGATGTTTGCGGCGTCAGCGCATCAAAGTTCATTAACTTAGCGCGATGGAAAAATTCATCACGTACCGTGTCGTCAGGCTCCCCATACCATTTAAAATCCGCATAGGGTAAATCGACACCAAAGCTTTTAACTATCGTGGCGACTTCGTCACCGACATTAATACAATCGGTTAGCTTGCCGCCAAAAATAGACATGTATTTATACTCAGCATTTTGGTCGATCGCATGTTTACGAGATAACTGCACCCAATCGGCTTTGCCTCCCGTGCCTTTTATGGCTAAGGGACGCACACCACAACGCTCAGCTATGACATCTTCTTTAGTTAAGGGTTTATCAAGGGCCAATAATTTATTGACGTTATCCAGTACAAATTGCCGGTCAGCCTCTGTGACATGGGCATACGGATTGTCCACTTGGCTGTCTGTTGTACCTATACAGGTTTTTGGCCCCATGGGAATAACAAAGAACAGGCGCCCATCGTCAGCAAAAAAGGCCAGTACTTTGTTGCTGTCCGTCACGCGATTAACAATAAGGTGGATACCTTTAGAAAACACGTGATGATGTTCGGTTTTCTGTTGGTTTAACTCATTCATGGGATCCACAAACGGGCCAGCAGCGTTGATCAGCACCTTCGAATTGATCTCAAATTCTTCGCCGGTAATAGCATCTTTCGCTTTTGTCACCCAGGTATCGCCATTTCGAGTCGAACCAAGGGATTCCACGTAGTTTGCCGCAATACAGCCATAACTCATACTGGAGCGAATAAAGTTAAATACAAAGCGTGCATCATTGTCTTGTAAATACGCATCTGAATACTCGAACCCACCCGCTACGTTTTGAGTATTAATGACATTTTCTAAAGACTTAATTTTCGCCCCTGAGAGATAGTTCGGCATTTTGGTAAAAAGTCGCCCCATCATCCAATACAGCAATGTCCCCATGTAAATAAACAAAGGCGGGAAGCGAAAACCTTTTTGAATGCTGGTTAAGAAGCGGATTTCTTTTACCGTAGATGGATAACTGCGCATCAAATGATTACGACTCTTACACAGCTTATTCACCAAGCCATATTCGTAACTCTCTAAATATTTTATGCCTCCCCAGGCCAAATTCGAAGAGTTAGAACTGGTAAAGCCCGCAAAATCACCTTTGTCAATCAAGGCCACTTTGACCCCTTTGGCTGCCAAAGCCGATGCTGCAACAGCACCGTTTATGCCGCCACCAATAATCAGGGTATCAAACGTCCCTTTTGGCAATTTACGGATGTTACTCTTTCTCAGGTTGTTCATGTCTCTTCCGATAATTAATTATATGTTTAAACTTTACTTTCTAGCTCAACGCCATCATCACTGCCCCAAGCAAATTTTGCTCTTTGTCCAAGCACAAATCGGTTCACAAATAAGGCAAAGCTGATGCACGCTGCAAGGGTGATCGGCATTAAGTGAATGTAGTGCCAAGACGAATAAATGGGTGAGAAATCAAAGGTTAGAGAGCCATACATAAGCACCCCAAAAATGACTGCCGCGATACCAGCTCGTGCATCCACGTCTTTAAACACCAAGCCAACGACGAATATTGACAATATTGGCATACTTAATAAACCATTTAACTGTTGCAACAAGTTAATAATGCTGTCGGCTTGCTGATAAATCGGCACCAACACCAAGGATAATACCGTTAATAATGCCGTCACCCAGGTACTTAAACGCACTACGTTAGGGTTGTCGTTAATGTAGGCTTCATGAATATCACATACATACAAAGCGGTGGCTGAGTTCAATAAGCTGTTGTAGGTTGATAAAACAGCAGCCGCCATCGCTGCGGCAAACACACCGGTTAGCCACAATGGCAAGACATCACCCACGATGCGCCCGTACGCCGCATCGCCAATATCGCCATAAAGCTTAAACGACACAATACCTGGTAAGACTATGATAGCCGGTACGATCAGAATACGAATACCGGCGGCAGCAAATACCCCTTTTTGAGCTTCTTTAACATTAGGCGCAGCCATCGCGCGTTGGGTAATGGTTTGGTTTGTTCCCCAATAATATATTTGAATAAAGATCATACCCGTGAGTAAAGTCTGCCAAGGTAGCGGAGAGTCTGGTGCTCCGATCAATGTTAAACGTTCAGCCGGTATACCGCTGAAGTCGAAGTCAATTGCCGCCAGTGACAAGAAGACCACAAACACCGCCATTGTTAGCAGTAAAACCCCTGAATAGGTATCTGATACGGCAACTGCACGTAATCCGCCAAAAATAGCATACACAGCACCTAATGCTGCAAACGCGATGGCAATGTACATCAACGGGATATCAACGTTAAACATGGTTTGCATAAACAATGAGCCGGAATAGATAACCGCCGGCATGTAAATCAAGGCATTACCTAAGAAAAATAACATACCGATAACTGCGCGAATATGTTTGTTTTTATAGCGTTTTTCCAAAAGTTCAGTGGTAGTCGTACAGTTGTACTTGTAGTAAATAGGAATGAATACCTTAGCCAAAATAATCAAACCGATAACTGCAGCAAATTCCCACCAAGCCAACAACGCCATTTGATTGCCGTTCATGCCAACTAATTGGTCGGTACTCAAATTGGTTAAGGTAATGGAGCCCGCCACGAACATCCAAGTGAGTCCGCCACCCGCTAAAAAATACTCTTTATTTTGACTTTGCTGGTTATGCCCATGTCCCCGGCATTTTAAATACGTTAACAGGCCGATAACCCCCGTCACTATTGCGAAGACCGCCGCTTGAACCATATTTTCTGACATCTGATATTTCCTCTGCAACCCTGCGTTATCTTCAGAAATTGCTATTCGTTTCTTATAAATTTAATACTTCACCAGTTAATAATGATGAAAAAATTAAACAAGTTAAAAGGTTAAGACGCCACTCGGTCTTTTGCTACTTCGATTTTGAGTTGAGTGATCTTATCGTGGGTATGACATTCGTTATGCTTTCTGAGTAACAAGTTAAGTTGGTAGATGGACAACAACATGGCGTGAAGGGCGACCAAGTAACCACTTTTGTTTAAGGTGATCATTTGCTCGTTAGATAGACTTTGCATCTTATCTTCATCGATTGTGTACAGGCCTGCGATATTTTGCGTCCGTCCGTCCTCGAAAACCAGCTGCAAATCTATCGCTTTAATAAGACCTAACGCTTCCACTTGGGACACAAAACGGTAGGTTTCTAAATCATTTTTGATATCCGCTTCAAGTAAGCTTTTGGCTTTACTTAAATACTGTGATGGCCTACCCGCATCATCAAATACCGCTTCCCCAGCATCCTTCGAGAACACGTTACTACTTTCATTTATTCCAATCGTATAACTTTTTTCGTGTTTAGGTGACTGCATTAAAAAAAATGGAAATGTTTGCAAGCTAGTGGGTTGATATATGGCGTTCCAGCGACCATTTTCGACAAATAAGTTTTGCTGTGGCTCAAAACTGCTTAAGGCCGACAAGACCCAACTACCATCATGCTGATTACGCGAGAAAAAGAGCGGAAAATTCGTCGCTGACTTACCCACTTCTGGCACGCGAATGCGCATTATCTGCTGACTTGCTGCAAACTCAGATAGGCTATTCTCTTTAAGTTTCAAATCTTTATGTACTGCGTTACTCAATTCTACAAGTGTGATCATGGACTATCTCATATTCTGGGTGTGCAACCACCGCTCAATGTATTCCCGGTGTGGAGGTAAGGTTTGTAATAATTGCTGGGTAAGCTGCTGATTACGAGTCATTATTTTTTCAGCATTGGCCTGATCATTATACAAATGCGGTTGCCGACTAAAATCAGGTTTAAAGCCCATACCGTATAAAACATATTGGTAACTCGCCGCAGGGAACAACTCGATAGCGGCATCAAAGTCTGCGGTAATCGGCCCGCGGTACTTCCATAGTGCCAAATCGTCTTGTAGTGATTGGGGAATTGACGCAAGTTCAGTATGAGCCTGCCAATAAGGTTCAGGACGCTTAGTTAACATGTAATGTAATTTTAAAAAGTCGATAATACGTGACCAGCGATAGGCCATTTGCTGATTAAAGCGTTTTTCGATAATAGGCATCAGGCTGTCATCAGGGGGGATGTTATCCGCGATGAAGCGCGCTGATATTTCCACCAGCATAATAGCGGTAGCCTCAAGGGGTTCAACAAAGCCAGCTGCCATACCAACCGCCACACAGTTTTTCTTCCAAACTTGCGCACGATGTCCGGATTGAAAGCTAATTTTACGCACGGGAATATCGTCTGACCGTGGGCCCAAGTAGCGACGTAAATTGACTTCAGCCTCGTCATCAGATAGATATTGACTGGAATATACATGCCCTACGCCGCGCCTATGGGTTAAGCCTATATCCCAAATCCAACCCGCACTCTGCCCTGTAGCGATCGTATGACTTGCGATAGGGCTAGTCACATCCTCATAAGGCATATGCAACGCCAAAGCTGAATCATTAAACAATACTTTATCGGCGGAAATGAAGGGAACGTCTAACGTCTGGCCTAATAGTAACGAAGCAAAACCGGTGCAATCCACAAACAAGTCAGCATCAATCTGCTCATTGCTCTTGAGCGTAATGGAGGCAATAGCGCCATCATCAGTCAAATTGACTTTTTCAACCGTGCCGATGACTTGCGTCACGTTGAGGTTGTTTTTACAGTGTTCTTTGAGTACTTCGGCAAATTCACCAGCATCGAGGTGATAAGCGTAATTACATTGACCTTTGTATTCTGCTTCCGCCATAGAGCGCGGCGCTAAACCAGCTTCACAGACATGGTGCTGAAAGTTGGACTCCACGGCATAGTTTTCAATTTTGTCTACATAAGGAGCCAAGTCAATACGCCCGTACCCCAAGGGCACCGTAAAAGGATGGTAATAAAAATCGCCTGTGTCTTGCACCCAGTCAACAAACTTGCCCCCTTGTTTAAAGGTGGCATGGCAACGAGCAAAAACCTCACTTTCTTTTAAGCCAATTTGCTGCAAGGTGTTCTTCATGGTTGGCCAAGTGCCTTCACCTACGCCGACAGTGGGAATATCTGACGATTCAACTAATACGATCTGTAAACCATCACAGCGATTGGTTTTATGTTGAGCAGCGACAATAGCAGCAGTTAACCAGCCCGCTGTTCCACCACCAACGATAACGATTTTCTTTACTGCTTTTGACATGAATGGATTAGTCCGCGTAGTAACGAGTATGGGTAGCTCAAACTTGCGCCCATAGGTATTTCCCAATTCGAGCGAGGTATTACGAGCTCTATTCGCTTGTTAAATAATTTACCCCATATAGCCTAACACCCTATATGGGGTAAATTATTTCATGGTGCATTTTATAGGAAAAATGGCCCGCTTAATACGGGCGGGCCATGCAACATTAATCAGATATGTGCAACGAATGTACGGTCGTTGTACTTATTTGTAACAAACTTAGAAGCTAGCACGTACACCCACAGCGTAACGTGTCCCAGTATCTTGAATTTGTGTTATCTGATTAGCAAAACGGCCGTGTTTAACGGTCTCTTCGCCTGTTAAGTTGATACCTTCAAAGAACACTGTCACGTTCTTGTTGATGTCATAACTTGCGCTTGCATCCCATTGACCATAAGTATCAACGAACTCAGGTTCGCCGGTACCAGCGGATAGGGTTTGCAAGAAAGCTTCCCGGTTGTTGAACGCAATACGAGCTTGCCATGCATCCTGCTCGTAGAAAACGATTAGGTTTTGTGAATCACCAAGTCCTTCGAGGGCAAACGTCTAAGCAACGTTGCTGGTATCGATTGCCGCATTGCTGTTTACAACCGTTGCGTTAGCGGTGAAACCAAAGCCGTTGTCCCACACATGCGTAATAGCTACTTCAAAACCATTCACTTCAGCGGTTTCGCCGTTTTGCGGACGGCTCACTAAGAAGTTTTCAGAAATACCCTGAAGTTCATCAGCAACCACTGCGCCAGGAGGAAGGTCATCCTCAGCACAGTTGCCACAAATGTTGCCCACTGTATTTGAACGATCTGCGAGTACAAATGATTCGTCACCGCGTAAGGTTACAATAAAGTCATCAACTTCTTTGTTGAAGTAAGCAAATGTCAGTGAACTTGCGTCAGCAAAATACCACTCGAAAGATAAATCCCAGTTCTCAGATTTAAACGGTTTTAAGGCTGGGTTACCGCCGGATGCCGTTAAGTTTTGAAGGCGAGGCTCGCCAATATTCGTTGCTGGTGAAAGCTGAGACAATGTAGGACGTGTTAACGAGTCATAGATTGAGAAACGCAATACCATGTCATCTTGAACGTCTAACTTAAAGTTAACGCTAGGCAGTAAATTAGCGTAACTACCGCCCTTGGTAACAGGGAGTGTTGCGTCAGAGAACACGTTGGCAAACAAAGTGGTATCACTGGTGGCAATAACGTCATCTAGAATACGCTCTACACCATTGACTGACGTCGTTGTCTCACTGTAGCGAGCACCAAGGTTTACTGTCCAGGGCATATCGCCTAAATCACCTTGGAATACAAAGTCCATGTACAAGCTAGTGACTTCTTCACTGATGATAGAGAAGTCATCAAGACGCTCTGGCGCCCAAGCGTTATTAGCAGCAATAATTGCCGCCGTAGAACCTGGCGCTAACCCTAGAGAGGCATCGTTCGCGGCTTGCATTTCAGTGTTTGATGCTAATACATCAAAAAAGCCGGCAGCGTCATAGGTATACCATGTGTCGGTTACGCCACTGAAGAAGTTGTTTGCTGTGTAGGGGGTAAGTGTCCCTTCCGGAACGGGCACACGATAACCACCAAACAAGCCAAACATTTGGCCTAAATTGTTGGTATGCGAGTAGTTTTGAATCGACTTTTCACGGTCTTGATAATAAGCCCCAAAGGTCATACGAGTGAACGTATCGCTATCCGGCAAGTAAACAAAATCGGCTTTTAATTCGGTAATTTCATCTTTGTCGTTGTCGCCACTTTTACCATAAACGTGAGCACGGCCGAGATCTGACGACGGAAGTCCCGCAGACGTGATGCCATCGTGCTGAGTCAAGAAACTGCCATTTTCAAGTGTTGTTTGGTAATTGTTTACGATACCAATAACGGTAAAGTAAGTGTTGCCATCAGACGTATCATTTTCAGCGGTAGACGTAGATACATCGAAGTTAGCTTTTAGGTTGTCACGAATATCCCACTCGACATTTAGACCAAATGCTTCGATCGATACATCGCGACGATTACCTGTGCTTTCTACAAAATCAGTTGCTGCATTTCCGCCGACTTGATCAATATAGGTAGCAGTACGGGTTGCTTCATCAAACTCTACTGAGCCAACGCGAGTTGGTTCGTACCAAGCCGCTAAGTCGTGCTGAACGGAGTCAACTTCAAATTCAGATAAGAAACCGTCAAAGGTAATGGAAACTTCTTCGGTAGGAGCATATTGCAGCACCAATGATGCGTTTGTTCTGGTACGTTCTTGCACATCAGAGATGTGATCGACGTTACGTGGAATATAAATATTACTGGCAAGTACATCACCTGCCGTATTAGATACCGTGATACCAGGACGCCAGCCGCTGGTGCCGATTGAATTAATGTCTACATCACGCTTCTGGTGAGATAGCGCCAGTAACACACCCATTTTGTCATCATCAAAGGTATTACTGACTAAGAAAGAAGCACTAGGAGACGTTTTCTCGTTTAAGTCTTCATAGGTTCCTTTAAGAGAACCAGCCATTCTGAAGCCTTCGTAATCAAAAGGTCGTGCAGTACTGACATTGATTGTCGCGCCGATCCCCCCTTCCTGAAGAGTTGCATTGGTACTTTTATATACATTCGCGCCAGTAATGATCTCTGCAGCCAGTACGTCAAAACTGAATTCACGACCTGGGTTTTCAGTTGCCAGTTGACGACCGTTAACCAAAACGTTATTAAACTGTGGGCCAAAACCACGAACCGTTACAAATTGCCCTTCACCGCCACTACGGTCGATGGATACACCCGTAATACGTTGCAGGGATTCAGCGACGTTTAAATCAGGAAACTTACCTAAGTCTTCTGCGGCTATGCCATCAGAAACAATTAGCGATTCTTTTTTGTCTGACATGGCGCGCTTTAAACTGCTTACGATACCGCGAACTTGAATGACTTCTAAGTCGTTGTCGGCAGGTGTTTGCTGTGCTGCTGCTTGCATAGATAAACCAGCAACAGTAGGTACTATTAAGGCGGCTTTAACGGCCGACCAAAGGTATGACTTTTTCATGGGATGTGCCCCGTATGTGTGTCCAGTTAATATCATGTGTTCTTCGTTTTTTAAACGTTGTGCAAGCTTCAGTTCCACTCAAACCACCTGCATAACTATAGGATCATGCCACTCAGCTCACCTACTGATATGTATGTTAAATAGTATTAATACAACTTGTCAACATATGTGCAACATTCCTTCATACAAAAAAACTTCTTCGCGCTTAATTAGAATTACCTCAAAAACACCACAAATACATTTTAAATCAATACCTTAAAAAAACCCCTCAACAATAAAGAGGAAAATAATTCAACTCAGAACCACCCAAGCATAGTCGCTATTTTCACGTATTGTTGTCATTAGTTAATCAAAGGTAAAATTCCCTACAATCCAGTAGGCACCTGTTGTAGCCCATCGAAAATTGCAAGCTCTCGATACTAATGGTTGAATAAAACAAGCTTATATTTAAATAATACTATTTATATGTTTAAAAAAAGATTAAAATATCCTATTCTTAATTCTCGCCTAATACACCATCAATTTGAGGACCCAACATGACGCAACACGCCGCACAATTTATTGCACTGCATGGGCAAAAAAGCAGCCTAATCTTAGACGTAGGGTGCGAAACGCCACAGATCATATATTGGCGCGCTAAGCTGTCCGAGCAATCAACGGGCGATATGATGCGGGCCTTACGCTTACGCCAAGAAGCGCCCGTGTCTCCCATTGAAGAACTAAACCTATGCATTACTCCCACATCAGGACAAGGCTTTATCGGTTTACCAGGATTAAGTTTACGCGGTGAACAGGATCAATGGGCGGCAAATCCGCTGCTCACAAAGGTTGTACAGGACAACGAGCACAGCCTCTCCCTTATCAGCACAGACAGTGCCCGTGGTATTGAGGTTGTGGTCAGAATTGAGCTTGACGTAGAAAGCGATGTGCTGACCTTTAACACCACAATCAACAACATCAATTCTCAAACGGTGACAATTGATTGGTGTTCGGCGGCGACGATCCCGACACCTAACGATTTCGATCAAATAGTGGGTTTTGAAGGCCACTGGGCGGGTGAGTTCCAGCAACACTCATTAGACGCCTTTTTTGGCTCTTACGTACGAGAAAACCGCCGAGGTAAAACGTCTCACGATAGCTATCCAGCCCTGTTGTTACACCCTAAAACGACCAACCAAGCTCAAGGGGAAGCCTATGGCTTTCATTTAGGTTGGAGTGGTAATCATAAAATCGTCGCTGAAAAAATGGCTGATGGACGTTCGTATGTGCAAATGGGCGAGCTTCTTTTCCCTGGCGAAATTAATTTAACACAAGGTCAAAGCTATCAAACACCTACCTTGTTCGCCAGCTTCACTGATCAGGGTTTGTCGGCCTTATCTCAGCAATTCCACCAATATGTGCGCAGTCATATTATCCGTCAAAGCGTGCATGACAAGCCTCGTCCTGTGCACTACAACACCTGGGAAGGGATTTACTTTAACCACGACCTTGCAACGTTAAAAGACTTAGCCGCACGTGCGGGCGAATTAGGTGCGGAACGCTTTGTATTGGATGATGGTTGGTTTAATGGACGTGATGATGACACGGCTGGTTTAGGTGATTGGTTTGTAGATAAGAAATACTACCCACAAGGCTTAACTCCTCTTATCGACCACGTTAAAGCTCAAGGTTTGGAGTTTGGCTTATGGTTCGAACCTGAAATGGTTAACCCTGATAGCGAGTTATATCGTCAACATCCTGAATGGATACTGGGTAACGAAATTAACAAGCAGTTGGATAGTCGCCATCAGCTTGTGCTCGACTTATCCCGTCCTGAGGTATTTGATTACCTATACGAACGTTTAGATTCCCTGTTGACTGAATACGATATCAGCTATATTAAATGGGACATGAACCGCGATTTAAACCACCAAGGCAATCATTCAGGCAAACCTGGTGGCCACAATCAAATACATGCATTTTATCGTTTACTCGATAACTTACGTGCGGTGCACCCTAAAGTAGAAATTGAAAGCTGTGCGTCTGGTGGCGGTCGTGCCGATTACGGTGTATTAGCGCGCACCGATCGTGTATGGACTTCGGACTCTAATGACGCCCTAGAACGTCTAAAAATACAAAACGGCTTCTCCTATTTTTTACCGTCAGAATTGATGGGCTCACATGTTGGCCCAAGAGAATGCCACATTACCCACCGTACTGTATCCATGGAAATGCGCGCTTCGGTGACGTTATTCGGCCATATGGGCATGGAAATGGATTTACGTGAACTGACCGACGGGGAAAAAGTCGAGTTAAAAGCGATGACCGACTTATACAAACAGCATCGAGCTCTAGTGCATAGCGGCGATCTTTTCCGTTTAGAACTTGCGCCCTATATGAACGGCTTAGGGATTGTTGCCAAAGATAAATCTCAAGGTTTGTTTTCCTATAGTTTGGTGGCGTGTAGCTCAGCCTCATTACCGGATCAGTTCAAGTTTGCAGGTTTACATAAAACCAGTCAGTACAAACTGGATATCATTTGGCCAATAAAAAACACGGACAAGTGGCCTAAGTCAGGTTTATTTGGTTTTGCAAATCATCTAAGCGCAGTTGACGGGCAAGTATTCAGTGGTGAACTACTCATGCAGCTCGGTATGCAAATGCCATTATTAACCCCCCAGAGCAGTTTATTGTTCCACCTCACCAAGGTTTAATTCTCAACTTAAAAGCCACGCTTGTTGTAACAAGCACGCGTGGCTTTACTTTACCCTCACTTCCTTTATACCATCGACTTATGAGCAGGCGTGATCATATACACGTCGGCTAACCTTGCTATCGAGCAATGGCACGCCTAGTGAATGACTTAATATAAAAATAAATCAAAGGAACGATATGAAACACCTACATAAAACGACGCTATTTATCGCTTGTACCCTTGCCTTTAGCAGTGCGGTGAATGCAACATATCAAGCATCAGAAAAGGCACGAGCCTTGACGCAAGACACCATACTTATCGATTCGCATATTGATGTGCCATACCGCGTGAGTGAAAAATGGGTCGATGTCACACAAGCTACAGAGGATGGAGATTTTGACTACCCTCGTGCCAAGGCAGGCGGCTTGAACGCACCTTTTATGTCAATATACGTACCGGCTAGTCTTGATGATTCTGATAAATCGACTGCTTTGGCGCATAAACTCATCGATTATGTTGAAGCCATTGTAGGGCGTGCCCCAGACAAGTTTGCCATTGCAAAAAGCGTCAAAGACGTAAAAGAACAGTTCAAGCAGGGTTTAATTTCATTGCCCATGGGAATGGAAAACGGTTCCCCAATACAAGGTAATTTAGATAACCTGAATACCTTCTATGAACGCGGAATTCGTTACATCACACTTGCTCACTCTCAAAGTAATCACATTGCTGACTCGTCCTATGACATTCGTCGCAAATGGAAAGGCTTAAGCCCATTTGGTAAAAAACTGGTCGAGGAAATGAATAACATCGGCATCATGGTGGATATTTCTCACGTCTCGGATCAAGCATTTTATCAAGCCATCGAGATCAGCAAAGTACCGGTTATCGCATCTCACTCATCTTTGCGTAAATTCACCCCTGGGTTTGAGCGCAACATGGACGATGTCATGATCAAAGCGTTAGGCAAGAATGGCGGTGTGATTCAAATTAACTTCGGTTCAACCTTTGTGAGCAAGTTATCGCAAAACTGGCGTAATCAAATGACAACTAAGCGCAAAGCCTTAGTTGAAGAAGCCGGTCAAGACAGCCCACTTGTAAAAGCATTTGACGAAGAGTATGCAGTCAAAAACCCCTTTCCCTTTGCTAGCGTAGACACAGTACTTGACCATATCGATCATGTGGTTGAGCTAATCGGTATCGATCATGTGGGCATTGGTTCTGACTACGACGGTGTGGGAGACTCGTTACCTGAAGGGCTGAAAGATGTATCCAGCTACCCGAATTTAGTACAGGGTCTGTTGGATCGCAATTATTCAGAAGCAGACATTAAAAAGATTTTGAGTGGAAACTTTTTGCGTGTTTGGCAAGCAGTAGAAACCTACGCTGACAAGCATTAACCGCTTAGGTTAACATCATAAAAAAAGCCCGTTTACTCAGTCGTAAACGGGCTTTTTCATATCTCACAAATACTACTTAGCGTTTGCACCGCGATAAAAACGTATCCCGGTCGCCCAACGGTCAGGAAACCCCGGCCACGCTTGTGTTAACTTCCCTTCACTGTCTTTAACTTGTGTTGCATTGTCACGCTTAGGTAAGTAAGCACACTTGCTGTCGTCCTTTTTCACGAAGCAATCCAGAAATGCCAAGCTCATATGCATATTAATACGGTTTAGCTGTTCGTTACTCCAGCTAGGCTCAATATAATGACCTAAATCCGCATCAGTCTCATAAGCGATTTTCGGCGCTGGATGAGGCGCAATATTATGCCGGGCATTTTCATAAACCATCAGGTACTTGTCTTTACTGCCCGTCTGCTCAAATAATTTTTTAACTACCATTTTCGTATCCTGACACGTCATCTTGATCACCTGATACATATAAACTAGGCACAGTAATTGTTTTCATAGACTTAGCATCATGCACAGATGATTCCCCGCCCCATGGCGCATAGGCGATCATCGCTTGCCAACGACTATCGACTTCATCTCGCCCTGCGTGGCAACTGTTGAATACAGGAATTAGCTGTTTTGCTGCGTCTTCAGGGAAACCTAAGCGCTGTAATCCTGCCTGATTAAAGCCGTAACATGCACCAATCGTGTTAATCGCACCAAAGCCCCCCATTGAATACCCAATCACGGCAGCATGGTCCGTGTCAGTAATATTGGCGATCGCAGAGTCATCTTGGCTAAAGTAGTCGAGCACAAATTGTTGGTCTCTCGCGCGATTGACCAATGTACTAGGGAAACCAGAAAAGCCAGAATTAACAAAATCAACGTCTTCGGTGGTGGAATCAGTGTGATCAATTCCTACTACCACATAACCATGACTAGCTAAATGCTCCCCGAGATAATACATAATCGTTCGATAACCTGTGTATCCGTGGGATAACACGATTAAAGGAAATTGGCCTGTTTTTTGCGCTTGAGCATTTCGATGGCCAGTGCCGATCAGACTAAAGGGTTTATGCAGTCGCGTGACATTCTCATAGGTAGCCAACTCTTCAGTTGCCGCATTAGCAGCCGCTGGATACCAGACTTCAAGCGTTAGTGGTCGATCTTCAAACGAGGTAAACGTTTGCGTGTTTAGCTGCTTTTCATGTACCACTTGCAGCGTTTTCACGCCAACAGGATACTGGCCTGGATGCGCAAGTTCAGGGGTAATTGAGGGTTGTTGAGTATACAAATTCTCCGGCACTGGTGCCGCAGTTACCTGTGTGCTTATGGTCAATAAAGCGGCGAGACACAGTGTTTTGCTTTTAATTTTCATAAAGTTTCCCTTGCCTAGGTAAATAATGCGTTTCTTATATGTTAAGCAAATTTATATTATTTGTAATATTTATTGCAATAGACAATGTGTAACTATCTGCACTCAACGCGGCGGATCTATTTGTCCACCTATACTGTTATTGGTACGAAACCAACCCGCTATACTATAACGATCACGTTTGGCAGTGCGTACTTCATGAGGAAACTGCTCACTGAGAAAAATAACGCATTGGTTAAAAATAGGCTCAACTATTAAAAAGGGTGATACTTGTTCATCATGAAACATAAGTAACTCGCCTTGGTCAGCTTTGACCCAATCGGCGTTTAAATAAACAACACTACTCAGTAATCGGTTACTGCTTCCTTTAAAAGCATCCACATGACGTTTGTAAAAATCACCTTGCCCATAATGTGCAAAATGACTCTCATAATCGAATAGTCCTAAAAATAAACGCCGATTGATCTCTATGCGCAGATGCTCCATGAGTTTTAAATATAAACCTTGGGTTTCACTTTGGTTGTTAAGCCAGGCAATGCTATCACTACGCACTTGGGTATTAACTTGCTGCAACTGTTCTCGGCCGATGGCGGCTTGTTTAAAACTCAAGCGATGATCGCTACTCGCTTCAAGGTAAAGTGCATTGGCCACGAGTTCAGGTAAGAAATCAGCCACAACACAATAACCGTATACCGTCAGTTGCTCACAGATAGTCGCAATCACCTGCTCATCTAAGCAGCCTGCATCGTGTCTTTGCATTAAATAGTTAATATCCTAATGGTGGGTAATTAGCGAGTCAGGTAAAGGATGCTATGTAGCAACGTAAACCAAGAGAGAAAGCGACCTTGTTACTAACATTATTCAATCTTAGCGTGACGTGTTTCCAGATAAGTCTGTAAAATAATCGCCGCATCGTGGCTCGCTCGATGACGCTGTGCTTGGGTTTGAGTTAAAATGCGAGACTTAGTCACATGCCAATTATTCATTTGTTGTTCATTTAAAATAATTTCTAGTTGGCTAAGCTCGAATTCCATTTTCATGCCTGCACTTTCAAACAAGCGCGATAACCATGGACTATCGACAACCCAGCCGTCTGAGTAAGCTGTTTTTCCTACTAATAATTGGTTAAGTTCGATACACACTTGGTGTACCGGCGCACCTTTCTCGTTCAACATCTGACGGCTAATTCCATGCAGAGACTGGGCCTCTTCGCTCCAATGTAACCAGCCATTTGCTGGGCGAATAAGGCGACAAAAGCGGCTATCGCTATTCAGGGCAACGCCAACTTCAATCGGGTAGCTATCAGCGCCAAAACCGCTGGCCTCAATGTCGAGGATAATAGGGGAGATCACGCTACTACGCACTAAAATTCAGCTCCATGTTCAATTAGCATTCGCTTCACCGCAGCGAGCGGAATTAATCAGCTTTTGTTTCGCTAAACGCCAGCCCCATTTGATATAAGGTATTTTTTTTCAAACCGTATTGCTGCGCCACTATACCAGCAGCTTTCTTAGGAGGGAGTTCCCCCATTAGCAGTTTAAGCAACTTCAATGCCTCTTCCGGTATTTCATTTGCGTCGGTTTTGTATCCCGCCACCATGAGTACGAACTCACCTCGCTGATGGTTCGAATCAGCATGCAACCATTCAAGGGCTTCATCTGCAGTGCCCGAATAAAATGTCTCAAACGTTTTACTTAATTCTTTGGCAACCACCACTTTTCGTTCGCCACCGAGTACATCAACAACCGCTTGCATAGTATCTGCAATCCTGCGCGGCGACTCATAGAAGACACATGTTGCCGTTTCACGTTCGATAGACTCGAGAGCTTGTATTTTTGCCTGTTGCTTAGCGGGCAGAAATCCATCAAAACGAAAGCGGTCGGTCGCCAAGCCTGCGCCACTTAAAGCGGTGATGGCTGCACAAGGGCCTGGTAACGGAATAACGTCCACATTATTAGCACGACATTGATTGACCAGACCATAGCCTGGATCGCTAATCAACGGTGTGCCTGCATCAGAGATTAGGGCGATATTCAATCCTTGGTGCAATTTTTCAATTAGTTGCTTAGCACGCTGGGTTTCATTGTGATCATGCAATGAGATAAGGCGCGTCGAAATATCAATATGTTGCAACAATTTTTGGCTATGTCGAGTATCCTCGGCAGCAATTAAATCAACCTCGCCCAATACCCTTATTGCACGCAGCGTAATATCTTCTAGATTTCCAATTGGGGTAGGAACAATGAACAGCTTTCCAAAATTTGCCACTATGTAACGCCTTTTAACAATTATATCGCTATTTTACCTTGTAACTTCCCATTACAGTACACCCTCAGCAGGTAGATATTTGTCAGCGTTGGTATAAACTAACGGGCGAATTATCAAGATGTTAAGTGAGTGCACCTTTAATGAAATTAATCAGGTCGGTAGTGGTTGTTAGCCTAGTCGTTTTTATGGCTTCATGTGCAGATGCACCGAACAAAAAAAATACGCTAAAACGCCCAGATATCAAGGTAGTGCAACCAGACCGAGAGCTTAGCAGTCAATATTACCTAAACCAAGCCCAACGTAAGTTCGCGGCAAACGGCGACACCACTGAACGCAACGGTTTACTGTTGTTAGCTGCAGAAACATTGCAACACGAACAGCATTGCAATGCGAGTATCAAACTTCTCAACATTCTGACACCTGAACTTATTCATCCCGAATATCAGTCCCAAGCTCAGTTGTTATTAGCTGAATGTTATATGCAGTTGCCTTCGCCTGCCGTACCACAAGCGCAAAAATTACTCACGAAATTAACCTCATATCCTTCAGGACGCGCGCGTATTGACGCGGTTCAAGCCCAAATTGATGAACACCAACATCAATGGCTTGACGCCAGTAAGCATCTGCTCGCCGCTGGTGATATGAACGAAAAGAACAGTCTTAGGCTGTGGGAAGCGCTGGGACAACTTACCAGCTCACAAGCCAAGCAAGTCATCATTGATGAACCTAGACTCAGGTCTTGGCTTGAGCTAAAGAACATAGTGCTGCAGCAAGGTTTACGTCCTGAAATATTGCAAGATAGAGTGAGCCAGTGGCAGACTGCACATGCCTCTCATCCTCTTTCCCAAACATTACCCGAATCATTGCTTAAAGCCATGCAAAAAGCGACTATTTCACCCAAGCGCATCGCGGTCTTATTACCTTTGACCGGCCGACTAGGCAGTCAAGGTAACGCTATCAAAGATGGCGTCATCGCTGCCTACATAGCACAACTAAACGATATATCTATCACCAATAGCAATCCTGCCGCCACCAATATTGAATTGCGCTTTTTTGATTCAGCACTCAAAACACCACAGGAGCTTAACGCATTAGTACACGATTATGACGTTATTATCGGGCCGCTATTAAAAGAAAAGATTGCCGAATTAATTACGCTTCTGCCAGCGGGGAAGTCCGTGCTAGCGCTGAACAGAATCGACTCGATTGTATCAAACGAATTATCTACAACCCGTGAACAGTCCTTAGCTACATCAGGGCCACAACTTTCTGAATCTCCCTTGTTAGCCCAACCGTTAGATGGCGCCAACAACATGAATTCCTTAGAAACACAACATTCAGACAGTGCTGAAATATATTACTTTTCACTGGCACCTGAAGATGAGGCGATTCAACTGGCCAAGCATATTTATGCATCAGGATTGCGTCATCCGATCGTGTTAGCCGCTGATACCAACACTACCCAGCGGATGTCTGAAGCGTTTGTCGAGCAATGGCAGATTCATCAACAGCAAAGGGATTATGTTGCTCCGGCAACCGGTACCTTCACTGACAGTAAAAACATGCGTAAGTTGGTCTCTGAATTGCTCGATGTCGAGCAAAGCCGTCAACGGGTAAAACAAATAGAATTACTCACCACCAGTGAAGTGTATGCAGTGGAACGTAATCGACGCGACGTTGATGCCATCATACTGTTTGCGAATCCGGAGCAAACCGAATTATTAAACCCGATCATTGAATCCAGTTTAAGTCCTTTTGCCGCTAGAGACATTTCGGTTTTTGCTTCATCAAGAAGTTACACATTAGATTTAAACAAGAACAGCATTCGTGATTTACGTAATCTAACCTTTATCGATATGCCCTGGATGATGCCAAATAATCCTTGGCAAGATCTAGCGAAAGATGCACAAACGCTCTGGCCCCAGAGTCAGGATAGTCTGCTCCGACTTTTTGCACTTGGCTACGACGCCTATAATCTAGTGCCTAAGTTACGTCATCTCAAACTTTTACCCATAACCTCGGTGAAAGGCTTAAGCGGAGATCTGAGTATCAGTGCTGACGGGGAAATACACCGCGTTTTACCTTGGGCTAAAGTGGCACAAGATAGAGTAACTCCCATTGTCATGGACTAACCCTTGGCGATCCTTGAAAAAGGGTGAGCAAGGCGAAGCACAAGCATTAGCTTATCTTCAACAACAAGGCTTACAGTTAATTAGCCAGAATTATCGATGTCGAAGTGGTGAAATTGATATCATTATGCAAGATGGCCAAGAACTGGTATTTATCGAAGTCAAATACCGTACTAGTCAGCAATATGGCAGTGCAGTAGAGTTTTTTCACCCGCATAAACGACGTAAGTTCGAGTCCGCAATCCAGCACTATATGCTAGAGCATCAGCTTAATCCTTCGTTAATCGCCCACAGAATTGATATAGTCGGCATAGATGTATTAAGTAACAACAATGATAAAATCAGCTGGTTAAAGTATGTATAGCAACAACTACCCAGTATTGGAGCATGAATGTTAGAGAGTGTTAAAGCTAATTTTACTGAGAGCATTCAGACCATGATTGCCTCTCTTGAAGAATTACCCGAGCCCATTGCCCTCGCCACACAAATGATGGTTAATGCGCTCATTAATGGAAATAAAATACTGTCTTGTGGCAACGGAGGCTCGGCGGCGCATGCACAAAGTTTTTCATCGCAAATGCTTAACCGTTACGAACGAGAAAGACCTAGTTTGCCAGCCATAGCATTAAACACGGATGCATCGACTCTTACCTCAATTGCCAACGATTTTAGTTATGATGAAGTGTTTTCAAAGCAGGTTCGCGCACTCGGACAAACAGGCGATATATTACTGGCCATTTCTCCTAATGGAGCCTCACGTAGCGTGATAAATGCGATGGAAGCTGCCTTGAGTAGAGATATGACTATTGTCGCCCTAACCGGCCAAGACGGTGGCGAGATGGCCGGTTTACTTGGTCCAAATGATGTGGAAATACGTGTGCCATCAAGCCGAGCCGTGCGCATCCATGAAGTCCATCTGTTGGTGATCCATAATCTTTGCGAGGGAATAGATGATTGCTTATTCCCCGAAACTTCACAGGAGTAATTACGTGCTTAATTATCAACCCAGATTACTCGTAGGCGCACTATTAGCCCTAACCCTATTACAAGGTTGCGCTGCATTAGTAGTAGGTGCAGGGGTAGGCGCAGCATCCGCCGCCCATGATCGCCGCTCCTTGGGCACTCAACTAGATGATAAGACCGTCTCTAGCCGTATATCCATCGCCTTATCTGATAACCCGGCTATTGATAAACAGGCCAATATTCACGTACACGTTTTTAATGGTTCGGTATTATTGGTAGGCCAAGCGCCAAACGAAGCTTTGATCCGCCAAGCACAGGAAGCGGCAACATCAGTCAAAAACATTGAAAAATTACATAATCAAGTACGTTTGGGACCACCCGTCTCTGCTACCACCACGACCCATGATGTTTGGCTAGCCTCCAAAATTAAGGCAAATCTAATTTCAGATAGACGTATTGATGGTTTTCATATTCACGTGGCCGTAGAAAACTCAGAGGTATTTTTAATGGGCTTAGTCAGTACTAAAGAAGCCGAAGTCGCTGCAACAGTTGCACGTAACATTGACGGTGTTAAGCAAGTCATTAAAGCATTCGAATACTTATAGATTTAACTTTAGAAAAGAGCCGCCTGATCTCTCGGGCGGTCTACAGAAATGTGTTATGGCATTTATCGCCATACGTTACTCCCAAACGATAATTTCCGCCCAGAGTCCCTTTCACTTAGCAAAGATGGTAAACATCGAACCGCTCATGTCATTGCGCTTGAGTAAATTTCAAACATAAAAAAAGGTGCTCGAAAGCACCTTTTATAAATTCTAAAATACGTTACTTAACGATAGTTAGATTTGGCTTACCTTTTTTACTTGGCGCTGAAGTACTGTCAGATTTACCGGATGATTGCACTGGTGATGGCGTTAGATCGCTACCATCGCCTTCAAAATCATCTTCGGCCGTGAACACAGTTCCTGCACCATTTTCTTTAGCATAAATGGCTAACACCGCTTTGCAAGGCACCACTATATTGCGTGGCACACCACCAAAGCGAGCATCAAAGGTGATTTCACTATTGCCGAGTAATAACTTGCCACAAGAAGCAGGAGAAACATTCAGCACTATCTGACCATCACGTACATGCTCTTGCGGTACCAAGGCACCAGACACATGTGCATCAACCACTATATAAGGCGTTAGATTGTTATCTACAATCCATTCATAGAATGCACGGAGTAAATACGGTTGATTGGATGTCATATCGTCATTTCCCACTATAGAGGGTTATGAATTTCACGTTCTTGGTCGGTCAATGACGCTTTGAACGAACTTCTTTCAAAAATGCGATTCATATAACCACGCACGTCTTTAGCGCCACTACCGGAAAGCTCAATACCCAATGATGGTAAACGCCACAATAACGGGGCAAGATAACAGTCAACCAAGCTAAACTCTTCGCTCATAAAAAACGGGGTTTCAGCAAACAAAGGTGCCAAGCTCAATAAGGCTTCACGCAACTCATTACGTGCTGTGGCTACATCGCCTTTACCCGCTAGTACTTGCTCAGCAAGCTTATACCAATCATTTTGAATACGGTGCATAGTCAAACGACTCTGACCACGAGACACAGGATAAACCGGCATCAATGGAGGATGAGGAAAACGTTCGTCCAAGTATTCCATGATGATATGTGAGTTATAAAGTACTAACTCTCTGTCGACCAAGGTTGGGACCGTGCCATAAGGATTCAAATCGATTAAATCTTCTGACAGGTTGTTTTTCTCGATATAGCTGATTTCTACTCCAACACCTTTTTCAGCAAGTACTATGCGCACCTGATGACTATAAATATCGATGGTGTCTGAGAACAACGTCATAATAGAACGTTTATTGGTGGCTACAGCCATTAAGCTTCCTCCTAAATTCAAATTTCCAACCGCGACTAAGCTAGCCAAAAATTCAATTATCACTGTCTTTGTTACCTACGAAGAAGAACATTGACAGTAAAACGGTAAATTAATCTACCAGTGATGAGAAAGGGGCGCTGGGCCCCTTAAAATTTTGCGGATTATACATTAACTTTTGTTGAATTAATGCACATCTCTCCAATATTCTTTCTTGAGCAAATAAATAAGCACAAAGAAGACTAACAAGAACACTATGACCCAACGACCAATACTTTCAGACTCTAAGCGTGAAGGCTCGCCGGTATAAACTAAATAGTTCACTAAATCCAATACCGCAGTATCGTATTCTTCTGGGCTAAGCACACCTGAGCCATCTGACTTGATACCGACATAGCGCTCAACCATTTCACCATCAACCATATGGGCTTCGGTCGTTTTGCTCGGCACACCTTGTAACTCTTGAAGCACATGAGGCATCCCGACTTCAGGGAAAACTAAGTTGTTCACACCAAATGGGCGAGATTCATCAACGTAAAAAGTACGTAAATAGGTATATAGCCAATCAGCACCACGAACCCGGGCAACCAAGGTTAGATCCGGTGGCGGTGCACCAAACCATTTAGCCGCTGAATCTGCTGGCATACCATTTTTAATAAACTCACCTGGTTTTTCGCCGGTGAACTGTAGGTTCGCTTGACCCAACTCCACAGGTACATCCAAATCTTCGAATGCCCGCTGATAACGTTGGTACTGCATTTGGTGACAGCCTAAACAATAATTTTGAAATAACATGGCGCCACTTTGCAATGAGGCCTTATCAGTTAAATCATAATTAGCTGTGTCTAAGTGCGCACCACCACCGGCAGCAAATACTGCATTAGGTAGTAAAAAGGCTAAAACGAGTATTAACTTCTTCATCCTGTAATCCTCGCTGGAACTGGCTTAGTCTTTTCATTCTTACTGTATATCCACAATAAGAAAAAGAAGCCGAAATACATTATGGTTAAAATTTGTGAAGCGATGATTTTCCACGCTTCTTGTGGAGTACCGCCTAAATAACCTAGGAAGATAAATACACCAGCAAAAATAATGAGATTCCAAGTGTGCAAACCACAACGATAACGCCATGATTTTACTCGTCCTCTGTCGATCCAAGGCAGAAGTGCAAGGGCAACAATTGCAGCGAACATACAAATAACACCGCCCAATTTGTGTGGTACTGCTTTCAAAATTGCGTAGAAAGGCGTGAAGTACCAAACAGGGAAGATATGTTCAGGTGTTTTAAGACCATTAGCAATTTCAAAGTTTGGATGCTCTAGGAAGTACCCACCCATGCCTGGGTTAAAGAACATTACATAACAAAATGCGATCAAGAAGAGGCTAAAGGCAACCAAATCTTTCAGTACTATGTGCGGGAAGAACGGCACGATGTCATCGATGATGTCGTACTTACTCGTATAATATTCGTGTATTTTAAACTTGGTTTTTTCGTCTTCGCTCAATGAGCCTTTCTTACGCTTAACGTCAGTACCGTCTGGGTTATTCGAACCCACTTCGTGAAGTGCAACGATATGTAGGAACACAAGAATAACGATAACAAGTGGTAAAGCGATAACATGTAACGCAAAGAATCGATTCAACGTTGCCCCAGATATGACGTAGTCACCCTGGATCCATACCACTAAATCAGGACCAATAACGGGAATTGCGCTAAATAGGGAAACAATAACCTGCGCTCCCCAGTAGGACATTTGTCCCCAAGGTAAAACGTAACCCATAAAGGCTTCGGCCATCAGAGCCAAATAGATGAACATACCGAATAACCACAATAATTCACGTGGTTTCTGATACGAGCCGTAAATCATTCCGCGGAACATATGTAAGTAGACAACAATAAAGAACGCTGATGCGCCAGTACTGTGCATGTAACGTAATATCCAGCCATATTCAACATCACGCATAATGAACTCAACCGATGCAAACGCACGTTCAGCTGATGGTTCAAAGCTCATAGTCAACCAGATACCAGTGACAATTTGGTTAACTAAAACGATGGTGGCTAAAAAACCAAACACATACCAGAAGTTCATGTTTCGGGGAGCAGGGTATTGAACAGCATGCATGTTAGCAACACGCATGATAGGCAAGCGGTATTCAATCCATTCCATTAAGTTTTTGAACATATTATGCCGCTCCTTCTTCGGAACCAATTAATATGGTGTTGTCGTCCACATACATGTACGGCGGAACAACCAAGTTAAGAGGTGCAGGTACGTTATTGAATACACGACCAGCCATATCAAACTTAGAACCGTGGCAAGGACAATGGAAACCTTCAGGTACACCTTCAACATATTCTTCGAATGCGCCATCTTTAAGATGTTGTGGAGAGCAACCTAGGTGAGTACATATACCGACGAGTACCAAATATTCTTCTTTGAGTGAGCGATAAGGATTGCGCGCAAATTCAGGTTGTTGGTCTTCTTCAGAGTTAGGATCTTTTAATAAATCATCTATTTTTGATAATGATTCAATTAACTCAGGCGTCCGTCGGGCAATCCAGACAGGTTTGCTACGCCAAACAACGCGAATAAGTTGTCCAGGTTCAATCTTACTAATATCTGCTTCTACGTCAGCACCTGCGGCTCTCGCTTTCACACTTGGGTTCCATGAACCTATGAAAGGAATAGCGACACCTACTACACCGACACCACCTACTACAGACGTTGCGACAGTCAAAAATCGACGCCGATTATTATCTTGCGGTTGGCTTTCGGCAACAGACGAATCATTCGCATCTAATGATACATTGCTCATCCAATAATCTCCGAGGGTTGAATTTGCTCATACTTCTTTACAAAAAGGCATATTTAATTTACGCACTAGAAGAAGTTATAGTTTTGTCATTAACCGAAAATGATAAAAGAAAACCCACAATAAATACAAGGAATTCGTTAATAAAACGAAGAAATACTGAGACTTAAGGGGGAAATTTAGACAAGACGGCATATTGAGCAAATAACAGCCAAAAAAAACCCGGCAAATAGCCGGGTTTCGAATTCGTAATAAACGATTAACGTTTTGAGAATTGTGGACGCTTACGCGCTTTATGTAGACCCACTTTCTTACGCTCAACTTTACGTGCATCACGGGTTACAAAACCAGCTTTACGTAGAGCAGGACGAAGTGTCTCATCAAATTCCATCAATGCACGAGTAATACCGTGACGGATTGCGCCAGCTTGGCCGCTAATTCCGCCGCCAGCAACTGTGACGTATAGATCGAATTTTTCAGTCATCTCAACCAATTCAAGTGGTTGACGAACAATCATTCGTGCTGTTTCACGGCCAAAGAATTCATCTAGAGGACGTTTGTTAACAACGATGTTACCGCTACCAGCGCGAAGAAAAACACGAGCGGTAGAGCTTTTGCGGCGACCAGTGCCGTAGTATTGAGTATCTGCCATTTTCTATGTTCCTTAAATGTCTAAGACTTGGGGCTGTTGAGCAGCGTGCTTGTGCTCAGGACCGGCGAAGACCTTCATTTTGCGGAACATATCGCGCCCAAGAGGACCTTTTGGCAACATACCTTTAACCGCTTTTTCAATGATCATCTCTGGTTTGAAGGCTTGTAACTTCTCGAAGTTAGTCTCTTTAAGACCGCCTGGGTAACCTGAGTGAGAGTAGTACATTTTACCTTTGGCTTTGTTGCCGGTAACTTTTACTTTCTCTGCGTTGATCACAACAATGTAATCCCCTGTGTCCACGTGAGGTGTGTACTCAGGCTTATGCTTTCCGCGTAAACGGCTAGCAATTTCAGTCGCTAAACGACCAAGTGTTTTGTCTGCGGCGTCTACCACATACCATTCACGTTTTACCGTTTCTGGCTTTGCAACAAAAGTTTTCATCTAATATTACCCAAAAAATATGTGTCTAAAATGTTACGTTGTTTCTGTTATTTCAAACCTAAGTTTGCAACCGCAGAAACTGCTTAAAATCAATACACTGACCCCTTCGAGTCGTATGATTCTTCCACTTTCCCAAAGTGGGTGTAACTGGGCAGGGCGCGAATTATACAGATGTTTCTATTAAACGCGAGTAGAAATTGTGCGATCCGTTAGTAATTATTTAAGATAAATAACCACAGACAAGCAATAATAGGTGGTGTTGAGGGAGATTGAATGAAAATAATTCTCCCTCTCGTACAATCGGACAACGGATCAGAGCCCGCTTACCCATAGGCTTTAAAAAGAGGTGCCTCGCTATATACCTCATTAAAGATATCGAAGAAGGTAGGACTGACACTTAAATTCATAGCGATACCCAAGCCTCGGGCTAAATCACTGGCTGACACAATCCCCCGAATTTGGTGCTCTTGACTGTCAACCACTAAGCAATGTTGCAACCCATTGGCTTTAAGCATTTCAACCACGTCGCCAATACTTGAACGCTTCAGCTCTCTGAATAAGATCACTTTTAGGTCTTCTTTAGTGCGCATAAAATGACGTACACATAAGTCTGCCCGCTCAATTCCAGACGCTATACGTTTGATTTTCTCTTGGTCATTTAAGTCATCTAAACTGATAACGCCAAGAAATTTGTGCGCACTATCAAGGACGATTTTAAGGCGCACCTTTTCTTCGATCATTCGTTGCTCTACTTCCGTAATCGGTGTATCAGCTTGAATAACAATGGGTTTAGATTTTTTGAAATCGGTGAATACAGACATCGCTGGCGAATCTAAGGTAATACCTTGATAGGTTTCTGGCCAAGCTAGCTCATCTAATTGATTTAGTTCGTAAAGGGCGATATTTTTCATGATTTTCTTCCCAAAACCTCGCGCAAGGTGTAGCCAAGGCAAAGATCTTTATTTAATTAATTTAATTTGTGCACCATTGCTTTAGCACAATGTGTGAACTGTTTGATTGTTAAATTAATTAATGGAAGGCGGAGCGCGAATGCTACTTAAATCATAGGTTTGGCGGAAAAAGGAGGGGACACCACTGATGTAGTGCGTTTGATAAAACGCAACTGCTAAGGTTGGAAATATAAAGCCAACATAGGAGTGCTCATCACGATCTTCGGCTTGTTCAGTTATCTGTAACGACTGCGAATCAAACGCATCGGACAACAGCGCACTGCGTTCGATATTGACATTGCCATTAGTCGTCGCTCGTCCCTCAAAACTGAGTAACGAGAACAATAACGGTAATAGCAGTACAAGTAGTTTATTCATAACTTAATGCGAAATAAGAAACGCAATACCTCTTTCAAGCGCAAATCTAAAAATCTATACCTTGAATTTACACGTCAGCAACAAAAAATGAAATCAAAGTTTGTAACAAGCAACGTCAAACAAAAAGCCGTCATAAGTTAGGGCCTTGAATTAGGCAAAAAGTTCTATTGTTTTTTGGCTTGCTGCCAAAACGCTTCGAGTTCGCTTAACGAGCAATCCTTTACACTTTGCCCTTGGGCGCGAACAAGAGACTCCACTAGCCTAAAACGCTGTTCGAATTTAGTCGACGCTTTTCGCAACGCACTCTGGGCATCGACCTTGACGTGGCGGGCTAAATTTACCACTGAAAATAATACGTCACCGATTTCATCTTCAATAGCAGCTTGACTCGGATCCGGCGCATTCACCTCCGCCATGACCTCTTCAATTTCTTCTTGTAGCTTATCTAGTACAGGAGAAAGTGCATCCCAATCAAACCCCGCCTTGGCACATTTTTGCTGTAATTTTTGTGCTCTAAGCAGCGGCGACATACCGAGGGGAACATTGGCTAAAATGCTGTCGTCTCGGTTGATACCTGCGCTAAGCAGTTCTTGCGCTTTAATCTGTTCCCACTGCCCTTTCTGGGGGAGAATAGTTTTGCCATTTTTGTCTGGGAATATGTGCGGATGACGGCGGCGTAATTTAGCTGACATACTGTTAGCTACGTCGGCGAATGCAAACCCGCTCTGCTCCTGTGCTATCTGGGCATAAAACACCACTTGAAAGAGTAAATCACCTAATTCATCACGGATTTCATCCATATTACCTTTATCAATGGCATCAGCCACCTCATAGGCTTCCTCAATCGTATAGGGCGAAATACTGGCAAACGTCTGCTGCTTATCCCATTCACATCCTGCTACAGGATCTCGCAGTTGGCGCATAATGCTGAGTAATTCATTTAGCGCACCTGCATTTTCACTATCTTGTGTCACGCTCTCAGGACGATGACCTTGTGACAATAACTTAGACATAATTAATTATCCGTGCGTTGTATCATGGCAACGCCTTTTATTCCTTCGATACGGCTCATCACCCGGGATAGTCCTGATAAATCTTTCAGCTCAAGGCGCAGCGATATGCGCGCTAAACCTGACTTAACATCACTGGCACTATTAACCCCCAACAAACCAACCTTTTCGTTCGCTAAAACAGTGGTGATGTCTCGTAGCAAGCCATCCCTGTCACTGCAAAAAACCTGCACATAAGTTTGAAATGATGCACTAATATTACTCGCCCAATCTACGTCAATTTCACGCTCAGGGTGTAACTCTAATAAATGACTTAGTTGGTCACAGTCCTCTCGATGCACACTCACGCCGCGTCCTTGGGTGATGTATCCTTGAATGGATTCACCAGGAAGAGGCTGGCAACAACCCGCAATCAGCGTCATCAGATTTCCCACGCCTTCAACCACAACCGTGTCTTTTTTGAATTTGTTCGACTGCGGTTTTTTCGGCTTTATTCTTGGATCTATTTCAGCTGGCGGCGCATGCAGCTGTTGCAAGTAGTTAACGACCTGCATAAGACGAATATCACCGGCGCCGATAGCTGCGTACAGATCATCTGCCGTATTCATGTTATAGCGTGAGCAAGCTTCAGATATATCTCTGCTTTCGATACCCGCTTTTTGCAACTCTCGTTCAAAAATCTCCTTACCTGCGGCGAGGTTTTTATCTCTGTCTTGTTTCTTAAAGTAGGTGTGTATTTTCGCTCGCGCCCGTGACGAGTGAACATAGCCCAATCCGGGATGCATCCAGTCACGACTTGGGTTAAGTTGCTTGCCGGTTAAAATATCAATCTGGTCACCGGTACGCAGTTCATAAGTGAAGGGCACGATACGTCCACCGACTTTCGCTCCGATACAACGATGCCCCACATTACTGTGAATGTAATAGGCAAAATCCAGAGGAGTAGAGCCCAACGGTAGGTCAACTACATCGCCTTTTGGGGTAAATACATAAACACGATCATCAAATACTTGACTACGTAGCTCTTCGACTAAGTCACCTGACTCCGCCACTTCTTCTTGCCACAAAAGGATTTTTCGTAGCCAATTAATACGTTCTTCATAACCAGAGCGACTGCTACTGGTACCCTCTTTGTAGCGCCAATGGGCAGCTACACCCAGTTCCGCATCTTGATGCATCTGCGCGGTACGAATTTGGATTTCAATGGTTTTATCTTCTTTGCCTAATGTCACCGTATGGATCGATTGATAGCCATTCGGTTTTGGCGTGGCAATGTAATCATCGAATTCCCGGGGAATATGTTGCCAGTTAGAATGCACAACCCCTAGTGCGCCGTAGCAATCCTGTAAACGGTCAGCAATGATACGCACCGCTCGAATATCAAATAGTTGCTCAAAACTAAGGTGTTTCTTTTGCATCTTTTTCCAGATGCTATAGATATGCTTGGGTCGCCCATAGACCTTAGCCTTGATGTTTTGTTCATCTAATGCGGCTTGCAGTTCTTCAACAAAATCAGCGATATACTGCTGACGGTCAGTGCGTCGTTCATCCAGCAAGTTCGCAATTTGCATATATGTTTCGGGGCGTAAATAACGAAACGAGAGATCTTCTAATTCCCATTTTAACTGGCCAATACCTAGACGGTTGGCCAAAGGTGCATAAATGTTCGCACACTCCCGTGCGACTAAAACCCGGGTCTCTTCGTCTTGATTTTTAACCTGTTGCAAGGCACAAATACGTTCAGCCAATTTAATGACCACAGCGCGCACATCTTCCACCATTGCAAGTAACATACGTCGTACATTATCTATCTGTTCTTCGTCGTTTTTACGTGTGCTATTTGCTCTAGTATGCAATGACTTAATGGCATCCATGCGCCTAACGCCAGTAATAAGCTTTTGAATGCCCGCGCCAAACTGCGCTTCGATTTGTTCTTCGGTTAATTCGTGAGTTTGACAATAGGGATACACAAACGAAGCTTGAAGGGTTTCGTCGTCCATGTGTAATTCGTGCAGGATCTCCACCATCTCCTGACCAACCAAGAGTATTTCGGGGGTATCAGACACCACTCGCAGCTTGTGTTTACATTCATCTGAGAGCGATAAAGAGTCTAGCCACTCATCGAAAGGAGGCCGTTTGGATTCATGAACTTTGCGGATAGCAACCATAACGTATCCCTGTACTAAATAGCGTTAACACCCACGCGCTTGCCCAGGCAGAAAAATGGTAAATATATACAGTAAATGCGCCAACTTTTCCGAAAAGACTAAGTCTTTTGGTATTGATAACTAACGAGTTACATTCGCTGGAATAGTGGTCAAACGCAGTCTAAATTTACCGATAATAAGTGATTATACTAACAAAAATATCCCCCCATAGATGTAAATACTGCATTTTTGGTGCGCCTAACCATTGCAGCGCACCAAAAGCTCGCAATATATTTTAAGGGGACTCTAAAATTACGGTCGCAATCGCGTAATGTTGCTCGTCAGAAATAGAGATATGGCTCGAGGTTATATTGCGCTGTTCGCATAACTGAGAAAATTTAGCGTAAAAACGTAAAAATGGCTGCCCAGAAGGTAAATTATGCACTTCGACATCTTGAAAGCTAATGCCATTTCCAATGCCAATACCCAGCGCTTTCACCGCTGCCTCCTTGGCTGCAAAACGCTTGGCCAAATACCGTGCAGGAAACGTATGCTCATCAAAAATAGCCAGTTCAGTAGCGGTTAACACCCGCTGTGCCAATCGATTAGAACGTGCTAATTGCTTCTCGATGCGCGCAATTTCAACTATGTCTGTGCCTAACCCCATCACTGCCATGACGACTCTCCCGTTTATTGTCCTAAACGTGCATCCAACATTAGGCGACGCATATCAATCACTGCTTTTTCCAAGCCATCAAACGCAGCGCGAGCGATAATGGCATGGCCAATGTTTAACTCAATAATCTGTGCGATGGCCGCGATCGGTTTTACATTATGATAATGTAGTCCATGCCCAGCATTTACCTTCAAGCCCTTTGAATCAGCATACTCAATACCGACCTTTAGTTTATCCAACTCTTCTTCTTGCTCCGCTTCGGTTTTCGCCTCAGCGTATTGTCCAGTATGAATTTCAATGTACGGTGCCTTACAAGCTACTGCAGCATCAATTTGCGCTATATCGGCATCGATAAATAACGAAACTTGAATACCCGCTGCCGCAAGACGTTCACATGCATCAGCAATTTTGTGTCTGTTGCTTACAACATCCAGGCCGCCTTCAGTGGTTAGCTCTTCACGCTTTTCAGGGACTAAACAACAAAATTCGGGCTGAGTTTGCAGTGCAATCTCAAGCATTTCCTCGGTAACGGCCATTTCCAAATTAAGCCGTGTGTTGATGGTCTGGCGTAATAACGCCACATCACGATCGTTTATGTGTCGTCTATCTTCGCGTAAATGCACTGTGATACCGTCGGCACCGGCTCGTTCGGCGATATCAGCAGCATGAACCGGATCAGGATAACGAGTACCTCGGGCGTTGCGTAACGTAGCAATATGGTCGATGTTGACCCCCAACAGAATATCTTTCAATGTCCTCTCCCTTTAGATCCAAAATGGGTTTGTTTAAATAATTCTCTACTCATCAAAGGTTTACTACCGAGTAATTCGGCTAGTGCAGCTCTGGTGATCATTTTAGCCACCAATAAACTGTCTTTATCCCAATGTTCACTCGCCACCTTTAATAAGCTTTGCCCTAAGTAACTACCAGGTTGGCGGATAGCACCAAGGTATACACAACCTTGCTCCGGAACGATACGATAATACCCTTCTCGTACTAGCGTCTCTCCCGTATCTGCGTCATGAGCTAAATCAATGGCATAACCCAGCGCGTCGAGCAGCCCTAATTCAAATGTACGTAAAATGGGCTCGAATTGCGTTTCAACTACCAGGGCGTGCAAACTTTGTTGATACAAAACAAATATTTCAGGATGGGGTATATCATCCGCTAACACTCGGTTTAACACTTCGTTTAAATACAGCGCGCAGTACAACGCTTGGCCAGTCAATCGCAACATACCGCCTGTTGATTCTACTTGCTGTAGGTTTTTCAATTCGTAGCGTCCAGACACCCCAATCAACAATGGCTGAAAAGGCTGCAATAAGCTTTTTTTATCGCTCTTGCTGCCACGAGCCCCTTTAACAATTGCCGACACTTTACCGTTTTCCACCGTAAAAAAATTCAGTAGAAAACTGGTTTCACGATAAGCACGTCTGTGCAATAAAAAGCCATTTAATTGTTCTGCTACCACGGTATGCTCGTTAAATGCAGGGGGGAAACGAAGAAGCCTTTAAGAAACTTTAATTCTAACCACTTTCATGGCTTCAAACGGGAATCCCGCCACTTCTTCGGTAATGGGGTAGTAGGTCAGATTGACCCGGGCACCTTCAAGGTTTTTATACTGCTTTTTGCGACGAAAGCGAAACGGCACGTCATAGCCTTTTATCACCAGCGTGTTTACAAACCATTGATCTTCTTTTCGTTGAACATGTGACTCTACGTCCATATCTTCAGAATGAGTCAATTCTTCATGTTTACTAAGCAACTTATCGATTTCCGATTTTTTTGCCATCATTGCGCCCTATTTACCTGAGAATAAACATAATAGCACCACAACGTACACAAAACGATATCCAGCCTGCTTGACGTTGCTATGCCCTGTTATGAATGTATTTAGAGAGGATTTAGCCCTTCTATCAAAAACTGTAAACTTGTGCGTCCTCGAAACTCATTGATGTCGAGTTTGTAGGCTAATTCTACCCGTTTGCACTGTTCGTTCGGCCAGATGTTTGTATCCACATTAAACGCAATCCCATCGATGAGCTTACCCGTGGGTAGTCTAAGCATCATTTTGAGGTGTTTTTGTCCCACTATGCGTTGTTCCATCAGCTCGAACTCACCATCGAACAAGGGTTCAGGGAAACCTTGCCCCCATGGCCCCGCGTCTTTCAGCAATTGACTGAATTCAAGCGTCAGTGAAGCAAGGGGAATTTCACCGTCAGAGATTAACTCCCCTGCTAAGGGTTTACCTGCCAAATGCTCTTTTGCGAGCTGGGTAAAACGTTGAGTAAACTCGGGAAGTTTTGTTAACTCAAGACTCAGGCCAGCAGCCATAGCATGCCCGCCAAATTTAATAATTATGCCTGGATATCGTGTGCTGAGTTCTTCTAACAGATCACGAATATGTACCCCAGGAATCGAGCGTGCAGAACCTTTGAGTACGGCATCATCTTGATGGGCAAAGGCGATCGTCGGTCTAAAATATTTTTCTTTAATGCGTCCTGCTAGGATCCCGATGACCCCTTGATGAAAATCAGCTTGATACAACACTAACCCATGGGGCATATCATCTTCACACAACTGCAAATTTTCTAAGGTCTTTATCGCTTCTTGCTGCATTGATAGTTCGATTTCCCGGCGTTCACGATTCAAGCTGTCAAGTTCAACGGCAATTTGTTTCGCTTTGTAATCCGAGTCGGTCAGTAAACACTCAATGCCCATGGACATATCATCTAAGCGACCTGCGGCGTTTAATCTAGGTCCAATGACAAACCCTAGATCAGAGGCGACCATTTTGCGTTTATCGCGGCCGGCAACATCCACCAAGGCTTGAATACCCGGGCGACATTTATCGCTGCGAATACGCAGCAGTCCCTGATGAACCAAAATACGGTTATTTTCGTCCAAAGGCACCACGTCTGCTACCGTCCCGAGTGCGACGATATCCAGTAAATCAGCTAAATTCGGTACCGGGATACTCTTTTCATTAAACCAATCGATTTGGCGAAGATGTGCTCTAAGTGCCAGCATCAAATAAAAGGCAACCCCCACCCCAGCCAAGTTTTTCGACATAAAGGCACAATGAGGCTGATTGGGGTTGACGATGGCATCAGCAATAGGTAAGCTAGTTGCGGCTAAGTGGTGATCGGTAATAACCACAGTGATCCCTAGCTCTTTGGCTCGCTGTACGCCGGCGAAACAAGCGATGCCATTATCCACTGTCATGATCACTTGTGCACCGCGATCATGGGCCACATCAACAATTTGCGGACTTAAGCCGTAGCCAAAGTCAAAACGATTGGGCACCAAGTAATCATGGTTTTTACTGCCCATCATACCCAAAGCCAACATGCTTAATGCCGTGCTGGTTGCGCCATCGGCATCAAAATCGCCAACAATAATAATTCGCCGACCTTGAGCTAATGCATCAGCCAAAATCGACACCGCCTTATCAATCCCTGACATATCTTTGTAATGCAAAAGCGCTTTAGCACTGCGCTCTAATTGTTGCTCAGTGGTAATACCTCGAGCAGCGTAAATTTGCCTTAAAGTTGGGTCAATTGACCCAGGAAGATGATCATCAGAAACGGGGGAACGACGGCGTATTTGCACAGATATACTCTAGGTTAAAGACAGTAAAAATAACGATATGGGAAATACAGGAGTATAGACTCCTGCATTAACTATTATGATGCGTCTTGAATGGCTTGAAGTAATTGAAGAGGGGGTTGATAACCCGGCACAACACTGCCATTGGGTAAAATAATATTTGGAGTGCCATTGACCCCAACACTCTGGCCAAAATTATATTGCTCTGCAACCTGATTTGAACAACTCAGCTTCGCCACGTTTTCACCACCTTTTGCTTCGTCTAAGGCTTTTTGTGGATTATCCGCGCACCAAACCGACACCATATCTTGATAGGGTTTACTATTTAATCCAGCCCGGGGAAAGGCCAAATAGCGCACCGTAATCCCCAGATCATTATATTCATCCATTTGATTGTGCAGTTTACGGCAATATCCGCAGGTAATATCGGTGAAAATATTAACCACGTACTTTTCTTTATCTGCTTTATATTCGATAGCCGAGTCTTTAAATTTGTCTACTCCGTCTAAACGCATTTGAGTGAGCGCATTTTCGGTTTCATTCCGCATGCCTTCGTCTAGATTAAAGATCCGTGCCTGAAGTAAATATTTACCGTCTTCACTGGTGTAAAACAACCCTTTATCAGTTTGCACTTGTAACAGCCCAGGTACCGGCGAGTCACCTATCGCAGAAACCTGCATACCAAGAGAAACCTGGATTTTCTGTTTTACACTATCAAGATTTTGACTGCTTTTCAGCGCATCCGCAGCAAGTGCGCCAGAGCTAACAGAGATAAAGGCAAAAATAGCCAAAAATAACGTACGATATTTCATATAAATTCCACTTTGAACTGATGAAGATTAGACCCTAAAGGTACAAAATAATTTCATTCTATATAGACAAGCATGTTAACCGCTTATCTTAGTGATACCAAGCAGGTGAAACAAATACTCACACTATTAACCCCCCTCGCCCAACATTAATGACACTAACCCCTTGGATGATGTGTTGCTACTAATTCCTGTAGCCGTGCGGTGGCGACATGGGTGTATATTTGCGTGGTGGACAAATCACTGTGCCCCAAGAGCATTTGCACTACGCGTAAATCCGCACCATGATTTAATAGATGGGTAGCAAACGCATGGCGTAATGTGTGAGGCGAAAGGTCACTGTTAATATTTGCTTGTGCGGCATGAAGCTTAATCCTATGCCAAAAGGTCTGCCGAGTCATGATGGTGCCGCGATTACTGGGAAATAACACATCGCTTTCACTGCGCAGCAACAAACCTCGCGCTTCTTTCATATACGTGGCTAGCCAATCTAACGCCTCTTCGCCTAAGGGCACTAGGCGTTCCTTATTGCCTTTTCCGGTCACTCTTACGACGCCTTGCGAGATACTCAATTGCCCTATCCGCAGCGTGACGAGTTCAGTCACCCGTAATCCCGTGGCATAAAGCACTTCAAGCATCGCTTTGTCACGAAGATGTATAGGATCGTCGGTTTGCGGAGCATTAAGCAAATCATCTACTTGTTGTTCTGACAGGGTTTTAGGCAAGGGTTGGCTAAGTTTCGGGTTTTGCATTCGGCTGACGGGATCATCCTCACGCATACCATGAGCTAACATATAACCAGAAAATCGCCGTAAGCTACTCAAACAACGGGCACTGCTGCGCTCAGACAAACCACTGTCATAACGCTGCGCCATATAATGATTAATATTCTCGGTCTGGATATCAAGCAGATTAAGCGGGGGAATTTGAGCGCACAAAAAATCACTCAATTTAGTCAAATCACTACGATATGCGTCGAGGGTATTTTCACTGAGTCCTTTTTCAAGCCAAATGGTATCGAGGAACTGCTCTATGACCTGAGCATTACGTCCCTCGTTTGTTTTACCTGTCGTCAACTTGCCCTTCCTGCCCGCATTGCCAGCAGACTTCAAAATTGCCACCATTGCTTTCAGCGCAGTTAGGACAAGTCCATTCTGCTGTGGTTGCTGTATTCATCTGGGCGATTAACTTTTCCGCTCGGGGTTGCCAACTTGCATCGTTTATCCACACTTCGGGCTGACAATCTAAAGGTGACAGCTCCCCCATGGCCCCGCTGGCAAACTCGTTTTTAATAAAACATGGAATGTTATGCTCATCCAGCAATTGCTTTACTTGCCACACCATAAAACGGTCGTTGTTGCTATATAGTTTCATTTTATCTCAAAACAGCACAGACACTGTGCCTTAATCCATATCGATAGATACGTTAGATAACGAGCCCAGTGTATTACCATCATCTGAGTCGAGCTTAATCATTAAACGTAAATCATTGGGAGAATCAGCATGATGAATCGCTTGATCCAAACTGATTTTTTGCTGCTGATATAAGCTATATAACGCCATATCAAAGCTTTGCATACCCAATTCTTTCCCCTTGCGCATTGCATCCTTTAAACCGCCAATTTCATTGCGCTGGATCAAGTCGGTAACCAAAGGAGAATTGAGTAATATCTCGATCGCTGCAACTCTTCCCTTACCATCAATAGTGGGTACCAATTGCTGGGCGATCACAGCTCGCATGTTAAGGCTCAGATCAAAGCGTAGTTTTTCGTGTTGCGCAGCCGGCGCTAAATGCATTATTCGTTCTATCGCTTGATTCGCATTATTGGCATGCAAGGTTGCAACGCATAAGTGTCCGGTATCAGCAAAAGACATCGCATATTCCATGGTTTCCATTGAGCGAATTTCACCAATTAATATGACATCAGGCGCTTGGCGCAACGAGCTCTTTAGTGCGTCATCGAAAGATTGTGTATCAATGCCCACTTCCCTTTGCGTCACCACACAGTTTTGATGTTCATGCACAAACTCAATGGGATCTTCGATGGTTAAAATATGCCCTTTGGAGTGTTTATTTCTATGTCCGATAAGCGCCGCCAATGAGGTAGACTTACCTGTACCCGTCGCCCCTACAAACAACACTAAGCCCCGCTTGCTCATAATGATATCTTTAAGCACATCAGGAAGACCAAGATCATCTGCTTGGGGGATTTCAGTCACGATACGGCGTATTACCATACCCGGCATATCACGTTGCCAAAACGCACTGCAACGAAAACGCCCAATCCCCTCACGAACAATGGCAAAGTTGCATTCTTTGCTTTGAATGAATTGTTCTTTTTGCACATCGGTCATAGCATCCTGAACTAGACCCCAAGCCCCATCTTCATCCAATTTACTGCCACCTATTGGCGTAAGTTGACCATTGATTTTGGCACTAATCGGCATCCCAACTGTGATGAATAAATCGGATGCGTCAACGTCGGTCATCTCTTGCAAGTACGGGGTTAAGTCCATAAACATCTCAACTTATTTAAAGGCTAGTAATTAATGCTCGGCTTTTTATCGATAGACAAAGCTGCCGCATCCTCATTGGTGATCACACCTTGAGCCACCAACTTCTTCAAGCATTGATCCATTGTTTGCATGCCGTGGGCCTGACTGGTTTGCATAACAGAATACATTTGCGGCACTTTATCCTCTCGAATAAGATTTCGAATAGCCGGAATACCTAACATAATCTCATGGGCTGCCACACGTCCTCCGCCGACCTTTTTAAGTAAGGTTTGGGAAATCACCGCACGTAATGACTCAGACAACATAGATCGCACCATAGACTTTTCCTCTGCGGGAAAAACGTCAATTAAACGGTCAATGGTTTTAGGCGCAGAGTTGGTATGTAAGGTACCAAATACGAGATACCCTGTTTCAGCTGCGGATATGGCGAGCCTGATGGTTTCTAGGTCACGCAATTCGCCGACTAAAATCACATCGGGATCTTCACGTAAGGCAGAGCGCAACGCGTTACTAAAACTGTGCGTATCACGATGTACCTCGCGCTGATTGACAACACACAGTTTGTTCTCGTGGACAAATTCGATGGGATCTTCGATGGTTAATATATGTTCACGTTTATGGCGATTTATATGGTCGACCATCGCCGCTAGCGTGGTGCTTTTACCTGAGCCTGTGGCCCCGGTGACCAAAACAATACCCGTAGGTTGATTAATAATATCTTTGAAAATCTGTGGTGCGCCTAAATCGTCTAGGCTCAAAATTTTGCTCGGTATGGTTCTTAATACCGCTGCTGCGCCACGATTTTGCACAAAGGCATTGACCCTAAATCGAGAGAGATCCTTAACCTCGAACGAAAAATCAGTCTCCAAATTTTCTTCGTATTCTTTGCGTTGATTATCATTCATGATTTCGTAAATTAACGCGTGAACTTGTTTATGATCCAAGGCAGGAACATTCAACCGGCGCATTTCTCCGTCAACGCGAATAATCGGCGGTAAACCGGCAGACAGGTGTAAATCTGATGCGTTATTTTTGACACTAAAGGCTAAAAGTTCGGTAATATCCAATGCCGATTCTCCGTAAACAAGTTGCAATATGGGAACAATAGCAGAACGACTTAAAATCGCACTGAAAACAATCGAGCAGAGTGCTTGTGAGGCTAATCGTCCAGCAAATTCAGTCAAATTACTAGCAGTAACTAAAACCAAACCCGTATCAGATATCGTGCAAGCGTATGAAGCGGGACACCGATTGTTCGGTGAAAATTATGTTCAGGAAGGTGTTGATAAGATTCAGCAGCTCAAAGCGTTAAATGATATTGAATGGCATTTTATTGGCCCTTTACAGTCCAATAAAACCCGCCCAGTAGCAGAAAACTTTGACTGGGTGCACAGTATTGATCGCCTTAAAATAGCCCAGCGATTGAATGATCAGCGCAGTGCCCATAAACGGCTGAATATCTGTATTCAAGTCAACATAGACAACGAAGCCAGTAAAGCGGGCGCCTCGTTAAGCGAGGTCGAAAGCTTAGCCGCGCACATTAGCAAGTTGCCGAATTTAACGCTGCGCGGACTCATGACCATACCAAAAGTACAAGAGGACCTGAATTTACAACGTCAAAGTTTACTCGCTATGAGCAAGTGTTTTGCACAGCTACAGACAAAATATCCGCAAATTGATACGCTTAGCATGGGAATGTCCAGCGATATGCCACTCGCTATCGAATGCGGCTCGACTATGGTTCGGGTCGGCAGCGCTATTTTCGGTGCTCGTCAATAGCGTCAGTTTATTACTCCGAATTTCATTCTGGTAAACTCACAACATAGGATAATTATGCAACATAGACATATCGCCTTTATCGGCGCAGGAAACATGAGCAGAAGCATCATCAGTGGTATGTGTAATAGCGGTTACCCCGCCATTAACATCATTGCCAGCAATCCTTCAATGCCTAAGCTAGATGCCCTCAAAAGTGATTTTTCTATTCAGATAACGCAACAAAACCAACAGGCAGTGGAGCAGGCGCAAGTGGTCGTATTAGCCGTCAAACCTCAGTTAATGGAAACCATGTGCGCGGCTTTAAAAGACAGCGTTGCACTTGACGGCAAGTTATTTATCTCAATTGCAGCAGGCATAGACACAGCACGGTTAAGTGAAATGCTTGGCGGTCAAAACAACATCATTCGCACCATGCCAAATACGCCAAGTTCGTTAGGCAAAGGCATGACCGGTTTATATGCCCCCTCAAGCGTTAGCCAACAAGATAGAGAATACGCTGGGGATTTAATGTCTCAAGTGGGTGAAATTGCTTGGGTTGAAAAAGAGTCGATGATCAACGGTGTGATTGCTGCAGCTGGTAGCAGCCCCGCTTATTTTTATGCATTTTTAGAAGCCATGCAAAAAGAAACGCAAAATCAGGGGTTCGATCAACAGACCGCGCGCTTGCTTGTACAACAAGCCATGCTAGGCGCAGCTGAAATGGTTTGTCACAATCCGCAACTTGAAATTAGCGAGCTGCGTGCCCAAGTTACGTCTAAAGGTGGCACCACAGCCAAAGCAGTGGAACATTTTCAAGAAAATGGCATCGACAAATTAGTATCTGGCGCAATGCGTGCTGCGGTTACTCGAGCTGAAGAAATGGCCAAATTGTTTTAATTAGTTTTTAGGAAGACGAATCTCTATGAGCGCGATGCAGTTTTTAATCAGTACCCTGTTTGAGTTGTACTTAATGGTAGTGCTGCTGCGCTTTTGGTTACAATTAGCCAGAGCCGATTTTTACAACCCTTTTAGCCAGTTTGTGGTGAAAGCGACCCATCCAATTGTTGGCCCGCTGCGCAGAATATTGCCGTCCATTGGCAGGATAGACACAGCGACCTTAGTACTCGCGCTACTCGTGGCTGCACTAAAAATTGTGGCGCTCAATTTACTCGTCGGCAATGCTAATATAAATCCTATTGGTGTGTTCATTGGCTCCTTCTATTTAGTGTTAAAAGAAGCCCTTTCTTTAATGATGTGGGTGCTGATCATTCGCGCCATCATGAGTTGGGTCAGCCAAGGCTACAACCCAATGGATATGGTGCTGGGTCAATTAACTGAACCTTTGCTTGCCCCCATTAGGCGTCGCTTACCGAGCATGGGGGGATTAGATTTGTCCGTCATGGTAGTGATTTTGCTCATTATATTTATGCAAAAATTATTAGGGGACTTATTTGGCTTCTTCTAACCAAACAAAACTGGCGATTGGCTTTATGCTACTCGCCAGTTTGGCTCTGTCTATGACGGCTCGTGCTGAGCAAAAAGAAACCCTAGGCGATTGGGACGTACATTATATTGCGTTTAACAGTACTTTTATTACGCCCGATATTGCTAAGCATTACGCCATCGTGCGCAGTAAATATAACGGGGTAATTAATATCTCAATCTTGGATAAGCAGACGCAAGAAGCACAGTCAGCTGTGTTAACAGGCACCGCGCGCAATTTACTTGGGGTGAGCAAAAAACTGACCTTTAAAGAAATTAGTGAAGGTGATGCAATATATTACCTCGCGGTATTACCCTTTAGTGACCAAGAAACGTTTCGCATTGCAGTTGATATAAACGATGGCGCGAATAAGCAAGTCCTTAACTTTCAACATAAATTTTACGCTGAATAGGACGCATATAGACCAAAGTTATGACCAGATAACATTGCGTCCTTGTCAGTTCTAACTTAATGTTTAGTCTCCAATTGGAGGCCAGTATGAATAAGCAGTGTAAAAAGGATTCACTAGTAAGCGCTTCACCAGTGGATAATACAAAACGAGCAACGTTAAAAACCATTGGCAAAGGCACTATTCTCGGCGCCTCTATCGTAAACGCACCCTATGTTTTTGCTAAAAACACCCACACTTTGCGTGTGTTAGGCACGCACGTCACATTACAAGAGCCCCTCAGGCAGCGTGCTATGAGTGATCTTGGTATAAAAATTCAATTTGAAGCTAAAGGTAGTCCAAGTGTTTTACAGCGCGGTTTAATCTCACCTGAGAGCTTTGATATTTATGAACAGTGGTCAAATAGCATTCGTCCATTGTGGCGCAATCATTCCATCCAAGAAATCGACATCAAACGGCTTACTCACTGGGATGAAATCAACTCCTTATGCAAAACCGGAAAAGTCTCCCCAAAGGCAAAATTCGGTGCTGGTGATGCCCCATATAAAATCGTTAACGTCCAGGCAGACGGCACCCTAGGCGCCGAGCAAACAGGGAAAATCAGTTTCTTACCCTATGTACATAACGTTGATTCATTTGGATACAACACCAATGAAATCGAACAAGGAATTGCTTACAAAACAGAAAGCTGGGGATGGTTATTGGCAAATAAACATCGAGGCAAAGTGGGTATTATCAACGATCCGACCATAGGTTTGTTCGACCTAGCGCTGGCCGCTGATGCTAGTGGAATGATGAAGTTCGCTGATATAGGTAATATCTCGGTAGCCGAATTAGATAGTTTGTTCAGTATATTGATTGATTTAAAGCACCAAAACCACTTTGCCGGTTTTTGGAATTCAGTGCCTGATTCGATAGATTTTATGCGCTCAGGACGGGTGCATATTGAAAGTATGTTCTCACCTGCGGTTTCCACCTTAAATGGACAAAACGTGCCGGTCACTTTTGCAGCGCCAAAAGAGGGTTATCGCGGCTGGCATGGGGTGATGTGCTTATCATCTCGCGCTGCGGGGCGAACCAAAGATATCGCCTATGAATATATGAATTGGTGGTTATCTGGTTGGCCGGGCGCATTTATCGCTAGGCAAGGTTATTATATTTCGAACCCAGGGCGATCGGCTAATTATCTAGAGCAAAGCGAATGGGACTATTGGTATAATGGTAAGCCTGCCAGTCAACCGTTGAAAGGCCCCGATGGCAATATATCAGTTCGTCGTGGGCAAGTGCGTTCTGGCGGCAGTTATTCAGACCGCTTTAGCAATGTGGCGGTGTGGAATACCGCCATGCCGACCTACGATTATACCTTACAGAAATGGTATGAATTTATAAGTTCTTGATAATGGCGAGATGATTATACGTGTTTAAAACCCTTAAGTTCCAGATACTGCTTGTTTCCGTTATTTTGATCCTGTTGCTCGTCTCGCAAGTGTTTGTGACTCGCGGTAATCAGAGTTCGTTCGTGAATAGTTTAGATCTGACTCAACAGGCCGTTATTAAGGTAAGTTTGGTGCGCGAGCTAGAGCGAGATGTATTAGATTTACAGCGTAATGTGCTGATTTATAAAGACTCTGCTAGCAAGTCAGCCATTGCACGATTTAACTCCTTGATCCAAAGTTCGATGGATAACCTAATCACTCTTGAAACACTAACCAGTAGTGAAGAGCAAATAGATGTTTATCATGGTTTTATCTCTAGAATGCGTAGCCATATAGCAGAATACCAAGATAATTTTTCCAATGTTATTGCTGGCCGCAGTAAACGTGACACTCTGTTTAACGAGCGATTAGCCGCAGATATCAATGCTATATTAGATACCTTATCGAAAAGCAGTTCGTCATCAACACTTAATATCTCTAATGCGAAATACCATATAACTCGGGCTGAAAACGTCACCTATCAGTATTTGCTCAAACCCGATTATCAATTGGTAGAACGTTTTCGTAACGAACTCAATCAGGCAAAAACGCAACTTTCTCAAACTTCTGCCTCATCCCAAGCGTTTTCCTCTGTTATAACGAAGCTTGATGAAATTGACGGTGAGTTTTTGCAACTGACCAATGTCACCAGCGGCTATCTATTTTTAGTTAACGTGGTGATGGCTGGCTCAGCCAATGAATTCTTATTTATGGCTCGTGAACTCAACCTGCTAGTGACCTCCAAGCTGGGAGAGACTAACGAGCAAGTCAAAAAAAATATTGAGAAAAACCAACTTAGCAGCGACTTGTTTTCCATTATCGGTATTTTGCTTGCTTGCAGCACCGCCTATTTCTTGGCATCACGAATTATGTTACCGATCAATACCATCACTGAAGTCTTTAAAAAACTTGCCAAAGGGGAGGACGTTGACGTCATACCTGGGATCACGCAGCATAATGAAATTGGTCAGTTGGCAGATGCCGCGGACGTGTTCCATGAAAAAAACAAGCAAACAACCGCCCTACTTGCCCAAGCTCAGCGGCTAAATGCCAAGCAAGAAATTTTGAATGCCGAATTAGTCGAATCAAAATACAAGGCGGAGCAAGCGACCCAGTCTAAGAGCATGTTTTTGGCGAATATGAGCCACGAAATCCGTACGCCTATGAATGGCATAATCGGTTTACTTGATGTAGTGATGAAAAGCAACCTGACGTCAACTCAGCGCCAACACTTAAATAAAGTAGTCTACTCAAGCCAGATTTTAATGAGCTTGATTAATGACATTCTAGATTTTTCGAAAGTCGAGGCCGGTAAACTTGACATCGAACAGGTGGAATTTTCGCTCAATTCGGTATTCGCCAATTTGCTAACCAACATTTCAGTCAAAGCCCAAGAAAAAAACCTCAATGTCCGCTTTATCTGTGACCCCGATATTCCGCCGACATTAATCGGTGATCCACTGCGCATTAGTCAAGTGCTGTTGAATTTGTCCAGTAACGCAGTCAAATTTACCCGCAATGGCTCGGTGACTATATCCATCACCTACGACGTGCTGCCTAACAGTAACAAATTACGGCTGCGCGCTCGCGTGCAAGACACAGGGATCGGCATGTCTGAAGAACAGCTTGATAAAGTATTTGAGTCATTTACTCAAGCCGATGGCACCACCAGTCGGGATTTTGGTGGCACAGGTTTAGGATTAACCATAGTCAAGCAACTGGTTAATTTAATGGGTGGTGAGGTGACAGCAGAATCAGAGGTGAACGTTGGCAGTATTTTTAATGTCTCCTTTACCCTGATTTCTCAATCAAAGGAACAGCATATTTTTGCCATACCACCTCAATTAAAACGTCAGTTATATTATTTTAGTAAAACCCCTAAAGGCTTGATTAAGCAACAATACTTCGCCAACATTAAGTTAGAATTCCATCACTTTCCGCATATGCAGCTTGAAAAGTTGCTCGACGAGATATCTGAGCGCGATATCGTCATTATCGACATAGCGGATCAAAGTGAACATCAGGCGATTGCCCCATCTTTGCAAAAACTAAAAGATAACGATAGAAACGTAGGTTTTATCACTGACACACAGCCCAGTAATTTACCGCAAAAACTGATTAATAGTTGGAGCTACGCCTGTTTAACCCACCCGTTCACCCCAGGGCAGTTAACCTCATTTATCCATTCATTGCTAAATGAAGAGAAATACATCTCTGATATACCCAGTCCCGAGTTTACTGAGCAATTAGAGTATGACGGCCATGTGCTGCTCGTTGAAGATAACAGCATCAATCAAGTGGTTACCGGTGAAATGCTAAGAGTACTGGGCATTACTTTCGACATCGCCGAAGATGGCCAACAAGCTGTGACTAAAGTTATCAACTCCGCTCACTATGATGTGGTTTTAATGGACATACAAATGCCGGTTATGGACGGCTACGAAGCCACCAAAGAAATACGTCATCTGGGGCTGTTAGACTTAGTGATTTGCGGTCTGTCTGCCAACGCCATGAAAGAAGACTTCGTACAAGCAAAAGAAGTGGGCATGAACGAGTATTTAACTAAGCCGTTGAAGTTAATTTCGCTCGAAGAAATGTTAAGTAAATACTTACCGGCTAAAGTCGCTAATAAACAGTAGCCTGCACTTTACAAAAAAATTTAGCCTGCCTGAAACCCGTAGTAAGAACAGGCAGCTAACTGACTACTGACTACTCTGTTCACGATATTCTCGTGGTGTTTTGGCGAAGTGTTTTTTAAATACGGCGTACATATATTGTAAAGACGGATAACCACATACGTTAGCGACTTCTGTGGTCGACATATTTCCATTAGTGAGCATAGTGCAGGCCTTTTCTAATTTTTCATTGTGGATTTCGGTGTGAATACTATGTCCCCGCTCATCTTTGAAACGCTGCTCCAAGTTTGAACGCGATATGCCTACATAATCTAAAACCTGCTCCACTTTTATGCCTCTAGACGCATTTTGACGAATAAAATGCATTGCCTGAATCACGTAGGGGTCTTTTAATGCTTTAAAATCCGTTGATTGTCGCTCAGACACCCCTGCTGGTGGAACAAGTACACGTTTGTTTTTAAGACTGCTGTTTTCCAGTCGACGGTGCAATAATTTTGCCGCCTGATAACCCATTTCAAAACAACCCTGGGTGACCGAGCTTAAACTGATACGACTTAAATAACGGGCAATATCATCATCGTCTATCCCAACAATGGATATGTTGTCAGGCACCAGCTTACCTATATGTTCACATGCTTGCAGCAGGTGGCGCGCCCGCGCGTCAGTCACACTGATAATGCCCACCGGATTTGGCAAACCTTGTATCCAATCGGTTAATCGATTCATAGTATACTGCCATGTTTCTGGCCGGGTAGGATGCCCTCGATAGATTGAGCACTCGTAACCATCGGCTTGACACAGCTTAATAATTGCCTTTTCGCGCTCCACCGCCCAACGATGATCTTTATCGCTAGGTAGTCCATAAAATGCGAAACGTTCTAAACCTTTTTTCTTGAGATGTTCATACGCTGCTTGGACAACCGCAAAGTTGTCAGTGGCCACATAAGGCACATCAGGGTAATCTTCTTCTTTAGAGTATGAACCACCGACTCCCACCACAGGTATAGCACTGTTGAGCAGCATTTTCTGAATCGAGGGATCATCAAAGTCGGCAATAATACCGTCGCCGCCCCACTCATCTAGCTGAGCTAAACGGGTTAGAAAATCTTCTTCTAAGTAGACGTCCCAGTCCACTTTAGACGACTGTAAATAATGACCAATCCCCTCTATAACCTGACGGTCATAAACTTTATTGGCGTTAAATAACAAACTAATACTGTGTTTCGCTTGAAACATACATCACCTAAGCATAAAACGTTTCCAAGTATATAGTGCATTAGCCAGTATCACGGCACTACTACATTACTCGTTAAGCGCGTTACGAAATTTCGTTATCAAATTTCGTTATTACCTGCATTGCAGTTTAATTTAACCGTTCTGCTAGTATTTGCCAAACTCATTATTTGGCAGGTATTCCCATGTTTTTAGGTATTGATTTAGGAACCTCTGGTATCAAGTTAGTGTTAACTGACAACAGCGGTGCAATCGTAGACAGCGCGTCAAGTGCGTTTGAGGTCTCAAGGCCGAAACCCTTATGGTCCGAGCAAAACCCACAGGATTGGTGGGATGGACTGTGCACAGCCATGGACAGATTAAACGCGCAATATGACTTAACGCAAGTCAAGGCGATTGGGTTTGCTGGTCAGATGCATGGCGCCACACTGTTAGATAAAGATCAAAAAGTCATTCGCCCAGCAATTCTGTGGAACGACGGACGCTGCGAAGCACAGTGCGTTCAAATAGAAGAACTCGTACCGGCTGCCAGAGAGATCACCGGTAACATTATAATGCCCGGTTTTACCGCGCCTAAATTGCTTTGGGTCAAGCAGAACGAACCAGAGCTATTCGCGCGAATAGATAAAGTCTTACTGCCTAAAGATTACTTACGTTTGTTACTAAGTGGTGATTTTGCCACTGATATGTCAGACGCAGCCGGTACTATGTGGCTAGACGTAGACAGACGTTGCTGGCATACAGACATGCTCGAGGCCTGCGGTTTAAACGAGTCTAATATGCCAACCCTTTATGAAGGCAGTCAAATCACTGGCGTGTTATCAACCGAGCTTGCCAAACGCTGGAATATGAACCGTGTACCTATGGTCGCTGGTGCTGGCGACAATGCCGCAGGTGCCATTGGTGTCGGTATTGTTAAACCTGGTCAAGCCATGCTTTCACTTGGTACATCAGGGGTATATTTCGCTGTCAGTGAAGGCTTCCGTAGCAATCCAGAGTCCGCAGTACATAGTTTCTGTCACGCCCTACCAAATACTTGGCACTTAATGTCTGTGATGCTAAGTGCCGCCAGTTGCTTGCAATGGTACGGTGAAAAAATAGCGAAACGTGGTGTCTCGGATTTGCTCGCGGATCTTGAGCAAGCACAGCTTGAAAACAGCATAGAACATCAACATTGCCCCGTGTTTTTGCCCTACCTAAGCGGTGAGCGCACCCCACATAACAATCCCAATGCCAGCGGCGCGTTTTTTGGTTTAACCCACTCTAGCGACCAAGTCACTTTGACTCACAGTGTTTTAGAGGGCGTGACTTTTGGTCTCGCCGATGGGGTCGATGCATTACACGCATCAGGGGTCAACGTAGACGAGATAACCTTGATTGGGGGCGGAGCAAAGAGTCCCTATTGGCGCCAACTGATAGCAGATGTTTTACAGCGGCCTGTAACTTACCGCCAAGGCGGTGATGTTGGCCCAGGTTTAGGTGCCGCGCGATTAGCTCAACTGGCCATTGAACCTGACAGCAAACTTGAGCACATTTGCCCACAACCGCAATTGGATTCTGTGTATCAACCCAATCCAAATCGCGCAAATATTTACGCTAAGCGCCGAGTGAAATTTGCAGCCTTGTACAAAGTATGTCGTGACATTTTTTAGCCATTTTGTATCTATGTATCTTATACACAATGACTTTATTGAAAAACCAACAAAACACAAAAGTTAACCTAAAAAACATAATTGTTACGATCTTCGTCTGTTGTGATGATGAACGTAATCGATGATGAGTCGTTAACAAAATACATTAGGAGAGCCCCATGGCTGAATATTTTAAAGACATTCCAAAAGTAAAATTTGAAGGTACAAGTTCACAAAACCCCCTTGCCTTTCGCCATTACAACCCAGAAGAAATTGTATTAGGTAAAAGTATGAAGGACCACTTGCGTCTTGCTGCATGCTACTGGCACAACTTCTGCTGGGACGGGGCGGACGTTTTTGGCGCAGGCACATTTGATCGTCCTTGGTTAAAGCCTGGCGACGCCATGCAACGCGCCAAAGAAAAAGCCGATGTGGCATTTGAGTTTTTCTCAAAATTGAATATTCCGTATTACTGCTTCCACGACGTTGATGTATCTCCGGAAGGAAACTCAATTAAAGAGTACATCAACAACTTCGCACAAATGACGGATGTACTTGAAGCAAAACAAGAAGAAACAGGTCTTAAATTGCTTTGGGGCACGGCAAATTTATTCAGTAATCCTCGTTATGCTAGTGGTGCAGCTTCTAGCCCTAACCCTGAGGTGTTTGCTTACGGTTCAACACAAGTTATGCATGCGATGAATGCAACAAAACGCTTGGGTGGTGAAAACTACGTATTATGGGGGGGGCGTGAAGGTTACGAAACCCTACTCAATACCGATTTGCGCCAAGAACGTGAGCAGTTGGGTCGTTTCATGAACATGGTCGTGGAGCATAAGCACAAAATCGGCTTTAAAGGCCTGTTGTTAATCGAACCAAAACCTCAAGAGCCAACTAAACATCAGTATGATTATGATACGGCCACGGTTTATGGTTTCTTGAAGCAGTACGGTTTGGAAAACGAATTTAAAGTAAACATTGAAGCGAACCACGCTACACTGGCCGGACATTCGTTCCAACATGAAGTGGCTACCGCTATTTCTCTTGGTCTGTTTGGTAGCATAGATGCTAACCGCGGTGACGCTCAGCTAGGATGGGACACGGATCAGTTCCCTAACAGCGTTGAAGAGTTGACCTTGGTAATATACGAAATCCTCAAAGCTGGCGGCTTTACATCCGGTGGGTTCAACTTTGATACCAAGTTACGCCGTCAAAGTTCTGATCCTCAAGACATGTTTATTGCTCACATTGGCGGTATGGATCACCTCGCAATGGGCTTGAAAAAAGCGGCGAAAATGATTGAAAGCGACTTCCTTGGCCAAGCTGTGAGTAAACGTTACGCGGGTTGGAATGGTGATTTAGGAAAAGGCATTCAAGGGGGCGATTTCACGTTAGAGTCATTGTCTAAACTATGTATTGATAAGAACCTGCAACCTAAGCACGTAAGTGGTCAGCAAGAGCTACTTGAAAACAAAGTAAACAACGTTCTATACGGTTAATAAGCACGCTTATTAACCGTATCCCCTCGAGCTGTGTCCAGTGGTTCGTGAATAAAAGGCCTAACATATGTTAGGCTTTTTTTTGCACTGTGTCCCATCCTGAAATACGTTGATATAAAGAGGACTTCTTTATGGAAACATCAAGCAATAAAAGCGCGAGACGCTCACGACGAGATTACACTTTAGCCTTTAAATTAAGTGTTGTAGCGCTAGTTGAAAAGGCTAATTCACCTACAAGCAAGCAAAGCTAAAGACGCTCTTTTGGCGATCGAACGACTCTTCCATCAGAATTAAAATTTGTGCGACGACAAGGGAAGTCAGTCGATTTTTTGCTAAGCCTTATATGGATGAAAGCTGTGTTTATACCCGTTAGAATAACGCTGAATTCTGTCTGCGGATCATTGAGCGACCCACTCATCAAGCTGAGACTTTTGTAAATATACATCTGAGGGTTAATAACCGATATCTTTGATTGGCCGAGAGAATGCAGGCATAAAAAAGCCGCTAGATAGCGGCTTTTACTATGCTCGATGTAGGGCTTAACCTTGCATTTCTTCTAATTCTTTACCCTTGGTTTCTTGTACTAATTTGTACACAAACACTATCGAAATCAACGCACCCAGTGCGTAGATGCTGTACGCACCCGCTAAACCAATTGAGGCTAAGAAGATTGGGAACGTAAAGGTGACAATGAAGTTAGCTCCCCATTGGGCGAAACCAGCAACAGCTAAACCCGAACCACGTATTTGATTGGGAAACATTTCGCCTAACATGACCCACATAACAGGCCCCCAAGACAAATTAAAGAAAAACACATAAGCATTTGCTGCAACCAGTGCCACCACACCTTGGTCCCCCAAGCTCAAGTTACCGTTTGCATCAAGGCCGGAGTTAGCGAATGTATACACCATAGTGCCAAGAGCAAATGTCATCCCAACAGAGCCTATTAGCAGGAACGGTTTGCGCCCAACTTTATCGATCAGATACATGGTCACAAATACGGCGGCAATACTCACCGCACCACTTATCACGTTGATCATCAAGGCGTCAGATTCGGAGAACCCAGCGGCTTGCCATAAAATAGCGCCGTAGTAGAACACCACATTGATACCGACTAACTGCTGAAAAACCGCCAAACCAATACCGACCCACATAATAGGACGTATTTTACCGCTGACTTTGTCAATCAGATCAGTCAATTTCGGTTTCGATTCATTTGTTTCACGAGACGCTTCTATTTCTTGTAATTTGTGTTGCCCCTCGTCATCACCGTACAAGGCATTCAACACGCGCTTGGCTTTTTCGGTCTTTCTACTGATAACCAGATAACGCGGGCTTTCTGGAATAAACATCAAGGCCACCAGAAAAAGTGTCGCGGGGATCAGCTCAATCCAGAACATCCAGCGCCACGCTTGGTATCCCATCCAAAACTCAGCCGTCGATGAGCCAGCGAAATCAGCCAAAAAGTAGTTACTCACAAACGCCGAAAATAAGCCAAAAATGATGGCCACTTGTTGCACTGAAGACAAAGTGCCACGAAAGCGCGCGGGGGCGATCTCACTAATATAAGCAGGTGCCATTACTGACGCTGCACCTACGGCCAAGCCACCAAGAATACGATAAACCACAAATTCCATGGATGACGTTGAAACCCCTGAGCCCCAAGCACTGATGATAAAGAATACAGCTGCGGTGATAAGCAAAGGTCTGCGGCCAAACCTATCCGCTAAGCGTCCGGCACTAAATACCCCAACAGCGCAGCCCAACAACATACTCGACACATTAAAGCCCGTGCCTGCATTGTCCGAACTAAATGCGCTTTGTAGTCCATCAACGGTGCCGTTTATTACGCCGCTATCGAAACCAAATAGGAACCCTCCTATGGTTGCAACGCAACTGACAAGAATGATCATCAGTGTATTTTCGTTATTTTGAGACAAAACCTATTCCTCTTTTATATCCCTGGTGGATAACGCCTGATTAAAGCTCTATTTGTTGGTTATTGATAAGCTTAAATTTAGCGCTATTAAGTAAAAAGCCCGAACACAATTTCAGGCAAAAAGGTCATTATGGGTAATAAGCCTGATAAGGCACAATCGTGCCATCATCGTTATATTCCAGCTCTGCCATCTTCACACTGCGTAAGTGAGTTTGCCCTTTAGATAGCGTGCTATCGTGATAAAACAGGTACCATTTACCTTGAAACTCAGCGATCGAGTGGTGATTCGTCCAGCCGATAACAGGGTCGAGCACCACACCTTTAAAAGTATAAGGCCCCATTAAATTTTCGCTCATGGCATAAACGATTTTGTGGGTATCACCCGTAGAATAAGACAGGTAATAATTCCCTTGGTATTTATGTACCCAAGCAGCCTCAAAGAAACGACGATCTAAGTCCCCTTGCTTAATAGGCTCGCCACTTTCATCTAAAATCATGATGTCTTGCGGATTACCATCCATAGACAGCATGTCATCTGCAAGCTTTACCGCTTTAGGCATCAATGCTGGTGCGTCATCCGCTGGGTAGTCGTCCTGTTGGCTATATTCGTCTTTTGTCCAACGTTGTAATTGGCCGCCCCAAATGCCCCCAAAGAACAAGTAATGTTGCTGGTCGTCGTCCTCAAATACCGCTGGGTCCATGCTAAAACTACCAGCCATAGGCTCAGGCTCTGGTATAAATGGTCCAACAGGTGAACCACTTTTCGCTACACCGATACGGAAAATATCTTGTTGGTCTTTCAGAGGAAAGTAGAGGTAATACTGGCCATTTTTACTGGCCGCATCAGGGGCCCACATTTGGCGACCCGCCCAAGGCACGTCATCAACAGACAAAGCCACACCGTGCTCCGTCACATCACCACCCGCTTCATCCATCGACAAAATATGATAATCACGCATAGCGAAATGATCGCCATTGTCGTTTTGCGGTATACCGGCTTCGTAATCGTGTGACGGGTAGATATAAAGTTTACCGTCGAACACATGAGCAGAAGGATCAGCGGTATATATATTACTTACCAGCGGTAAAGACTTAGAGCCATATTCATCTAAGCCTTTTTGCTCAGCATTCTTCGTGTCTTGTTGTTCATGTGCTTGAGATGCAGTAGCTGCTGGAGCCTGAATAGTATCGGTTGTCGTTTCACTGTGACTGGCTTTTTCTGAGCAACCTGACAGCATAACGACGCCAATAGCAAATAAAGGTAAAAGAGATAAATAACGTGTGTGCACTATAATTTCCTAAGATAAGTTAGTTATAGTCATGTTAACCATATGTAACAAGCCCTGTCTAGCACACCACATTTAAATTCCTACTTATCGCAAAAATAGTAAAGCCAGAATTAAAAAGCACAACGCAGCGTCCTTCAAAATTCAAAGTTAAACCCGTGTTCACAGAGCTTTTGATACACCACCATATCGAATCGATACAAGCTAGCCGCCCGGTGCATCACACCTTGTTGTTTTTCATTACAGTCGATAAGCAGGTTCATCTTCAAAATTTTCCGCCTGAAATTTGGCTTGTCTAACTTCACATCTAAGATGGCTTCGTACACTTCTTGCAGTTGCAACAAAGTAAATTTTTCCGGTAATAAGTTAAAACCAATAGGCTCATGACGCACTTTGCTTTTAAGATGAAGTAACAGCGCTTTGACGATTTCGCCATGATCATATATTAAACTAGGCAGGTTACGCACATCTCGCCACTCAACGTGAGATGCGGTTCCTCCGGGGATAACATTATATAAATCAGGGCGCACCAATGCATAATAAGCAATTGTCACGACACGCTCAGCTGGATATCGCTTAACATCGCCAAAGGCTCGAAATTGCTCAAGGTACAGATCATCGACCCCAGTGATCATTTTCAAAATACGCTTGGCGGCGTTATCTATGGGTTCATCATAAGCGACCCATCCACCCAGCAAGCCCCACAAACCTTGTGCTAAGCCGGTATTATATTTAGCGGTCAGCACCATAAGGCGTCCGCTTTCTATGCCCAACACCACGTTATCAATTGATAACGCTTCTATCATGCGCGGTTTAGCAGCTTGGTTACTATTGTTATCCAACACGTTTTCTCATGATCCCAGTGATAAGTCCTTGTGCATCATAAACAAAATTCCCTTATTAACAATCTGGAAAAAGTCACAGCCAATATGTAAGCACTTATCAATGACCGGGAATTAACTGAAATATAATAATTGATTTACAAATTGTCACAATGACCATTATGATTCCATCTAGGTACACTAGTCAATAGTGTGGGATCTTGCAGAATGAATAACCACAGTCTGGCTTTTCCACTCCTTTTAGCACCTGATAGGGATTTAAGATGAGAATGTTTTCCTTTACGAAAGTTTTCGCTTTGGGCTTTGTTTCTTTAGCATTTAATAGCCTCGCAGCCAATGATTACCAAAACCCAAGTTTACCGACCGAGCAGCGAGTCAGTGACCTACTGGGTCAAATGACACTCCAAGAAAAAGTCGCCCAGTTAGAAACCGTTTGGCATCAAGGGCGTGAATTAAAGGGCCCTCACGGTGCACTAAAAACAGATATGGCCGAGAAAATATTACCTCTGGGCATCGGCCACGTAGCACGCCCCAGTGAAGACCTATCGCCTGTCGATAGCGTTAAATATACCAATGCTATTCAAAAATGGTTAGTCGAGAATACACGTTTGGGGATCCCTGCCATTTTTCATGAAGAAGCCTTACACGGTCACGCTGCCAGTGAAGCCACCAGCTTCCCCCAAGCGATTGCCATGGCCAGTACTTGGGATCCATCCTTAATTCATGATGTTTACCAAGCAAGTGCCGAAGAAGTCAGAGCAAGAGGTGGCAACCAAGCACTTACTCCTATTTTAGACGTCGCCCGCGATCCGCGTTGGGGCCGTATAGAAGAAACCATGGGAGAAGACCCCTACCTTATCGCAGAGCTAGGCGTGTCCGCGGTAAAGGGTTTCCAAGGTGACAAGCAACAGATCCCCGGCAATCGTGTTATGGCAACGCTCAAGCATTTAGCGGGCCATGGTCAACCAACGGGCGGACTGAATATAGCCCCCGCCCCCATTGGTGAACGGGCACTACGAGAAGTCTTCCTTTTTCCATTTGAAGCAGCAGTAACACTCGCTCATGTGGGCAGTGTCATGGCGTCATATAACGAAATTGACGGTATTCCGTCTCATGCAAACAAAATGCTACTAACTGATATTTTGCGCGATGAATGGGGGTTTGACGGCCTTTTAGTAAGTGATTACTACGCGATAAAGGAGCTCATTACTCGACATGGATTAGCAGGTAGCGATGAAAACGCCGCCATCATGGCTCTCAATGCTGGCGTTGATGTTGAAATGCCGGACCGTGATGTTTTCCCGCTGTTGACCAAACTAGTCAATGATAAAAAAGTTTCTATGCAGAAAATCGATACTGCAGTAACGCGTATTCTCCGAGAAAAGTTCAAGCTAGGTTTGTTTGAAAATCCTTACACAGATGAAGATAAAGTTGATGCGATTGTAGGCAGTCAGGCCCATCGTGATTTAGCCCAAACGACGGCCGAAAAAGCCATGGTACTGTTAAAGAACGACGGTATTTTACCCTTTAACCGAGCTATGATTAAACACGTGGCGGTCATTGGCGCTCACGCTGATGAAACGTTGCTTGGTGGCTACAGTGACATTCCTCGACAAACGGTGACGATACTTGATGGAATTCGAAATAAACTAGGACAATCAGTCAAGGTTGAGTTCTCTCGTGGCGCTATTATCACTGAGGACATATTAGAGCCGTCTCCTGCCGCGGTTATAGCACAAAGCTACTCAAAAGCGCGCTGGAACAAAGAAAATATGAAACTAGCGGATCAAAGTAACGCTCAACAACTCATAGATGATGCGGTTGCTGTGGCTAAGCGCAGCGACATTGCTGTGGTCGTAGTGGGCTCAAACGAGGGCACATCTCGCGAAGCTTGGGCCGAAAATCACCTAGGGGATAGAGACTCATTAGGCTTACTTGGTGGCCAGCATGCGTTGGTCGAGGCAGTATTAGCCACGGGCAAACCAACCGTGGTTATTTTATCCAATGGCCGACCTTTGACCCTAGGTAACTTGTATAAAGATGCTCCCGCTATTATCGAAGCTTGGTACTTAGGTCAAGAAACTGGTACGGCAGTCGCAAATGTGCTGTTTGGTGATGTGAACCCAAGCGGAAAATTGCCTTTAACCTTACCCAAAACCATTGGTCAACTACCGGTATTCTATAATCACAAACCGTCAGCAAAACGCGGCTATATTTTTGGCGATACCGCACCAGCCTTTGCTTTCGGTCATGGGTTAAGCTACACCACCTTCGCTTATGGTGATTTATCCATTGATGCTACTAATGCCAAAGCCAACGGCACTGTATCGGCAAGCTTTACGCTAACCAACAGCGGCGAAGTAGATGGCGAAGAAGTGGCTCAGCTATACATTCACGATGTATTTTCCAGCGTTACCCGCCCAGTTAAAGAGCTAAAAGGTTTTAAACGTGTTGCGCTAAAAGCAGGTCAAAGCAAAAAAGTAACGTTTGAATTACCAGTGAATTTACTGGCATTTTACGATGCAGACATGCGTTTTGTGGTGGAACCGGGGGAAATAAACATCATGATAGGCAGTGCATCAGATGATATTCGTTTAGAAGAATCGTTTGAAATTAACGGTGAAGTCAGCGAAATTACGCAAAAGCAAAAAGCTTATTTAACTCAAGTAAGTGTGCAATAGCCTTACCTTAAAAGTACAACATCACATAAAAAGCGGCCTATTCAGGCCGTTTGTGCTTTGTAGATCGAGTCGATAACTCTCAATACTTTAGCTAAAGTGAAATAACCGAGTCGCGCCACACCAGCTCAGGCTCAAATACGTGGCTTATGTCAGGCTGATTCGCTTGATAAATATTCTTCAAAATCCAGCTTGCTGCCATTTTACCCATATCTTGTACTGGGTAGTTCACTGTAGATAATTTAGGATACATGTACCGGGCTAATAGAACATTATCAAACCCCATGACTGAGATGTCGTTAGGTACCGCTAAGCCCCTATCACGAGCGGCTTGCATGGCTCCAGCGGCCATCTCATCGTTGGCACAGACCACGGCGCTAAACGCTATTTTTGTATCCAATAAGGCTAGCATGCATTCATTACCGCCTTCTTCTTGGAAGTTACCTTCACTGAGCAATGCTTCATTGCAGGCGATACCGAATTCAGACAACGCCTCTTGATGGCCAAGATAACGATCATTGGCATCCATTTTCCATAACGGGCCTGAAATATAGGCGATGTCACGGTGGCCGTTTTCTAATAAGGCTTTTGTGGCCAGGTAGCCACCACGGCGATTGTTTAAACTGATGCAGTTATCTGCTATTTGTGGGATATATCGGTTGATCAGGATAAAGGCATATTTAGTTGTTGCTAACTCAATGAGGTATTCGTCGCTGACGGCTTCTACGTGCAGAATAAGTGCGTCACAATTACGGTCGATTAAAAACTCAATACCGTCTTTTTCACTGGCAGCATCACTGTGCCCAGCAGCGATAATGACGTGTTTACCCGCGGTACGAAGTTGCTTTTCTATACCGCTCATCATTTCGCCATAGATTGGCCCGTGTAATTCTGAAACTAAAATCCCCACACTATTAGAACAATTTGACGCTAAAGAACGAGCAATTGAACTTGGACGGTAATTAAGGGTTTCCATCGCTTTGGTCACTTTTTCCCGGGTCTTTTCGCTAACGCGTGTGCCACCGTTCATCACCCTCGATACCGTCGCTAGAGAAACCCCAGCGAGCTCAGACACTTGATAAATTGTTGCCATAACGTTTGTACTTCACCTTAAATATATCTTGTGCGGGCAATCTCAAACGGCCTCTTTTACAATGGCTTGTTGAATTTCCGTCACCTTATTGTCGTTAAGTGTATAACGACTCATGACCCAAGATACAATGATAAACGCCACCGCAGGGAAAATAGTAAAAGACAATAATATGCCGTGCACCGCATCAGGGCTTTGGGTTGTATCAGCTTGATAACCGTAATATGCCAACAACCAACCCACTATCGCCCCGCCTAGTGCTAAGCCAAGTTTGATGAAAAACACCACTGACGAGTACGTCATACCCGTTATGCGAATACCCGTTTTAAACTGACCATAATCTACAGTATCCGCGATTTTTGCCCACAGTAACGGGGTGCCCATTTGCAAAAACACATTACCTATAAAATAAACGACAAACGCTAAAACCAATTGCTCTGGTTGGACCCAATAACTTGCTACGCATATCAGCGCGGCAATGAACAGTACGCCTATATACACTTTAATTTTGCAAAACCGTTTGACCACACTAGGCGCAACCGCACAGCCAATAATATTGCCAATCATCCCTAAGGTGATAAATGCCGTGATCAAGTCTTCTCTGAGCAAAAAGTACTTCACGTAATAAATCGCTAAGGTATTACGCATCACCATACCAATGAGCACAAAAAAGGCCACGCCAGATAAAATTCGCCATTGGTCATTCTGCCATAATGACGCCATATCTTGCTTAAAGGTGGAGTCTTGCTTCGGTGCAATCACGCGCTCTTTGGTGCCAGCGAAGCACACTAAAAACATCAGTACGCCCACCGCACTCATAGCGGCAATCGTTAACTGATATCCTTTGGCTTTATCACCAGCACCAAACCAGTCGACCAATGGAAGCGTACAAGCCGTCACAATCAACCCACCAAGCATACCGAATACAAATCGGTAAGACTGTACCGATACCCGCTCTTTAGGATCGCCAGTAATTACCCCACCCAGCGCCGAGTATGGAATATTGATCGCAGTGTAGGCAATCATCAACAAGGCATAAGTGACAAAGGCATATATCACCTTGCCCTGCTCACTGAAATCAGGTGTAGTAAACGCCAGCACGCTTATCACGCCAAAGGGAAGCGCTAACCACAGCAAATAAGGCCGAAATTTACCGTATTTCGTTTGGGTGCGATCTGTCATCGCTCCCATCAAAGGGTCAGTTACTGCATCAAAGATACGCACTACTAAAAATAGCGTACCGACTATTGCAGGTGAGATACCAAATATATCGGTATAGAAAAAGGACAAAAACAACATCACCGATTGAAAAACGATGTTACTTGCCGTGTCTCCTAACCCATAGGCTATTTTTTCTTTAACGCTAACCATGCTGACTCCTGTGCGACTATGCGCTCTTGGCTAATTGGCGACTACTAATAAAATCTCGATATGCCAACCCGCTGGCCTTTATGGTGCGCTGTTGTGTGTCGTAATCTACGTATACTATGCCAAAGCGTTTTTCGTACCCTTCTGCCCATTCGAAGTTATCCATTAAACTCCACGCGAAATAGCCGCGAATATCTACGCCTTGCTCAGCCGCATCACTCACCGCTTGCAAATGCCCTTGAAAATATTCGATTCTATCCGTGTCTTGTACTTGCCCCTCGGCATAACTATCTGCCATGGCAGCACCGTTTTCAGTGATGTATACGGGCGGAAGTGTGTATTTGTTATTCAGTTGCAGCAAAATATCAGTTAAACCTAGAGGGTATACCTCCCAGCCCATCTCAGTAAAAGGCAATGATTCATCAACCCATTTTTGTCTGTCGTTATGACCCACACCTTCGTATACCTCGCGGGTGTAATAGTTCAGCCCAAGGTAGTCTAGCGGCTGACAGATAATCGCCATGTCGCCTTGTTGAATCGGCGGCAATTCTTCCTCTGGTAAGGTATTGATAGATTCGGGGTAGCGTCCTTCAAGCACTGGCATCGCATACCAATGATTAAGATTCTGATCTGCGGCCCATGCTGCCTTTTTATCTTTCTCACTGTCGGTTTTCGGGTAGCACGGGCTAACATTTAACACGATGCCATTGAGTGTTTCAGGACTGTTTTTAGCGAGTACTTGCATACCTAACCCGTGAGCAAGTAACAAATGATGGGCAGCTTGCTTACCGAACGCTTTGCTCTTCAAACCTGGAGCATGAATGCCTAGCTCATAGCCTAAATACGCACTGCAGAATGGTTCGTTCAAGGTTGAATATGAGTACACTCGGTCCCCAAACGCTTGCGTGATCAAGTCAACATAATCACGAAAATGATACGCTGTTTCACGATTCAACCAGCCACCTTTGTCTTCCAGATGCTGCGGTAAATCCCAATGATACAGGGTGACATAAGGTTTGATGTTTTTCTGATTTAACGCATCGAGTAGTTCAACGTAAAACGCTACACCTTTAGGGTCTAACTCCCCGCTGTGGGTGATAACCCTAGGCCAAGACACTGAAAACCGGTAGGCATCTACTTCAAGAGACTCTATCAACGCTAAATCTTGCTCCCAACGATTAAAATGGTCACATGCTTCTAGCCCATTGGAGCTGTCTTTTATTTTGTCAGGCGTAGCACAAAATTTGTCCCAAATACATGGTCTACGTGACTCTGCTGCACCTTCAATTTGGAAGGCGGCAGTGGCCACACCATAGGTGAAATTTGTTTGGCTAAGTGGAGAAGATTTTGCGAGGGATATTTTCATAATTAACTTATTCGTGGCCTAGGGTAAATATAAACATCGAAGAATTCAGACTGCACGGCTGATGATGCCAAAATTTCTATTTGGTTTACCGCAAAGATAAAAAACCAAATGAAAGCGCTTACATTGATGTTATTACTTTGTTACGCTTAGGTCAACAAAACAAGCTCGACTTGCTAAATTGATCTTAACCTGACAGGTAAAACACCATGATAAACCCAACTACCGCCATTCCACCGGAGTCGACTCAAAGCGCTAAGTCGCAAAGTTATCGCTTTGCTTTGACCTCGCTAACGTCATTGTTTTTTATGTGGGGTTTTATCACAGCAATGAATGATGTGCTCATTCCTCATTTAAAGGCCGTCTTTGCACTTAGTTACACCCAAGCTATGTTGATTCAATTCTGTTTCTTTGGTGCTTATTTTTTAGTATCGGTACCCGCAGGTTGGTTGGTTAAGCGCATTGGATTTCAGCGCGGGATCAGCGTTGGTTTGCTCGTCGCTTGTATCGGCTGTTTGTTATTTGTTCCCGCAGCGACGAGTCATACCTATTGGATATTCCTGACGGCGTTATTTGTGTTGGCATCAGGCATCACTATTTTACAGGTCGCTGCAAACCCGATAGTAACGCTGCTTGGCAAACCTGAAACCGCACCGAGCCGATTAACCTTAACTCAAGCCTTTAATTCTCTGGGAACCACGCTTGCGCCTATCATTGGCGGAATATTGATTTTCTCAGTCATAGACGAAAGCGATATGACAGCGAATAGTGTTATTCTGCCGTACATTATTTTGGCATCAGTACTGTTTTTGCTTGCTATGGTGTTTCTAAAAATATCACTGCCAGATACCAGCCCAGCTGAAATAGCCAATACACCTGATACTTTAAACACAACAAAGGGCAGCCCTCTACAACATCGCCACCTCACGCTAGGCGCAGTGTGCATCTTTATTTATGTCGGCGCTGAAGTATCCATTGGCAGTTTCATCGTTAACTTTTTGGGCGAACAGCACATTGCAGGCTTAGCAGAAGCAAGCGCCGCCACTTATCTAAGTTATTACTGGGGCGGTGCAATGATTGGCCGCTTTATTGGCGCTGCGGTAATGCAAAAAATACCTGCTGGTAAACTGCTCGCCTTCAACAGTGTGTGCGCTATGGGCCTCATTGCCTTGGCCATATCATCAAGCGGTGCGTTTGCCATGTGGGCGATATTAATGGTGGGTTTATTCAATTCCATCATGTTTCCAACTATTTTCAGTTTGGCCTTAGCAGGCTTAGGCAGTTTGACCAGTCGTGGCTCAGGCGTTTTATGTTTAGCCATTGTAGGCGGTGCTATTGTTCCTGTTTTACAAGGTGTTTTAGCTGACAGCATTGGTTTGCAACTGTCTTTCGTATTGCCTCTGGTTTGTTACTTGTATATCGCCTTTTATGGCCTGCAAGGCTCCAAACCGACTTCATCAACATCCGTCTAACTTTTACCCGAGATTTCCATTATGAAACAAAAATTTAATCACGCTCTGATGTTAGGTGCGGTCTCTCTAACCTCGCTACTTGTCGGCTGCAGTCAATCCACAACAGACAACGTTGTGATTTCAACGAAACAGGGCGTTGCAAAGAGCAAAGACGCTGCCACTGCGAACTCAATCGAGATTTGGCCTAAATTAAATATCGCGGTAAAGCCCGATGCCAAAATTGAACAACGTATCACTGACATTCTCAGTGGTATGACACTCGCGCAAAAAGTTGCCCAGACTATTCAGCCCGAAATTCGTGATATCACCTTAGATGACATGCGCACCTATGGTTTTGGCTCTTACTTAAACGGCGGCGGCGCATTTCCCAATGGCGACAAACACGCTTCGCCTAGTGATTGGGTAGCATTAGCGGAAAAGATGTACCAGGCATCGATTGACGACAGCATTGATGGTTCAACTATTCCTACTATGTGGGGCACAGACGCAGTTCACGGCCACAACAACGTGATTGGTGCCACGCTATTCCCCCACAACATTGGATTAGGGGCGGCTCATAACCCAGCATTGATTGAAGAAATAGCCAAAGCTACCGCTGAAGAAGTATTAGCGACAGGTATCGACTGGATTTTCGCGCCCACGGTTGCCACCGTACGCGACGATCGTTGGGGCAGAACGTACGAAGGATATTCAGAAGATCCTGAAATCGTTAGAGACTATTCAGCGTCCATCGTAAAAGGCTTACAAGGCAGTGCAGACAGCAATTTCTTAGGCGACCGCCAGGTTATTTCAACCGTTAAGCACTTTATTGGAGATGGAGGCACCGTTGGTGGTGATGATCAAGGTGACAATATTGCTGATGAACAGACCCTGTTTGATATACATGCACAAGGATACGTTGGCGGTTTAACCGCTGGTGCACAAAGTGTCATGGCGTCGTTTAATAGCTGGAACGGCGATAAGGTACATGGCAATCGCTACTTATTAACCTCAGTATTGAAAGAGCGTATGGGTTTTGACGGCTTTGTTGTTGGCGACTGGAACGGCCATGGGCAAATACAGGGCTGTAGTAATGAAAGTTGTCCGCAAGCAATGAATGCCGGACTTGATATTTACATGGTGCCGACTGGCGCTTGGAAACCCTTACTTGAAAATACCATCGCTCAGGTGGAGTCAGGTGAGATAAGTACTACTCGTCTTGATGATGCAGTTACTCGCATTTTACGAGTAAAGCTTCGCGCTGGATTATTCGATAAACCAGCGCCAGCTGAACGCATTTTATCTGGTAATAAAGATATTATTGGGTCGCCCGAACACAGAGCCGTAGCACGTCAAGCGGTGCGTGAGTCGCTGGTACTATTGAAGAACCATCAACAAGTTTTACCTCTGTCTGCGAACGCGAATATACTCGTTGCAGGTGGCGGTGCTGACAATATAGGTCAGCAATCAGGGGGATGGAGTATTACCTGGCAAGGAACGGGTAACACCAATCAGGATTTCCCTGGCGGCACATCAATTTATCAAGGGATCCAGCAAGCAGTCGCGCAAGCCAATGGTACTGTAGAACTGGCGGTAGATGGCAAATTCACCCAAAAGCCTGACGTCGCCATAGTGGTATTTGGTGAGCAACCTTATGCAGAAGGAAACGGCGATCTGGATAACCTTGAATACCAACGGGGTAACAAAACTGATTTAGCTTTACTCAAATCGCTAAAAGCGCAAGGCATACCGGTAGTATCGGTATTTCTGACGGGTCGCCCCTTGTGGGTCAACCCTGAATTGAATGCTTCTGATGCGTTCGTCGTTGCTTGGTTGCCCGGCACTGAAGGCGCTGGCGTGGCTGATGTGTTATTCACAGCGGCGAACGGTGATATTCAGCATGATTTCAAAGGTCAGCTGTCGTTTTCATGGCCCAAAAGTCCTACGCAAACCAACATTAATCGCTTTGATACAAACGACTCTGGCTTATTACCCTACGGGTTTGGCTTAAAATATGGCGAGAGAAGCACCGTAGATAACACACTTTCTGAGGAAACGGGCAGTGATAATGAACAAGCATTACCCGTGCTAGCCATATACGACAGAAACGTTCAAGCCCCTTGGAAAATGGCGCTCGTAACAGCACAAAAAAGTGCGACGGTAGCCAGTAGTATGCTAGAAAATGGCGCGCTTAAATTCAGAACTATAGACAGACGTGTGCAAGAAGATGCATTCAAAGTTGAGTGGTTAAAAGCTGATGCTGGGCAAGTACGTATTTATCATGATTTTCTTCAAGACCTGCGCAGTTATACAGAAAGCAACAGTACGCTGCAGTTTGACTACCAACTTAATTCAGCACTTCAAGATGCATTATTCCTACAGATGAATTGCGCGCAATCATGTGAAAGCGACGTAGCCTTAACGCAACATATGCAGTTCGAACAGGCACAACCTTGGCAAACGATGTCGGTTGACTTAGCGTGCTTTAAGCAAAATTCTACTGACTTTTCAAAAGTGGGTATTCCGTTCGCTTTACGTTCAAAAGAGCCGTTGAGCTTATCAATATCTGATATTCGCATCGTGCCTAATACCGCATCTGATGCCGTTATTCGTTGCGCTACCCCTTAGCCTATTTGACGTGAGTAACATAGGTTTTGGCCTGTGTTACTCGTTACATTCTTGTTATTCTCCATTTCATACTTGATCCCAAACTAATCCTTTAGAATCAAAATATTAGGTGTTTTCGTGGACAATATTTTTTATTAATATTGTATGTCATAACAAAGATTTAATGAGAATCTGTCTTTGATGTTAATTATTTGTTGATCTTGATTAACAAATATCATAACCTAAATGAAAGCGCTTACATAAGTGCATTTTTTAAATTAAGAAATGAAAGCGCTTACAATCAACTCGTTCATCGCCAACCGGGAACACACATGAAAGCTAAAACATTTTATAAGACACACCTTGCGACCAGTATCTCATTACTGCTAGGCGCCTCTATGCTGACGCCAGCCCTAGCTCAAGAACTTAACGAGAGCGACGTAGAAGTCATTCAAGTTAAAGGTATTCGCGGCAGCATGATTAAATCGATGGACGTAAAGCGCTCTTCGGCAGGTATCGTCGATGCGATTAATGCTGAAGACATCGGTAAGTTCCCAGATACAAACTTAGCGGAATCATTACAGCGTATTACCGGTGTATCCATTGACAGAAACAATGGTGAAGGCAGTAAAGTAACCGTCCGCGGTTTTGGTCCCGAGCGTAACCTAGTAACGCTTAATGGCCGTCAACTTCCCACGACTACGGGTGATCGTTCGTTCGATTTTGCCAATATTGCTGCAGAAGGGGTGAGTGGCGTTGAGGTTTATAAGACGTCTAATGCAACCGTGCCGACTGGGGGTATTGGTGCCACAATTAATATCCTGACCAATAAACCATTAAACAACCCTGGCATGCATTCCACCATAAGTGCTCAAGCTCTTAACGACACATCGACCAATGAAGGTGGTGTGACGCCTGAGTTTTCAGGTATTTACTCCAATACATCTGATGACGGTAAATTTGGTATCTCTATTTCAGGCAGTTATTCAGAGCGTGAAAGTGGTAATCAACAAGCAAATGTAAGCACAGGCTGGCGCTCATTTGATGGTACAGCTGACCAAGATTGGAGTGGTGCACCAGGGGCAAACCCACAATGGGGCGGCGTACCTAAAGATGAATTTCAAACCAATCGCCCTAGCGATGGTGATATCTATTCGGTACCGCAAACCACAGCTTATAAATTTGAAGAGCAGCAGCGTAAAAGAACCAATGCTCAGTTAGTCTTGCAATATAGTCCTGTTGAAAACCTCACCGCGACCTTAGACTACACCTATGTAAAAAAAGATACTGATACACAATTTAATGATGTCTCAGCATGGTATGGCTTTTCACCTTCAAAAAACGTGTGGACAGACGGTCCTATCTCGTCTCCTTTACTGTATTCTGAAGACTACGAAGAAAACGGTGTTGGTTTACAAGATATCGCTATGGGTGGCGGAGATTACGGCACACGCGATGAAACCAAGTCACTAGGTTTGAACTTAGAATGGCAAGTGAATGACAACCTGAACTTAGAGCTGGATTATCATAATTCTTCTGCTGAAAATTCACCTAATAATGAGTTTGGTTCGAGCAATAATCTCGCTATGGCTGGTTTTATTAGGGCATCATCAGCAACAGATTTTACTGGCGACCTCCCTATCCTTGCGATTCGCGGTGGGAACGCGATTCAGCCATCGGATATGCTCGTAACAGGAAGCGTTTTTACCAATAATAAAAATCGTGCCGATACTGAGCAGACACAGTTTCGTGGTAAATATTTGCTTGAAGATGCTGGCAGTATCGATTTTGGCCTATCATTGACCACATCGGAAAACCGCGGCCAAACCAAAAACGTTCAGCGTAATAACTGGGGAGGAGAAGGTTCAGCGGGTGCCTATGATGCAGATTTATTCCCTCGCAAATCGATTCAAAACCAATTTACCGATGTGAGTGGCGGCAACTTCGCAGACTTTAATGGTCTTTATGGCGAAGATTACGAAATTATGGATACCTATTTTGCCTTTGATTTTCATGGTGTAAGAGACCAAGCTGCCCAATTGTTAAGTGTGCAAGCAGTTGGCGATTGCGGTAATTCTTTTTGCCCTTCAACCGATTACGCATCGGATACTGACAGATATAACAAAGAAGAAATGACCGCTGTTTATGCCCAATATAATTATGACGGCGAAATAGGCGACATGCTGTATGACGTGCATGTTGGTTTGCGTTATGAAGAAACCGATGTTACCTCGACTTCTGCTGTCCCAGGTTATAATGGAGCAGTATGGAATGGCACAACTGAAGTCTTCTTGCTTTCCTCAGGCGAGCAGGAATTCCAAACGCAAGAAGGCAGCTACAACCATACTTTACCAAATTTCAATTTCAATATTGAAGTGGTTGAAGATGTCATGTTGCGAGCAGCTTACAGTGAAACCATAGGTCGTCCTAATTATAGCCAAATGATTGGTGGTACTTCACTCAACGAAGGCGCTCGATTTGATGGGGGAAGCGGAACCTCTGGTAGCGCTGCATTGTTACCGCTTGAGTCAGACAATATTGACCTTTCTGCAGAATGGTATTACGCCCCAGGAAGCTATGTATCGTTAGGGTATTTCAGAAAAACAACCACCAATAACGTTGTCATTGACAATATCCCAGTCACAACGGGTATTGCGAATCCTGCGAACGGTCCATACCAGCAAGAAGCGTTAGCCGCTGTGGGTGCGGATGGCGCTTTGCAACGCCAATATATATACGATACCTATGGAGCAACGGATCCTCTGGTAAATTTAGTGAATGGAAATATAGAAATTCAAGGCAATCCAGCCACCGATAGTTTGATGATTTTCGATATTGAAACGCCGGTTAACGAATCTGGTGAGTCAACATTTGATGGGATTGAATTTGCTGTCCAGCACCTATTTGGCGAAAGTGGTTTTGGTGGCATTATCAATTACACTAAAGTGGACACTGGCGCTGAATTCGACAACTTTGATATTGGCGCTAGCACCCAAGACGTTGAATTAGGCATCAGTGATACAGCAAACTTGGTAGCCTTCTATGAAGACTATGGCTGGTCTGTGCGTTTGGCTTACAACTGGCGTGACGAATTCCTTGAGTCTCAGTACCAAGGCGATGTAGGCGTTTCACCTGTATATGTCGAAGCTTATAGCCAATTAGATATGACCATTAGCTATGATGTCCCTCAGGTCGAAGGCTTAAATATTTTCTTTAATGCCATCAATTTGACTGACGAATACATTCGCAAGCATGGTCGTTCTGAATACCAAGTACTGAACGTGACTCAACAAGGAGCTCGCTACAACTTAGGTGCGCGCTACACGTTCTAGACGAGCTTGAGCGATTTCTAAAATGTTGCATCAGGCCGCTGAATTAATTCATGCGGCCTTTTTCTTCTTACCTCTACGGTACACATTTATATAAGGAACGGTTAACTTAGGTTAATCAATCTGGCGTAGCCGAAATATAGCACTAAGTACTTACGCAGCTATACCTGCACAGCCTTATGTAATTAATGTAATGGGATCCAAAATGGCAAATAACGTATTACTTAACAGCATCGATCACCAAAATGTAAAAGTGATTACCGAACACTCATCAGCCTATGGTGACAATGTGTGGTATTCCCCTACCTTCCCAAATGAATTCAGAAGTGTTCAGGCTTATTACCCCATCTTCTTTAACAAAGATCCCAGCAACGGAAAATTCTTTGCCATTGCCCTATTTGGATTTCAGGACCAAGAGAACTTGTTCTTGCAAGACAATAAATGGCAAGCGGGCTATATTCCCTTGACCGTCGCCAGACAGCCCTTCCTGATAGGCATACAAAAGGTTAGAGAAGACGGAATTGAGAAGGAGCAAAGGGTATTACACATCGATCTTGATAACCCACGAGTGAACCAAGAGTATGGGGAACCCTTATTTTTAACGCATGGTGGTAACAGTCCCTACGTAGACCGCGCAGCCGATATACTGGAAGCGATACATCACGGTTTTGTAGATAGCGCTGCATTTATTGACTGTTTAGTCGACTATCAATTGTTAGAGACATTTACCTTAGACGTCACACTCAATGATGAAAGTAAGTATCAAATGATTGGGTTTTACACCATCAATGAAGACAAGCTCAGCGAACTCGACGGTGCAGTATTGAGTAAGCTACATGAAAAAGGCTATTTGCAGGCCATTTATATGGCTATCGCTTCACAAGCGAATATCAGAACCTTAATGAATAAGAAAAACGAATTATTAGGGTTATAACAGCCTGTTGCGCCTAACCTAACTGAGCAAAATACCATGTCGTTAGTTGAAAAAAGCGTTAAGCATATTACCAATTGTCGCCCTGGCGATATTCCACAGTTTGTTTTATCGTCCTCGGAACCCCTTGTGTTGAAGGGGTTTGCTAACGCTTGGCCCATTGTCGAGGCAGGGCTTGATTCGCCTGAGCAAGCCGCCAACTATTTACGCAGTCTATACAATGGCAAACCTGTATTTAGTGCTTACGGCGAACCGGATACTCAAGGCCGAGTTTTCTATAACGACGACATGACGGGCTTTAATTGTCAGGGCGTAAAAGCCGATCTTAACCTAGTGCTAGATAAGCTATTAGCGCATCGTGGCGACCCTACTCCCCCTACTATTTATGTGGCTTCTGCTGACGTAAATAACTGGTTACCGGGTTTTAATCAAACCAATAATGCCGGGATGGATGAGTTTAATCCATTAACCAATATCTGGATTGGTAACCATAGTAGAATTGCTGCTCATTATGATGTGCCTAACAATTTAGCCTGCTGCGTCGTTGGCAAAAGACGTTATACGGTTTTTCCACCTGAGCAAATAGCAAATCTATATGTGGGGCCGATGGAACTATCACCAGGGGGCCAGGATATTAGTTTGGTTGATTTTTCTGCTCCGGATTATGTGAAGTTCCCGAAATTTAAACAGGCGCTGCAAGCGGCTCAAGTCGCTGACTTAGAACCTGGGGACGCGTTATTTTTGCCTAGTATGTGGTGGCACCATGTGGAAGGTTTGACCGATTTCAACGTATTAGTGACCCATTGGTGGCGAGATAGCCCAGCCTATTTTGGAAGGCCTGAAAATGCATTGAAGCTCGCTATATTAAGTTTGCGCAATCTGCCTCCCGCCCAACGTGATGCCTGGAAAGCCATATTTGATCATTACATCTTTGCGCATCAATCTGGGGACTTGGATCACATCCCAGATGCAGTCAAAGGCATGTTATCGCAACCCCTAGATTTACTTTCAGCTAAAAAACTCAGAGCGGAACTGCTGAACAAATTGAAAGTGTAAGCTCACCTTGCCCGTATCATTTATAGGACAAAATCACAGATGAATAAAAAACCCATTAAACGTGTCGTTATTGCAGGTGGTGGCACCGCAGGCTGGATGGCCGCAGCTGCTCTTTCTAAACTATTAGGTAAAAATTTATCTGTTGCACTGATTGAGTCTGACGATATTCCTACGGTAGGGGTTGGCGAAGCGACCATACCTACCTTGCATATTTTTCATCGTTTGCTGGGTATCAACGAGCAAGAGTTTATGGCGGCCACGAATGCAACATTTAAACTTGGCATACAGTTCGAGAACTGGAAGGTCCAAAATCAAGACTACATTCATTCGTTTGGCTTTTTAGGCCAAGGTTGTTGGGCGGCAGGTTTCCAGCATTTTTGGTTGAAAGGCCAACAAAAAGGCATGGTGACACAAATAGGTGATTATATACCCGAGCATTTAGCCTGTCGTGAGAGCCGATTTGCCGTACTGGCTAATCAAGAACAAAACCACGCGTATCATTTAGACGCCGGCTTATATGCCCAGTACCTACGAAAAATCGCCGAGCAACATGGCTGTAAACGTATTGAAGGCAAAATAGAAACCGTAACCTTAGATGACAACTCAGGGGATATATGCGCACTTACCCTCGCCTCTTGTGAGGTGATAGAGGGCGATTTATTTATTGATTGTACTGGCTTTCGAGCATTATTAATTGAACAGGCTTTGCACACTGGGTTTGAAGATTGGAGCCATTGGCTACCCTGCGACTCCGCGGTAGCAGTGCAAACCACTGCCAAACCTAATCCAGTGCCATATACTCGTTCAATCGCTCGTGACGCAGGTTGGCAATGGCGCATTCCTTTGCAAAATAGAACGGGTAATGGCTTAGTATTTTGTAGCAAATACATGAGTGATGACCAAGCAAAAGCAGCCTTGTTAGCGAACATTGAGGGAGAGCTCCTCAACGAACCTCGAGTGATAAAATATAAAACCGGCACACGGCGTAAACATTGGAACAAAAACTGTATTGCAGTTGGCCTCTCTTCTGGGTTTATAGAACCATTAGAATCAACTGGCATTCACCTTTTTCAAAGAGCCATTGTGCGCTTGATGCTGATGTTCCCATCGAATGGAATTGCACAAGCGGATGTAAACGAATTTAACGCCCAAAGCCGCGCCGATGTTGATGACATCAAAGACTTCATTATTTTGCACTATCACCAAACCCAGCGAACTGATACGCCATTTTGGCGTTATTGTAAGAACATGCCTATCCCAGATACACTACGTCACCGAATGGATTTGTTCGAAAGTACAGGTAAGGTCTTTAAAAAAGCTGAAGAGTTGTTTGGCGAAACCTCTTGGATCCAAGTGATGCTAGGTCAAGGTATTACACCTCAACAATATCACCCTATCGTTGATATTATGAGTGATGAGGAACTCAAGCAGTTTTTAGATAACATCAAATCGAACGTAAAACGTAAAGTCGCTAATTGGCCAAATGTGAATGACTTTATACGACACTACTGCCAAACAAACATTCCCACTTTATGACATTACCTTTCACTGTCAATGCAAATAAAACGGTTAAGGTGATTAAGGTTGGGCGGGAGCAGACGCCTATTATCGTCATTGATGATGTGTTGTTAGCTCCCCGTGAATTAGCAGCAGATGCCTGTCAAAATCAATGTTTTAGTCGGCAAAACAGCGGTTTTTATCCGGGAGCACGTGCTGACCTCCCGAGGGATTATACTATCGAGGTACTGCAGTCGATCTATAAACAGGTCGCCCAAATTCATCACATACCTCAACATCTGCAGCTCAAGCATCAAGCGGGCTACTACTCTTTGATTAGCACACCTAGTCATGCGCTCTCGACCTTGCAACGCATCCCTCACTTTGACGCTGTCAGCCCCTTTTATTTTGCACTATTGCATTACGTAAACCCTGGACATCATGGTGGAACAGGTTTTTTCAGGGACAACAATACGGGCTTCGAACGCATTACGCCAGTGCGTGAACGTCAATATTTAAGTTCGGCTGCCCACTTTATTAATAACGTGGCCCAACCCCCTGCTGGGTATATTACGGCTTCCACGGAACAATTTACCTTACATTCTCAAATCGACTATAGACCAAATCGTTTGCTTATTTACCCAGGTAATTTATTACACTCCGGATTGATCGCCTCTGATAAAGACATTAATGAAGACCCTGCATCAGGTCGTCTAACCGCCAATATCTTCATCGATTTTGTCTAACGCCTGTCCTTGGAACCTATGCCACCAAAACAGGAATTTACCTCTCAGTAAACGGCGGAGCATCGTTAAAACTGACGAGTAATAAAAATATACCTGACGCATTAAGAAGAAAAAAATCTATAATAATCAACAAAAAATTTAAGTAAACGCGGAATTGAGCGGATTTACGGAAAAATAACCTATACAATGCCTATCGCAGGTTTCTGCAAACAATATTTCAAACAAAGTAGAGTAGACTATGAGTAAAGGTACAGTTAAGTGGTTTAATGCAGACAAAGGTTTCGGTTTCATTACTCCAGAAGACGGCGGAAAAGATTTATTTGTTCATCACTCAGAAATTAAAAGCGGTGGTGGATACGCAACTTTGAATGACGGCCAAGCGGTTGAGTTTGAAGTTGGACAGAGCCCTAAAGGCCCATGTGCGAACAACGTAGTACCTGTTTAATTACAGATTTACGTGAGTAATCGCCTAAAACGAGCCGCATTGCGGCTCGTTGCTTTTACGCTACTAATAAAATTTATACGGTCATATTAATAACTAGAGTACCGCGATAGCAGCAGCATAGTCAGGCTCATCAGCCGTTTCAGATACTTGCTCTGTGTATAAAACCTTACCGTTTTCATCCAAAACAACCACACAACGCGACAACAATCCAGTTAACGGACCATCCACGAACTCAACACCGTATTCGGTACCAAACGAACTTCTGAAGCTAGAACCTGTAGCCACATTTTCTATTCCTTCTGCTCCACAAAAACGTGCGGCAGCAAAAGGCAAATCAGCTGATACACACAACACTTTAGTATTTACTAAGCTGCTGGCTTGCTCATTAAATTTGCGCACTGACATGGCACATGTGCCTGTATCCACCGACGGAAAAATATTGAGTACTAAGCGTGCCCCTTTATAATCAGCCAATGTGGTTTCAGATAGATCAGTTTTAACCAAACGGAAATCTGCTGCACTTTCACCAACACTCGGTAACACGCCTACGGTATTAAAAGGGTTGCCCTGTAAAGTTACTGTACTCATATGTTCTCCAATCTCGTTAAATAATGCGAATTCTTAAGATAACAAAATGGGGGACGAAAGATAGAAAACAATAGCGAGGTCTTATAATTACTTTAAACAAGGTAATGAATATGTCATCCACAATCAGATTAGTCATTTCAGCTTTAGTCGCCTTTGGGTTTTATTTCACCTGGACCTTTTGGGCCAATAGCTTAGTAACTGACAACAGTGGGGATATTCTGCGCTCGGCGTTGGTGCAAGGAACGCTCAGTGCTAGCGTCACAATATTATTTACCTTCGCGTTGGGAAAATCGGTTAGTCACTTCGGTAATCGCAACCTATCATTGATCTTCGTTGTGCCTATCTTGTGCTCAATTCACGCCAAAACAAGACAAAATATCGCGATATTCAAAACGTTTAATCATGCGCTAGATAACGCAGCAACAAAACTTAGTTCAAGGGCAATACCCGGCACATTGCTTGCGCCGCTTGTTCCTATCACGATACAAGGAGGCTTAGCCTTGGGCGTGAATTTACTAAATCAAACACCGAATTTACTACTGACTATATTGCCAAGCATCATATTTAGCGCGATATATGGTTACCTGTATACATTTACCCTTTTGAAAGAGCGAAGCCAGATTACACCGTCGACTTAGTCACTACCGCTCAAGGGTAACAAATTGATAAAAGTGAGGGTTTTTATGATCAGGCTCATGCGACTCAACATTGACTTCACGCCACCCATCGTCAGAGTAATCAGGGAAATAGGTATCCCCAGGGGTATCAAGGGCTATTAAAGTTAAGTAAAGGCAATGACTGTAAGGTAAAAAATGTTGATACACAGTCCCACCGCCAATCACCATTATCTCTTGCTCTTCGTCACTTAATCCTTGCTGGCTTAAGTGTGACGTAGCCGTTGCAATTGCGTTATCACAACTGTTCACAACGGTTGCATCGGCAAGTTGATAAGCCTGGTCGTGAGTAATAACGATATTCAGGCGACCAGGCAGTGCTCTGCCGATAGACTCGTATGTTTTGCGACCCATAATAATCGGCTTACCCAGAGTCACTCGTTTAAAGTGTTGTAAATCAGCGGGCATATGCCACGGCATCTGGTTGTTTAAACCAATTACTCGTTTGTTTGCCATTGCAGCAATCAAGGCAATTTTTGCCATTTACCTACTCCCTTACACATACATTGATACCGCTATTACTACCAAAGGCACGCAATTACTTCGGTTAGCTAAGCCATGCCTAACTAACCGATTAATATATATTTATTTTTGGTACACAACTTCGAAATCATCATCACCATCAAAATCGTCATCATCGTCGTCGAAGTCGTCATCATCTTCGTAGTTTTCAACCGTCTCTTTATGATAGGTATCCCACTTAAAGCCCACGTCTTCGTCTTCCGATTCATCTATAACCTCGGCCGGCAAGGTGTCGATGAATTCCATTACTTTGATACACAACTCTTTGGTGTTCTTACCTTGAACGGCTGAGATGCTATAATAATCACCTTCCCATTCCATCGCTTGTGCAATCTCTTTACACAAGTCTTGCGCTTCATCTTCGAACATCAGATCAGTTTTATTAAACACTAACCAACGTGGTTTAGCGGCTAATTTAGGACTGTATTTTTCCAGTTCGGCGACAATGGCTTTGGCGTTATCCACAGGGTCAGAACCATCCGCTGGCATCAAGTCAATTAAATGCAGTAATACACGGCAGCGTTCCAGATGTTTAAGGAATTGGATCCCCAAGCCAGCGCCTTCAGATGCCCCTTCTATCAAGCCAGGAATATCGGCGATAACAAAGCTACGCATGGCATCTAAACGAACAACACCTAAATTAGGAACTAAAGTAGTAAAAGGATAATCAGCTACTTTAGGCTTGGCCGCCGATACACTGCGTATAAAGGTAGATTTACCGGCATTGGGCATGCCCAATAACCCCACATCAGCAAGTAGCATCAGCTCAAGCTTGAGCATGCGTACGTCACCAGGGGTGCCTAAGGTCTTCTGCCTAGGCGCTCGGTTAGTACTGGTTTTAAAGCGTGCATTACCTAAACCGTGAAAACCGCCTTGGGCAGCTTTAAGACGTTGACCATGCTTGGTCAAATCGCCCAGTAATTCGCCCGTTTCAGTGTCTGTGGCACGTGTGCCTACTGGCACCATCACGTCAAGATCCACACCTCTACGACCAGTACAATCAGCACTTCTACCATTTTTACCGCGCTCAGCACGATGAAATCTTTCAAAGCGATAATCGATAAGCGTGTTTAGGTTTTCATCCGCGACTAGGTATACGCTACCACCATCGCCGCCATCGCCGCCGTCCGGGCCGCCATCTGGAACATATTTTTCTCGGCGAAAACTAACCGTACCGGCTCCGCCATCACCCGCTTCTACGCGGATCTCAGCTTCATCTACAAATTTCATCGTTAACTCAACTTTCAGGTAAAGTGTATAAAGAGTTTATACTACTTCGCTATTTGCGGCATCACACCACAACTCAGCGCGTTTGCCCGTCCTTTCATACATATGAAGGTAGGCTTCTCAAACAAAAAACCCCGCACAAGCGGGGTCTTTTAAACTTATGTATAGCTGCTAATTATTCAGCAACGATACTTACAAATTTACGGTTTTTAGGACCTTTCACTTCGAATTGAACTTTACCGTCTGATAAAGCAAACAAAGTATGGTCTTTGCCGATACCCATATTGTTACCTGCGTGGAAACGAGTACCACGTTGACGAACAATAATGTTACCTGCTAAAACTGACTCACCACCGTAGCGCTTAACACCTAAGCGTTTACTTTCTGAGTCACGACCGTTATTAGTACTACCACCAGCCTTTTTATGTGCCATTAGTTGAAACTCCTATTAAGCGCTTATACCAGTGATTTTCACTTCCGTGAACCACTGACGGTGACCCATTTGGGTACGTGAATGCTTGCGTCGACGAAACTTAACAATCTTAACTTTGTCGCCACGACCATGCGTTACTACTTCAGCTGTAACTTTTCCGCCACTAACAAAAGGCGTACCGATCTTAACGTCTTCACCATTGCTCACCATCAAGATTTCAGCGAATTCTATTGACTCACCTAGAGCCACTTCGATCTTCTCAAGACGAACGGTTTGGCCTTCAGCCACACGGTGTTGTTTGCCACCACTTTGGAAAACCGCGTACATAATTAACTCCGCTCTGCGCTTATATCGTAGCGCTATATATTCAAAAACAGGGCGCGAATTGTACGTGAAGCATCCAGTGGTCGCAAGTACCAAATTCAATTTATTTGCTCAAATATGCAGCAACACATATTCTACGTGTCTTTGCGGGCAATTGTTACATAATGTCTACTGGATACCCTGTGCAATTTCTGTAAAATCGCACGCTAATTAATACCTTACGTAAGAGCTGAAATTTAAGTATGGATTTAGACAACATCCTTTCCCTCGCTGAGCCAGATATGCTCGCGGTCAATCAATTGATCCAAAAGCAGGTGAATTCAGATGTCTCGCTGATCAATCAATTAGGTTTTTATATTGTCAACAGCGGCGGTAAACGCTTACGTCCGCTGTTAACTGTTTTGGCAGCACGCGCCTTAGACATTCAAGGCGAGCAGCACCATACACTTGCAGCGATCGTCGAGTTCATCCACACCGCCACGCTATTACACGACGATGTAGTAGATGAATCGACCATGCGCCGAGGTCGCGAAACCGCAAACGAAGTATTTGGTAATCAGGCCAGCGTATTGGTTGGTGACTTCCTTTATACCCGTTCATTTCAAATGATGGTCACATTGGACAGCATGCGCGTCATGCAAATATTATCCGATGCCACGAATGTCATTGCGGAAGGCGAAGTACTGCAGTTGATGAATTGCAACGACCCTGATACCAGTGAAGAAAGTTACATGCAGGTCATTTACAGTAAAACTGCGCGTTTGTTTGAAGCCGCGACGTTATTATCCGCAGTACTGACCAAGCAAAGCACTGATATCGAAAACGCCATGCAAGATTATGGTAAGTACTTAGGTACAGCCTTTCAGCTGGTAGATGACATAATGGACTATGCCTCCGACAGTGAAGATATGGGCAAAAACATGGGGGATGATTTAGCTGAAGGCAAACCGACCCTACCACTTTTATATGCCATGTGGCATGGCACCCCACAACAATCGGCTTTAATTAGGGAAGCTATTGAAGAGGGAAATGGTATGGACAATCTAAGCGCGATACTCAGTGCGATTGAAGAGACCGGCGCCTTGACCTATACCAAACAGCAGGCACTTAATGCCTGCCAACAAGCCATTGAGGCATTAACACCGATTGCCGATTCAACCTACAAACAAGCATTAATTGGCCTTGCGCATTTGTCTGTGGAGCGTGTCGCTTAACCATATTTTCTTAGCAGCAATCCACCTGTACTTTCTTGCGCGCATGGTTGCTGCTAGTACGGCCTACTCCTTCGAAATACTCACTCGGCCATTTACGGTAGAGACAGAGACCTTTCCTTGCCCCTGACCTGTGCTGGTTGATAACCAACTGCTTGGACCATATTTATCTTTTTGCACTTTATCATTGGTCAGTCGGTTGACTATTTTGCCGCCTGCGTGAGCACGAATATCAAATAGCGCTGATACCTCTTGCGTAAAACGTAACGCTATTTCACCACCAACGGTTGTTGCCGTTACCTCCCCTCCTTTGGCTAAGGTTAGATCAACATTCAGTTCGCCATTCACCGTTTCCAATTTAGCGTACTCCACCGTCTGCATGATGAGTTTAACGTCACCATTGACTGTGGCTGCTTTTACTTCTTGGCTGCTAGACTCAACATTTACATCACCGTTAACCGTTTCATATTTATCCTCGCGTCCCTTGCTGCTGCGCGACCGGATATCACCATTAACAGTTTCAATAGTCACATCACCTTGTAAGTCATCCGCATTTATATCGCCATTGACCGACTCTAAGCGCAAGCGCCCAGCAAGTTGCTTTGCTTTTATATCGCCATTGACTGTTTCGACACTGACGCCGCCGGTGATATTACTTAGGGAAACATCCGCATTGACGGCGGTGTAACTCAACCGACTTTGATTCGGCACATAAATCACCAGCTCATCCTCATCTTTATGGCCCCAACCGCCTCGCTGACCATTTTTCACTTTGATTTTAATAATGACTTCATTGCCACGACGCTCGAAAATAAAGCGTTCTGTACGCTCGCCCAAAGTGCCTTTTACCTGTACCTGGGGCTTATCCCAGCCAATTATTTCAGCCCGGCCATTTACGTGCTCAATTTCCACGTAACCTTTGGCATTAGCCGCCACCGTTTGGTCGACCTGCTCTCCCGCAAAAGCACTCATACCGACGCCAGCAAACATACTCGCCCCAGTGAATAACGCAGCCAATAATAATTTTCTCATCTTCGTACTCCCATACATTTCAGCTAGATCTGCGACCATTTAGGTGAATGCACTCGCTCAATTAAATTTATTTGTTGCTGATGTACGCTTTGCAGCATTTTCAACAAAGCCATATTGTTTGGTTCGTTCTCAAGTGCTTTTTTAATCGCTTGCGCCGCACTATCTAACTCGACTAATTGTTGTTGCCAATTTTTAGTTAATGCTGTTTGCCCTTCATATTGCACTAACAAAGCGCTTTTTTGCTCTGCATGTTGGGCACTTAGCGCGGCAACCAAATCGTTTCCTGTGATCATTGGCTCACTGGGCATCAAGCCTTTCCAGCTCAGCAACGCAACCATGACTATGCCAGCGGCAAGTAGAGCCCATCGGCCGATACCATCACTCTGCTTGATATGACCATCACTCTGCTTGATATGACCATCACGCCCATTAAGAATGCGCACGTTATTCTCATCATCTTGTTGTTTAACTAACGCAAGTTCAATCCCGGGCCATAAATCTCGCTCCGGTTGCTTTTGCGCATCTAGCTCTGCCAACTTATCTTGCAGTGTCTGTTCAAAATCTTGTTTACGCATATCCCATCCACTCCTCTAACAGCTTTTTCGCTCGATGGAATTGAGCCTTACTGGATCCCACTGCCATATTCGTCATTTGAGCAATCTCTTCGTGGCGATACCCTTCAATAGCGTGCAACACAAATACTATTCTTGCCCGTTCGGGCAAACGTGTAACGTATTTTTCAATATCTACCTCGCCAGTTGAGGGCTCTGCGATGTCATTCGCCGCGCTTGAGTCCTCAAGATTAAACATGCGCTGTACCCACCCACGCTGCTTGCGAATATACGAAATCGTAATGTTCGACGTGACTGTATGCAGCCAAGTGGAAAACTTACTCTGCTCTGAATAATCCCCAATTTTGCGCCACAGCTGAATAAACACTTCTTGTGACGCATCTTCAGCCAAGGATTTATCACCCGTTAGGCGATAACACAGGGCATATACCTGCCCAATATACTGGTGATACAGTTGATGATATGCCTGTCGGTTTCCGTTTTTTACCGCGAGTAGTAGCTGCCGCTCTTCATCAGTGGCAAACTTGTCCTTGGCGGCAACGACATTTGAATACTCTGTCAATCTTCTGTCTTCGTTGGCTAGATT
>NZ_BAER01000128.1 GCF_000315055.1 Paraglaciecola polaris LMG 21857 | reverse complement strand
GGGACTTTAAGCCCGACTACTAATACCAATTATACCAATCACCGTAATTAATTTCCCACGTCAAGCCAGTCTCGTGAACACATTTTTGTCACACGTTTTACATCGCTAATAAAATCATTCCAAGCCATTGAGCAAGCATCAACAATATCGTCATAGCCGCTAAAACATCGATTAGCTAAGTGGTGTTGGCGAAGCCAACTCCACACTTGTTCTATTGGATTTAGCTCCGGGGAATACGGGGGCAACTTTAAGATACTCACATTCCTGATACCCTCCACCAATGACGCTTGATGCCATCCTGCTCCATCCATGATCACTACAGCATGTCTACCCGTTTGGGTTTTCGCTGAGAGCTGTTCTAGGTGGAGCGTCATGATATTTTTATCAACATAAGGCGCTATCAATGCCTCTGTTTCCCCTGTAGCAGGACACACTGCCCCAAACAAATATGCATAGTCAAATTGCTGTTGCTTAACCGCCCTAGGTCGACAGCCTTTCATCGACCAAAGGCGTGTAGTGGTATTTTGCTGGCCTATTCTCGCTTCATCCTGAAACCAAAATTCCACCTTATCCAGTGCAATATGTCCGGGGAGCAACTTGATCGTTTCAATTTGCAGTTTTTTTAAAGTTTTCTTGGGCTTCTTTAGATTGCTTAGGGTGTTTCGAGCGACTTGTCGTCCAACTGATACCCAGTGATTGGAGCAAATTATAAATGGAGTTCTGATGATAATTGACCGCAAAGACCTGTTGAATATAACTTTGCAGCATTTCATCGTTTAAGCGACCTCCTTTACAGGAGTGGCTTTGTTTCTCAATGTAATACCAA
>NZ_BAER01000129.1 GCF_000315055.1 Paraglaciecola polaris LMG 21857 | reverse complement strand
CCTGAGGCCAAGAAAATGCCTCGGGTATAGACAACCCTTAGTTGTTTTTAATGAACTACGCAGCGCAGCTTAATTTAGCGAGTGGTGCACTTCGGAGTTGAATTCGCGCCGACGTTAACGCTTTGATTTGTTTTTGTATTCATAATAAGCTAACTCTTGCTTGCATAATGCGGGTTGAGACCCAGTAGACTATTCGAGTATTTTGCTTGGAGTCCTTTGTGGCGTTCTTTCTTGTTATCGGTCTCTCAACTGAGGAGCCATCAATCAATCGAACTACCACAAAAGAAGGCTTTAGTTGCTGCTAAAGCTTGGGTCTCACTTTACCTCACCCCGATTAAAATCAGGATGATTTACACGAGTTATTATCCATACAAGAAAATCAAAAGGACTAAAAACAGCGGGCTGTTCGCTTCGCTCCATTTTAGCCCACTATTTTTAGCCCATTATTTGGGCGTTGTGCGCTTAAAGTGACATTAGCTGGTTCAACGTAAATAGTACTTTTGTGCAATAGTCAGCTCTGTAAAAACGTGGCACCATTAATAAAAAATTGAGCAGGAAGCCAAAGTCAGTTTGTTAGTTCTTTTGGTCGCAGTAACCATCTAGTCTGCATATCCACTCAAAATCGTTATCTTAATTAACTGCGGTGACAATGTACTTTGTAGTTTATGTTATCGCACAACAAGTTTAGGCAAGCGACGCTGAAAAGCGCGCACTTGCTAAAGGCGTTATACGGAAATATGAATACCGAGCAAATTCAAAAAATTGAACATAGCATGATGTATTTGGCCTCATTCTCTAGGTCTTATTCTCTTTTTAATGCTATTTACGGCAAACTTGATGAACTAGATTATGGAACAGGTAACCTGTTTCCGTTCAAGACTATTTGTAACGCTTTATTATCTGATTCTGCTGTTAGCTGGTGTAAAGTCTTTGGAAGTAATGCAGAGGAAACTCATTGGAAAACAATTATTCCAGAACATGATGAGTTTAGAGATTGTTTATTGGATAACTTAAATATAGAACGAGAACATTTTACTCAGTATTGGAAAGAAATGAAAACTTTCCGAGATAATGTAGTGGCTCATTTTAATGCAGAACATTTCAGTGCTGGTAGTACTCCATTGTTTGATATAGCAGAGTTATCTTCCGCATTTACACATAAATATATGCGACAACTATTACCCTGCAATGTAGATTACTCTGGGCCGCTATGTTTAATTCAGTACGGACGTTCAACAGCAAATGCTGCATTGTCTAGACTTTTCGTATAACAAAAACATCAACTGGAAAATTACTCGCTGTCGCTCCGTATTTTCCAGTTATATTAAGCGTTATAAATACTCGGTCTAATTCAGAACTCTGCTGATAAAAAGTCTACGAATTTTCTCGTTGATATCTGGGTTTCGTCATGAGAAATTATATAGCGTATAAAAATAACTAATAAAAACAAAGGATGGTTCTATGAAAACTCTTATTATAACATTATTACTTCTTTCTTTTCATTCATATGCAATGGCTGAAAAAGGCTTTGTCGTTAAAATATTTCCTGACAAATTAACGTTCCCAATTGATTGCGAAACTCGTGCAGACTTTCAAGCAAAAGAGCTTTCGATCTTATATATTTGTCAAAATTCAACTAATCAAAATTACTTCTTTAATTTTCGCCCAAATAATATTGATATAGCTGCAAATCCAATCATTGTTGAAATTAAAGAAAGTAAGTTTAAGTCATATACTATCTATGAAGTTACTGACAAAGACCCAGATAATGGTAAACAAAGGCAGTCTATTTCATATTGTACAAAAGAAGCTTGCCTTGATTTAGTTGGCGATTATGAGCAATCAATTAAAGATTCTATAACATCGCAGTTACGAGGGTAGTATTTATAACAAGCAGCTGTAATCTGGCTCCGCAATCTGTCTCTTTTTGTACAAAAACAGCACAAAAAAAGCCAGTTTGCTACGCAGTTGAGCTGGCTGTTAAGCAAACAAGGATAGTCCAATGAAATTTATCATCTCGTTAGTCACCTTAGTTCTTTTCTCACTATCAGCTTTTGCTGATGAGACACTGTCTGAAAGAGAGCTAAAACAAAAGGCTAAGGCATTCATACATGCGAAAAATGCAAGGCAACAACCAAACACCACCGTCGAAGACATAGAATATTTTATTTCACTTTTAGCTGATGATTTCATTGATGAGCATCTGAAATTTAATGTCACTACGACAAGTAAGGAATAACTTCGACAGGGAATGATTGCGGAGATGAACGACGAATTAATCTTCAGTGAAATTAAAATTGACCAGGTGATGATTGGACGCAATGTGGTATTTGTTAAATATACTGAGCACGCAAAAGTCAAACCTAGCCATATAGATAAGGTCATTGAGTATACAAGCACTAATATAATATCTTTAGAATTTGGTGATAACGGTCTTATCAAACATTTCCGTAGACATCATGCATAAGTGTTTGCTTAACAAGTTAAACCATCGGAAAACCACTCACTGGCTGCGCCAAAACGTTCAAGTTTTCCGCTGTTTAAAGCGTTATAAAGCAAGGAGGTTCCGTGTCAGCTGTAACAGTTAGCGATGACAAATCACTACTTGATATTGTAAAAATTCATTATTTTTTGACGACGGAAAGCACTTGGGCGCAAGGAATTAACTACGAAACTGTAAATGTTGGTATTGAAAACTCGATTTGTATCGGGGCTTATATAGGCAAGGAGCAAGTTGGGTTCAGTCGAGTCATTACCGATCAGGCAACATTTGCAAATCTTGTCGATGTCATTGTTTGGCCCGAATATCGTGGGCAGGGAATATCCCGTAAGTTAATGGAAGCAGTAATGGCTCACTCAAGTATTAAAGGGGTTCGGCGATTTACGCTTGCGACTTCAAATGCACATGGACTTTACCAAAAGTATGGATTTACACCATTACAAAAGCCAGATACTTTCATGGAGGTTTATGCCCCTAATATTTATGCAAAAGCTTTATAACAAGCCAATGTTGTTCAGCCAACAAGCTGGCTTGGGACAATTTCTCGCTGGCACTTTGTGCCAAAACACTCACAATTTCCCCAATATTCAAAGCGTTAAAATACATAACTCCAACGACCGCTGTTCACCCAAAGACGCCCATCATGTGAGGCTGAGTTCTTAACGTAAACCGTTTAGCCGTCTCTCTCCATTTCTGCGTTAGCCTGAAAAACAACTTAATCGCCGGGCCCACCACGTCACGTTCCATCCAGTTTATCCTCGGCCTTGTTGTGCATTAATCAATGCGCTAAGTGATTGTTATTGCATTAAGTTCAAATTCATTCTGGACTTCATATGCCGAAACAACCACTATGTGGATCTTCAACATTTCATCACTCTCAACTTTGTATTTCTTGGTTTGAGTCAGTGTTTGTACCTGTCACTGTCGGTGGCTTAAGATAAATTTTCGAATTGGATCGCGCGATGCCGACCTTGTTACATTCCATGTTTTCCTTGTTGTTTTCTGCAGCCATATTGCTGGTGGGTCACGGTTTACAACTGACTCTGGTGCCTCTTTACGCTATTAGCTTAGGGTGGGAGGCCGATCTAATAGGTTATATTGGCTCAAGCTATTTCCTCGGCTTTGTTTTGGGTTGCTTGACGGTTCCGCGCCTTGTGGCACGGGTTGGTCACATTAGAGTCTTTACCGTGCTGGTTGCACTATTCACGTCTTCACTGTTATTTATTGGCTTGGTGGATAATTTCATGCTTTGGCTGATAGCCCGCTGCCTAATTGGCTGGGGTATTGCGGGTATTTATATGGTCATTGAGAGCTGGCTTAATGATAAGACGAGTATCGAGCACCGAGGTAGCGTGCTCTCTGTGTATACCGTGATCTCGCTTTCAGCCATCTGCGTGGGGCAGTTATTGGTTGGCTTTGATCTTGGTTACGCAGGTTTATTTATGCTCGCGGCTGCTTTGTTGGTATTGGGTATTGTACCTGTTGGTCTCACTAGGCGCGCTGCTCCGCATCCCATACCTGCAGTCAGCTTCAGCTTTAGGCGTTTATTTGCTGTGTCCCAGGTGGCCATGGTGGGAGCGTTTTTTGGTGGGCTAGTGACCGGTGGCTTTTGGGCGTTAGGGCCGGTGATAGCCGATGCCAATCAGTTGAGTGCTGGGCAAGTAGGTGTGTTTATGGCTGTGACCATATTAGGCGGCACGGCATTGCAACTACCCGTTGGACGTTTATCTGATCGCATAGACAGGCGTTACGTGATAACCGGTTTGGCCGTTATTGCGGTATTAACCAGTATCACAGCTATTGTGCTTGATAGCCGCAACCCTCAAGTTATTTACGTGACCATGTTTTTGTTAGGTGGCTTGAGCTTTCCACTTTATTCCTTATGTCTAGCCCATGCAAATGACAACACGGATCTGTCTATTATGGAGGTTGGTAGTGGTGTGTTAATGATGAATAGCGTAGGCAGTATTCTTGGGCCGCTTATCGTTTCATTCTTGTTGGGTTATACCCACATGGCCTTGTTTATTGTATCAGGCGTGGCGTTGTCGATATTAGCCTGCTGGACCTTGTACCGCATTAGTTTCCATGATGTGGCTAGGGAGCATTATGAGCCTTTCGTGAACATGCGAAACACCACGCAAGAAGTTGTCGAGATGGGCTTGGAGAATGAAGAGTCAGAAGATTCACCAGAAGATAGCTTAAATGACGAAGCAGCGAACAAGCAGCAGTTGTAGTGGATGTGCTTTTCGCGCTAGGCTAAAGATGGATGAGTATCTTTTTACTCTTTGTGTTAGCGCTTTAGGGATATAAATATGAGATTATGGATAGCGTTGTTAGTACTTTTTGTGGCCGGTTGCAGCAGCACTTCTCAAAACGGCGGTAATTCACTGCCCCAAACTGCGAAAATTGACGACAAAAGCGCAACCACAGATACCATGGCGTATCGCAACTTAGCCGCTGTTATTTACCCAAAATCTTTTGAGACAGGTGGTGTTTTCAGAGTGAAAGCAACAGGCAGTCTTGAGGGGCGGGTGTTTTTAAATACCGAATACGATTACCGCGACCCAAGAAATATCACGATTGTGCTCTCACCTGAAATCGCTACCGAGTTTGAGAAAAAGCATGAAATGTCGCCTGAAGCTTACTTCTTGAAAAAGCGCGTCCTGGTAAAAGGGCAACTCGTTCAAGTGAAGATTTGGTTTAGTTCAAATGGTAAGCGCAGTAATAAATATTATTATCAGACCCACATGCGCGTCGCTTCAATGGACGACATAAACCTTGTAGGTACCACGGCAGCGAATGTTGGTTAGTACTTTCCTAGCCCGTGGTACTTTTCTCCTCTGTTATTCCATTGCCTAAATTCGGTGGATTATACAGTTAACTAGCATAGCGTAGAGGCAGTTCAGCGCAGAGTTTTTCCACTATGATAGTGGATACCTGTTCGCAAAAATCGAAGCCCGAATAGTCTGGATTGAAACCACTGATAAATGGCACCGCCATCATAAAATAGCGTTCGCTCGGTTTGCCAGTGGCTAAAATGGGCTGGTAATCATCGTTTATTGCAAAGCCTTTTAGTGTCAAGTAGTACTCTGCGTCTGCACCTATGCTGACACTTTCGCGATCAACAAGCTGCTGTTTTTGCCCTTGCGCTTTATCTTTGAAGCGCACGCAAGCGGGCAGTACTGTTTCTGCCTCAAACATTGAGGTAAAGGGGAAGTCAGCCATGGGTAAATGCTTCTGCCCGGTGCAATCAACAAAGGTCCGATATGGTGTCGCGATTGATTGCTTCGCACTATTTTCATAGTGATACATAAAACAATGATCGCCTTCTATTTGCACGTTGCTGTTAGTATCAACAGAGATAACCTCAAGTACATCACTTTCATATAGAGCCAATAGCTGCTCTGCAGAGGGTTGGGGGATATTGGCTATCATTAAGCCAATCAAAGGCAGTAATTTCTGCTGTAAGCGAAGTGTATCTTCGCCAGAGAGGTATTTGGCTGGATGGTTTATGGTGAAACTGAGCAAGGCAAGAACTTCTTTCCATTGCAGGGTTTGTTCATTTTTGATGGATTGCGCAGCCTGAATACATTCAATTTTAAATAAGGTAAAAGGGTCGAAGGCCTTTCTCGATTCAAGCATCCAGTCGGTGAATTGCTCTAGGTTCTTATGAGCTATTTTCTGATAAAAAGTGTCGTCACGCTTTTCAAGCACCTTCTTGAAATTATGCTCGAAAATGAAATCTAGGCTTAAAAATCCGTCGTTATTGGCCCTATATTCCGCAATTTGTTGCTCGGTTAGCATACCTTCGTCAGACACTAATGGATCGTCTAAATGAAAACGTATGTTAGGTAGAAGACCATCCAATGAGTGCATCACTATTTTAAAATCAGGCACATCTTGTGCTCGTTTGTATTTTAGCTTCTCTTGTTCGTGATAAAAGCGCCCATTTGCCTTGCTTAAGGTACGAACTGCATCAATTGCAGTCAGCGAACAGCCTTTAAGGGCCACTGGATGGTTGTATTTATGTTGCAACTTAATGGGCGGATAAGGCGAGTCATAATAGCCAGCGACGTTTCCTTCGTTCCTGCGCGGCCATGCATGACCAGTACATATAATGACTTTATCGAATCCTTTTATCCAACCAGACGCGGTACGTACATCGCTGGTTTGGTTGTTAGTGTTGGGTTTGATATCTAAAACTTCACTGTTTACATGCGCATTAATATTCAGGCCATGGCTCGCAGCTTTGTGCATAAGCGCTTCAAATTGGGCGTTTAAATAGTCACCAAAGAGAAGCCTCGGGATAACATGCTTGACGTGCAAATTGGTTTTATCGATGCCATGGCTTGCGAGGTAAGCGTGACTTTGCTTACCTAACCACTGGGCTAATGTCTCATTAAATGGGGCTAACTCGTCTGAGGATATATTAGTGATGTGCTCAGCTGATGCGCCTTCTGCGCTGTATGGCATTCCTTTACCTAAGGAAGAATTACGCTCAAAAATATCAATACTAAATCCGCTTGGCTCTCGACTTTGTTCTTGGCGTAGTTCGCTGAAAAGTAATTTCTTAATAATAGACAGAGCACTAGGGCCTCCGCCTATCAACGCTATTCGAATTTTATTCATGTGCACACCTTTGCAATTAACAACTAAACGCGTTTCGTTTCATCGCTAAAGCATGGGCTGTGCCTAGTCGTATTTCTCAACCGGTGAAAATAATGCCCAATGGAAACAAGGTGTTATAACTCGATTTTGTAAGGTGTGTCAGTAGTATTGAAAACTAACCTGTTGAAATTTCTCTCGTTTGTTCTTGGTGGCAAGTAAAAATTACATTACAAAAAGTGAACCGCAGACGACTGAGAAACAATGTGCACTCCATGGTGCACTGTCTTGTCATATACTATGAATTTTACTGTCTAAGTTAAATGAGTCTTAAAGAAATCCACTGTGCGAGACCAAGCAAGCTCCGCCGCCTCAGGCTCGTAACGGCTGGTGGAGTCATTATGAAAACCATGTTGGGTGTTTGGATAAATATGGGCGTTATAGGTGACGTTATTGGCTTTAAGTGCAGCTTCATAATCAGGCCAGCTGGCGTTTACACGACTATCGTTTTCAGCAAAGTTGAGTAGCAATGGCCCTTTTACCTGACCAACTAAGTTTTCGGCGGCGGGGGTGCCATAAAACGGCACCGCTGCATTAATTACATCGGGTATTTTAGCCGCTAAAAAATTACTAATGTAACCGCCAAAGCAAAAACCGACCACACCTAATTTATCTGTGGTTTTTTCATGTTGCTTAATAAAATTGGCCGCTGCGATAAAGTCATTTTCTATCTTTGGACGCTCCATACTACGCTGCATTTCTTTGCCTTTATCATCATTCCCCGGGTAACCACCAAGGGGAAATAACGCGTCGGGGGCAAAGGCGATAAACCCTTCTTTGGCTAACCTGCGCGCCACATCTTTTATATAAGGATTCAAGCCGCGGTTTTCGTGAACTACCAACACCCCAGGGGCGGATTTTGACATTTTGCTAGGCAAGACTAAGTAGCCTTGGCCTTCGGAGTAACCATCAGGGGACGCGAACTTTTGGTAGCTAGCGGTAATGTCTTCATCATTAAAGGACACTTGCTCTGCCAACGCATAATTGGGGGTAAGCGCGCCGCTGAGGGTTCCAATACTTAATCCTGCCACTGACAAAGAGGCTAAACGTGACATAAAGGTACGCCTGTCCATATCTCCGTGGGCGTACTCGTCATACCAATCAAAAGCTTGCTGGGGGATATGTTTGGGATCGATATGTGTCATGGGGTTTCTCCTAGTAGTTGATAATGCGCGCTGATTTTAAAGTAGCAAGATTAAACTCTAACCATATTGATTAATATTGAATCGATTGACTATCTGCTGATACGCATAAAAATTCAATAGCCACACAAAGGCAATGCTGGGATAACTGTTTTGAAATGTAACGGGTAGGAACGCGAAGGGAGGAAAATAAAAGGGTGGTCTGTCTTCTCTGGCAAAAGCACAGACTTTATTCACTCGATACCTGATGGGCTGCTGCAAAAATACCAAGGATACCTTTATAACAAAAATGCAGGGCAGCGTGCCCATTAAGCCAAAATGACAGCAATTTTGCCAGTTAGGACGGCAAGCCTATACCACGGAGACTGTGTTCAATAACGGTTTCTAATTCACTTAATGGTATACCTGCACGCGCCATAGAGGCAGTTCCTCTGAGGGTGGTAGCAATACATAATGCAATGCTAGTTGCGTGGGTTTCTAACCCTAGTGCAATGGCTTCTGGGTCATGGGTGAAAATCTCGACTAGGGCGTCTTGAATTTTTTTACTGGCTTGATTCAATAAGTTGCTCGGCAACTCAGGCATATCGCCACTGGCAATCTCCCCTTGGCATAAAAATATATAACACCCTTTAGGGTCTTCAGCGGTGCACTGCTCGCTGACCACTGATGTCATGTAATTCTTAATGCGCTGTGCTAACGAAGTACCTTCTTGATGTAAATGCACGAAATGTGGTTGGGCATTTTTCTCGATGTACCTTTGGGTCGCCTTAATAAATAAAGCTTCTTTGTTGCCAAACGTGCGGTACATGCTGGGTTTGTTGATCCCCATGCTTTGAGTCAACTCTGCTAGAGACGCGCCCGCGTAGCCTTTTTTCCAGAACACGCCCATAGCCGACTCAAGAGCCTTTTCATCATCAAAAGTACGTTTTCCGCTCATCGCTATGAACCTCATAAAAATCTATTTAGAAATGTATTTGACGTATGTTACCGATCGGTATAAGATTAATCAACGTTACCGATCGGTACAACTTAAAATACTTAAACCATTAACAGGAGTAAGATAATGACTGATTCAATTCAAGGCAAAGTAGCATTAGTGACAGGCGCCAATCGAGGTATTGGTAAAGCAATCGTAAATTCACTAATTGAAAATGGCGCGACTAAGGTTTATCTAGCGGTACGCAACCCTGAGTCAACCAAAGAAATCGAAGCGCAATACGGTGACAAAGTGGTTACGTTAGCTGCTGATGTTGCAGATACAGCATCTATTCAACGTTTAGCTACCCAAGCTAGCGACGTGGATATTTTAGTCAACAACGCCGGTATTATGCATGTGACTTCACCTTTGGGTGAAAACGCAGAAGAATCCTTGATGGAACAAATCAATATTAACGTGTTTGGTTTGATGCGCGTAGCCAATGCTTTTGCTGAAACGTTAGAGCGTAACAAAGGCGTATTAGTGCAGTTGAACTCTATCGCATCGATTAAAGCCTTCGGCGATATTGCTACTTACTGCGCATCAAAAGCAGCGGCGTATTCGATTACCCAAGGCTTGAAAGACAAATGGGCTGACAAAGGGATCCGTGTATTGAGCGTGCATCCTGGGCCGATTGGCACAGAAATGGGTGACTCTGCTGGTTTTGAAGGTGCACCGGATGCAACCGTGGTATCAGAAGCCATTATTACAGCGTTAAATAATGGTGACTTCCACTCGTTCCCTGATCCGGTAGCGAAGCAGCTAGAAGCGGCTTATCAAAGCTACTCAGATGCGATCATCACGAGTGACTTATCGCTATAAGGTATTTTATGTGAGTTAGCTCACCTATTTATACATCGGGAGCTGGGTATCACGCCCAGCTCTGTTTTTTTACTTAGGCATTAAATAATGCCCCTCCTTCGTTTCTCTTCATTTTCTATTTGCCATTAAGGTTAATTTGCTTGGGTTTAAGCAGATTTTGTTTCTGGGCAATTAATGCTCTACTTGTAGTGATTAACGTCATTAAAGAAGTGTTGTGAATGAATATTGTCATATTAGCCAACAGAGATTTAGCCAGTAACTACGCGTTAAATTTATTACTACCGCAGTTATCACAACATAATGTCAGTGTGTTTTTATCTGCCAAAGTGGGAGGTAATGGCCGTAAACCCGCTGAACTCGTTACCCTGAGTTTCTTTGAGCAGAAGCTATTAAACCAATTGTTGTCACCGCTGTTGGAAAAATTATCGAGTCATCGAGGGTATAAAAGCTTTGCACAAATGAGCAGTATTTTGGTCAGCCCCGTAGAAGCGTTAAACGCTATCAACAGCCCCGAAGGACTAGCAAAAATCAGCGCTTTACAGCCAGATCTGGTTCTGTCGATTCGTTATGGCAGTATTTTAAAGCAAGATGTGTTGGGTTTACCGCGCCTTGGTGTCTTGAATTTACACTCGGGTGTGTTGCCTGATTATCGTGGTGTCATGGCCACATTTTGGGCAATGTTAAACGACGAGAAAAAGATAGGCACAAGCTTGCATTACATTGTCGACGCAGGCATCGATACCGGACGTATTGTCGCTCAATCACACGTTGACGTTGAAGCGGATAAATCGTATTTATGGCATGTTTTGCAGTTATATGTTGAGGGCGTGGCTTTGCTTATCGAAGCGATATCAACGCTGGCGTTAGGTGAAAATCTATCGACGACAGAGCAAAGCGGCGGCCAGTATTTTTCATTTCCAAATGTGCAAGACCTACAAAAATTTCAAAACAAAGGATTGAGTTTAGTCAAAGAAGATGAATTGATTGCGTTCATTACTGAGCACTATCTTTAGCCCTTTTTCCAAACCGACTGTACTGACCCCCTTGTGAGCAAGTCAGTTGACAGGCAACCTAGAACAGAACAGTCTTTAATCAATGTTGAGGATTTTAATTGCCGGAGGAAACATGAAAATTACACCGTCAGATTTTATCGCGAGGCAGGGAGAACCGTGGGAGCTGCATCAACGGCCTACCGGTATTGCACCCCTGTACACTTCAAAGTCCCATTATAAAAAGAAACTGAAAAAACAAATTAATAAAATGAGCGACTTACAGCGCATGCTCTATGCTGCCAATGAGCATTCAGTGCTGATCATCTTTCAAGCGATGGATGCTGCAGGTAAAGACAGCGCCATTCGTCATGTTATGTCCGGTGTTAACCCCCAAGGCTGCCAAGTACACAGCTTTAAACACCCGAGTGAAAGCGAGCTGGATCACGACTTTTTATGGCGAGCGAATCAAGTGTTGCCAGAACGCGGGCGTATCGGTATTTTCAACCGCTCTTATTATGAAGAAGTCTTGATTGCCCGAGTGCATCCGGAAATTTTGACCAGCCAACGCATACCCGATGAGGATATGCATTTACAGCATATCTGGCGAGAACGATTTCGTTCAATCAACGATTTAGAGCAGCACCTGAATCGAAACGGCACTAGGGTCATTAAGTTTTTCCTGCATCTCTCCAAAGACGAGCAAGGTAAACGCTTTTTAGCCCGCATTGATAACCCAGATAAAAATTGGAAATTCACTGATGCGGATGTACGAGAGCGGGAATTTTGGCCGCAATATATGCAGGCCTATGAAGATTGTATCGCCTCGACCACCAGTAACGAAGCACCTTGGTACATAATTCCCGCGGACGATAAACGTAATGCTCGTTTGATTATCGCAAAAACCATAGTAAAAACATTTCAATCACTGGATATGCACTATCCAGAAGTAGATGAAGAGCGCAAACAGGAACTACAGTGTTTGCGCAGGCAATTAGCGGACTCTTCAGGTTAAGCAAGGCCTACCTGCACGGATTTACCCAGCTTGATACACCAGTGGATGACCGGTTTGCGGGTCGATTCTATCAAGTGATGGGCCGTCGTAACTGTCATTTAATAAAGCAACAACAGCATCACCGTACTGACTAAACCAAAAATCCCCCATCCCCTTGAGACGCTTAATGTTGGTTTGGCTAATATCGTCCATGGCATCATCTGGGGCTTGGTCAAATCCTGGCTGGCAGCGCATTTCGGCGTTGACACGAATATAGCTGCCTTGGGGGGATATGGTGATGGCTTGATAGGCAACGACTTTTTCGTCTGACAGCACATCGATAATACAGCCTTTTAGCATCCATTGCAGCGCGCCCCAATTACGTGAATCTGGTCCATTAATTTTGCGCGTGCTCGTGCCAGTGCCTACCGTTAGTACCCGGCGTTTGTCGTCAGGCCACAGTCGGCAAACCTCCGCTATGGCACACATGGTGGGGTTGTTAGCAATCACACCGCCATCAATTAACCAAGCTTGCTCATTGCCTGGCAGTAAGGGCATGTCTCGGGTAGGGAAATAGGTTGGCGCGGCGCTTGACGCATCTGCCACTTGATAGGAGAGCAAGTTTTGAAATATACCCTCAGTTGATTTAATCACGTAGGGACGGCGATTTTCGATGCCATATGTGATTGCCAATACATGTTTGCCCGCTGGTACATCTTTTATTCTGGCGTCACCTAAATACTTCTTCAGGGTTGCGGTTTTACCCTTGGCTTCATATTTCGGAGCGTTAAGGCCGTCGAGTTCAAACAAGCCGCGATTCTCAACGAAGATTTTTTTGGCATTGCTGTAGCTATACAGCTTATTAATATCCTGCATATCCATGTTCGTTGTGGCCAGTGCTAATGCGATGAGGCTACCCGTGCTCGTGCCAGCGTAAAAATCGACACAATCCCGTAATGATTTCTGATGGGTTGATTGAAGTGCTTTTTCGACATGGGTTAAAAACTGAGTGGTCGCTGCGCCGCGAATACCGCCACCATCTAATGAAAGTATGAGTTTAGACATGCTCTTCTCCGTTAGTTTCTGATGAGTCCTTTGTAGCAGAAGGGAAATACAGCACGGTGACAGCAAGTTAATGACTATCCCTACATAAATATAAGCATAGATGAATAATGAAACATAGATTGTACGGCGTACGTACAAAGCGAAAATGTATCGCCCTGTACGTTAGATGAGAAACTAGCGCAGGTCGTCTAGGGTGCTTTCTAAGGCGGCCATACCAGAGGGTAAATCTAACTTGTGGCCTAGGTCGATAAACGCGGATCCTAGAGCATGGATAGTGCGAAATAAATTATGGGTACGGCACTGTTCGCCCATTTGGCCAATACGTACAATATTGGGACCAAAAGAGCCTGATATTTCCACCCGGTAGCGATTGGACATAGTGCTGAGCAATTCTTTGCCTATGATGCTTTCAGGTAAACGAATACCTACTACTGAGTTAAGGCGAGCGCTGGGCTCAACATATAAGGTTAACCCCATGCCTTCGACAGCGGCTTGCAAGGCCTTTGAACAACGTTGGTGACGAGCGAAGCGCAGTGGCAATGTTTCGGTACATACCAAGCGTAAGGCTTCATGAATGGCTAATATGCCCGACACAGGCGCGGTGTAGTGGTAGGATTTTTTATACCAAAATTGATGGGCCAGCTTGGCATCAAGGCACCAATGGCGTAGTTGATCGGTGCGAGACTCAATAAAAGCCCAAGCCTTTTCAGAAAATCCCACCAAAGATACCCCAGGAATACACGACAAACCTTTTTGGCCGCCCGTAATCACGGCGTCAATTCCCCAGTCGTCCATAGCGAGTTCCATGGTGCTCAGTGTACAAACGGCATCCACAATGACCATGCAGTCATACTTCTTGGCAACTTTACAAATTTGCGCCAACTCGGCGTTGTGCACTGTGTTGGACGTTTCGCCTTGCACTATGGTCAGTACATTAGGCTGGGTACGAATAATATGTTGCTCGATCAGTTCAGCGCTGGCGGCTTGACGCTCTTCAATAACCACTTTGCTCACATCGGCTTGTAAACGCCCGGCCATTTCGGCTAAACGGCTACTGAAGAAACCATTACAGATACTGAGTACTTTGTCGCCGGGGCGCACTAAGTTGGCCACGGCCATTTCCATGGCGGCTGAGCCTGGGCCAGCAACCCCTAGGATCAGGCCATTCTCAGTTTGAAAAACATAACGAGACATGATTTTCACTTGCTCGATTATTTGCGCCATGGTGTCACCTAAGTGATTGATCACTATGCCGTTCGCCGCTGCCACTTTGGCCGGGATCGGAACCGGGCCTGCTCCCATCATCAATAAGGGTTCATCGGGTAAAATGTTATCTAGCGAAATAATTCCTTGTGGCACACAAATCGACACTGGGTCTCCTGAGTCTTTAGACGGCTTTAAAAGTGGGTTACTAGCATATCGCCAAGCAGCATTCGCGCATAGTGCAAAATAGAAACAAATATATTTATTCTGCTACTTATTTTTAGTCACTGAGACTGAATTTAAAGGGCGGATTTATAATCGATTTCGCTCAGCTAGCTATTATTCGATTTACTGTCACTCGACTGTTTTTACATTAAATATCAGTTGTTTACATGTGATTAACTTGTCATGTTATAAGGCTGGTAAGCCTGTGTTATTACTGTACAATGCCGCCCCTCGAAAACATCGCACTGTTTAAATAGTGCGCAATATGAGGCTCGTCAGCGATCACCTTTTATTTAGCTAATTTAGGAGCAAAAAAGGTATGCATTCCTCCACTCATCGATTTTATGAAGACGTATTGGCGATTTTAAGCGGTGCGGTTTTTGTTAGTTTGGGTCTAGCAATATTTAAAACCTTGGGTTTACTTATCGGCGGTACGGCTGGAATTGCGCTGCTGCTGAGCCAGTTTGTAGCGTTAAAATTTGGTTTGTTGTTCTTTTTGGTTAACGTACCGTTTTACTATATCGCGGTCAAACAACTGGGTTGGCGCTTCACCATTAATACTTTTGTGACCATTACATTGGTGTCTTTGCTGGTGGAGAACATGCATCTGTTTATTTCCCTGAGTGACATTCAGCCTGTCTTTGGTGCCATTGTGGGCGGTATGCTGATTGGTATGGGTATGTTGATACTGTTTAGACACAAGTCGAGTTTAGGCGGACTGGGAATACTGGCTTTTTATCTACAGGGTAGCCGCGGCATTCGTGCTGGCACGTTTCAACTGGTGGTGGACAGTCTGATTGTCGTCGGAGCGTTATTTCTTATGAACCCGATTCTGTTGGCTATCTCACTTGCGGGTATGGTGACGACCAATGTTATTTTGGCTGTGAATCATAAGCCTGGTCGTTACCACAGCAACTATGCCCAAACGATGGCTGAGTTAACCTCTGAATCCCCCCAGGACGTCAAAATCACGGACTAACAGGCAAAAAGCTGACCTATATCATTAAACGCCTTGAACTCAAGGGCGTTACCACAAGGGTCGAGTAAGAACATAGTGGCTTGCTCGCCAGGTTGGCCTTTGAAACGCACATAAGGCGCGATAACAAATGCTATTTCTGCGGCTTGTAATCGATGGGCTAATACTTGCCAGTCTTGCATGCTAAGCACCACACCAAAATGTGGCACCGGTACTGCTTTATCATCGACGTTATTCGGTGCTGGCTGATTGGGCATGGCCGCGACTAAGTGGGTTACTAATTGGTGGCCGAAAAAATTCCAATCTATCCAGTGTTCAGATGAGCGGCCTTGTTCGCAGCCGAGTAGATCAGCGTAAAAGTCTCGACTAGCCGCCAAGCTGGTCACTGGGATGGCTAAGTGAAAAGGCATAACGGACATGGTGATTCTCCTTTGGGCATTAAAAAAGCCGCTTAAAAGCGGCTTTCAGGATACAACAATTGGTGATTACACCTCAAATGGGTGACGTAACACTATGGTTTCGTTACGATCAGGACCGGTAGAAATGATATCAATTGGCACGCCGGTTAATTCTTCTAAGCGTTTGATGTAGTTCTTCGCTGCTTGCGGCAACTCAGCATAATCAGTCACGCCAAATGAGTTTTCACTCCAGCCTGGCATTTCTTCGTATACCGGGGTGATGAGATCATAATCGTCTGCAGCCATAGGCGGAACATCTTTAATGGTGCCGTCAGCATGTTTGTAACCAATACAAATGCTTAAGGTTTCTAAACCATCTAGCACATCCAATTTGGTTAAGCAGAAACCCGTGATGGAGTTAATTTGCACAGCACGCTTCATGGCAACGGCATCGAACCAACCCGTACGGCGTTTGCGCCCTGTGGTTGCACCGAATTCGTGGCCTTTTATGCCTAGATGCTGACCTACATCACAACCTAGCTCGGTAGGAAACGGACCTGAACCAACTCGGGTGGTGTACGCTTTAACGATACCTAGCACGTAATCTAAGTGTAATGGACCAAATCCGGCACCTGTTGCTACGCCACCTACAGTGGTGTTGCTTGAGGTAACATAGGGGTAAGTACCGTGGTCGATATCAAGTAGGGTGCCTTGGGCGCCTTCAAACATGATCGCGTCACCGCGTTTACGGGCACTGTCTAGAACGTCTGTTACATCAACCACCATGGCTTTTAATACATCTGCCACAGCCAATGCATCGGCCAGTGTTTTCTCATAGCTTACCGGCTCAACTTTATAGTAGTTGGTCAGCATAAAGTTATGATATTCAAGTACTTCTTTAAGCTTTACGGCGAAATCAGTTGGGTTGAATAAGTCACCTACACGTAGACCACGACGAGAGACTTTGTCCTCGTATGCCGGTCCAATACCACGACCCGTAGTACCGATTGGCTTGTCGCCACGGGCTTTTTCCCGGGCTAAGTCTAATTCAACGTGAAATGGCAGAATAAGTGGGCAAGCCTCACTGATACGTAAGCGCTCTTTAACCGGTACGCCGCGCTCTTCAAGCATTGCTGTTTCTTTTAGCAAGGCTTCAGGGCTAAGGACAACGCCGTTGCCGATAACGCAGGTTACGTTTTCACGTAAAATACCAGAAGGAATGAGGTGCAAAACGGTTTTTTCGCCGTCAATGACCAGTGTATGTCCTGCGTTGTGTCCACCTTGATAACGTACAACATAAGTTGCTTTATCAGTTAAAAGATCTACAACCTTACCTTTACCCTCGTCGCCCCATTGGGTTCCGAGTACCACTACATTTTTAGCCATGGATTAGAGAAGTGTCAGAAAATTAGGCGGGGATCCTATCAAATTTCCTGCGCTAGCTGAATATAAAAATTCGCTTAATTTCTACAGTAAGAAAAACAAGCTCACTAAGCCTATAGTCACGAGTACACCGCCGACGCTACGTAATTGATTTACAGGCTGTTCTACCAATTGTTGCAGGTATAAACGCCATTTATTAGGAAATAACATGGGGCCAATGCCTTCAATAATTAATACTAATGCACAGGCAATAAGCAGGGTATGCAGCATAAAACGCTCTAAAACGAAACAAGCTGCATATCATATAGCAAATCGTTCCCTTGCCCTAATGTGCCAAATGGTTGTTATTCACTAGGGTCAGCTCGAAGCTAAAGCAGGTTCCTTTACCTAATTGGCTTTCTACTTTTAAGTCTGAATTGAGTAGCGCCATAAGCTTTCTGCATATGGCTAAGCCGAGTCCAGCATGACTACAGGCATCTTTTTCAGTATTGTTGGCTTGGTAACGTGCATCAAAAATAAAGGCGATTTCCTTATCGCTTATGCCTATTCCTGTATCTCGAATGTCTACCCGCAGCTTTTCATTGTGGGTTGCCACGACCAAATCAATCTTGCCGAACTCAGGGGTGTGACGAATGGCGTTGGCGATCAGATTGGTTAAAACGCGTTCTAACTTTCCAATATCGGCAAATACATGATATTCAAAATGATTGGGGCTGACCCTTATTTCGATATTTTTCTCTTGTGCGTCAAGGGCAAACTTGGCTGCAACATCATGCAGTAAGTCGCCTAGGGGGAATGGCTCCTGATGCAGTGTGACCTGACCACCTTCTAAATAGGCGAGTTCGAAAATCTGATCAATAAGATGTTTGAGATTTTTGGCGTTTTTTAGAGAGATGTCGACAAAGTGCTTACGATCCTCAACGGATAAGGTATCGGCATTTATTGCCAGTGTTTCTATATAGCCTTGTAGGCTCGCCAGTGGGGTACGCAAATCATGGGATAAATCCGCCAACAACACCCGGCGCTGGGTATCAATTTTACTTAGTTGGTCAAATTGACTGTCGATGTGAGCCAGCATTTCGGTAAACGCACAGCCAAGACGATCCACTTCGTTGTAACTGTTTTTGTTCCACAGCGCGAGATCTCGAGGTAGCTGATCACGATGAAAATCTGCGTCGCGTACCTTGTCCATATCGTCGCTTAAACGCTTGAGCGGCGAAGTGAAATATTTAAACATGGCCAATAACGCGATCAGTAACAGCAATAGACCGACTACCAAAAAGATTGCGATTTCACGCATGCTTTGACTATTTTGCAGATTGGCCAGTATCGAGTCGTAACGCTCACCGCCAATAATGACGTACAAATATCCCTGTAATTGCTCGTTGTTATAAACGGGAGCAGCAGAAAATATTTTGTGTCTGCCTAACTGCCTTGGGTCGTCTCCCTCAACGGGAAAGCTTTGATTATCACCAATTAGTTGCTTGATGGGGCCTACGTTGACTGATGTGGCTTTCACTTTGCCGGGTGTGGCTGAGTAAGTGAGAATTTTCCCTTGGGGATCTAAATAATAAAATTCGAAATTTGGGCCTAGAATCATCAAAGTATGAAAGAGGTTACTTAGGGCTGCATAATCGTAAACGCCTTCTTTAAGTAAGGGGTTATCACTAACCAGATGCTCAGCTAAACCCAGATGCAGTTTTTGCTGTGCTTCTTGTTGAGTGAGTTTTTGCAGTTCATTGGTTGAATAAAAACAAGCAATTATCACCAGCATAAACACTGCAACCAATGAGATTGCTAGGCGTTGATAGAAGCAGATTCTCATTAGGTTGCTACCCCCTGGGGATTAAATTTATAACCTACGCCCCAAACGGTCTGAATAATTTTGGGTGACGTGGCATCCTTTTCAACTTTGGCTCTTAGGCGATTAATGTGGGAGTTAACTGTGTGTTCATAACCACTGTGATGATAACCCCACACCGACTCCAACAACTGACTACGGCTAAATACCTGACTCGGGTGGCTAGCTAAATGGTGCAGTAGCTCAAATTCAGTGGCGGTGAGTACCAGCTCTTGGTCAGCCAAAAAGACCTGATGGTTCTTCTGATCTATGTTTAAAATACCGATGTTTAATGCCGCGTCAGCGGGCTGTGACGAAATTTGCGCTTGTTGAAGTACATGAACCTTACGCAATTGGGAGCGTACTCTAGCTTGTAATTCACGGACGCTGAAGGGTTTGGTCATGTAGTCGTCAGCGCCTAATTCTAGACCTAACACTCGGTCGGTCTCAGAGTTCTTTGAGGTCAACATAATGATGATTTGCATGGGGCGTTCGTCACGAATTTTGCGACAGATATCCAATCCGTTCATGCTGGGTAACATGACATCCAAAATAATTATGGCGTATTCATTCTGCAATGCTTGGTCAAGGGCTACTTTTCCGTCTGCTTGGTGATCAATTTCTACACCAAGCTCGAGTAGATTTACGCGCATCAGGTTTGCTATGTCGAAATCGTCTTCCACGATGAGGATTTTGTCGGTCATGTGATCACCAATACTTAAAAACATATAGAGCGATAAAAAAGCGCTAATCTTTCACAAGACCAGCGCTTTTTATTTACGTGTGAATTAACAATGTGTTTTTTTAATTATTCAGTGCGCGTAATTTTTATCCGTATCACTGGGTTATCGAACTTATGATCAACGGTCAGTGCGGAAGTGCTTAAGCCATCGTCGGCACTGACGACACCTGGGTGCATCGAAATAAACCCTGTGTCATCCCGTGTTGGATTGAAGCCTTCGCCACCAGTAGCAGGGCCAGGTACGGTTTCAGCACTTTCGGTATTTTTTTCAGTGCCGGCGTCATAGGCTGGGCTGTTGGTTGTCCAGCTGTCGCCCACTTCCAGTTGTGACAAATCCCAAGCACTTAAACCGCTGAAAGTATCATTGGTGTTCCCTAACATAGCAGCAATAGTCAGCTTGGCATTGGTGATGTCTTGTATCGTGACGCTAATGGTTTGGTTATTGCCCGGAGTAATAGGGCCGTCACCACCGGCACTCACAGTCCCTAAGGTTAAAAACTCATCGGATGTCCCTTCTTCAGCAATGCGTTCTAATGCAACGGATGGCACTTCACCCAATGCCCAAAGCGTCCCCTCGGTGTGAAGCACAATAGCCGGTGGTGAAACGGGTTGGCCATTGGTCAGATTGGTGACTGTGACTTCATAGCTTACATCCACGGGTGTAGGCACCGGAGCAGGCACTTCGACTTCAACAATGACTTCTCTGGTGTCATCATCACCACAGGCACTTAATGCCAGTGGAAGCGCTATTAGTAAGGCTTTTTGGTAATTTTTGATACTAGGCATAACAGTCTCCTTATCTGACGGTCACTGTTACTTTAGCTACGGGGTTCAACCAGCGATGTACAGTATTATTCACGTCACTTTTGCCATCAGTTAGCGAATCATCACCTATGTTACCTCGGTGAATATGTACCGTTGCATTGCTATCAGCCCCTGCAACACCACTACCACCTGTGCCAAGCAAAGGATCAAGCGGAGGGGGAACAGGCATACCAGGCATACCAGGTGCACCGCTACCGCGCAGTTCATCGTTTGCTTCAGTACCGGCGTCGTAGGCATTTAAATAAACCGTATAGGTGCCAGCTTCAGTGGGGAGCTCCCAATTATCTAGACCCATAAAACCATCGTTTGACGGCAGAACCATAGCTACGACTGACAACATAAGGTTGCCATCAGTCGTCATTAAATCGCCTGAGGCTTTCATGGTAGGAGCAAGCAATCCGCCTGCGGGGTTTGAAATCATATCGGCACTGGCCGCGTTCGCCACAGTCGTAATACCATCTATACTGCCACCTTCGGCCATCATTTGCAGTTCAGTGCTCGCGGCTTCACCTACTTCAAATAAGCTCACATCTGGAGCATGCACAACCGCTGCGATAGGCGTGAAATATAAGCCGTGGGTTAAGTTTTGAACCTCAACTGTAATGTCGGCTGCCAAACTTTGTTGACTGGTCAATGCCAGCACAGCTGCGGCAGATAAAATGTTAATGGGTTTCATGTTAGTTCCTCTAAGTATTGATTATTGTTAATACATCAACACTATGAGAGGTAAACGTCCCGAAAGTATCACGAAACATCAACGATTCTGTCCTCCTAGGATGAGGGATAAAAAACGTTTTGTGTCAGTTATCATTCAGTCTTTGAGCGGGGATTTATGTGAGTAAAATTAAGGCTTTGCTCTGCTGGGTTTCTTGAATTTTTTTCTAATCGGAATTTTATCTGCCTTATCTAACTGTATGCTGTAACCATTGCCGCCGATGCCATTAAATACTTCGTCGGTGAAAATAATGGTGTTGTTATCAGCCGCGAAGGTTACTGCTTCCTTTTGCGTTACTATTCCTAAATCAATTTGATAGGCGTCCCCTGAAAAAAAATCGTCATCTTTCCAGTTTTCAAACAACCACAGTCGTTCTGAATCGAGTAATACAAGCTTGGTACGATCTGGGCTAAGTGCTGCAGAGGTAACCCAACATAATTCTTTAATAATGGTGCAAGTTAAGAACTCATCTATGTATTCGGCATTAAAGTTAGCGGCATGGTCTCCTATGCGATACAGGCGTGTCTTACCATCAAAAGGGCTGGTACGATTTTTAGTAAATAGGTATAGGTTGCGTTTGTAATAAATAAACGCCTCAACATCGTAATGCACATTCTTGCGAGGTTTTTCACCATTGACAGCTTTAAATTTAGGATAAGTAAATTTGATAATTTCAGCAGTGGTGGTATCGCCCTTGATATCAATGGGGTTTTCTATTTTGTATATGGTTAACCATTCGCGATCGTTATCATTGTTGCCAAAGTCGCCAATAAAAAAATGGCCAAAATAATCTTGGGTCATATCCTCCCAGTCCGAATTTTTGGCGTTGGTGATCTCGATACTACGGACAATGTCGCCTTTGTCGTTAAGTTGATATAAGCGCGGTGCATCACCGCCGTCATTAATTGCCCATAAGCGCTGTCTTTTATCAAATTCAATACCTGAAATTTCTTTCAAACGGCTATCGAAGCTAATGAATTTAACGCTATTGAGTAACCAAACGCGGTAGCCCTGAACGGCTAAGAAAACCGTTACTGTTGCCAGTGCTAGAAAAGTAAGAGATTTTTTTGTCAGCATCGAAAGTTAGAAAAATGAACTGTTAAATAAAGTATACCGATATACAGCGAAAAAATGCGCTTATATTCCAACCCTAAGAGCAAAAAAGTGTTACTTGATGGTAACAGGCATGTTTTGCTGCATAGGAGTCAAATTATGTCGTTAATTGGCGACTAAATGGCACGCGATATTTCATTCTTAATTTGTTGTTAAGTATTTGAAAAGTAATGATTTAAACTGTGTCTTGGGGGTGTGTTAATCAAGGTGTGAATTATTTTTTAAATTGCGGTTAAATTTTGCTTGACGAGGTTTGTAATTGGGCGTAAAAATCCGCCGATTGCAGGCTTTTTTCGCTGCAAGAAAATACTTCAATATCGCCGTAAGGCATCCTTATTTTGGTGAGGAATTTATGAAATTTTTACTGGGATTGGTTTTAACACTGGCTATGTTCGGTGCAGTTGCTGATGAAGGCGAAGTTGCCGATGCAGCGCTAATTGCAGAGTTAACGCAATATTGTAATGATATTGCAGAAGAAGATGGCACAGGCGGACAAAACCTAAATGTATTTTTGCTTGAATGTGTAAACAACGAGCTGAAAAGTGAAGGTTACCAAGCTATCGAAAAAATCTAATCCAATATCTGGCTTAGCACTTTAGCCACGCTTACAGCGTGGCTGTCTTATTTTTATCCTGTCATATCTCGTCTACCTTACGTCGTTAGCCTTTAGCTAATGTCTCAAGCATGCGCAGAAATCCCGCTACCGAGGACAAAGGAGCAGACTCCTGCATGGTGTGATAGCCCGACGATGGAATTTGCAAGGTCGTACCATCTACCAGCCCATTTGATGCTGAGATGATACGGCCTAATTCTGTGGCACCCAATGAATGTGGTGCTTCACCGTTGGCAATCAGTCTGGCGTTTTGCGCCTCAACATAGGTGTCTTTAAATTGATAGCTCAAGCCTAGGCGCTGACATTCGCTAACTAAGCGTTCAGTTAAACGTGGATTAAACACAGCGTTGGCATCTTTGTGGCGTAAAATAAGATTCTGCTGAGCAGCTGTGGGTAGATCAGGATACGGACTGGTATCGACCACGATCAATTGATTGGTCGAGCCGCCAAAACGCCGGAACCATTCCAATAAATAACGCCAACTCTTGCCCGCCTCCTCTTGAGCAGTGAAAAAGGCCGTGCCTTGAAAGCCTTGTTCGAATAAGTGCACCAGGGCAGCTGTGGTCAATATGTTGTCGAGTTGGCCAACCAAGGCCTGCTCCGTGATGCTTAACTTGTCGGTGAATGCGACAGGTGTGCCTGCGACGACATGCTCTAAACCATCGACTTCGAAGATCAAGTTGTTGCGGTATTCGCAGATATAGGCACCTTTTATGGTACCTCGCCCGCGATAAGCACCAGACCAAGGCTCATAGGCATAAACAGATTCATCATCGAAGCGGTCAACAATTTTTTGCATCAGGCTTTCACTGACAGAATTACCAAGTAAATCCGAGCGTGCCCCGGCAACAAACGCAGCATATTGAAATTCGTTAGGGCCGGTACAAATTAGGCCATGACGGTCGATGTGCGCTGAGAACATCATGCTGTCTGGCTCACTACCTTGGGCGACAAGCAGGCCCTCATACCAAGTTACCTTGGCACCGCGTTCTTCTAACTCACGTTGCAACACACGAAAGAATGAATGCTCGGCGCCAACCACACTTGGGCTGCGCATAAGGCTGCTGAGTAATTCGATAAAGCTCGGAGGTAATCCAGCTTGCGTAGTGGAGTGGGGCATAGCGTACAACCTAATAATGTTCTGCCTGCAAGGCAAAAAACTGATCAAGGTTGCGTTATATCATGTTAATTGCGGCTTGTTTACTTCAATTGTTCCATCGCAATGCGGTGCTCAAACAGCACCGCTAGTATACTCGATGACCATGATTGATTTGGATTGGCTTTATTTATCCGAGACCCAATCCATTTGAAATCCCGCCCGACGTTTTTTATCAAGGATTTCTTCTAATAGCGGTGTGAGGATAAGCTCCATGGCTAAGCCCATTTTGCCACCCGGTACCACAAGGGTGTTGATGCGTGACATAAAAGCACCGTCAATCATCTGCAGTAAATAAGGGTAATTGACCGTTTTCATTTCGCGTCGAAAACGGACCACAACAAAACTTTCATCTTGGCTAGGGATTTCTCGAGCGCTAAACGGGTTAGACGTATCAACTGTGGGTACACGTTGAAAATTCACATGGGTACGGGAAAATTGTGGGGTGATATATTGAAAATAATCGTCGAGACTGCGCACTATGCTGCTCATTACCGCTTCACGAGAATGACCACGTTCTGTGGTATCGCGGACGATTTTCTGGATCCATTCCAAATTTACGATAGGCACCATGCCTACCAGTAAGTCGACATGGGTTGCTACGTCGGCTTCTTCTGTAACAACACCACCATGCAGACCCTCGTAAAATAATACGTCCGTGTTGCTTGGTAGGTCTTGCCATGGGGTAAAGGTGCCCGGCATTTGATTAAAGGGTACGGCTTCATCAAATGAGTGAAGGTAGTGACGGTGCTTTCCTCGCCCCGTTTCGGCGTATTCGCTAAACAGGGTTTCAAGCATGACGAAGTCATTGGCTTTGGGGCCAAAATAGCTAATGTGTCGCCCTTGTTCTTGGGCTTTACGGATCTCGACTTCCATCTCCGGGCGTGTAAAACGATGAAAACTATCCCCAGCAACCACAGCTGCATTGACCGACAGGTTGCGAAATATATGACGGATCGCATTTGTGGTTGATGTTGTGCCGGCGCCGGAAGAACCAGTGATAGCAATAATGGGGTGTTTTACAGACATGTCGGTTTCTTGATGGAAAAAATGACCACCATTTATAAGCAAGCGGCTTGTTTGGGTCAAGGCCTATTCGCCTTTAGTGGTATTTAACCGCGCCACACGCATCTGGATATAGAGTCTGAAATGCACGTCCAGACGTGATGGTTGCTGACTTGCTTGGATTAACAAACGTGATTAAGACTATTTTGCTCGATGTCGTAATTAAAATAGACTAACAGGATCCATCGCTTGTCCGCATGGAGATTGCGCCGCGATAACTGCCTGACTAGGGACAAACTTTGTAACAAACCAAAGGCTAAGGAATACATAGGATGCTTTGGTATTTCAGCGCTTTACCTTATAGTGAGGCTACTGTGATAAAGGGATCCGATAATGGGACAAGAAACCACAAAAATTTTAGTCGTAGACGATGATATGCGTTTACGCAGCCTGCTTGAGCGTTATTTGGTTGAGCAAGGTTATCAGGTGCGTGCAGCAGCAAACGCCGAGCAAATGGATCGTATGTTAGAACGTGAGAATTTCCATTTAATGGTGCTTGATTTAATGTTACCCGGAGAAGATGGTTTATCCATTTGCCGTCGCCTGCGTCAAAAAGAAAATGAAATTCCCATCGTGATGTTGACCGCCAAGGGCGACGAAGTTGATCGTATTATCGGTCTTGAAATGGGGGCCGACGATTATCTGCCTAAGCCATTTAACCCACGGGAGTTGTTGGCGCGGATCAAGGCGGTATTGCGTCGTAAAGTGGTTGAAGCCCCTGGTGCACCTTCCCAAGCTGAGCAAATTATTGAATTTGGTAAATTCAGATTGAATTTGGGCACACGGGAGATGGCTAGCGATGGTGCGCCGATGACGCTGACCAGTGGAGAATTTGCGGTATTAAAATCGTTAGTAACCCATCCGCGTGAACCTTTGTCGCGAGATAAACTGATGAATTTGGCTCGGGGGCGTGATTACAGTGCGCTTGAACGTAGTATCGATGTACAGGTATCGCGCCTGCGCCGCATGTTAGAAGAAGATCCTGCTAACCCTAGGTATATTCAAACCGTTTGGGGCTTGGGTTATGTATTTGTGCCTGATGGCGGCGGTGCATAGTTGACCCCCAAACGTAGCTAATGCAATTGAGATTCCTACCTAAAAGTGCATTTGGGCAAACGGTACTGCTGATTGGTATGTTGTTACTGATCAATCAAGTGGTATCGTACCTATCAGTCACTTATTATTTTATTCGACCTAGTTATCAGCAGATAAATAACCTGCTGGCCACGCAAATTAATTTGGTGTTCATCGAAGAGATTGATCACAAAGATCCTGAGCTGCACAAGCGTTTTTTTGCGGCCACGGGAATGCGTTTGCTAAGTGATGAAAAAGCCCTCGCTGAGGGAGTCGAACAAGCCATTTATTACCCCTATCTGTCACGCCAAATGAGCTTAAAACTGGGCGGTGAGGCAGAAGTGCGGATCACGCAGGGTAATCCTTACTTAGTGTGGGTTAAACCACCGCAAGATCCTAGTGTGTGGGTGACAATCCCCATGTTAAGTCATGGGGAATCCGATATTTCGCCATTGACTATTTATCTACTGGTAATTGGCATTTTGAGTGTGGCCGGAGGCTGGATTTTTGTACGCAGACTCAACAAACCTCTACAGGCCCTGCAACATGCAGCGATCGAAGTTGGACGGGGTAACATTCCTCCACCACTTGATGCCCAAGGCTCTACTGAATTGATGGCCGTTACCCAAGCGTTTAATCAAATGGCTAAGGGGATTAAGCAACTCGAAGATGATAGAGCATTGTTGACGGCAGGCATATCTCATGATTTACGTACGCCCTTAACGCGCATTCGTTTGGCCACTGAAATGCTCCCAGAAGCGCAAGATTGGCTGAAAGAGGGCATAGTCAACGATATTGAAGATATGAATGACATCATAGATCAGTTTATTAATTACGTACGTCAAGACCAGCAAGAAAGCATGGTCAGCGTAGACGTAAATGAATTGATTCGCGATGCAGTTCAGGTGCGTAATATTGAAGAGCACCACAATATACATTTACATTTGAAACCCATTCCCACTGCGTGTATGCGCCGAGTGGCACTGAAACGGGTATTAGATAACTTGATTGAAAACGCCTTTCGCTACGGCAGCGAAGATATTGAGATCCGCTCGGGTTTTGATAAAGCGCGAAACTTACTCTATTTCTCTATTCGTGATTTTGGCTCAGGGATCCCCGATGCCCAAATGGAAGGCTTGTTTAAGCCTTTCACTCAGGGTGATAAAGCCCGTGGCAGCTTGGGCTCTGGCTTAGGGTTGGCCATTATCAAGCGAATTGTTGATATGCATAGCGGCGAAGTGACATTAAAAAACCACCCTGAAGGTGGTTTGGTGGCCAGTGTGTATATTCCTCATACATGCCCCTAATACGTATTGCTTAGAATGACGTCGATTAATATCGATTAGGGGCCGTATTCGCTCAATTGAGCTTACTGATTTTGGCTGGTGTCCATAGCAAATGTACCTGCATGTATGCTGTGTACATCAATTTCATCAAAGCGGTATTCGGTATGGCAATACTGGCAGTTCATTTTTATCGCGCCTTCAGTGGCAACAATATCAAGTAGCTCGCTTTTTTCTACTGCCGCTAGGGCATTAGCGCTGCGTTCACGGCTGCAAGTGCATTTAAAAATAACATCCGCTGGCGCATACACTTCAATCTCTTCCTGATGATAAAGGCGATACAAAATATCTTCTGCAGGCAAGTTAAATAGCTCTTCATCTTTAATGGTATCAGTCAGGCTTGCCAAGTGCTCAAATCCAGTATCTGCAGTATCTGTGGCCTGACTACTAGTAGGGAGTATTTGTAAAAACATGCCGCACGCCTTCGCGTTATTTGCTGTTTGTTGTGTGCGCAGAATAACCTTGGTCGCTAACTGTTCAGACTGTTGAAAGTAGCTTTCAATACATTCGGCCAACGTTGGTTTGTCTAAAGCCACCATGCCTTGGTAACGCTCTCCGTCTGTTGGCGTAATAGTGATGACTAATACCCCTTTTTGAAACAGCTGGCTGAAATCACTGGGCAGCTCTGCTAGGGACTCATCCCAACGAGCAACCCCTCGTAATTGCTGATGATGTGTTCCGTTTACCACGGCGTAATTAACTGGGCCGTCACTTTGCAATTGCAGGGCAATATCCCCTTCGAATTTCAAGGTGGCTGTGAGCATTGAGGTTGCTGCCATTAATTCACCCAGCAATTGCTGAATAACAGGGGGGTAAGCATAGGAGTCTAAAATAGATTGGTAGCTGCTTTCTAATCGAACAAGCTCGCCGCGTACATGAGCTTGATTAAAAAGATAACGGTGCAGTTGATCAAATGACATAGTAATTTCTCGATGATTCAGCGCGTACGCTGGTTACTGGTGTTTTAATTGAATAATTTGTCGACGTTGTTTTTTGTCGGGACGCTGATCGGGCTTTGGGCTATGAAAAGCACTTAACTTGCGCATCTCAGCATTTTTTTCACGCTGGGCGATGCTCTCTGGCTTTTCTTCGAACATTAGCTGCGCCAACGGAGCAGAACGCCTATGCTGGGCTAATTCTACCACGATGATCTCTTTCACATCGAACCCTTGGGGAACTTTTATCTCGGCACCGAGCTCTACCACCTTGCTTGGCTTGCACCTTTGACCATTGTAACTGACCTTGCCCGACATCACGGCATCTCTGGCTAAGGAGCGTGTTTTGAAAAAGCGCGCAGCCCAAAGCCACTTGTCCAAGCGAAGACTTTGTTCTGTAAGAGATTTTTTGCTGTTTTGCATATGAGTGACCAATATGTAATATTTTCATAACGATTGCTTAATAGAGTTGTGACCCCAGTGCCTACTCGTTATCATTGGCAAACGTTAAGATAAAAAATAATAATAAAAATGACTTGGCTCATGTTACGCCCACAGGTCCTAAAAGGAAAACTTAACCCATGAAAACAGTGCTTGTCACAGGAGCTAACCGTGGCATCGGGTTAGGGCTCTGTCAGCAGTATATCTCCCAAGGTGATGTTGTGATTGGTGTGTGCCGTGAAGGTTCGTCACAACAAGATTTATTGGCGTTAAAAACCATAAGTGGAAATAGAATGCATATACTGCATGCTGATCTTCACTCTGAGAATTCGATTAATCAATTAGCTAATGCTGTGCAGGGCAATTTTAAGCTCGACATATTGATTAATAACGCAGGTGTTAGTGCTAATGAGACATTTGGACAATGGACGCAATCAGCGTTTGTTGATAATTTCATGATAAATAGCATTGCGCCTAGCTTAGTTTGCCAAGCGCTGTTGGGGGCATTAACATCTGAGGCGAAAGTCATTCAAATGTCTTCTGGTGTGGCGTCAATTACCCACAGTAAGCAATTTGCCGACGCGCCACTTGATGCTTATGCCATGAGTAAAGCGGCGCTGAATATGTTTACCCAGCGTTTTGCATGGCAAAATAAAGAAAACGGCAAAATAGTGTGTGCTATCAGCCCTGGTTGGGTACAAACCGACATGGGCGGTCAAGAAGCCACGAGTACGGTAGAGCAAGCGGTAATACAACTGATTAGCGTAATCAAGGGGTTGACCAAAGCCGATAGCGGTAAATTTATAGATGAATCTGGATCGCAAATTCCTTGGTAAATGATAAAAATAACATGCGCATAAACAACACCTGGCCTTTAAATGGCTTGACGCAACCATGAGACCTTAACTATCACACATTATAATTTCGACCACTTCTGGCTAGTTTTGCTTAAGTATCAACAACAGATTAACCGTGTTGTTGTGGCACTATTGGTGATTTTTCTGTTGGCTTATGTAGCTGAACTCACTTGGCGTCTATGGCCTCAAAATGCGTTAACGAGCAATGAAACACCGAATACACGGGTTGTCCCCTTAGCCAGCGGATCTCAGAACGCACTCGATTTGAATGTCCTAAAACGGCTAAATTTATTTGGCGATTTTCAGGCCTCCCCTACCGTAGAGCAAACTGTGACGGATGCGCCGGAAACCAAATTGAACCTGACCTTAACTGGCGTGGTAACTAGCTCGGTACCGGAGCAAGGCGCCGCGATTATTGAAAACAAAGGCAGTCAGGATACGTATGGTTTGGGAGATAAGATTATAGGTACCAACGCGACCTTGCGGGAAGTGTTTAGAGACCGAGTGATTATTCGCAACGGAGTAGCAAATGAAACCCTTATGCTGGATGGTATTGACTACGACGAAGCGAACAATAAACGCAGCAACAAACCTAGGCGAGCCACCCCAACGTTATCGCCTTCACCAAAAGAGCAGAATGTTGTCACTTTATCGGATGATGTAATGGACGCCACGCGCATGCTTCAGCAGCAACCGGCGAATTTTACGGACTTCATTTCTGTGGCGCCCCACAGCTCAAACGGCGAGTTGCAGGGCTACCAGGTGAGCCCAGGCAAAAAGCCTGAGTTATTTAAAGCAGCAGGCCTGCAAAGCGGTGACGTGATCACCGATATAAACGGTTTGAATTTAACCGATCCACAGCAGGCAGTTGAAGCCATGGGCGAATTGCGCCAAGCACAGTCACTACAAATTACCGTCAGCCGTGATAATGAATTGCTGACCTTATTTTTAGATTTACCCGATGTGGAACAGGAATAACGAGAATGAATTTTATCCAGCGAACAAGCCGTAATATCTTACCTAGCTTGTGCTTTGTTATTGGGACCGCATTTTTTACTGCGTCAACCTATGTGGCGGCGAACGAGTATTCACCCAACTTTAAAAATACCGATATCGGTGAATTTATTAACATAGTGGGTAAGAACCTTAAAAAAACCATCATAGTCGACCCTAATGTACGAGGTAAAATATCTGTTCGTAGTTACGATTTATTAGATGAAGCCCAGTACTATCAGTTCTTCTTAAACGTGCTGCAAGTATACGGCTATGCGGTGGTTGAAATGCCCAGCGGTATTGTCAAAGTGGTGCGTTCCAAAGATGCGAAAACGTCGAATTTACCTGTAGTGGAAGGCACGCCTTTTGACGGCGATGAGATGATCACCCGAGTGATGCCCGTTTATAACGTACCTGTACGGGAACTTGCGCCTATTCTGCGTCAGCTAAACGATCAAGCTGGTGGCGGTAATGTGGTCAGCCATGACGCATCCAATGTGATGATGCTAACCGGACGTGCAGCCGTGGTGAATCGTTTAGTAGAAATTATTGAACGAGTGGATAAAGCTGGCGATGAAGAAGTTGAAATCATCAAACTCAAGTACGCATCCGCCACTGAAATGGTGCGTATCATTGACAGCATTAACAAAACATCGGGTAAAACCAGTGCCGGAGGCAAAGATGCCCCTCGAGTCGTGGCCGATGATCGAACCAACAGTGTGATGGTCAGTGGTGATATCAAGGCGCGTAAGCGCATCATTAACTTGATAGAGCGGATGGATCAAGAGTTAGAGAGTAATGGGAATACCCGGGTTATTTTCTTAAAGTATTCAAAAGCCGAAGAGCTGGTTAAAGTGCTACAAGGTGTCAGCGCGAGTATTCAAGCCGAAGAGCAAGGTGGAGGGAAAACAACCACCAAGACGAATCGAGGGATCAGCATAGAAGCACATGGAGATTCTAATGCTCTGGTTATTACCGCTCAGCCGGATATGATGCGTTCCTTAGAAGATGTTATTCGTCAACTTGATATTCGCCGCGCTCAGGTGCAAGTAGAAGCGATTATTGTGGAAGTATTTGAAGGCGACGGCACAACCGTCGGTGTACAGTGGGCCAGCGAGAAATACGGTGCCCAGCAATTTAGTAATGGCAACGTTGTGGGTATCGGCTCACTAGCAGTGGCAGCCGCAGAAGCAGAAGACACCACCACAACTACGGTAGGTTTTGATGATAACGGCGACCCTTATTCGTTTGATGAAACAACTGAAGGGGATTACTCCTCTCTGGCATCTTTGCTTGGGGGCGTAAATGGCTTCTTGGTTGGTGCAGTGAAAGATGGCTGGGGAGCCGTATTACAGGCGGTCAGCACTGATACCAACTCTAATGTGCTTTCGACGCCGCATTTGACCACGCTAGATAACGAAGAAGCGTACTTTATTGTTGGTCAAGAGGTGCCAATAATTACCGGTTCAACCACAGGGTCTACCAATTCAAATCCGTTTCAGTCTGTTGAACGTCAAGAAATAGGTATTAAGCTTAAAGTTACCCCCCAGATTAACGAAGGGAATGCGGTGCAATTGCTTATCGAACAAGAAGTATCGAGTATTAGTGGTGCCACATCAGTGGATATTTTGATCAATAAGCGTGAGATTAAAACGACGGTCATAGTCGATGATGGTGGTACGATCGTGCTCGGTGGTTTGATTGATGACGATGTGCAAGAAAGTGTCTCTAAAGTACCGATTTTAGGGGATATCCCTTATATTGGTAACTTATTCAAATCAACGACTACCAGTAAGTCGAAACGTAATTTGATGGTCTTTATTCGTCCTACCATCATTCGTGATGGGATCACCATGAATGATATTAGTCGCAAAAAATACAATTACATCCGTGCTGAACAGCTTAAACGTCAATCAGAAGGCATTCCGTTAATGCCGTTTTCTGAAAATCCTGCTTTACCCGAATGGAATGAAGGCTTGGCCTTGCCTCCTTCTTACAGTGAATACTTGCAGAAAAAAGCCGACGCTGAAAAAGCCATGGAGAAAAAGGGTGAACAGGAGTAATGAGTTCAGAATCAATTAGCAGTGTGGACGCTGAAGAGCAGGCATTAGTCGCTGCAGGAACTGATGTTGATGCGCCTATCGATGAGGCCGAGCACAAGCAATTAGCATTTAGCTTTGCTAAGCGCCATAAGGTTTTGCTAGAAACAGCAGAAAGCCCAGCTTTGCTTTATCACACCGATGAAACTGACTTTGCGATTTTTGCTGAAGTACGACGCTTTTTAGGCCAGCCTTTTCAATTACGCGAAATAGAAGGCGGTCAGTTCGAGAAATTACTGACCAGTGCGTTCCAACGGGACTCGTCAGCGGCAAAACAGTTAATGGAAGATATCGGTAACGAGAGTGATTTATTCGCCCTAGCTGAAGAGCTGCCGGATACTGAGGATCTGCTTGAGAGCGAAGATGATGCGCCCATTATTAAATTGATCAATGCCATGTTAGGTGAAGCGATCAAAGAAGGTGCATCAGATATTCATATTGAAACCTTTGAAACCCAATTATTGGTACGTTTCAGGGTTGATGGCGTGTTGCGGGAAATCTTGCGTCCTAATCGTAAGATGGCCTCTATGTTGGTGTCGCGGATAAAAGTTATGTCGAAAATGGACATTGCTGAGAAGCGTGTTCCACAGGATGGCCGTATTACTTTGCGTATTGCCGGGCGAGCGGTCGATGTGCGTGTATCGACTATGCCATCGAGTCATGGCGAACGAGTGGTATTGCGACTGCTAGATAAAAATAATGTTCGCTTGAATCTGCAAGATTTAGGCATGACCAAGGCTAATCGCGGGCACTTTTCTGAACTTATTCGTAAACCCCACGGCATTATTTTAGTAACAGGCCCCACAGGCTCTGGTAAATCAACCACGCTATATGCGGGCTTGAGTGAAATTAACTCCAAAGATCGTAATATTCTGACCGTCGAAGACCCAATCGAATTTGACTTGCAGGGTATTGGTCAAACGCAAGTCAACCCAAAGGTGGATATGACCTTTGCTAGGGGACTGCGTGCCATACTGCGTCAAGATCCCGATGTGGTGATGGTAGGAGAAATTCGCGATTTAGAAACGGCGCAAATTGGTGTTCAGGCCAGTTTAACCGGTCACTTGGTTATGTCGACTCTGCACACTAACACGGCAGCTGGTGCGATTACCCGCTTAGAAGACATGGGTATTGAGCCCTTCTTATTGTCGTCAAGCTTGTTAGCTGTATTATCACAGCGTTTGGTGCGTACCTTGTGCCCTGAATGTAAAATCAGCTACCAGCCTAGTGCGCAAGAATGCACGATCCTTGGGATCGCCATTGGTAGTGAATCAGAGCATCAAGTGTGTCGTCCTAAAGGCTGTGCGGCTTGTAATCACACTGGATATCGCGGTCGAACGGGAATACATGAGCTACTGATTGTCGATGAAGGCATTCGTGAGCTGATCCACAATGGTCATGGCGAGCAAGCCATTGAAAAATATATACGTCAGAATACGCCAAGTATTCGTGACGATGGTTGTCGCCGGGTGCTCAGGGGGATCACTTCCTTAGAAGAAGTACTGCGCGTGACGCGAGAAGACTAGAATGGCAGCCTTTGCATTTAAAGCGATTGATAAAAACGGTAAAAATAAGAGCGGCGTATTGGAGGGCGATAATGCTCGCCAGATACGCCAGCAATTGCGTGAACAGCAACTTATTCCACTGGAAGTCGAACAAGTCGCTGAAAAAGAGCGCAAGTCGGCGAATCAATTTTCGTTGTTTAAGGCGAAAATTTCCGCATCGGATCTGGCACTGCTTACTCGGCAATTAGCTACCTTAGTTGAGTCATCCCTGCCGATTGAAGAAGCCTTGATGGCCGTGGCGCAACAGTCTGAAAAGCCACGGCAAAAAAATATGATGATGGCGGTGCGCAGCAAAGTCGTCGAAGGTTACAATTTAGCAGACGCTATGGCTGAATTCCCCCATGTATTTGATGAGCTCTTCCGCGCTATGGTGGCCGCAGGTGAAAAGTCGGGACACTTGGATACTGTGCTCAATCGCTTGGCTGATTACACCGAAAAGCGCCAGCAAACCCGCAGTCAGATCACGCAAGCTATGGTGTACCCCATGCTGATGATGTTCTTTGCTATGGGCATCGTTATTTTATTGCTCACTGTGGTGGTACCAAAAATTGTCGGTCAGTTTGATCATATGGGTCAGGACCTACCGACTATCACCAAAGTGCTGATCAGTGTCAGTGAGTGGATGCAAAACTATGGTTTGCTACTCATTGTTTTTCTGGCCATTGTGGCAGTGATTGTCAGTCGGGTATTGCAGCAACCCGTGATGAAAAAACGCTATCACCATTTTATTCTTGGTTTACCCCTGCTGGGCAAGGTTTCGAAAGGCCTTAATACCGCACGTTTTGCCCGCACGTTAAGTATTTTAACCTCCAGTTCGGTGCCTTTGCTTGAGAGCATGAAAATTTCTAGTGATGTGCTGGCGAACTTGTACATTCGTGATGAGGTCAAAGGGGCATCGGTTAACGTGAAAGAAGGCTCGAGTCTGCGCGCAGCTCTTGAACGCACCAAGATGTTCCCGCCTATGATGATGCATATGATTGCTTCCGGTGAGCGCAGTGGTGAGTTAACGCAAATGTTGGGGCGCGCAGCGGATAACCAAGACAGAGAATTTGAGTCTTTGGTTGGTGTGTCACTCAAAGTGTTTGAGCCACTTTTGATTGTCTCTATGGCAGGGATTGTGCTGTTTATCGTAATGGCGATCCTGCAACCTATTTTAGCTTTAAACAATATGGTGAATCTTTAATGAAAACGTTACAACGCACACAGCGCGGCTTTAGCTTAATTGAAGTCATGGTGGTATTACTGATCATTGGCATTATGGCCTCGATGATTGCCCCATCTATACTAGGCAATCAGGAACAGGCGCAATTGAAAAAGGCCGCCGTGGATATTCAACAGCTCGAAAGCGCGCTTGAAATGTACAAGCTGCGGAATAATGTATTCCCTACCAGTGAACAAGGGTTAGATGCCTTGGTGACAATCCCGACGATCGACCCTATCCCGCGTAATTATCAGGAAGGCGGCTTTATAAAACGTTTACCTGACGATCCTTGGGGGAATTCTTATCAGTTGTTGAGTCCAGGTGAAGTGGGAGTCATTGATATATTTTCTAACGGCCCTGACGGCGAAGCGGGCACAGATGACGATATTGGTAATTGGAATCTTAACGACTACTTAGGTTAGTCGGCCAGTGCCGCAGTCTGCCTGTTTTAGCCAGTTTGGCGCTATGTTCAAAAAATCGCGAGGTTTCACATTACTCGAAGTGATGTTGGTGCTGGTTATCATGGGGCTGCTCGCAGGCACTGTGGTGTTCAACATTAGTGGGCAAAGTGGCCAAGACAGACTTAAAAAGCAAGTGCAGCGTTTTCAAGTGGTGTTTAGTATGGCATCTGATTATGCGGTCTTGAACCAGCAGCAGTTAGGATTGCGCATAGACAGTGATAAAAATCAATACAGCTTTATGCGCCTCGATGAAGAACAAAATTGGCAACTCATCTCTGGTGACAAAACGTTTGAAGCCTACACCTTGCCCGAAGAGTTTACCTTTGAGTTAGAGCTAAATGATTTACCTTGGGACACAGATGATAGTTTGTTCAACGAGTCATCTATTGATGCCGAGCTCTCGATCAGTGACGAGAGCGTCAGCATAGGCGACGACGATGACAAGAAATTGCCCCCGCCCCAAGTGTTTTTATTGTCTAGCGGCGATATCACTCCTTTCTCTTTGGCGTTTGCATTTGAGCCTGGATTTTCATCCGAATCTCCCAGTTATTTTCGATTGAATGTGCAAGATTCATTACCGGTAACGGTCGATGGGCCGCTGGATCGTTTATGAGTCGACATGCTAGGCAGCACCAAGGCATGACTTTACTCGAGGTGATGGTTGCGTTGGTTATCTTTGCTATGACCGCTACCGCCATCATGAAAGCCGCCAGTGATCATCTTGGCAGTATCGGCCAGATAGAAGAAATTACCTATGCGACATGGGTGGCGAACAATCGTCTAACGGAATTACAGTTATCTAGTAAATGGCCGCCCAAGAACAATGCCAAAGGTGAGCAAGAAATGTCCGACCGTACCTGGTATTGGCAGCAGAAAGTGACAAAAACCAATGACAAAGAGTTATTGTCAGTAGAAGTCAGCGTCGCTTTAGATGAAAAGTTTTCTGCGCCCATCACGTCTGTATCAACTTTTGTGGCTAAGCGAGATAGCGATGTATAGCCACTGCACGCGAAAAAACGCTACCCAATTCCCCACTGTTTCAAAGGCTGTCGCTGGTTTTACTCTGCTGGAAATTTTGATTGCGATGGCGATATTTACCCTTATTGGTATTGCCAGTACGGGCGTGCTTACCAGCGTCATCGATAGTGATGAGCTATCTAATGAGCGGTTCGACAAGCTGCAAACGTTACAGCGAGCCATGTTAACCATCGAGCGAGATGTATTACAAGCTGTCGCAAGGCCTGTGCGAGTGGAAGGTGAAGTGAGTGAGCGAGTGATGCTAGGTGGCGATGGGGTGCTCGATAGCAACCACGATGGGCTCGCATTTGTGCATGGGGGTTGGCATAACCCTCAGCTGCGCCTACCACGCAGTACCTTGCAAGGCGTTGGTTATCGTGTGCAAGAGCGTCAATTGCAACGTCTTTACGGCAACTACGTAGACAACGTGATTGGATATGAGCCCAAGGTTAAAATACTGTTGGAAAACATCGATGACTTCAAAGTGTATTTTATTCCTGCGGATGAGGAAGAAGAAGGCGATTCTGCATGGCAGGACGATTACAGTGCTGCAGTATTACCCAAAGCAGTGGCGATAGAATTTACCAGCCAAGATTTCGGTGTGATCCGCCGGGAGTTTTTACTGTCAGGTAGCAGTTCATGAGCGGCATAGGGCAGGTTATAAGACAGCAAAAAGGCGTGGCCTTAATCATTGTGCTGCTGATAGTGGCATTGGTCAGTGTCTTGGCAACGGAAATGGGCTCCCGTTTACAGCTACAAGTAAAACGGGCGTCGAATATTAAAGATAATAATCAGGCCTACTGGTATGCCATGGGCGCTGAGCAATATGCCCAGAAATCAATTAAGTACCTATTAGATAACAGTGATGGTGTCATTCATTTGGATCAGCAATGGTCTGAACCTTTTGTGTATCCTCTAGATGGCGGGGGGATTGAAGCGCAATTGTCTGACATGCAAAGCTGTTTCAATGTGAACAGTTTGCGTTCAGGCGAGCAAGGTAGCAATACCGAAGACACAAGTTCTGGGTCCAGTGAGCGTCAAATGGCATTTAAGCGGCTGATGGAAAATATTAACGGTGATATTAGTACTTACGATATTGACACCTTTAGCGACTCTTTAGTGGATTGGTTAGACGCGGATAGTAATATGTTGCAACAAGGTGCTGAGGACAGCGAGTATGAATCGCGTCAGTTTCCGTATCTTGCTGCTAATAATCTAATGGCCCATAAATCCGAGCTACGTTTGGTCAATGGGGTGAGTATTGAGTGGTTAGACTTATTGCTAAAGCAGGTCTGTGTCATTCCAGGTAATGATCAGTTAAAAATAAACGTCAATACCGTAGATGAAAAAAGCGCTCCAGTATTAGCGGCTTTGACAGGCTTAGCCTTGTCTGACGCGCAAGATGTCATCGCCAACCGTCCTAAAGAGGGCTTTAAAACCAAAGCCGATTTTTTGGCCGATAATGCCATTACAGCACTGAATATGCCAAGCGAGCGGGAAGATTGGTTTGATGTGACCACCTCACACTTCATTTTACAGGTTAAGACCACGTACAATAATGCCACGTTTTCTATGGCCACTGTTTTCGCTGTGGACGATAGTCAAAATGTGAGTATATTGCGCAGAGAATTTGGCACATTATGAATAATGATAAAAAACCTAACCCACACATGGGTATGAGTGGCATAAAGCACATGTGGAATGACCAGAGTAGGCCAACATAATGGAACAATTAATAGTTAGACTGGGTTCGAATGAAGATGATGTGATCCATTGGATAGTCTGCTCCCCTCAAGACGACGATGTTATCGCCAGTGGCGAGCTCCCCGATGCGGGTCATCTGTCATCGTTAGTCGATCGCGCAGGTCAGCGACTTATTATAGCGCTTGTTCCCACCAGCGACGTATTACTTAAGTGGGTTACCTTGCCAGCGAAAGGTGGACGTAAAGCGCTGAGTGCCATTCCTTTCATGCTTGAAGACGAAATTAGCGGCGATATCGCTACTCAGTTTTTTGCCCTAGGTGGGCGAAAAAACAATCAACAAGCGGTTGCTGTGGTCAGTAAGCTACGTCTGCGAGCGTGGCAGTCACAACTGGCTGATGCGGGGTTGCATTGTGAACGCATTTTACCGGATATTTTAGCGGTGCCAGAGCCAGTCGAAGGCTGGGCAGCTCTTGAGCTTGGTGAGCAGTTATTGATCCGCCAAGACCAGTGGGCGGGTATCCAAGGTGAAAAAAACTGGTTGATACAAGCGATAAACCATCATGCTAAGCCGTTAATCACCCCTTTAATTTTGGATAACTACAGTAGTTTAACCGCCCAAGATCTGAACAATGTCACCGTGCAACAACAGCGTGTCGATATGCCAATGAAAATCCTCGCGGACGGTCTACAGAGTACGCAGTTCAATTTGCTGCAAGGGGAGTTTAAATCACGTAAGAAGCAAGGAGGTAATTTCAGAAAGTGGCGGCTTGCGGCTGTTTTAGCGGGCATTGCATTATGTACCACCTTGATTGATAAAGTTGCCTTGCAACAGCAGCTTAGCGGGGAAAAGGCTGCCTTGTCTCAGCAAATAAAAGAAGAGTTTCAACGCGCCTTTCCCAGTGCGGGGGCATATCGGGATGTACGCGCAACTATGCGTAGTAAAATGGCAGCCCTTGAGCAGGGAGCTGGCAGTTCATCCATGTTGGTTATGATGAATCAATTGAGCGAAGCTTTCGCCAAAAGCCAAGTAAAACCGGCCAGTGTTAAATTCGACTCCGCACGAAGAGAATTGCGTATGCAAGCGATGGCAGCGAACTTTGAATCCCTTGAACAATTTAAACGTTTAGCTGAAGCGCAAGGTTTTGAAGTGGAGCAGGGAGCCATCAATAACCGTAATGACTTAGTGTACGGTTCTTTGGTTGTGAGGAGTTAACATGAATAATATTAAACAAAAATTTAGTCAACTAACCGAACGTGAACAACGCTTAGTCCTTATTTCAGCGGTTGTGGTGATAGTAGGCATGTTTTATTGGTTAGTGTGGTCGCCACTTAATCAGGCTATTGAGCGAGACCAAAAAGCGGTGACTGGGCAACAATCTTTATTAAGCTGGGTACATAAAAACGCTAATCGGGCCATTCAACTCAGAGCCGCTCAAGGTGTAAGTGCTGGTTTTAATGGATCCCTTGCCCAAGCGGCAAACCAAACCGCTGCAAACAATAATATCGCCATAGCTCGTATGCAGCCACAAGCAGATGAGTTGCAAGTTTGGGTTGATCAAGCATCGTTCAACGATGTATTAGATTGGCTTAAATCACTCGAAGAGATGGGGATCAGTATTTTAGATTTAGATATCGCTGAAGCCGATGCCCCAGGGCAGATCAAAATCCGTCGTTTGAAATTAGGTAAATCATGAAGTCAGTTTTAAAATGGGGCGTTGTTTGCCTAACCATTTATGTCGCTTTTCTTATTGCAAAGTTACCTGCGGCGCAGGTTATTTCTCGCGTTCAGCTACCTGATGAGATCACTGTTCATGGCGTATCAGGCACTATTTGGAATGGCCATGCGACAATCGTAACGGTACAAGGCTTACCCATTCACGATGTGAATTGGCAACTGGCTTTTTGGCCTTTACTCACCGGCAGCGCGAGTTTGGATGTCAACGCTGGTAATATTCGCGAAATGGAAGATATTTCTATCGACGGTCATGTCGTGATTTCCAACGGTCGTCTGCAAGGTGAAGGTGTGCAAGTATTTTTACCCACAAGTCTGGTGATCAGCAGCTTGCCTTTACCCATTCCGGTTAATGCCAGTGGCCGATTCAAAATTGCTTTACAAGAATTGGATTACACTGAGCATTGTCAGGCATTAACGGGGCAAGGCTTATGGCTTAAAGCTAAGGTACAGGGTACCCAGCAAGATATAGAGTTGGGCAACTTTGAAGCGGACCTTAAGTGTGACAACGAAGAAATTGTCATGACTATTAATGAACCTAATAGCTTCGGTCTAAGTGCTGTAGCTCATATTCCCAGTTCATTGGCATTTCGTATTAATGGCCGCTTCAAACCGGATCCGGCATTGCCAACAGAAGTGCACCAAGCAGCTCAATTTTTTGGAAAGAAAGACACACAAGGTTACTATCCCGTTAAGTTTTAGCTGGCGTATAGCGAATACTAAAAAGGCGCTTAAAAAGCGCCTTTTTTATAATTTTGTAAATATTATTT
>NZ_BAER01000130.1 GCF_000315055.1 Paraglaciecola polaris LMG 21857 | reverse complement strand
GGTGTCGATACGGGCAAGTTTCAATTAGATATTTATATCCGTCCTCTCGATATTTATTTCTCCGTTTCTAATGATGAAAAGGGTATCAAAGAAGCCATTAAAAAAATCCAACAGCATTCGCCTGGCCGTATCGTCGTTGAAGCAACTGGCCGATTAGAAATGCCGTTTATTATCGCCTGCGCAAACGCTAATTTACCCTTCGTTGTCGCCAACCCCATTCACATTAAACGCTTTGCTGGAGCAATAGGTCAGCGAGCTAAAACAGACAAACTAGATGCTCAATTGATTGCGCATTATGGTGAAGCTATTCAGCCTAAGTTATCTCAGTTAAAACCAGAAAAGATGCAAGCTATGAGTGATTTAGTCGCAAGGCGAAATCAACTATTGGTTATGCAAACGATGGAAAAAAACCGTCTACAAATTCTGCCAAAAGAACTCGCCATGACCATCAAACCTATTCTCACTGTCTTTAAAAACCAGATAACCAAAATTGAGAATAAAATCGTCGCGCTCATTGAATCCTGTCCTGATTATCAAGCGAAGAACTGCATCTTACAGAGCATGAAAGGCATTGGAAAAATAGCTTCAGCTTCCATCATCAGTAACTTGCCAGAGTTAGGATATATAACCAACAAACAAGCGTCTGCGTTAGTCGGTGTGGCGCCCATGAATCGAGAAAGTGGACGCTATAAAGGACTGCGGAAAATACAAGGAGGCAGACATCAAGTCAGAACCGTTTTGTACATGGCGATGATGTCTGCGATACAAAGTAATCCCGTATTTAAGGACACATATCAACGATTGGTTGCAGCAGGTAAACCTAAGAAAGTCGCCATTATTGCGTGCATCAGGAAGATGGTCGTTATCTTAAATTCAATGCTCAGAGA
>NZ_BAER01000131.1 GCF_000315055.1 Paraglaciecola polaris LMG 21857 | reverse complement strand
CAACCAAACTAAACTGCCCTACATCACGCTAACTACTTGACTCCGAAGAGCCCGCAATCACCTGGGTAAACCCAGTGTCGGTGCAGCTGCTGTAGCGGCTGTCCCGAAGCGAGATGCGCATTATAGAGATACAAACCCTTAGCGCAACCCTTATTTCAAAAAAACCGTTCGACCGCTGGTTTTATAAACAATGTGACTATCTTTAGGCCACATTGCTGCTATTTGCCTCAATTTAAATAAATGTAAAGGCTTATTAGTTGGCGATTTTGTAATAAATGGTTAACATAGCTAGGCCTTATTATTCTTATAAACACACAATCTTTTAGGTAGATACATGAACTCACCCACTATAATAAATATAATCATTGCCGTCGCCCTTGCTGTTGCGGGCTATTTCCTATTACCTGTTGTTGCTGCAAACCTAGATCCTAGCCTCGCGTTAGCCCTTGGTTTATTACTTGGCGGTATTCTCGTTCCTGTTATTAGTTCACAATTTTCTGGCGCTACGGCGGTTGAAGAACAATCTGATGATGAGAACAGTAAAACTCTATATGTAGGCAACTTACCTTATCGTGCCAATGAACAAGCTGTTCAACAACATTTCGAGCTGCAAGGACAGGTTCATTCTGTTCGCCTGATGAAAGATCGTCGCACAGGTAAACGCAAAGGATACGGTTTTGTAGAAATGACAAATGCAGGAGCTGAAAAAGCTATTCAGAACTTAAATGATTCCGAATTTCAAGAGAGAACCTTAAAAGTCCGTATGGCGAAGGACAAAGTAGAAGAGTAACTTCTACTTATAGCTATTTCTAATAGCAATAAAAAAGCCGATGCAATGCTTATATACAGTAACTCCTAGTATGTATAATGTGTATTAAGGCAGAGAAATCTGCCTTTTTTATTGACATTTATTTATATAGGTTTACAGTGTTTAATATGTTTTATATGTATGGGCATTCGGAACTTGTCATCAGTTAAAGTAAAAGCGACTGTTGTTGAAGATAATACGGGCGTAAAAAGCCAACTGCCAGTGTTGCTCACCGAGCAGGGAGAGTTGAGTGTTGTAACGGATTACCTTCTTAAAATGGAGGCTAACGGTGTAAGTGCATCCGTCATGAACCAGTTCATTCAAGTTGTTGCGTTGCTTTTAGATTATATGGAGGCAAACAAGGACTTGTTCAATGACCCTAAAATTTTATTCCAAACCTTTGCCAAGCGTCTTTATAGCGGCACTATCGGAGAAGATGGACTCGATCCGTCGGGCTTATATTGGATGCCAAGTTCAACAGAGCATGTCAATAAACACATCCATAGGCTGACCGCTTTTACTGACTGGATTGCTAATAAGCAAGGTACTGAGCCAATGAATCCCCTAAGGGATGCGACTCCGCATGAACAACGCTTAAATTACGCCGCATGGTTTCGTAAAAACCAGAATGATTTTCTTGGGCATATTGAAGACAAGAATATCAATAAAACCATTCGCAAGGCCAGAACAATGAAGGGGCGCACTCCACTGACCAAGACGGTAGATGACGCGATTGCCTTCCCAGAAAAACACTGGGAAGCATTCTTCAAAGAGGGAATGGGTGGCGCTACAGACCCACGAGTAGCACAAAGAGATAAGCTTGTTCTTCTACTGATGCACGGCGGTGGTCTGCGAGAAAGTGAGGCATTATCAATTTGGGTGACGGATGTGTTTGAAGATCCTTACAACCCAGATAACGCTGTGGTTCGGGTATATAACGAAGTTGATGGTAAAGCGCCTGATGGCTGGCACAGTCGAAGTGGAAAGCATACCAGAGCAGCCTACCTTAAAGAAGAATATGCCCGTATACCGCGAATCAAAATGCAGGGTACAGCGCGAATTGGTTGGAAAGGTCGTGTTGTTGACCATCGTGATAATTACATCCAAGTACAATTTTTCCCAACTGACTATGGCAAGGTCTTTATGTCACTGTGGAAGGACTACCAAAAGTACCGAGCCAGTATTGATTGTCACCACCCTTATGCGTTTATTTCATTTCACCACAGCGCCCTAGGTAACCCTTATAATCTAGGGGCTTTTCACGATAATTACGCAAATGGTTTAAAGCGCATTGGGTTAGCACCGAATAAAGCGGAAGGGCTAGACCCTCACGGACATCGACATAACTATGGCAGACGATTAGAACAGTCAGGCCTCAATCCGTTGGTTATTCGCCGCTGTATGCACCACAAATCACTGGAGTCTCAAGTTCCCTACACAGGTAAAGGGCAGCAGGAAATCTCCGATGAACTCAACAAGGCCACGCTACAACTGGCAAATCCTGAGTCCAAAGTAAAATCGCTAGATTGGAAATCATTGGTCGAGCATGGCTTTGACGATATTGACCCGCAAGGCTATTTCACAGGCAAGCATCCGAAATTACGAGGTAAATAATGGCAACGAAAGGCAAAAAATATGACGGACGCTCATCGGACTTAACGTTTTCATGGATGCTCACTACCCTTGGCCCTGAGTGGGAGCAATGGCAGGAATTGGCCTCCGAATGGATGACTGCGCAAAGTACATCGATTGAACATAAACTATCTGCGTTAAGCCGTTTTTTTGAATCCTACTTAATGGAGTGCGCCCCATATGCAGTCGATGTGGGTCTATTTTTCAAGGGGTGTAACGGTCATATCTGCTCCACTGAAGAGCTAGAAGTTCGGGTGAGAAAAAGTCTTAACACCTCCGCATTAGTCTCAAATAATATCAACTATCCCTGCGACTTCATTGATTACATCATTGAGCATCATTTATCTGAAGAAGATGATAGCGGCAACTTAATGCCACTGGTTCGCAATCCGCTGAGCAAAATCAAGGTGCAAACTTCACACACTGAAACCGTGCGCAACCCACTGCCTTATCGTTATATCCAAGACCTGCGCCAAATTCTTTGCCCGTTACCAGATAAAGCGGAATTGGCGGTGATTGAGCAAAACCTAGCGCAAGGCGAGTCGTTACTGCCTAGCTATCGCTACCGCCACTTCAAGCATTGGACATGGGCGCAAGAGCAGTCAGGGCAAGGTGAAAGAGGTGGAAGTGGCGACTGGTTCGACGTTGAGCCAGAACTGATTGATAAATCTGATCCCGATTGCGTGTGGCGCACTAAAAAAGTGAAGATAAAAGGTAAAAAAATCACCCCCCATCAAATGTGGTCACCCGTCAAAGCGATGGTCATATTCATGAAACTTCATCTGCCACTGCGTACCTATCAAGTGCGCTTGCTAGATAGTGGCGAGGCGGATACGTGGCGCTATGAAAATGGTCAGTGGAGGCTTAACGACAAGCACGACTTTGCGCTCGGTAGCGAAAAACGTCCCTTTGGTAAAGGCATCTTTCGCCGTATCCATGACGCTATGACGGGCCAATATTCAACAGGTTTGTATGTCAACACCAATAAAACCGCAGACCAAAATAAATCGGAGCTAGAGCGCGGCTACATCATTCCTTGGCAGAATGAAGAAGTCTTGTATTGGCTGGAAAAACTACGTAACTGGCAGGAAAAATACAACCCGATAGCGAAACCGATAGACTGCAATACGCTGTTAATTAAACATACTAAGCATCAGAAGTCACAAACCCAATTAGAAAGCATGGGGGAAGTTGCCTTTCTGTTTCGGAATGCGTCAGCGAAAGAGAGTGACCGTTCAAAACCAATTAGATTTGCGGCTATGAATACTTTCTGGTATCAACTATTGATGACACTGGAAAACCAGCTCGCTGAGCAAGGTAATACGCTTGATAATGGAGAGCAACTTAAACTGGTAGTGGACTATCCTGAAGGCACTCCAGAAGCATCTAAGGTTGCCACGAACCACCCACTGCACAGCTTGCGTGTATCCTTGATAACCGCCTACACAATGGATACCCAATTGCCGCTGCCTGTCATATCCAAACTACTGGCAGGCCACTCACGCATCCTAATGACCATCTACTACAATAAAATCACCCCGTCCGTGATGGCGGAAAAAATGAATGAAGCCGAAGGACAGCTTGAGGGTAAAGCCCAGCAGTCGGTGCGCAACTTCCTCAAAGATGCCTCACTAGCGCAGATTCAGTGCAAGATGGTCTATCACAAAGAAGATAGCATTCAGGTGGCGTTAGTTAACCGTAACCCCATCGGTTGGGAAGAACGTTCATCTGGCTTATGTTTGGTCGGAGGCAACACCGTAAAATCCGATGAAATCAGTACGCTGGGAGGTTGCTGGAATGGTGGTGAGTTGATTAAAGATGCAAGTTCTGCTGCTAATCGTATCTATAGCAGCGTACCGCACGGCCCTGAAAACTGTATTCGATGTCGCTGGTTTATTACCGAGGCGCGATACCTGCCAGCACTTAATGCACAGTTTAATCAACTCAGCTACAAGGCTCACCAAGCGGCTAACCTATCGGTTGAAATCGAAGGTGAGCTGGAAGCACTTAAAGACGAGCAGTTCTTCTGTGAAGAGCAAGGTACGCCTTTTACCAAGCATGATGACATGCAGGTATTGCAACGCCGTTATGAAAAGCAACAAGTAGAGGCCGATGAATACGCCAAAGACTGGATAACCTGCTTTGAGTTAATCAGCAAAATCATTCACGTCGAGGAAGCCCGAAACAATGATGACACCAAAGATAAATTGATTGCAGTAGGGAATGAACAAGATATTAGCCATGCCTTACGATTCGTTGAAACGGAGTCGGAGTTATTGCACTTGTCTCTTCTATGTGACGATGCCGAATTCTTCCCTGACTTGCAGGATGAATTGCGTAAGACGCCTGCTATTGAAAAGCGCTCTCGCCAACTCAGTCGTGTACTAATGAAGAAAGGCTTTGAGCCTATCTTTATGGAAATGGATGAAAAACAACAGCTAATCGCTGGTAATGCCATGCTACGCCAAATGGCAAAGATAGCCGACCCTGATGATAAAATGGAAGGTTACCGTAAAGTGGCTAATTACATCGAAGCGGGTGAATACCTGTCTGACCACAAGCTATTTAGCGCAGGCATAAATGCCCTGTCGGATAAAGCCTTACGCTTAGAAACCCTCACTCAACCTGCACTATTGGAGAAATAGCATGAAGCTGGATATAGATGTCATTCTTGAGGATTTAAAAGACGGTAAAGTGCCGAGAACCAAACAAAACTTGGATACGCTGAACACTATCTTAAAAGCGTATGCTGAATCAGGTCAGAAGGACTTTTCCATTACCCAGATTGGACGAATATCGGCAGCCGAATCTGGCCCTGGTTACGAAGCACTTAGAGCAACCCGCAACACGCATTATCGCAGATTGATTGAAGCCTGGGCGCAAAAGTGCAAGACAAACACCAAGAAACCATTGGTGGCGCATGCTCGCTCAAAATCAGTACCCGTTGATAATAAATTGCTAGAGCGTATTCCTGACCCTGCCGTTCGCGCTTTATTTGGGCAAATCATTGCAGAGCGAAACCGCTACCGTAAAGAAGTAAACCTGCTTAAGCAGCACGCCAACATCACCATTGATAAGCGACCTGTTCGTCAGTTTGATGCCAGCACAGAGCCAAGCATTGAAGTGCTACCTTCACTTTCTGGCGTGTTAATTGAATCAGAGAAAAAGGCACTGGCTTATGCCATCTCCGATGAGTGTATGGACAAGAACGACTGGCAAACCACGCAGACAGGCCAAGTAAAAGACATGGAGTACAACACAGAAATATTCCCCCGTGGCTTTGTGACTGGCTTGCGAAAGCTATTAGGTGAGGTTGACGACTAATGGCAAGTGGGCAGCAAAAAGCACAGCAAAACCTCGATGCGTTTCAGTCATGGGTAGCAACGCAACAGGATGATGATTTTAAACAAATCGTGTTTAGAGGTCAGCTAAATCGTATCGAAGTGGCAAAAGCCGTAGGCTGTGGCAAATCAGCCCTAAATCAAAACCCTGATATACGAAAGGATTTAAAAAAGCTGGAAGATAACCTGCGCGACAGAGGCGTGCTCCCACCACTGACCGACACCGCCAAAAAAGACGCTGATAAGCCGAAACAATACGACAATACGGCGAATCGCAAGGCGCTTAATTCAACGCGATCATCATCACTGGAGGCTGAGAACATCGAGTTAAAATCCAAAATCAAAGAGCTTGAAGGTAAGCTTAAGCGTTTTGGTGAATTATCAGAAACCTTGTCCGAAATGGGGTTCATGCCGCGATGAATGCTGCCTTACATGAAGACCAATTGCGCGTCACCAGTATCCCTTATACCTCATCAAAGATGGTGATATTCAGCGGTACACCGTTAAAGAAAAACTCTTACAGAGCCAACAGCGGTAAATACTACGTCACTATAAAGATAGATCCTGACGCGTTGCCTGCACAACCTGCAATCGGTCAGTATTGGTCAGTCAAAGGAAATCGACAAATCGAAAAGATGGACACGGGTGATTACGTGATGCAGCAGCATACCTACCAGTCACCTGAGCATGTTGAATGCAGTCTGCCAGAAACAGGCGAGCAATTGATCCGATTCATCGCCAGAGAAGCTGCCTTTAAAGGTATTGGTGAAAGCAAAGCAAGGGCACTATGGGAGCTTTTAGGTAAGAATCTTCATGCAACCTTGAGAAAAAATACACCAGAGTCTAGAGAGCTGCTTAGAGGCGTTCTGAGCGAGGATTCCATCATCGCCTTGTTTGAGGGGTATGCTAAATACAAGAATCTAGGCTACTGCAATTGGATGTCCGAACAAAAAATACCTGCCAGTGTTCAGCAGCGTTTGTTGAAGTATCACTCTGAGCAATCCATAGAAGCCATTAAACAGAATCCTTATGTGTTAATTGGTTTTGGCATGAGCTTTACAGAGGTGGATGCTCTTTCTCAAGCGCAACTTGAGGACGCAACAAATGATGACAGGCGATTGAGCGCAGCGCTTGAAGTAGCAATACGCAAAGAGATTGATAAAGGCCATACCTACACAACACAAGACAATTTACGCCCTCACTTAACCAAGTTACTCAAAGACAAAGAGCTGGTCGCCAAAGCGTTTAAGGCGGGTCATGACAAGGCTCAATACCTTTTAAATCACGAGAAAGGCACTTACCATCCAACGGCTCAGTTGCTGATGGAAAATGTCA
>NZ_BAER01000132.1 GCF_000315055.1 Paraglaciecola polaris LMG 21857 | reverse complement strand
GTAATACCCCCATAAAGTCGGAGCAGTTTTAAGTAGAAATTCCCGTTAAACTAAAACGAAGGAGGTTTTTATGCGTAAATCAAGATATACCGACAGCCAGATATTGGCGATATTGAAACAGAATGAGAACGGCGTAGCCGTTCCTGAGCTTTGCCGTGAGCATGGTATGAGTTCAGCTCAGTTCTATAAATGGCGAGCCAAGTTTGGCGGAATGGATGCGTCATTGATGAAACGACTTAAAGAGCTTGAAGATGAAAACAAGCGACTTAAAAAGATGTATGCCGAAGAGCGACTGGTCGCCGAAATCCGTAAGGAAGCCCTTGAGGGAAAGTTATAAGGCCATCTCAGCGTAAGGAGATGGCAAGGAATGCTATCAATCGGCATGGCGTGAGCATTCGCGTCATCTGCCGTAGTTTGGGTATCAGTGCCAGTTGCTATCACTATCGAGCCAAATTGAGCGGTGAAAACGCGCAAGTCGCTGACTGGTTGCTGCGACTAACCGAAACCCACAAACGTTGGGGCTTTGGCCTGTGCTTCTTATACCTACGAAACGTGAAGGGGTTCAATTGGAATCACAAACGCGTGTATCGCATATACCGTGAGCTTGAGTTGAATTTACGGATAAAACCTAAACGCAGAATTAAGCGAGACAAGCCTGATGCCTTGAGTGTACCTGTGGCGGTCAATCAGGTCTGGTCGATGGACTTTATGTCTGACAGCCTTGCTGATGGGCGCTCTTTGAGAACGTTTAATGTGATAGACGATTACAATCGTGAAGGTCTAGCAATTGATGTGGATTTATCCATGCCTAGTGCAAGGATT
>NZ_BAER01000133.1 GCF_000315055.1 Paraglaciecola polaris LMG 21857 | reverse complement strand
GGTCGCTTAGCTCAGTTGGGAGAGCATCGCCCTTACAAGGCGAGGGTCACTGGTTCAAGCCCAGTAGCGACCACCACTTCTTTGTTATATCCCTCAATCTAGTTTTATTTACTTCATCCGTTTAATGATAAATTAACTGCTATTTTCCTCTGTCAGCGATAAACATCGCCGTTCTTAACACATGCACAGGCGACACCGTTTTAGTCCAGTAGCGACCACCACTTCTTTGTTATATCCATCAACCTAATTGTAATTATTTTATCCGTTTGCTTTTAAATTAACTGATATTTATATGTTTATTCCTAGGATAAATACCGCTGTTTTTTATCAAATTACGCGGCGACTTAACTTGACCCGCTAGCGGATAGTCGTTATTCGCCTTAATTTCTAATAACGTTTATTAGTGTCGACTTACCGCTCGCTCCATGCATTTTTTTTACCCTTATCTAAGCAAAATAATGCCAAGTTGATAATTTGCCCTTATAATTTCGTATGAAAGTACGATAACCTTTAGTAATCAACCTTTTGAATCGTTTACATGAATCCACTGATTGCTAAAGAAACCAAAGTACTGATCGTTGACGATCAGGTTCTTGCCAAGGGATACATGAAGTATTCACTGGAAGAGCTTGGCTTTAGTGATATTACCTACGTGGATAAAGTACATCTCGCCCTAAATAAAATTCGCCATCAGCGATATGATCTCATCGTTTGTTCCTACAACCTGAAGCATGAGCAAGATGGTTATTACTTTTATGACGAAATTAATCGCAATGGGGAATTACCGCTTAGTACTGCTTTTGTTTTTATCAGTGCCGACACAACGGCTGATTTAGTACAGAGTATTGTTGAGCTACAGCCCGATGACTTTCTCGCCAAGCCTTTTACTGTAAAGGAACTAGACCGCCGACTTTCCCGAATACTGGGACGCAAACGCGCGCTGCAAAGTGTTTATTGGTGCATTGAGAAAAAACACTTCCCAAAAGCCTTGTCAGAAGTGGAACTATTTTTAAGCAAGCCCAAGAACTCTGAATTTTTTCCATTAGCGTTAAAAATAAAAGGTGAAATATTACAGTCTTGTGGGCATTACCCCCAGGCGAAAGTGTTTTACCAAGCCATTTTGAATGTGCAAAAATTTACTTGGGCGCAATTAGGTTTAGTTAAAACTTTTCTTCATTTAAACGAGGATGAAGCGGCGGAAAAGCTGGTGCTACGCTTGGCGTTTAAACCTGAATCTCAACTAGCTGCATATGACTTACTCATGTCTTTACAAATCAAACATGGTGACTTTGACACGGCTTTAGAATGCGTACTGATGGCATCCGAGATATCGCCTCGAAACATACGGCGTCATAAAACAGTATTGGACTTGTCTCGCATAACTCATGACTATCATACGCAGTTTGAAGCGGCTAAGAAGATTGTGAAATTTGCAAAAAACTCTATTCATGATATGCCAGAACATTACTTGAATGTGGCACGTGCAGGAATTGACTACGCCATGACATCAGACGATGAGCAAACTCAAACCTTGGTAAAACAAGCAAACGAGTATATTCGCCAGTTTCGCCAAGCCTTTCCTAAAGCCGAGATGCAAGACCAAATTAACGTGATCAACGCTCGACTGATGTATTTAGCAGATGAGAAAGACAACGCCAAATCGTTACTTGAGCAGTTAGACAATGAACACTGGGAAAATGAAACGATTGAAGCCTTATTAGATAAAGCGAAAGCCTTTCATGAAATCGGTCTGCATTCACGCAGCCAAGAGATGTTATTAGAAATTGTTCGACGCTGCGCTGAAAGCAATCAAAGCAGTGAGATTTTTTTACGTTATGCCGAGCAGGAACAAGTCGAAAAAAGTCGTATAAAACAAAGTTCCAAAGAGCTCAACAACTCAGCAGTACAGAGATTTCAACAAGGTGATATAGATAATGCGCTGCACACCTTTAGCGATGCATTTACTTTAATGCCCAAAAATCCATCGATAGCGCTGAACCTGTTGCAAGTTATCACCATTAAACGCCTGCATGGGGACGATACGTATCAAAAAACAATTCGGCGCTGCGTGCGAACTGTTGAAACCGGCCCTTTAAATGATGAGCAAGAAAGTCGCTATACAAAAATACGTGAGCTTTTGGATGACATAGTTTAATACACTGTGCAACACACGTTTAATTTAACACTCGGTAAATTCGAATAAAAGTCACCCATTGTCACGTCACCTTTTGCTGTACGTTAAACTCTGGATGTTGATATATTTTTTGACTGATAATGTTCGTTAAGATGTTCACACATTTTGCTATATCTTGATAGCGTGTATAAAGCGGAGTAAAACCGAAACGCAAGGTATCGGGAGCCCGAAAATCGGCGATCACGCCGTGTTTAATCAACGCCTGACAAATTCCGTGGGCATGCTTATGGCGAAAAGCTAGTTGGCTACCTCTTAATTCAGCCGGTATTGGTGAAGCTAAACTCAACTCGTTCAATTGCGGTTCTTTCTGCACAAGGGCGATAAATAGCTCACTTAATGCGACGGATTTTTCGCGTAACTGATGCATGTTTACATCAGCAAAAACATCTAGTGCAGCTTCCAAAATACTCATGGAAATCACGTTAGGTGTCCCGCATAAGTACTGATTAATATCCTCAGCCGGTTGATAATGACCAGCAAAAGCAAATGGACGCTTGTGCCCCATCCATCCCTTGAGCGGCTGAGATACGTTTTTCTGGTGACGTTTTGCCACATATAGAAATGCCGGCGCACCAGGCCCGCCATTGAGGTACTTATAACCACAGCCTACGGCAAAATCTACCTGACATTCATCTAACGCGATAGGTAACGCCCCTGCGCTGTGCGCCAAATCCCAAACAACTAGAATACCTTTTTGATGTGCAAGGTTTGTTAGACGTTCCATATTTAATAACCGACCGGAACGAAAATCTACTTGGGTTAGCATCAGAACTGCAACATCCGTTGTTAACGCACTTTCAAGGATATCTTCATCCACCCATTTCACCTTGCATGCATCTTGGCCTAGCACAGATGCCAAACCTTCGACCATATACAAATCTGTGGGGAAGTTACCCGATAGAGATAGCACCACAGAGCGTGTTTTTTGCAATGCCATCGCACTGCTTAGCACTTTAAATAAATTGATCGAGGTAGAATCACAGCAAATCACTTGACCAGATGCAGCGCCAATTAAACGGGCAATTTTCTCTCCTACAGCCAAGGGTAAGTCAATCCATTTGTGCTTATTCCAACTGATAATGAGATCGTTAGCCCACTGCTGCTCTAAAACATGTTTAGCGTGCTCAGTGGCAACACTTGGCATCGCGCCCAACGAGTTTCCATCAAGATAAATAACATCCTTAGGAAGCGAAAACTCGAGGCGCTTCGCCCCCAAGGGATCGCTTTTATCCCATTGCTCGATTTGTGCTTGGCTTACAACGTTCATGGGGTAGATACTCGCTCGTGTAATGTGGCTAAAAAGGTTTGATACGCTGTTGTTCCCGGATGGATCCAATCAAAGTGCCCTGCTCCACTTACCACCTTATATTTCAAACCACTCGCGATTGCTTGATTCCTATCAACTACGCTGTCGACGTCTCCTTGCAACAACAAGGTATTTGCAGGTAAAGAAGAAGTCAGTGGCGACCCACGTTCATATGCATCAGGCATTTGCTCGGCGTTGCCGCCAAAAAAGTCTACAGCGGCCGTTTGGCAACTATTTGTTCCCTTAGAGTATGCCACCACATCAACAATGGCAGCCAAACCGATAACACCTTTTAGCCTAGCATCGCCTTTAAATAATCCTCTCTCAGGTGCGCTTGCTAGCAAAGCTAAATGCCCACCAGCGGAATGCCCAGTAAGAACAATGTTCGATAGATCGATAGGATAATCTTTAAAGGATTGAGCAAAACTTACGCCTTTCAAAATGTCATTAAAACTACCAGGCCAGCCGCCTCCCGCATCACCTGTGCGGCGATATTCAAGTGACCAAACAGCGAATCCTTGTTGTGCGAGTGATTGACTAAATGCAACGCTATGTTCAATTCCATACGCATTTAGCCAGCATCCTCCATGAATAAAAATGACCAGAGGTGCATATGTCTGATGCCCCTGGGTTTCGTTTTGTTCGGGTAAGTACAAACGGCCGTATTGTAATGCCTCACTCCCATAGGCTAGCTTGAGACTGTCATCGGGCTCGCTATTGAGCGCCATAACTTGCTCGAAACTGACATCATGAAGCATAGTGGGGCTCGTTTGTCCCTGCTCTACAACCTCGTCGTGGGCGACGTTATTAGGCTTATGTGGCCCATCAGCACAGGCGTTCAGCAAACTGAGTAAAAATAGCAGAACAAGGTTGAGTGTAAGTTTCATTCTCTCTCCATAGTACAAGTACGCCAAACAATCGAATGGTCAATATTGCGCGTTAATCAGATACGAAATTAGAATTGAAGTCAAATTATCACGTTATGATACAAAGGTTTACGATAAATATATCAAGTGGTGCAAGAAGATGGCGCGAATGCGCCATCGATACCAAATCTCTGAGTTTTAGCTCAGCATTTCAAATGCAATTGCGGTGGCTTCCCCGCCACCAATGCAAATGGCGGCCACACCTTTTTTCAATTTACGCTGCTTCAACGCATGTAAAAGTGTCACGATTATACGCGCGCCTGATGCCCCGATCGGGTGACCCAGTGCACATGCTCCGCCTTTTACATTCACTTTTGCAGGGTCAAGGCCAAGCTTACTTACACCCAGCATAGTTACCATGGCAAAAGCTTCATTTATTTCGTACAAATCAACGTCATCTTTTACCCAACCGATTTGCGCAAACAATTTCTCCATGGCACCCACTGGCGCCACACTGAAGTTTTCTGGCTCGATGGCATTTGAGCTATGACCGACAATGCGCGCCAAAGGTGTATAACCTTGTGCTTTTGCCTGTGATTCACTCATGACCAATAACGCCGCCGCGCCATCAGATATTGAACTGGAGTTCGCTGCCGTCACAGTACCGTCTTTGGTAAATGCCGGGCGTAACGAAGGGATTTTTTCGGGACGAGCATTACCTGGGCCTTCGTCGTTTTCAACAACAACATCACCTTTACGAGATGTAATCGTCACGGGTGCGATCTCATCTTTGAACAAACCATTGGCAATAGCATCACTGGCTTTAGTTAATGAACTTAATGCAAATTCATCCATTTGCTCACGGGTAATGTTCTCTTCATCAGCTTTAGATTGAGCAAAGCACCCCATCGCTTTCCCGTCATAAGCATTTTCCAGACCGTCTAACATCATATGGTCGAGCATCTGACCATGACCCATGCGGTAGCCTTGGCGTGCTTTAGGTAAAATATAAGGCGCGTTAGACATACTTTCCATACCACCAGCAATAACCGTACTTGCACTGCCAGCTTTAATTAAATCATGGGCAAGCATCACGGCTTTCATACCAGAGCCACACACTTTATTAAGGGTGATAGCGCCAGTTGATATGGGTAAACCTGCCTTTAAACTTGCTTGGCGAGCCGGAGCCTGACCGAGTCCTGCTGGTAACACACAGCCCATGATCACTTCGTCGATAGTTGGTCTGGTTCCGCCCACATCGTCAAGCACAGCACCGATGGCATTTGCCCCGAGAGCGCAAGCGTCAAGTGCTGACAATCCCCCCATAAATCCCCCCATAGGGGTACGCTTAGCACTTACAATTACCACTGAATCATTACTCATTTTGCTTTTCTCCTAACTATGATTTGTACATTTCAACCAGGTTTATTTACCTATGACACCCAAATATTTGTAGTTTTCACATTCTAGATCTCACTCAAAGCCAATAGATTAAAGGCTTCAACTCAAAACTAAACTTTTTTCGCATTTCAATGTTGACGAATTGTAACTCATACTTTACCTTTACGTTAACTTACTCTTTACGTTAACGTAAAGTCTAGTTTAATAAATAATTACTAGATCACGCATCATTTTGTCATAAGGCAGTCCCATGACCGAAAAACTTTACACCATAGGCGAGTTAGCCAAAGAGCTAGACATCACCTCTCGTTCCATTCGATTTTACGAAGAATCTGGGCTACTTAATCCTATGCGTAACGGTCAAAACCGAGTTTACAAGAAAAAGGACAAAGTGCGCTTAAAACTCATATTACGTGGTAAACGTTTAGGCTTTTCATTAGCTGAAACTAAAACCTTATTTGACTTATATGACAGCAATCAAAATTCGGCTGCCCAGCTTGAAGCCATGCTCTATATGACCGAACAAAAGCGGGCTGTGATGGATCAACAATTAGACGATATTAAAGCCTTGATGATGGAGCTAAACGAAGTAGAAGCCCGTTGTAAAGACGAACTCACCACACTTAAGCGAGGAACAATCGCATGAATGCAGCATACCCTACCCTAAACTTTGGCCTTGGCGAAGACATCGATATGTTACGCGATCATGTTTATAACTTTGCACAAGGTGAGATTGCTCCTCTGGCAGAAAAATCTGATCAAGAAAATAGCTTTCCAAACCAATTATGGCCAAAACTTGGTGAAATGGGACTCTTAGGAGTCACTGTTGCTGAGCAGTATGGCGGTTCAAATATGGGGTACTTAGCCCATGTTGTCGCCATGGAAGAAGTCAGTCGTGCTTCTGCCGGTATCGGTTTGAGTTACGGAGCTCATTCAAACTTATGCGTAAATCAAATCCATAAAAATGGCTCTGACGCCCAGAAAGAAAAATACTTACCTAAGTTAGTCAGTGGCGAGCACATTGGAGCCTTAGCTATGAGTGAGCCCAATGCTGGCTCTGACGTGGTTAGCATGAAGCTGCGGGCTGACAAAAAAGGCGATCACTATATCCTCAATGGCAACAAGATGTGGATCACTAACGGCCCTGATGCCGATACCTTTGTGATCTACGCTAAAACCGATTTAAGCGCCGGCTCAAAAGGTATGAGTGCATTTATAGTTGAGCGTGGAACGGAAGGATTCAGTCAAGCCCAGAAGCTTGACAAACTGGGTATGCGTTCATCAAATACCTGTGAACTGGTCTTCGTTGATTGCCCAGTACCCGCAGAAAATTTGATCCGTAATGAAGGTGATGGTGTCCGCGTGTTAATGAGCGGCTTGGATTATGAACGCCTAGTTTTATCTGGCGGCCCGCTTGGGATCATGCAAGCTTGTATGGACCTAGTCGTACCTTATATCCATGACCGTAAGCAGTTTGGCCAATCCATTGGTGAGTTTCAATTGGTTCAAGGTAAAGTCGCAGATATGTACACGCAAATGAATGCCGCTCGGGCTTATGTATACACGGTTGCCCGTGCTTGCGATCGTGGCGAAACGACCCGTAAAGATGCAGCAGCTGTCATTCTATACTCCGCTGAGTTAGCAACCAAGATGGCACTTGATGCAATTCAACTCCTTGGTGGAAATGGCTATATCAACGAATTTCCTGCTGGTCGCTTGTTACGTGATGCCAAGCTTTATGAAATTGGCGCCGGTACATCAGAAATTCGCCGCATGCTTATTGGCCGCGAGCTCTTTAAAGAGTCATCTTAACCTGCCAATAGACAGTTTACATACAGCGCTAATTAACGTCATTTTGCAACACGCGCCATCGAAAACCCTCGATGGCCTTAAAATTGGAGCAATACCGTGCCCCGCATAATCAGTAAGATAAATCCTAAAGCTCAAGAGTTTGCAGACAACGCTGCCCATATGCAGACGCAAATAGATGATTTAAATGAAAAAATTTCTTTAATCAAGCAAGGGGGCGGTGAAAAAGCGAATAAACGTCACACCGACCGTGGCAAACTATTACCCAGAGAGCGCATTAACGCATTACTGGACGCGGGTTCACCTTTTTTAGAGATATCACAACTTGCAGCCTGGGAAGTGTACGACGATTACGTCCCCAGCGCAGGTGTGATAGCCGGTATCGGTAGGGTCTCAGGTGTGGAATGCATGATAGTAGCAAACGATGCCACCGTTAAAGGCGGCACCTACTATCCTCTGACAGTAAAAAAACACTTACGCGCTCAGACCATCGCCCAGCAAAACAACCTGCCTTGTATTTATTTGGTGGACTCAGGCGGTGCTAATTTGCCCCGTCAAGACGAAGTATTCCCTGACCGGGAGCATTTTGGTCGTATCTTTTTCAATCAAGCCACCATGTCAGCGCAAAACATACCACAAATCGCCGTGGTGATGGGAAGCTGCACCGCAGGCGGTGCATATGTACCGGCCATGGCTGACGAATCAATTATCGTTAAAAATCAAGGAACTATATTCCTTGGAGGCCCGCCTCTTGTTAAAGCTGCTACGGGAGAAGTGGTCAGTGCCGAAGAGTTAGGCGGTGGTGACGTTCACTGCCGCACTTCTGGCGTGGTTGATCATTTAGCCAATAATGACCAACACGCCTTACATATCGCTCGAGACGCGGTGGCACGATTAAATCGCACCAAGCCATTGGCACTAGATGTAAAACCCAGCGTAGAACCGTCATACCCTAAAGAAGATATATATGGGATCATTCCTAAAGACACCCGTCAGCCCTACGACGTGCGCGAAGTTATTGCACGGGTAGTAGATGGTTCTGAATTCGATGAATTTAAAGCATTATATGGCAGTACTCTGATTTGTGGATTTGCTCGTATCTTCGGCTATCCAGTCGGTATTGTTGCGAACAATGGAATTCTATTCAGTGAATCAGCACAAAAAGGCGCCCACTTCATCGAGCTGTGTGCACAGCGCAAAATCCCCCTCGTTTTCTTACAAAATATCACCGGGTTTATGGTTGGTAAACAATATGAAGCAGGCGGGATAGCTAAACACGGCGCAAAAATGGTGACCGCAGTAGCCTGCGCTAATGTACCTAAGTTTACAGTTTTAATTGGTGGTAGTTTCGGTGCGGGCAACTATGGCATGTGTGGACGCGCCTACGACCCACGCTTTATGTTTATGTGGCCAAACGCTCGCATATCCGTAATGGGTGGTGAACAAGCTGCAGGAGTATTATCTCAAGTAAAGCGTGAGCAACGCCAGCGAGCAGGCGAGACCTGGAGCGACGAAGAAGAAAAGTCCTTTAAACAACCGATCATTGATACCTACGAACACCAAGGCCACCCTTACTACGCATCAGCGCGCCTTTGGGATGACGGGGTCATTGATCCTGCGGATACGCGCATGGTTTTAGGACTTTCTATTTCAGCCAGCTTGAATAAACCAATTGAGGACACCCAGTTTGGGGTGTTCAGAATGTAAGGAGGCACTAAATATGGATAACCCTATAGACCCAAATACCACACCGACAGCACAGCATATCACCTGTGAAATTGACGAACGTGGTGTCGCTACCGTTACCCTTAATCGCCCTGAAGTGCACAATGCCTTCGACGATATTTTAATTGCTGATTTAACCCGAGTATTCACCCAACTTGGCAATAACCAAACCGTACGCGCTGTCATACTTGCTGCAACCGGAAAAAGCTTTTGTGCTGGCGCTGATCTAAATTGGATGAAGCGCATGGCAAGCTATTCTTATGAACAAAACCTCAATGATGCTAATAATTTAGCCAAGATGCTATACACATTAAATACGCTTCCCAAACCAACTATTGCCAGAGTGCAAGGTGCAGCTTTTGGCGGAGCAGTAGGATTAGTCGCCTGCTGTGATATGGCTGTGGGTAGTAAACTAAGTAAATTCTGTTTAAGCGAAGTGAAATTGGGCTTGATACCCGCGACCATCAGTCCTTATGTCATACAGGCCATTGGTGAGCGAAACGCCAGGCGTTACTTCACCACCGCAGAAGTGTTTTCTTCACGCCGTGCTAGGCGCATAGGTTTACTCAGTGAGGCGGTGACTGAAGAAGAACTCGATGTCACCATCGAAGGTCTGTTGGAACATATCCTTAAAAACGGGCCCTGCGCAGTATCTGCAGCAAAAAAACTGGTGTTTGATGTGGCAAACCGTATTCCAGATGAAGCGCTAAGACATACAACGAGCGAGCTTATCGCTAACACACGGGTATCTGCAGAAGGCCAAGAGGGTCTGAGTGCCTTTTTACAAAAACGTCGACCTAATTGGTATCTCTCATGATTAAAAAACTACTCATTGCCAACCGTGGCGAAATTTGTTGTCGCATTATCAACACAGCAAAACGCATGGGCATAAAGACAGTTGCCTTATACTCAGACGCCGATCGTCATGCACTGCATGTCAAAATGGCAGATGAAGCAATTCATATCGGCCCTTCACCATCAAATCAGAGTTACCTGAAAATTGATAAGGTACTGGCGGCGGCGAAAGCAACGGGTGCGGATGCAATCCACCCCGGTTATGGATTTTTATCAGAGAACGCTGCCTTCGCTCAAGCATGTGCAGATAACGAGATTATTTTTGTCGGCCCACCTATTAAGGCTATCGAGGCGATGGGCTCGAAATCTGCAGCTAAGTATATTATGCAACAAGCAAATGTACCTTTAGTGCCCGGTTATCACGGCGAAGACCAATCCCCCGCGCTCATCAAACAGCACGCTGACGACATGGGCTATCCAGTACTGCTTAAAGCGGCTGCTGGCGGCGGCGGCAAGGGTATGCGTCAAGTATGGAGTGCTGAAGAATTTGATGATGCATTAGCGGCAGCCAAACGTGAGGCTATGTCGAGCTTTAATGACGATATCATGCTAGTTGAAAAATACCTGACCCAACCACGTCACGTTGAAGTTCAAGTGTTTTGCGATCATCACGGTAACGGCGTGCATCTATTTGAGCGCGACTGCTCAGTGCAACGGCGTCACCAAAAGGTGGTCGAAGAGGCTCCGGCTTTCAAAATGAGCCCTGCACTTCGCTCGGCCATGGGCGATGCGGCCCTCAAAGCAGCAAAAGCAATCAACTATGTGGGAGCCGGTACCGTTGAATTCTTACTTGATACAGATGGTGCATTCTATTTCATGGAAATGAATACCCGCTTACAAGTAGAGCACCCCGTCAGCGAAATGATCTCAGGGCAAGATTTAGTGGAGTGGCAATTACGCGTTGCCGCCAATGAAACCTTACCCAAAAGCCAAGATGAATTACACATTAACGGTCACGCGTTTGAAGCACGTATCTACGCTGAAGACCCAGACAATGAATTTTTGCCCGCGACAGGCACGCTACATTTATTGGAAACACCCCAAGAGTCTAAGCATGTGCGAATCGACAGTGGTGTTGTGCAAGGCGATGAAGTTTCCGTCTATTACGACCCTATGATTGCTAAGTTGATCGTGTGGGATACCGATAGGGAGCGGGCGTTAGCTCGTCTTAGTCAATCTTTAGGGGAATACCGTATTGACGGCGTTACAACCAATATTCCGTTTTTACGCCGTTTAATTGATACGCAAGCATTTAAAGATGAAGAGATCGACACCAGCTTTATCGAGAAACACCACGAACTTATTTTCCAACAAAGCAACCCAAATAATACCAATCAGTTATTAAATCTTGCCATGTATTTATCATTGGCAGAAAAGCCACTGACCTCAGTAAATAACCAAGACAGCCAATCCCCTTGGGATCTTATTAGTGATTGGCGCGCTAATGACACCTACCTTAACCGCTACTTTATTCAGCTCAACAATCAAGAGCATGAAATCGCAGTACAAAGACTCAAGGTTGATAATCGAGCATCAACACCCAGTGGTACTTTCGTTATCGCCCTAGCGGGTGAGTCTTATCAGTGTGAAGGGCAATTGTCAGGTAATCGTCTACTTGCTACGGTCAATGGGCACAGCGAAAGCGTCACCATCAACCAAATACAGCACGACTATGCGTTATTTCACAGCCAAGGTATGACTAAATTTATCCATATACAAAAGGATCTTGGGGTAACTGACGATAACGAGCAACATGGAGCGTTTGTTGCGCCTATGAATGGCACAGTGGTAGCGCTTTTAGTGGAACCACAACAAGCGGTTAAAAAAGGACAAACGTTGATGATCATGGAAGCCATGAAAATGGAACATGCCATTAAAGCGACACAAAACGGTTTGGTCGAAGAGTTCTATTACCAAGCTGGTGAGCTGGTAGACGGTGGTGCAGCTTTACTAAACTTCGTCCCTAGCGAGGACCAATCCCTATGAACAGTAGTCTACCAAGCCACGTTAAGATAGTCGAAGTGGGTCCAAGAGACGGCTTACAAAACGAAAAACAAAGTATCGACTTAGCAACCAAGGTTTGTTTGGTTGAGGAGTTAGCCCAAGCCGGCTTAACCGTGATTGAAACCGGTAGTTTCGTATCTCCGAAATGGGTGCCACAAATGGCAGACTCCGCCCAAGTATTTGCGGCTATCAAGCGCAAAGCGGGGGTCAGTTACAGCGCATTGACGCCAAATATTAAGGGGTTTGAAGCTGCCATGTTGGCCAGTGCCGACGAGGTGGCTATTTTTGGCTCAGCCTCAGAAGCCTTTTCACAGAAAAATATTAATTGTTCGATAACGGAAAGTTTAGCTCGTTTCGAACCCGTTATCGCGGCGGCGAAAGCACATGACATCAAAGTTCGAGGTTACGTTTCCTGTGTCCTAGGTTGCCCGTATGAGGGTGATGTAGATCCTCAAAACGTGGCGCGAGTGGCCAAGACGTTATTCGACATGGGATGTTATGAAATTTCCTTAGGCGATACCATAGGCGTAGGTACTCCTATTGCGACGCAAACTATGCTGCAAGCCGTATTAGCCGTTGTGCCTAAATCAGCGGTTGCGGTGCACTTTCACGATACCTACGGCCAAGCTCTAGCAAATATTCTGGTGGCGTTACAGCATGGTATTGGCATAGTGGATAGTGCAGTGGCTGGTTTAGGTGGATGTCCATACGCCAAAGGCGCATCAGGTAACGTGGCAACCGAAGACGTAGTGTATATGCTCAACGGAATGGGCATTGCAAGTGGAGTTGATTTGACCTTGTTGGCTCGAGCAGGACGTCATGTATGTGAAAAACTCGGTATTACGTCAGCCTCTAAAGTTGCCGGTGTCTTAGCGAAAATCCTCTAAGATAACGTCTGTTTGTGTTCACTTATGGGCTAATGCAATAACGAGTCATTTAATGTGATGCTTGAATGATTTGCTGCACAAGCCACCACTTGGCCTGAGCTTTATCAGGGAAAAAACGATAATTTTCCCCTGCTTCGTCGAGTAGCTGCCCTATATGGCGTTTCGAAAACTCAGGGGTATTTGATTGGTCGACAACCATAGCGGTGGCCACTCGGCCTAGGGCTTTTTGTGCCCTTACCGCTTTAGATAAAAAAGCCGCCGCATCTGGCACATAAATAGGATCGCCATGTAGAACAACCAATGCCCCCCAAGGTTTACCACTGAGTAACGCTAATAATGGCGCCATGTGCGTTTCTGACTCAACAACGGATTCCAAATTCCACGGTCCGCTGCCTTCGACTAGTAAAATATTATCATCTATATCAAGCTCTACACTACCATGCGTTGGAAATCGACTCATATACATCCTCAAATCAATGACTTATCGCACCTGCTCACAACCAACATGTTACCCGTGTTGCAAAAAAGAGGGAGTTGGCCCTCGCGTTTCATCTCGTTACTTTGTCAACCAATTGTGATGAAAAGACCAAAGAATGGTCAAGCTTTTACATCCGCTGAAACTCAGCTTCGGATATAACCTTGAGGTTCTCTAAGCCCATTTGTAGGTCTTCCCCGATCATGCGATCCATGAAAAAGGCAACATAATGCAAAAAAGGATTACCCCCAACATCACCGTAGTCATGCCAAATTACCACCGTTTCACCTTCTTTGTCTCGCAAGGTAATTTCCCCTGTGGATCCCATCCCCATATCAGGGAAAGTTAAGGTATAAATAAAACGCTGATCTTTTTCAATCGCAACGACTTCCATTTCACCGTCGCCTTGCGTTTCACTTTGCCAACTCGACTTCATACCCACAGCCGACTCAGGCCCCGCATAAGAGACCTGCATGTTAGGGTCGCGTTTAAACCACACGCCCCAATTTTGCCATTGACGCAAGTCTTTCACATGATTAAAAATAATATCGGCAGGTGCGTCGATTCGAATAGTACGTACTACCTTAAACTCCGAAGGCAAAATCCAGCCTACCAAAATAAAAAACAACAATACTGCAACAACCCCTAACCCTATCTTTTTAAACATCATCCAGCTCCTAGATCAACAATACGAAGTTTTATAACATTTATTTAACAATTTACATAATTTACCGTCAAAAACTGCTGCCGAATTGAACAAAAAAATTTATATTAATCAAAAATATGCCATAGATTAACAGTACAAAGCGAGAAGAAAAACAACCTATTTACTGAAATCCCTAAAAACACCCAATCGCTTTCAAATTGGTGAAGTCTGGCGATAAAATAGCCCATATTAACGGCAGATTTATCCCATAATTGAAAATCAATTTTTTAACTGATAACAATTAAGTTATAAATATGTAAAAAACGCATGTTAAATCAGGTAGAAGCAAATTGAATTTACAGCGAGCCCGTGACACACTGGCCTTCACAGTTATCTGAAACCGCTCAGATGAGGTTGCAAATAACTGTGTTTCCTGCGCAATGAGAACGTCAAAAAAAATCGAATAAGAATGGAGTCAATTGTTATGCCCAATCCAAGTCCACGTTATATTAGCAACCTGACCCGCGAGACCTACGCCTTAATTTTAGCTGGCGGTAGAGGGTCACGTCTTCACGAATTGACCGACTGGCGGGCTAAGCCTGCTTTGTATTTTGGGGGGAAATTTCGAATTATCGACTTCCCACTATCGAACTGTGTAAATTCAGGGATTAAACGTATTGGCGTCGTGACCCAGTATAAATCCCATTCGTTAATTCGCCACCTTGTTAGAGGCTGGGGGCACTTTAGGAAAGAGTTAGGAGAGTCTGTAGAAATTTTACCCGCATCTCAGCGTTCTTCCGATAATTGGTACGAGGGTACGGCGGATGCTGTGTTCCAAAATATCGATATTATTCGTGATGAAATACCTAAGTACGTTATGATTTTATCTGGTGACCATATTTACAGCATGGATTATGCGAATATTCTTGCACACCACGTAGAGTCAGGCGCTAAGATGACTGTCAGCTGTATGCCCGTCCCTATTGAGGAAGCAGCCGGCCAGTTTGGTGTGATGTCAGTAGACGAAAACTACCGAATTTTGGGCTTCGAAGAAAAGCCTGAGCACCCCACTCCACTGCCGAATGATCCAACTAAATGCCTTGCCTCTATGGGTAATTATATTTTTGATACCGACTTCTTATTCGAGCATCTGAAACGTGATTCGGAAAATGAAGGGTCTGAACGAGACTTCGGTAAAGACATTATTCCCTCGATTATAAAGGACCACCCCGTATACGCTTACCCTTTCGCAAACGAAGACGGTGAAGTTTCTTACTGGCGTGATGTGGGTACATTAGATTCATTTTGGTTAGCGAATATGGAGTTAGTCTCGCCCTCTCCGCCACTTAATTTATATGATAAAAAATGGCCTATATGGACGTATCAAGAACAGTTACCGCCAGCAAAATTTGTGTGGGAAGAATATAATCGCTGTGGCGCTGCGATCGACTCTGTCGTTAGCGGAGGCTGTATCATTTCAGGCGCCACGGTACGCAAGAGTTTGTGCTTCTCAAACGTACATGTACATTCATTCAGTGAAGTAGAAGAGTCCGTGTTACTGCCTGATGTGGAAGTTATGCGAAATTGCCGGATAAAGAAAGCAATCATCGACCGTGGTTGTATTATTCCTGAAGGTACGATTATTGGGCATGATCACGCAGCAGATAAAGCGCGAGGCTTTAGAGTCACCGACAAAGGAGTGGTGTTAGTCACCCGTAAAATGCTCGGTTTAAAAGTCGGCATTTAACCTTTTAGAAAATCAAAAAAACCAGACGCTGTCTGGTTTTTTTATGGGTCGATTTCATAACTGCGTTTTATTATTTCCTGCGCCACCCCTCAATCGTTTGATTGATAAGCGCAGCGGTTTCAATGGGGGACTCTAGAGGAAACATATGTCCGCCTCCTGCAAATACTTTATGCGCTAAGCGATTAGCACGAATAAAAGGCCGTATACGACGCTCAGTGCAGACCATAGTATGTTCCCCAGTCACCAATAATGCCGGACACGTTAACTTACCGTAATAACGCGGAATGTCATGGGGAACGTTACGAAAAATATTAGCTTCCACCTCCGGTTTAAAATTCAAATGTATCTTGTCATCCACTATCTCGGTGACGCTACTGACGTAGTCTGCTATACACTCTTTATCCATGGTTTTGAATAAGGCTCGGGCTTGAAAGTAGGCGACTAAATCTTGATCTTTGTCCCAACGCCGACAGCGATTTACTGTTTTGCCCGCCGGGGTTAATTTATCGATCAGTGATGTGCCTTTAGCCCCCCCAAAAAATAGTCGGGTCAGACCGGTCACCATAGGTGGGTCAAGCATGATCAAACCACTGAACAAATCTGGTCGAGTACAGACTGCCATATAAGAGACAACACCACCAAACGAATGTCCTACAGCATAAACTGGCTTACGCTGGGTAGATTCAATATGTTCGATTAACTCCTGGGTTTGGTTACGCCAATTTTTTGAAATTGGGAATCGGTTGGAGTGACCAAATTTTTCTAACGCAAAGAGATCATATTCATCATTTAACTCGCCAAATAACTTACGGTAACTCCCCGCAGGAAAACCATTTGCATGGGCGAAATGCACATGTACGCTGTTATTTTCTTCCAACCTAATGTTCTCCATTTGTACGATTAATTATCCATTACGCTGTTCGGCTGCAGCCCAGTCAGCTGGGATCCTGCGTGCAGTCCAGATAAAGACGATGATTGCCAATACATAGGGAACCGAAACGGCCGATAAGGATAACCGTAATGCCTCTACTTCACCATGCTCTGCAGTTAGGGATTTACTTAAAATACCGATGAAAGTTGGTCCGCCCCCCAAAGCAATGATATTGAGGACAAAAAAGAATAATGCGGTAGACATGGCTCGCACTTTTACCGGTGCGAGTGTTTGAGCTAACGCGAACGATGGGCCTAAATAAAAACCGCTGGTAAAGAGCAATATAGTCAACAGAGCCAGGGACATATTTAAGTCCTGCACTTGTACCGATAAAATATAAGCAGGAACCCCGATTACCAGTCCCAATGCTGGCACCCAACCGTAAGCGCCTTTGTTTGTTTTACCCCATTTGTCCGTTACGGCACCACCAAACCACACACCAAAAGCGTAAGCAGTACCATTAATGATACCGACTTTAATAAGTAAACTGGTTAGATCTAGACCTGGATATGCCCGTAAATAGAAATCTATCATCCATGTAGAAATGGCGTAGCTGCCAAATGATGCGAGTGAAATCGCAATGCACATTCCCCACCAAGAAGGAATGGTTAACAACAATTTAATCGATTGCCAAGACGGCGTTTTGGCGGCCGCAGTATCAAGGTTTCCGCCTCGCTTAGGCTCTTTGACGGTTAATTTCAGTAGTATAGCTAGCAACACCCCAGGTAAACCGACACTTAACAACACCAAACGCCAATTTGCATCACCGCCTTTTAATATGAAGGCAGAAGCAAAAAATGCCAGCATGATCCCAAAAGGGATCCCCAATGAATAAATGGCCAACGCCCCTGCACGCTGTTCCTTTGGATACAGATCGGACAAAATTGAATGCGAAGGTGGGCTCCCACCAGCTTCTCCAATACCCACACCTACACGAGCAAGTGCCAATTGAGTATAAGTCGTCGCCATGCCAGACAGCGCAGTAAAACCACTCCATAAAGTAAGTGAAATGGCCACAATGTTCACCCGACTATAGCGATCGGCTAACCAAGCGATAGGGATCCCGACAAACGTATAAAGTACGGCAAAGTAAATCCCTTTAAGCCAACCTAGTTGCGCATCATTAAGACCTAAATCCGCTTTGATAAATGGCGAAAGAATACCAATAATTTGTCGGTCGATAAAGTTGAAAGCATAAACTAAGGTGAGTATTGTCAGTACATAAGTTCGGTACGGCTTACTTACCTGATTAAAATCTTCCTGCGCAGTGACAAGAGTATCGCTCGTGGTCACGGTCATTGATCTTCCCTTTAATTTAACTGTCTACGGTATTTCGCCAGCTCCATACTAATCTTGTCAGTGTCTAAATAACAAGCGATTTTGTAGCCACCATGTAAAATTAATGTAAACATAACAAACACTTATATACACAAATAACAGGGACAAATTGTTATATTGATTACCTAGAGTGTTAGAATTTTTCCGTGGTAAAATAATGAAAAGACATCAGACCAGTTCGCAAATACGCGGACCCTACATGAGTAAGTGGATTTATGCACATAGATGACCTTATCGAAGCAACGAATCACTATATCAATAGTGATAATCAAGATCGACCGCAACTCAGTATCCCAAAAGAGTGGGCTCAGGGCCGTACAGCATACGGTGGGCTGACGGGCGCATTAGTTTATAGCGCAATACGTGAGAAAGTCAGCAACGACAGAGTACTCCGCTCATTTAGCTGTAACTTTGTCGGCCCAGTGACCACTGAAACGCCATTCGATATTGAAGTCGATATATTGCGCCAGGGTAAAAATGTCACTCAGGTTACGGGCAAAGCTATCCAAGATGGCAATGTATGCGTCATGGTACAAGCCGCTTTCGGAGTGTCGAGGGAATCTAAAATTAACCTGCGTAATACCGACCGACATGCAATGCGAGCGCCTACTAAAGCTGATTTTTTGCCCCAGATCCCAAAAATAACCCCTAAATTTTTGCGTCATATTGATCTCGCGCGTCAAGGGGGAGGTTTGCCTTTTACAGGCAGTAAAGAAAGTGAAATTGATGGATGGATGCGTTTTACTGATCCACCTAAAGCCTTAACAGATGCACATTTAATCGCCTTGATCGACGGTTGGCCACCCGCTACGCTACAAATGCTCAAGTGGCCAGCACCTGCCAGTACCATGAGCTGGAACATAGAATTTGTTTATCCCCATTTTGGCTTTTCGCCTGAAGAATGGTTTGCCTACCAGGTACGTACACGACAAGCCACAGACGGTTATGCACAAACTGAAGCAAATATATGGGACTCAAAAGGACAGTTGATTGCTATTAGTCGGCAAACGATAGCAGTATTTGATTAATAGTCACGAAGAACAAATCTGTCAGAAAGGTTAATCGCCGCTCAGATTATTAATTGATGCGGCTTGTTCTATCGCTTTATTACCTAGATACAATAATCAGTAAATACTAAATGTTGATGGGCTAAAAATCGCTAATGTGCTGATTAACTGCATATTGGTAAAATCTAACGCCGCTTCTAAATCTTCTTCATCTAATTTTAGTATTTCATATTGCTGGGAATCGATATTGTCTAGGTGGCTATATATTTCACCATAGACATTATTCAGCGCTAGATTAGCAGCCAGTTGAAGGACCTTTTCTTCATGACTTTGCGCCTTGTGCAGTGCTGCATGTTGATGGGCGATAGGTCCATATATTTCACTGGGGATCCCCCACAATTTCAATAATTCAGCGCTGATTTCAGCATAGGTCGTGCCTAAATGTTGTGTTTGCAAGGTAACTGGGCAACTTTGCGCGGTAAAAGAACTGCATTTAGCAGCAGTATCAGGTTCTAGCTGCAGTACAGCTAACTCACCTATGTTGTGCAATAAGCCACACACAAACATCTTGTCAGGATTTTTAGCTGATGTTTCTTGAGCGATGTATTTGGCTAATAAGCCACAGCTGACCCCTAGCTCCCAAAATACACTGAAATCAATGTTACTCTCATTCATATCTTTAAAAGCGTGTGATATACCGTAGGCGAGCACTAAATCGTATACTGAGTCAGTACCTATAACTTGAATGGCTTTATTAACCGTGGTTATCACAGTCGGAAATTTATATAGGGCACTGTTGGCAATCTTAAGAATTTGCGCCGCCACAGCCGGATCGTAATTAATCACCTCTGCCACTTCATTTATCGACGTGCTGCCATCATCAATAAGCTGCTTAATTTTTGTGACTGAATCAGGTAAAACGAATAAATCGCCTGCTTTCTCGGCATATTCAAGAGCATTCATACGCACACATATCCTTAAATCGATTGTGAAGTAGTGTAATCCATCGCATTCACAGTGTTCAATAACATAACCCAATATCGAAAATGCAATGATGAAAAGAAAAGAATAGTCATCGGGTAAATTTTATTCCATATAAAAATAGCTTTAACCTAGCATTTCAATCGCCGCAAAAAAAGGCTCACGTAAGTTATACCAATACATTACGCAATATTGTCAGGGAATACTATTAGTTCACAATATACTGAGCAAATATGCGGGTAAAAAATATGGATCACCACATGGATATATCCGTTAATTTAATTATTAATTTTCTTTGTTTTAGGCAAACAAAAAGATAACAAAATAAAAATTAACAGCGGGATAACAGTGTATTTCGAAATATATAGCAGGCTAAACTTTAGAATAAAATAGGATGGAATAAAAATTGGATAATTTGATTAGATGGTGGGTCGTGCTGGATTCGAACCAGCGACCAATTGATTAAAAGTCAACTGCTCTACCAACTGAGCTAACGACCCATCTAATTGTAACGCTTTGAAATGTTTGATTTAACTGGTGGGTCGTGCTGGATTCGAACCAGCGACCAATTGATTAAAAGTCAACTGCTCTACCAACTGAGCTAACGACCCATCAAATTAAATCTAACTGCAAATCAATTAAGTAAAATATATACCTTCCTTGCTCTGCATCCCGTCTCTCTGTGACGAGGCGGCATATAATACTGAATTCGAAACTTCATGCAACCTTAAATTAAGCTTTATTTTCATAATTCGTATCGTTTGCTTGAAAAGCATACAAAACAGGGGTTTCAAGGTTATTTTTTAAACTAAAGTGCCATGCCTAATTCAGTAAAACATGTTGAGCCGTTAATTATTTAACGGCATTTAATTTTATTTCAGCCAATTTTCTCGCCGAAGACGTTGGATATTCAGCGACAACTTTTTTCCACAATTGCTCTGCCCGCGCAATATTTGAGCGCTCTTGCTCACAAATACCCAACTTTAACATTGCGTCGGCCCGCTTAGACGAATCAGGAAATTGATTCATCAAAGTTTCAAACTGACTCGCGGCCGCGGTCCAATCCTGTTTATTAAACAATAACTGACCTAACCAATAATGTGCGTTAGACGCATAACTAGAATTGGGAAAGTTTTGTAAGAAAGACTGAAATTCGGGGATCGCCTCGTCATACAGTTTATCTTTGAGGATCAGATTCACCGCTTTATCGTAGGCTTGATCTTCATTAAGTGTCGTTTGGTGCGATGGCTGATCTCGTTCACTATCCTGAGAAGACGCCTCAGTCCCTCCTGACGGAGCTTGAGTCATCACAGCAGCAATACGCTTGTCTATTTCCAAATACAACTCTCGCTGGCGTTCTAAGATGCGCTCTAGCTGATAATTGTGCTTTTCAATACTGCCTTTAAGTTCGTTTACTTCACCTTGCAGCAAATCGAGCTGTTGTTGAACTCGATGCTGTTGCTCAGTGCGATTATTAAAAAGACGTTCTAAGGTAGTTAAACGTGACTCGGTACCGCCACTGCTTACATCTGCCACAGGCGCAGGAGCCGCATTAACTGCGGCTCCAAATATCGCTGACAGAGTAAGCGCAATTATGCGTTTATTCATAAATCCAACTTTTATTGATATACCAGAACACCACGACGGTTTTCAGCAAATGCAGCTGCGGTGCCAGAGGTATCGATTGGCTTTTCTTCTCCGTAAGAAACCACTGACAGTTGTGATGCACTCACACCAGCATTCATCAAATAGGTTTCGACAGATTTGGCACGACGCTCGCCTAGGGCAATATTATACTCAGGCGTACCACGTTTGTCACAATGTCCTTCAATGACCATAGATTGCCTTGGGTTTTTAACCAAAAACGCTGCGTGCTGATCAAGCAAAGAGTAGTATTTTGAACTTACGCTAGAGCGGTCAAAATCAAAATATACAAGCTGGTCATCCATCAATGCACTTAATTCTTTTTGCATGACTTCTTCAGGAGATAACATTGGCTTCATATTACCAGCTTGCACCTTTGCCTCTTCTGCTTGGCGATCGGCTTCAGCTTGGGCAGCAGCAACGCGGTTGCTCTCTGCAGCTAATTCGTCTTCGCTAGGGCCAGATGAACAAGCAACCATTGTCACAATTGGAAGTGCAAGTGTGATGCCTTTGAATATTTTGTTAAGTTGCATTTTCTAATTCCTTATTATTATCAAAGTGTTAAATAGCTTGTGAAATAAGTTACAACAAAAATGGTGACCAGCTAGGCGACTTCACCTGGCCATCTGAAGCCGGTAAACGTGCTTTAAAGCGACCATCTAAGGAAACCAAAGATAAAACTTGCTTGCCTTGATGTAACGTACTGTAAATAATCATACTTCCATTTGGTGCAATACTCGGGGATTCGTCCAAATAGGTTTTGGTTAATACCTGAATATTTCCATTCTCTAAATCTTGAGCCGCAATATGATAATCGCCTCTTGAGCGGTTAACCATCACCATGCGACTGCCATCTGGGGTGATTGTGCCCCCAAGGTTCATATCTCCGTCAAACGTAAGCCTTCTGACGTTGTTAGACGCTAAATCTACGCGATATATTTGAGGTTTACCACCCCGTTCAGAACTAAATATCAAGCTCTTTCCGTCCGGTGTCCAGCTCGGTTCTGTATCAATTGCACGGTTACGAGTAATGCGCTCCAAGCGTTTAGATGCGAGATCCATTACGTAAATTTCTGGGTTGCCATCTTTAGAAAGTACCATGGCCAGCTTTTTACCATTAGGCGAAAATATTGGCGCACTATTGATGCCAGGGAAATCCGTCATCTGGGTACGACTCATGTTATATAAGTCTTGGATGTAAATTTGCGAACGCTTGTTCTCAAATGTCACGTAGGCAAGTTTGGTTCCATCCGGTGACCATGAAGGCGACATCAAGGGTTCTTTTGAACGCAACAGCATAGTTTCATTTACCCCGTCATAATCCGCCACAACTAACTGATAAGGAAACTCAGTCGTTTTTCGGTCGCGGACCACGACATATGCAATGCGGGTCATAAACGCACCCTTTTCGCCGGTCAATTTTTCGTACACTACATCGCTAATACGATGTGCATACTGTCTAAACCCTTGAGTGGTAATGACAGACTGACGACTATCTAAAATATGGTCGTTACTATTAGTCAGTTTCCCACCACTTAACGCCTGGGCTTTACCGCCCGTAACCTGACCTCGAATAGCATCAATTAAGGTAAAACTAACGCGATATTTGTCCGCGCCTTCAGGAGTGACAGAGCCAATGACTATCGCTTCCGCACCTGTCGCTGCCCAGGCGCTATAATCTAATTCACTATCAGTGTGCGGCTCGCCAGGCATACTCGATGTGTCAATGGGATTAAATTTTCCGCTACGTAACAAATCGCCACTAATCACTTCAGCCAGACGTTCAGGCATTTGACCTGGACCATTCCATTTAAAAGGCACAATCGCAATAGGACGCGCGGAGTCCGTGCCTTCGGTGATCACGATTTCTAAACTAGCTTGACTCGATGCACTAAGCAACAAGGTCAGTAGGGTAACAATACGAGTAGTGATTTTTGTCATTATAATTCGGGCTCTACAGTTAAATTAATATCTCGGAGTTTTTCATACACATCAGCTTCCTTAGATACCGGAAGGGTACCCGCTTTGAACACAGCAGATTTAGCCGCTCTGCATAAAATAGGATCTCCCCGTAATTCTTTCACCTGAATAACTAATCCAGACGATGCCAAACGAACGTTCAATTGACAGGATTTCCCCTTCATTGAATTATCAACAATCAACTGACGTTGGATAGCCTGATGGATCAACGCCTGATATTTTTGTACTTCAGTTAACACTTGTTTACTTCGTCGCTGTTGGCGCACCGCTTGTTCAGCTACCAGTTGATCTTGCAACGCTCTTTCCTGACGTGCCTTTTCAGCGGCCTCTGCTTTTTTACGTTGCGCTTCTTTGAGAGCTTTTTCTTCCTTTTCACGGGCAGCTTTGGCCCTTTCTGCCTGCTCTTCCGCTTTCTTCTGTTCCAGCTCTTTGCGCTTGCGTTCAGCTTCAGCCGTTTTTGCTTTGGCTTTCTCTCGTTCCTGTTTTTTCCGTGCAGCGATCGCTGCTTGCTCTGCTTGTTTGCGCTCTTCACGTTGACGCTTAGTGCGCTGCTCTATTTCTACCGCTTCTTGTTCTTGCTGTTGGCGTTTTTGCTCGGCATCACGGGCCCGGCGCTCTAACGCCGCAATACGGTCTTCCTCAGCTTTTTGCTGCTGCACTTTTTTGTTTTCAATGCGCTTAACTTGTTCATCTACCGCATTGGCATCCACCGCGACCGCTTCAATAATAGGTTGCGACAGCGCCATGTCAGTACTTTCTTGGGGTAATTTGAAATCCATACCCGCAAAAATTAACCCGCCAAAAACGAGGTGCAAACTCACAGATTTTATCAAGGCTATCGGCATTTTTTTCATATATCGTTTATGCCTAATTCTCTGGTGGGTCAGTCATCAAACCGACAGATGGAGCACCGGCGCGTTGCAACAACACCATAAGTTGCACGATATTGCTGTACGGCACAGCACCATCACCTTTGACCACAACAGGCGTTTGCGGCTCTATGCGTAAATGTGCAGCCACTAATGTAGCGACATCCACAGCAGACATAGCTTGCTCTTGGTCCTCAGCAATATTCAGAAAATAATTTCCCTGAGCATCAACCGATGCAATAAGTGGAGGTTTACTGTCATCTTGCAGCGGCTGAGCTTCAGCCTTAGGTAAGTCAACCTTTACCCCTTGGGTAACAAGCGGTGCTGTTACCATAAAAATAATCAGCAATACCAACATGACGTCGATATAAGGTACAACGTTAATTTCGGATACCGGACGACGGCGTTTTCTTACATACATAATAATTGCCTGTTTACCCTTGGGGCTGTCCGCTAGACATAGACGAATCAGGTTTTGAGACTAGCGCCTGACGATGCAAGATACTGGAAAACTCTTCCATGAAATTACCGTAATTGTTCTCTAACTTTTCCACTTGATGGCTAAAGCGGTTATAACCGATAACAGCTGGGATCGCGGCAAATAAGCCCATAGCAGTAGCAATCAAAGCCTCTGCGATACCCGGTGCCACCATAGCCAGTGTTGCCTGTTGTACTTCACCCAATGCGATAAAGGCATTCATGATCCCCCAGACTGTTCCGAATAAACCGATATACGGACTGATGGAGCCAACGGTGGCTAAAAAAGGCAAGCGACTCTCTAGCTCATCAATTTCACGGGACAAGGAAACGCGCATGGCGCGATAAGTACCGTCCATTATGGCTTCAGAAGGAGTAGATGACGACTTGCGTAAACGCACGAACTCTTTAAAACCCGCACAAAACAAGCTGGCCATGCCTTGCACTGACTGGCGAGCGACTAATTCTTGATATAAGCGATTAAGGTCAACACCTGACCAAAACTTATCTTCGAATTTTTTCATTTCGCTTTTCGCGCGACTCAGCGCTCGTGAGCGTTGAAAAATGAATGTCCAAGATGCGACCGACGCCGCTAGTAACAACAACATCACTAACTGTACTAATAAGCTAGCTTGCCAAAATAAACCAAATATTGATAACTCAGACGACACGCGTGAATTCCTTTAAAATAAATACCGGAATGGCCAATGGCTTCATAATACGAAGATCCACACAAGCCACCCTAATTAATGCACTGACCAAACGTTTACCACTTGGACTTATTATTGTTTGCTTGAACATCAAACTAGCCCGCTTCAATTCTACTATTTCAGTTTGAATACTCAATAGATCATTAAAGCGAGCCGGCGCATGATTGTCCATTTCGACTCGTTTGACGACAAAACCCACAGATCGTTCCAACAAGTCATCTTGTTCAATCCCTAAAGCACGTAACCACTCTGTTCGTGCCCGTTCGAGAAACTTCAAATAGTTTGCGTAATAAACAATTCCCCCCGCATCAGTGTCCTCGTAATAGACCCTAATGTTGTGCGCAAATATTTGTGACATGGGAGTAAACCTTCTATATGACCTTGCATCACCACACGACAACAAGTCGATTAATTCAATGACGCATAACTATGCAATTACAACCTTGCGCAACATCACATTGCGACTAAATAATATATTTTAAATTCAGTTAGTTACAAAATAACTCAATGACATTAGCATGGGTTGTAAACATCTTGCAAACAACGGCATTGCATAGATATTCACGATATTTGCACAAAGCTATCATCAAATTTAAATTTCAACAAAAAAAATAATAGATTAAATAATAGGCAGCACAAATAACCATTTGTTTTTTAAGGAAAAAACATCATTTTACAGTCATTAACATGTTGTAAACAAATAAAGATGCTTGTAAACACATTAGTTTTACTAATGCAAAACCTCTAATTTTTCTCAATTGTGGATCTCATCTGCAAGGCTATAATGACCTTGTTTTCTCGATTAGCAACTTTCCAACCGGTTGTTAATCAGATGCTGATGTCGACTCCCTGTTGACTGACATGTTCCCTGGAATTTTATTCCATTCAACTTTATTTGTTGCTTTGCCCGCATTTTATGCGGGCTTTTTTTTTAACTAAAATTAATCACGATCAGCATATGTCTCAAATACAAGCAGCCACATCAGAAACGTAACGCAGAGCGAATACTAGGTCTCGAGGTTTAAGTTGGATTGTAGTCAAAGCCAAAGTGTAAATATGCTCGCTTAGATACGATACGCCCCCGTGGTGTACGCTGCAAAAATCCCTGCTGAATCAAAAATGGTTCAATGACATCTTCTATGGTGTCTTTCTCTTCACCAATTGCTGCAGCCAAGTTATCAAGCCCTACTGGCCCTCCCATAAATTTATCAATGATGGTGGTCAGCAATTTTCGATCCATGTAATCAAAACCTTCTTTATCTACATCAAGCATATCAAGCGCGGCTGAAGCTACGTCACTGCTAATAACACCGTCCGCTTTAATTTCAGCGTAATCCCTGACTCTGCGCAACAGGCGGTTGCTGATACGCGGTGTGCCACGAGAACGCTTGGCAATTTCGATAGCCCCTTCTGGGTCTAAATCAAGTGCTAAAAAGCTTGCGGAGCGCTTGACGATTTGAGTAAGATCTTTAATATTATAAAACTCTAAGCGCTGCACTATGCCAAACCTGTCGCGTAATGGTGACGTTAATGAACCCGCCCGGGTCGTCGCACCAATTAGGGTAAACGGTGGTAACTCAAGTTTGATAGAACGGGCTGCAGGGCCCTCCCCGATCATGATATCCAGCTGATAATCTTCCATGGCTGGATAAAGTATCTCTTCAACCACGGGGCTTAAACGATGAATTTCATCAATAAATAACACATCATTTTCTTCCAAGTTAGTAAGCAGCGCAGCTAAATCACCTGCTTTTTCAAGCACGGGACCAGAGGTTGTTTTAATGCTCACCCCCATTTCATTGGCGACAATATTAGCCAATGTGGTTTTCCCCAAGCCCGGAGGACCAAAAATCAGCAAATGATCCAGCGCATCACAGCGTTTGCGCGCAGCCTGAATAAAAATATCCATTTGCTCACACACGTGATCTTGCCCAGTGTAGTCCGCTAACATTTTTGGACGAATAGCACGATCGATGACTTCATCTTCGCGAATGGCGGTAGGTTGAATAAGGCGATCGGCTTCTATCATGGGGATAATGTAACTTTTAGTAGTGGTTTTATATACAGTGCGTAGTTTATGAGAGTCGCAGCCGATACTCAAGGGGGATGCAACGACAATTTTTCGCCGTCGCCATCACTTATATCATTGCCCGTAACGATTCACGAATAAGTTCTTCACTGGTAATGTCAGCCACATAGACTGAATTAATCACTTTACTGGCCTGTGGCGCTTTATAACCTAGAGCAAGTAACGCGCTTAGTGCTTCTTCTTTAGCATCATTAGCGGTAATAAAGGTATTTTCAATGCTGTTATTACCTTTGAGCGTAAAGTCATCACTGGTCGTTTGCTGCAAGCTCAGCTTTTTGAAGCGATCGCGCATTTCAATGACCAGCCTCTCGGCGGTTTTTTTACCTACACCAGGCAATTTAACTAAGGCGCTGATGTCTTCATGAGCAACACATTGCATAAAATGTTGACCCGACATGCCAGATAAGATGGTTAACGCTAATTTAGGCCCAACCCCACTGGCTTTTATGAGTTCGCGAAAAACGGCACGTTCGTTCTTATCCGCAAAACCAAACAATAATTGTGCGTCCTCACGCACTACAAAATGAGTATAGACACAGGCCTCTGCACCAATTTCGGGTAGCTGATAAAAACTGGTCATGGGAATTTGAATTTCATACCCCACACCCGCCACATCAATGAGCACCTCAGGGGGTTGCTTTTCAACGACTGTGCCGCGAATTCTACCTATCATTTTATCTTATTCCTCGTCTAATAAATTAGCGCAATCGACCGCGTACGGTCTTTTTAACTTGCCCTGACATCTTAATTAAATTCTCTTCTGTGTGACTGTGGCATAAGGCAACCGCCAACGCATCTGCCGCATCGGCCTGAGGTGTACCTGGTAGCTTTAATATGAAGGTTACCATGTGCTGAACTTGGTTTTTTTGTGCATTACCATTACCCACAACCGATTGCTTGATTTGACGAGCGGAGTATTCAGCTACGTCTAGACCTTGGTTTGTTGCCGCAACTATGGCCGCCCCTCGCGCTTGACCAAGCTTCAATGCTGAGTCTGGGTTTTTTGCCATAAACACTTGTTCAATGGCAAACATAGTGGGCTTATATTGCAGAATTAATTCGCTTACCCCATCAAATATTTGCTGTAAACGTGGTGCCAACGCATCGCCTTGCATGCGAATACAGCCGCTGCCTAGATATTGCTGCTGGCGCCCTACGCGCTGAATTACACCATATCCGGTAATACGGGAGCCAGGATCGATACCAAGAATGATTTCCACGGTTGTAATATACCTGTCTGTTGTAGAGTAAAAAATGCTAATGCATACACCGAGCGATGCACGTTATAAGCTCAGGCTAGTCTGAAAAATCTGGCACGTGTTGAGCGATAGCAGCACGATTAGTATCGGACCATACTTTACTCATCGCTGACGTTTTATCTAACCATCTATAACACAAATGTTCCGTTAACCTAATGTCATCATTTCCGTCAATTTGCACGGAAAATACATGTTCAGTGTTATAAGGCGTATTAGGAGGATAACGATATTGCCATATATCACGGATTGCATATCGGTTGATTTGTTGATGATCGTGCAGTTGATAACCGGCTTGTTGAATATCGATTCCGGTTTCTTCTTTTACTTCTCTCATGGCCGTACTAACGGCTAGTTCACCCTGTTCGAGCGTGCCGGTCACCGATTGCCAAAAATTTGGGTCGTCTTGTCGCTGTAAGATCAAAACTCGACCTCGGCGGTTATAAATAACCACCAAAGCCGACTCAGGACGACGATATATATCGATATTGCCTTGCAGAAAACTTACTCCGAGCTTGACGCTTTATCCTGAGCAATCTGCGTTTTAATTGACAATTCCTTTAGTTGCTCATCATTGGCAAATCCAGGTGCATCCGTAAGTGGACATGCAGCAGTCGTCGTTTTTGGAAACGCCATGACATCGCGAATAGAGGTCGCGCCGGTCATAAGCATAACCAAACGGTCCAAGCCAAATGCTAAACCTGCATGAGGCGGCGCACCGAATTTAAGCGCTTCGAGTAAGAAGCCAAACTTCACTTGGGCTTCTTCATCACTAATCCCTAAGATATTAAAGACCTTAGCTTGCATTTCTTGGTCGTGAATACGAACAGAACCTCCGCCCAACTCGCAGCCATTTAGTACCATGTCATAAGCATTTGACAAGGCGTTGGCTGGATCTGCAGCTAGTTCATCAGCAGTCATATCGCGTGGTGCCGTAAACGGGTGATGTAACGCGTGGAACTGGCCGTCAAATTCTTCAAACATAGGAAAATCTATGACCCAAAGCGGTTTCCACTGGCCTTGAAGCAAATCTAAATCTTCACCTACTTTCAGGCGCAATGCGCCTAAGGCTTCAGTAACAACGGTCGCGTTATCAGCGCCAAACAATAAAATATCTCCGCTTTGTGCTGCCACTCGCGTCAATACTTGTTTAGCCACATCTTCACCTAAGAATTTCAGTATCGGTGATTGTAAGCCATCCACTCCAGCATCGATGTCGTTAACTTTCATCCAAGCCAAACCTTTAGCACCGTAAATACCCACAAATTTGGTGTATTCATCGATTTGCTTGCGAGTCATGCTTGCACCGCCAGGCACGCGGATAACCGCCACGCGGCCTTTTGCGTCGTTAGCTGGACCAGAGAACACTTTGAATTCAACGTCTTTTAAAATATCGGCCACATCCACGAGTTCAAGTGGGTTACGCAAATCGGGTTTATCGCTACCGAAACGGCGCATGGCATCGGCATAGGTCATTTGCGGAAAGACACCCAGATCCACGTCGAGCATTTTCATAAACAAGTTGCGGATCATGCCTTCAGTGATTTCCATTACCTGTTCAGCACTTAAGAAGGTTGTTTCAATATCAATTTGAGTAAATTCAGGCTGACGATCGGCACGTAGATCTTCGTCACGGAAACATTTAACAATTTGGTAATAACGGTCCATCCCAGACATCATTAACAATTGCTTAAACAACTGTGGAGACTGAGGTAAAGCGAAGAACTTGCCCTTATGTGTGCGGCTTGGCACTAAATAATCACGCGCACCTTCAGGTGTGGCTTTGGTTAAAATAGGCGTTTCGATATCTAAAAAGCCATCGCCTTCTAAATAACTGCGCACTGCGCTGGTCACTTTCGCACGAAACTTCAAGCGATCGCTCATTAAAGGACGACGAAGATCAAGGTAGCGATATTTTAAACGCTGCTCTTCAGAGTTTTCTTGATTGCTGTCTAAAGGTAATACCGCCGCTTTATTTAATATCGTTAGGCCTTTACCTAAGATTTCAATTTCACCGGTCCCCATATCTTTATTGACTTGCCCCTGAGGACGGCCGCGCACGAGTCCCTCAATTTGAACACAGAATTCACTGCGTAAACTGCTGGCAGTATTAAACAACTCAGCCAGATCTGGATCATAAACGACTTGTACAATCCCTTCGCGATCACGCAAATCGATGAAAATAACCCCGCCTAAATCTCGACGTCGGTTAACCCAACCGCAAAGTGTGACTGTTTGTCCGATGTGTGATGCATTAATGTTGCCGCAGTAATCTGTGCGCATAATGGAAAAAGCCTCTAAACCAAGCTACTAAAATATATGAAAATTAAGGCCGCGTAGTATATACCCAAAGCTGTCGATCCCCAAGGGGCTGAGCATGTCATACCCGCAAACAGCTAACTTAATGCAAGAGTTGCGCAAATAAACCGCACATTGTTTTTTACTCAGTAATATATTCAATAAAATAGCATTAACCTAAAATGTGATCCTTGTTACCGTTGTTCATCACATTTTTGAGAGCCGTTATGCCCAGAGTCAATATAGGTTGCCCCATTTGGACCCACGATGCATGGTTCGGCAATCTTTATCCTGCTCCTAAAAGTAAAGTCGTCCCACTACAGGCATACAGCCAGTTATTTAACAGCGTCGAATGTAACAGCAGTTTTTATCATCTGCCGAGTGTGGACACCTTGCTTAAATGGCGTGACACCGTAGGACCAAACTTTCGTTTTATTTTAAAAATACCACGCACAATTAGCCATTCCGGACAGCTTGATATCAGCCAAGCGCGGATAGCGGAAACAATGAAAAACTTAGCGCATTTAGGCCCCACTCTTGGAGGCGTTATGCTGCAACTTCCAAAACAGTTTTCCCCCGTTCAGCTCAATCAGCTTGCCGTGTTTCTTAGGTGTATTCCGTCAAATATAACGGTAAGCGTAGAAGTACGTCACATAGCATTTTTCAAAAAAGGGGATGACGAAAAAGCCCTGAATCAGCTCTTAATTGCCCATCAAGCCAATCGGGTAATCATGGACACTCGGGCACTATTCGCCTGTGAACCAGAGCAATATGCACCGTCAGTACGTGAACTGTTGCTTGATGTCCAAGGCAAAAAGCCCAAAGTTCCCACACATGTCATTGCTACTGGCAATGCACCGCTAGTGCGCTTTGTCGGCCAGCAAGATATCGCCAAAAGTAGACCGTATTATCAACCATGGATACGCAAAACAAAGCAGTGGTTAGATGAAGGCAAACAACCATCATTATTCTTTCATATGCCTGACAATAAAGATGCGCCGTGGTTAGCATCAGCCTTTGTTCGTGACTATAACCTCACGTTTCCTCACGCCACGCTACCGGATTTATTCCTACCAAGCGCCCAAACTGCAACCCAGCAATTGTCGATATTTTGAGTTTACGATAAAAACCCATGGGCTCACCAAGCCAGCCAGCGTATCTAATGACTTATTTACTCAGGTTTATCAACGTCTACTTATCTGAACAATACTTTTTCTTGTTTAAACCAGTACACACAAAAGCCAAGCAGCAATAGCGCAATCAGCGCAGTTGAGCCAAAAATGGCAATTAACTGGAAGTAGTCCATCGTGCCCTTAACCAGTTCTTTCATGGCCAATGCCACATTAGTCAACGGGACCCATGCCCATCCGCCTTTAAGCTCAACACCAGGTAGTAATGCAACCATCACAGGAATAATGACCATGATGACCAACGGTCCCATGTAACTTTGCGCTTCTTTGAAACTGCGGGCGTAAATAGAAATACTGAGCAATACGGAGGCAAAAATGGCCACCAGCGGTATGAGCATTAAAAACATCAATACGAAATCAAGTACCCCAATTTGGCTCATAAAATCCGCCACAAACTGCATGGCGAATCCCCGACTTAACACTAAGCCCCATATTGCCATGCTTAACACTGTGATAAGCGCTGTGGTAGCACCAGCGCAGGCTATCGTCAAAAACTTACCCAAAACGATTTTTGTTCGATCAATAGGTGAAATCAGTAAGGTTTCTAATGTGCCGCGCTCTTTTTCACCCGCGGCAATATCTGTTGCTGGAAACATCGCTCCCTGAAAGCATAAAATAAATAACAAATAAGGCAGCATACCGCCAATTTTCTCTCCCCAACTCTCTCGTTGATCCGCCGTGCTGACCTTACTCAAAACAATCGGCTTTAACAGCGCTACTTGCTGATCAGGGGAAACATTCAGATGGGCAAATGCGGCCTGCTGATATTGAATAGCATATTTTTCAATTATACTATTTACCCGATTATATATAAGGTTAAGTCCAGCATCGTTGAGGTACAAATTGATCGCTAATTGGCCGCTCGTAAGTATGTCTGCTCCATCGTTATCTGGCAGCACTATCACAAAGTCGACGCGATCATTTTTAATCAGTTCTGCATAGTCATCATTCGCATCAATATTGACCTGTTCAAATAGCTCAGATGCCGAGAATTCTGCACTAATCTGCGCAGAATACTGAGAATTAACCACCCCATATTTGAGCACTTTATTTTCTGCTTTGGCAAAAGCTTGGGTAGTAAAATACGCCATGCCACCAAAAATTAACGGAAAAACCAAAATGGGTAATGCAATCATGAAAAACAGCGTTTTTCTATCCCGAAGTAATTCTTTTATTTCTTTTGAAAAAACTAACCACATATTAAGGCTCCCTATTTAATGCTGGCTAAAAAGGCTTGATGTAATGAACCATCGGCTAATTGGCTAAAGTCACTTAACGAGCCATTAAATTTACTTACTCCTTGATCAATAACCGTCACGCAGTCACACAACTCACTCACTTCATCTAAGTGGTGTGTCGAAAAGATAACCGGTATCCCTTGTTTCTTAAGACCACGGATGAAACTCAGTACGGTTTGGGTCGCCATAATGTCTAAGCCCGTAGTAGGTTCATCTAAAATGACGACTTCAGGTTGATGCACTACTGCACGAGCGATAGCAATTTTTTGCTTCATCCCAGTAGAGAAGTTTTCACTGCGGCGATCTAAGAAGGTATGCATGTCGAGTAAATCGGCTAACTCATCGATTCTTGCCACGAATTGAGCTTGACTTATACCGTGTAATTTGGCGAAGTATTCTATATTTTCCCGTCCAGTTAAACGTCCGTACAAGCCTGTTGAACCCGATAAAAAACCTATTTTTTTACGAGCTACAATAGGATTTTGCAACACATCAGTACCATTGATATGAACGCTTCCCGTATCCGGTTTCAGTGCCGTTGATAACATACGTAACGTGGTGGTTTTGCCCGCACCATTAGGCCCGAGTAAACCCAACACTTGTCCAGGCTGGCAAGCAAATGAGACATCAACAACAGAATGAAAGAAACGCCCTTTCAAACGCGGATCTTTACGCTCTTGCTCACTCAATTTTTTGGGGTTTTCCACTGAAAACTTTTTGCCTAAGCCAACTATCTCTATCATTCCCTTCCCTTTATCTGCCTTAAGGCGGTTGATGGTTTATCACTTTACAGTATGCAATGGCTGTCTAGTAGCTGAAAAAGATTACAATAACGTTTAAAATCAGATTATTAGTCAACTATTTAAGCAAATAGCATTTTAAACAAGGATAGGTTTCATGGGCAGTCAACTTAACCCGTTTTCAGCATGTATTGGGATACTGAGCCAACCTAGAGCGACGTTTCTGGCACTGAAAGGGCAACACAATTGGTCCTGGGTCGCCTTCATACTTGTGACATTGGCGGCTATATTACCAGTTTACTATTATTTTCAGATGGTGGATTTTCAGTGGTACAAAGACAGTATCATCGACAGCCAATTTGCCAATATAAGCCCAGGCGAGCAACAAAGCATACGCGCCTCATTGAATGTCACACAAGGTATAATAGGCACCATCATCACACCGTTTTTGATGCTGTTAATGTTCGTTGCTATTACCGCCGGATACCTGACCATCACCACTAAAGTCGATCCTGAAAATATCCATAGTTATGGTGACTGGTTCGGTTTTACTTGGTGGGTATTGCTGCCCTCGTGCCTAGGGGCATTGCTCAGTGTCGGTATTTTATATTTTGCCAATAATGCTCAAATCAACTTTGATGCGATATCTCCTAGCGCCTTATCGTTTCTGTTTGCTATACCGCCAACCTCTGCCTGTTTTGGGCTGGCAAGCAGTATTAAACTGGAAACTATTTGGAGTATGTACTTGATCGCGATCGGCCTATCCCAATGGGTCGTAATAACGTGGCGACGAGCGCTACTAATCGCCTTTATACCCTGCCTTATTATTTGGACACTTTGGGCCTTATATCTTTTGTTTTAATTTATTTGGCTCAAATTAACATGGGCCCTGCTTGCGTACCCGTTACCCAATAAGCGCTAACTGCACAATTATGAACGGACTCGTTTAGGGCGAAAATATTCACGGTTATGATAAAACTGCGGGTCTTGATTTAGCCCGCTCCAACCGGGTAATCCCAATAGCGGCAAAGGAGATAGTGGTTTAGGCTGTTTAAATAGTCCATCATTTTGAATAGTTGCAGGTAAACAAGCATCTATCTCAGCATTTTGCTGAGCAATACTGCGTTGTGAAAAGCCTTTTTGTACATTAACGGCTAACCACTTTCCCGTTAAACCAATAAACGGGTTGAGCAACATCTCATAATTCGCATGACCAAACATGCGGGCATGAATGGTATCTCCCCAAGCATTGCGCATCTCATGCATGGCTTCAAGCCAATGATGCGCTCTCAATAACTCAGTAACCATCTCACCAGTGGAGCATTCGATGGTCAGGATCACACCACATTCGTCGAAATGGGTAATGTGGTTACGTTGACGCGTGCGCGGGCTCAGGCCGTGCAGCTCAATATCCTCAATATGCAATTGGTTAAGCAGCGTTTTCGTTTTTGGATATTGCAGCCATACGAGTCCGTTAAATAGGTCATGCCAGCTGTTTGGGCGAGTCGGTATTTGTTTTCGCTTATAAATAATTTGCTCGTAATAATCATCACTGGTAGCAAGTGAACTTTGACAGACAAATTCCGACACACTTGACTGCGCCAGGGATGCTTTTGCTTTCAATTCATTTAAGCCCCGTGCATTGGGCCACATAGGCATACCGGTTAACAAAAACTGAGTGTCGAGATGAGCTAAAGGTTGGCAAGCAATCTGCTGTGTAAAGAGTTGATTCCACGGTAAAGACATAAAATAACAAACTAAATTCGTTGCGAGTAAACTAATGGCTGGCATTATATCAATTCCATTCTTGCTAGGCTTAGCTTTATCGAAAGAATGGGTATGATTTTCAAGCAAATCCAAACTAGGTGAATATAACAATGAAAAAAATTCAACTGGCGGCTATTCCACTACTCAGCGCGACTTTATTTGCCTGTGGTGTGAGTAACGACAATAAAAGCTCAGAAAACGACTTTACACATGCGTATCAAAGTATTACCGATGCCACCCTAAAAGCACATACTAAAACCTTGTCATCGGATGAATTCGAAGGGCGATCGCCCACATCTAAAGGCGAACAGGTTACCCTTGACTACCTGATCCGTAATTTTAAAGAAATGGGCTATCAGCCCGGTAATGGCAACAGCTATTTACAAGCCGTGAATTTATTGGAAATGACCGCGTCAGCTGATATGGCCATGACCATAGGTGACAACCGTTTTGAATATAAAAAAGGTATGATTGCATCCACTAAGCGTGAACAAAGTCAGGTCAGTGTAACTGATTCAGACGTGGTATTCGTCGGCTTTGGGGTCAATGCACCAGAGTACGATTGGAATGACTATGCTGGGCTCGATGTAAAAGGTAAAACAGTGGTAATTTTGGTCAATGACCCTGGTTTTGAGAACCCTGACAGTGGTAAATTTCAAGGTAAAACCATGACTTACTATGGTCGTTGGACGTATAAATACGAAGAAGCCAGTCGTCAAGGCGCTGCCGCGGCTATCATAGTGCACGAAACCGCCCCAGCATCCTATGGTTGGTCAGTGGTCGCCAATAGCTGGAGCGGCCCCCAGTACAGTTTAGTCAGTGACAATGGCAATGCGGATCGGGTTGCCATTGAAGGCTGGCTGTCAAATGATGCCGCGAAAAAAGTCTTTGCTGACGCAGGTTTAGACTTCGCACAGGAAAAAGCCAAGGCCCTTCAAGGCCCGTACCATAAAAGCCTCAAACAAAAGGCATCGGTAACCGTTAACAGCACCATGAAAAAGTCCGTTAGCCAAAATGTTATCGCCACATTACCTGGGTCCGAAACCCCAGACGAGCATGTAATTTACAGTGCCCACTGGGACCATTTAGGTAAAGATGAAAGCAAAGATGGAGACCAGATTTATAACGGCGCTCACGATAATGCCACTGGCACAGCTACCGCATTGACGATTGCAAAAGCTTTTAAAGAACTAAATGTCGCTCCTAAACGTTCGGTGACATTTCTGATTGTTACCGCCGAAGAGCAAGGTTTGCTGGGTTCATTATATTACGCAGAACACCCTATCATTCCTCTTGATAAAACCATTGCGAATCTCAACATGGATGCCATGAACGTACTTGGGCGCACCAAAGATGTGTCAGTTGTAGGTATGGGTAAATCTGAGTTAGAAACCTATTTAGCCAAGGCGGCCAGTCGCCAAAACCGTACATTGACGCAAGAGTCGCGGCCAGAAGCCGGTTCTTATTACCGTTCTGATCACTTCAGCTTTGCGAAACAAGGTGTGCCAGCCTTGTATGCAAAGGGAGGAGATACCCCTATTGATGAGCAAACGGCAGCCTATAAAAAGCGGGCTAAAGTAGTGATTACGGGGTGTTACCATCAAGTTTGTGATCAATTCCGTGAAAACTGGGATTTTTCCGGCGTACGTGAAGACAGCCAACTGCTATTCGAAGTGGGTTACGATATTGCCCAATCAACGGACTGGCCTAAGTGGAGTGCTAGCAGTGAGTTTCAACGCCACTAACTTTATCTGCTAGAAACTCGTGATTGCAACCGGCTGAATTTTTCACTATTTGGCCGGTCATCCCCGCCCATCTCGGGAAATTGGCGTAGATTAATGCCAATAAACGACACTTAATCTAACTAATAGCCAACAAGTGTAAAAAAATTACAGTTTCCCCTTGCTTTTTTTTCTCATGCTGGCAAATTCAAGGCTGCAAGAAAGTAATAATAAATACAATAACCACCACTTTCCCCAGCACGCATGTTTGGTTTCATTTTAACCAAGCCATTCAGCTATATGAGTTAGTAACAAATAACCAAAAGAGAGAAGCCTTTTTATGTGTGGTATTTTCGGCATTCTGGACATCAAAACTGATGTGACAGAACTTAGAACGCAAGCATTAGAACTTTCCAAATTACTGCGTCATCGCGGTCCTGATTGGTCAGGCGTATGGAATAATGATAATGCCATTTTGTGTCACGAGCGTTTAGCGATCGTTGACGTCGACAAAGGCGCGCAACCACTTATCAGCCGAAATAATAATAATGTTCTTGCCGTCAATGGTGAGATCTATAACCACAAGGCACTTGAGCAGAATTTAGCCCAAGAGTACGATTTTAGAACCAAATCTGATTGTGAAGTTATTCTTCCTTTATACGAACAGCAAGGCATTGAGTTTATTGACCAATTGCAGGGTATGTTCGCGTTCGTACTTTACGATCAAGCCCAAGACGCTTACCTCATTGCTCGGGATCACATGGGCATTATTCCTTTGTACACTGGCTATGATGAATTTGGTAACTTTTATGTTGCCTCAGAAATGAAGTCATTGGTTCCCGTATGTAAAACGGTGCAGGAATTTCCTCCAGGACATTATTTGTGGAGCAAATCAGGCGAGCTGAAAAAATATTATCAGCGCGACTGGATGGACTATGAAAACGTTAAGAACAACACCACTGATTTAAACGACTTGAAAGTCGCTTTCGAAAAATCAGTGAAATCACACTTGATGTCTGACGTGCCTTACGGCGTATTATTGTCCGGCGGTTTAGATTCGTCTCTGGTATCCGCTATTGCTGCTAAATACGTGGCTAAGCGCGTTGAAGATAATGACGAGTCTGATGCTTGGTGGCCGCGACTGCATTCTTTCGCCGTCGGTCTTGAAGGTGCACCTGATTTAATCGCTGCACAAAAAGTGGCAGAAATGATTGGTACGGTACACCACGAAGTACATTTCACCGTACAAGAGGGTTTAGATGCGATTCGCGACGTGATTTATCACCTCGAAACCTATGACGTAACGACTATCCGCGCTGCCACACCCATGTACCTCATGAGCCGTAAGATAAAGGCGATGGGGATTAAAATGGTATTGTCAGGTGAAGGTGCAGATGAAATTTTCGGTGGCTATTTGTATTTCCACAAAGCGCCAAATGCGAAAGAATTCCACGAAGAAACCGTGCGTAAGCTCGAACGTTTACACATGTTCGATTGCGCCCGAGCTAACAAATCTACCTCAGCTTGGGGTGTGGAAGCTCGCGTACCCTTCTTAGATAAAGAATTTTTAGACGTGGCTATGCGCCTAAACCCACAAGACAAAATGTGTCTTGACGGTAAAATGGAAAAATGGATTTTACGTAAAGCTTTCGATAATGGTGAGTATTTACCAGCAGAAGTGTTGTGGCGTCAAAAAGAGCAATTCAGTGATGGCGTAGGCTATTCATGGATTGATTCGATTAAAGCACAAGTTGAACAAGATATTAGCAATCAGCAACTGGCAACCGCAACGTTCCGTTTCCCTATCAACACACCAGATACGAAAGAAGGCTATTACTTCCGTACTGTGTTTGAAAGCTTCTTTCCACAAGAAAGTGCAGCAAACTGCGTACCTAGCGGTAAATCAATCGCCTGCAGTACAGTTGAAGCATTAGAATGGGACGCCAGCTTTAAAGGTAACGCTGACCCGTCTGGTCGTGCAATGCGTGATATACACAAACAAGCTAACTAATTGAGTAAATGCAATTAACGGATTGTTGGAAAAGCCGCTTCGGCGGTTTTTTTATGTCCGAAAAATAGTGTAGATAACTGAATAATAGATAATAAAAAAGGAGCTTACGCTCCTTTAATTTATAGCCAATGATTAAAACGTGACGATTTCATCGTTCACTAAGTGCCCCACAGCTGGGCTTTCTTGGGCATCGACAAAAGCATTATCAATCGCTTTTGAGCGTCCACTGGTCACTTTACGGTAATTCGGATGAGTATAAATATACATCTGCTTCGACTTCAACGCTTCCAGCACTCGCTGGGCTAACACACCAGCAGGAATACCCGACTCCACAGCTATCGTCGCGGCATTTGCGCCTGCTTGTAGTTTCTTTTTATCTTGACGGTTTTCAGCAGACACTGCGTATTTAGCTTGACGATTGCGATGAGATTCATGAATACGGGTTTTTACGAATGCTGGACACAATGCCGACACGTGAATGTTGTGGGATTGCAGTTCCACTGCCCAGCTTTCAGTCATTGAAACCACCGCAGCTTTAGACGCACAATATGCGCCTGCGTAAGGCATACCTAACATACCAGCCATTGAGGCCACATTGACGATCCACCCGCCCTCACCATGCTCTTTGATAGCAGGAACGCATGCCTGAGCACCGAACAGGACACCCATCACATTCACATCCATCACCCAGCGCCACGTTTCATGCTCAGTGTCTTCTATTTTTCCAGGGATCCCACCGACACCGGCATTGTTAATCACCATATGCACCTTGCCATAAGTACTTTTAGCTCGTTGGACAACATCTTGCCATTGTTTAAAATCGGTTACATCGAGTTCACAGGCTAAGACATTGACGCCTTTATCAAGCAATGACTGCCGTGATACCGCTAATGCCTGAATATCAATATCGCCCATCACAATATTCATGCCTTGCTTACCCAGAGCTTCAGCTAGGGCAAAACCAATCCCGCCAGCCGCACCTGAGATTATCGCCGTTTTACCATTAAATTCATTCGACATTGTTATTCCTTATTCAGCGTTTCTTAACCAGACATGATTAAACCAATCAAGCGTGAAAATCAGCCTGTGTGATCCTCTTTAAATTCAGAGTATGTCGCGTCGTATGTTTTACATACTTTATTTGCTTAATTCACCTGACTTAATATGGTGAATAGAAAATCCGCTAAGGTAATTGCGGCAATAAAAATTCGGCGCACCCTTGAATCCGTTTATGTATCCCCAACATGTAGTAGTAATATAATGTTAGCCCTACTACCGAATGGTTTCCAATAGCATAGTAAGCATTACATCATATATCGCCCTTTCGTTATGTTTAGAGCGTTATCCTAGTAAGCTATGCCAATTTCCTATAATAGGAGTACAAAATTTATGACTCAAGCCAAAACATTTAAAGCTTTGTTAGTTGAAGAACAACAGGATCATACTTTTACCAAAAGTGTGGTCGAGCGCAACATCAGTGAATTACCTGAAAATGACCTGCTGATCCAAGTCCACTACTCTTCATTGAACTACAAAGATGCAATGTCAGCCAGTGGTAATAAGCGCATTAGTCAGCATTTTCCGCATACGCCAGGCATTGACGCTGCTGGCATAGTGGTAAGTGATAAATCCGGCACATTCGAAGTGGGTCAACAGGTCTTGGTCTTCGGATACGACTTAGGCATGAATACCCCCGGCGGCCTAGGACAAATGATTTCCATACCTGCTAATTGGGCAGTAGCTTGCCCTAAAACGCTTTCGCTTAAAGAAGCCATGACCTATGGTACAGGCGGGTTAACCGCAGCTTTGTGTATTCAAAAATTAGAAAAAATGGGCGCCAAACCCAGTGATGGTCCAGTGGCAGTAACAGGGGCTACTGGTGGTGTCGGTAGCATCAGTATCGCGCTACTAAAACAGTTGGGATATAACGTGGTAGCGTTCTCTGGAAAACCAGAACAGTCCGATAAATTGAAAGCCTTAGGCGCCAGCGAAATTCTACACCGAGATGTGATGTTAGAAGTCAAAGACCTACCCGCAGGAAAAACAAAGTGGGCACACGGGATCGATACCCTTGGCGGGGATTATTTAACCGGCTTACTGAAACAATTAAAAGCAGGCGGCGGTGTCGCTTCTGTAGGCTTAGCTGCATCTGCTGAAATAGCCATGAGCGTGATCCCATTTATCACCCGGGGTATTTCGCTATTGGGCGTTGATTCAGTGTATATCCCCCTTGCGGACAAAAAACACATATGGCACCGCGTGGCGACCGACATGAAATTGCCTAATTTGGAGAATTACCAACAAGAAATATCACTGGCAGAAACGCCTGAGTACTTAGACCGATTCTTTAAAGGTCAAGTGGTGGGTCGTTATGTGGTTAACGTTCAAAACGCGTAACATCGCTGATATCTGCTGATATTAATGAATAAGTCGAAAAAAAAGGCCTTCACACTTGATCGTGAGAAGGCCTTTTTTCTGTTTCGATTTAATACCGATAAAGCTAAAGCCGTTATTGACCCTGCTTTTGTTCATTTGGGTGATACCATAATTCTTTACGCTCTAGAGGCGTCGCTGTAGGTAAAAAGCTATTTTCTAATTCAAACACATGGCGATTAGGCATATTCGCGCGGTCTAACTTGGCCTGAAAAGTGTGTACAAAAAGTTGTTCAAATGAGCCATCAGCAATGGCTTTTTCGATGCCTTTTTCCAGCAGATTTGCTAAGGGTCGACTTTTTTTATTAACGAAAAAATACATGGCTGCCGGATAACGAATGGCAATCTCCTTCTCAACCATCAAGTCAGAGTTGTAGGCTGGGTTGTCAATTTCGTCCCACACTTCTACCAATGAACGCGGAAAAAAATCGCCTTGGGCTCGGCGTAGCAGATTAAAAAGGTTACCGTAGGCATTGTCTACGGTAACATTAAAGCCATTGGCTTGTAGCACCTTAGTATCAGGCCAATCACGGCCTTGGACAGGAATAAGCTTGATCAAATGCTCAAGTTTTTGCACGTACTTAAAGCGCGCGGGCATATCATCTCGTATTAACAATAACCGCCAACCTATCAAGCCTTTATAAATAGGAATGCGTATAGGCAATAGTTGTTGTTCTCTTTGCTTATCCGTTACGCTCCAAACGACATTTACATCACGGCTGTCCATTAATCGTTTCAGTGCTTTATTTTGCAACATAATGCGCTCTGAAGGCATTAAAGAATATTGCACACCCGTTTGCTCAAGCGCTAAGGCCAATAATTTGACTGGATAAATGGAACGCTTATCTGAATCAGACATTGGCCTAGGATAGGTAATACGCCATGTTGCTGCTTGTGCGCTAAATGTCACTAACAAGGCAAACACAGCCAGAGACTTAATCAATACTTTCTTCCTCACTCTTTTTCGAAAAAAAGTGAAACAACGATTTTTGGTCATCATTCACCACGGCTACAATAATCTTTAAACTGCCATCAGCCACTTGCTGCAGTGTATAAGACGTGGCGCAGGTAGACACCACTTGCTCATTGGCGTCCAATAATTGCCAACGCATTTTAAGAAAATGTAGTGTGTCAGACAAGGGAATTGCTTGAATTAAGTGTGGCAAATGTTTAACAATATTTGCTTCGCCTAAACGCGTCACTAACACACGACAGGCTTTTGCCAAGTCTTCTCCTTGCATGAAGACAAGTTTATCATGATCATTCATCACCACAGTGGGTAACAAACAAAAATCAATTAATCGCTCAACGTCATGTCGGTCGAGTGCATGGGCATAATCTGTTAAAAATTTCAGTGCTTCACGTTGCATAAAAAACCTTGGTTATTCAATTCCAATAAATTTGTGGGTTTGTAACGATAATCGCCAATTCCGCGCGATACAGGTTTTAATGCACAATTCAGTTGCTCGTTTTTGCTGACTGATAGGTTGAAGGTAGATCAATGGTTTAGGCGCTCCCTCCCCCTCTAACAACAGCAATACATCTTCTAATTCATCAATGTGTTTTTGCATAGCCACCGGATGCTTGATTTCGTTGGCTCTTAACATAGCGCTTTTTAACACATTACGTTTGCCCGGCATATTCACTTTCGGTGATACCGTGACCCAGGTGTCCCCATGAGTCAAAATTTCATAGGTGCCACTGGTTTCAATTTGTACGCTGTAGCCATTATCAAGCAATACGGTGGAAAGCTCAGTCAAGTCATACATACACGGCTCGCCACCGGTCAAAATAATATTATTTGCCGTATACCCCTGTGCTTTGAATAAGCTTAATAATTGCTGCGGTGTATGGGAAAACCACTGCTCAGTGTCCTCATTTTGCGCCATGACTTGTGCAGCCTCGACCTGTAGATTTTCATCCACTGTCCAGGTGTGTTTGGTGTCACACCAAGGGCAGCCAACAGGGCATCCTTGTAGGCGAATAAAAATAGAAGGCACCCCCGTATGTGCGCCTTCGCCCTGAAGAGATTCAAAAACCTCGTTTATCTTGTATGTATTCAACATCTTTCCTGTGGTTTTACCTAGGGTTATCTGGGATTTTCAGACCGAATGACTTAACATTAGCATCTAGAAACGGTCGATTATAGAGAAGCTGAGCAAATGGTACAAAAGGTGGTAGTAATTTTTTCTGGTGGTATGGATTCCTTTACCGTTCTGAACATGGCGGCTAATGATGGATACGAAGTCTATGCCTTGTCCTTTAATTACGGTCAACGCCACAGTAAAGAGTTGGATTACGCAAGTCGCGCCTGTCAGAACTTGGGGGTATCTCATAAAATTATCGATATCTCGGCAATTAATGAACTGATCGGCGGTTCATCTCTCACCTCTGACATCGATATCCCAGAAGGACATTATGCAGAAGAAAGCATGAAGCAAACAGTCGTACCTAATCGCAATATGATTTTATTGTCCATGGCGGTGGGTTATGCCGTGTCATTAGATGCCTCTAAAGTGTATTACGGTGCTCATTCAGGCGATCATGCCATCTACCCTGATTGTCGCCCAGAATTTGTGGAACGAATGAACGATGTGTGTGCTATCGCCAATTATGAGAAAGTTGAAATTGTCTCACCGTTTTTATACCAAAGTAAAATTGACATATTAACGGCTGGACTCAAGATGGGACTTGATTACAACCTTACATGGACCTGTTACAACGGCCGTGAAAAAGCCTGCGGAAAATGCGGTGCTTGCCAAGAACGTTTAGAGGCGTTCGAGAAAAATAACACCCAGGATCCGTTAACCTACGAGTAAGAACTCTTCCGAAATATGGTAGTAAGCCTTTAAAATTTATAGTGTTATTCACATTATGAACATGGTTAGTACAAATGATTTATCCCCGATGAATTTGATTTATTGGGGATTTACAATCACTATCAAGCTTTAAATAATTCATTACGATTATTGCAGGATACATTTGTTGATAAGCTATCGTTGTTGCAAAAAGAATGATTGTTTTCGCGTTGTTAGTAATTGGCAGCTAATGTGGTGTCAATTTACATGAAACGTCAAATCCCCTCCCATTTGCTTTCCAAGCGCTTGTACGTAATTGTGGCGCTCGCCTACTTTATTGTGGCTTATAGTTTAACCACTGTGTTGAAACAATCCGAAGTTGTGTCCATATGGTTGCCTGCTGGGGTAGCATTGGTCGGCTGTTACCTGTGGTGGTGGCGTTTTTTCCCCGCAGTTCTGGTGGCCTCAATGGCCTACAACTTCGTTATCTACCAAGGTCCGGCTATCGGTGCTGATAATTTGGCGCCAATATTTGAAAACCTCGCCATCGGCACAGGGGCCGCACTTCAAGGCATGGCGGGTGGCGGCATATTAAGATTTTGGTTAGGTAATCCGTTAAATCTTAAATCGGACAAACCGGCCATTTTATTTGTGCTATTGGTTGGGCTCGCATCCAATCTTATTTCTGCCAATGTGGGCATATTCGCCCTGAGTTATTTTAATCCCGCTTTTACTGACACCCATTATTGGAATAACGTACTCATGTGGTGGATGGGCGATACGTTAGGGGTATTACTGGCTGCACCATTTATCTTGAGTTTGCTCGATATGCTGGTTTTCCGTTTAGGCAACCGCAAAAGCAGATTCTTAGTCTTGATCATAAGCAGCCTGTTATTTCTTGCCTTATCATTAAGCTCTATTTTGTTTTCTAACTACAATTACGAAAACGCCCTAGCACTTGCTAAGCGTGAACGTCAGCTTATTGAAACACGCATACACAGAGCCATAAGTGAAAGTAATCATCAGCTTCAAACGTTGGCTAATCATGTTCAATCGACCCCAACGTTAACCCGAGAGGATTTCGTCAAGTTTTCAAAACACCTCATGCAACAACAACCTATGCTTAAGGCACTATCGTGGAATCCACGTATTGCAGTTGACGAGCGGGATGCGAATCAAGCTGAAATGAGCGATATTTACCAACGTCCAGTAACGATATCAGGCCAACCGCTCGACAAAGACGATCCCATAGTATTTGTAAAATTTATTAACCCCGAACAAAGCAATGAAGCTGCCATCGGTTTCAACGTGTACTCAAATCCCATACGTAAATCAGCCCTGACACAATCGGCAACCCCCTATCAACTGTCAGCCACACCGATTATCCAGTTGGTACAGTCGAATATTTCCCAACCTGCTTATTTACTATTCGCCCCTGTGTATGACGACTCACTAGGTTTACATATTCGTGGTTATGCAACAGGTGTATTTTTGGTGTCCCAAACCCTCAATGCTGGTTTACCCCAGAGTGCTCTTAACATATTCGATTTTGAAGTGTCAGAAAACGGCGGGCATGAGATTTTCGCTAGTAGTACCCATGCCCAACACCCTAGTTTACATAATCGTGCTCATTTCATCTCACTGCCCATTTCACTGCCAGGACAAAAGTGGCGACTGGATTTAGCACCCAAAACACAGTACTTGATCCATCATCAATACAGTTTTTCGATGTTTTTTTCAATTTTCCAAGTTGTGATAGTCGCGTTTTCCATGACCTTGATTCTACTGATGAATAATCGTCAGGCCGTCTTGAGACGTAAAGTTGAAATTCGCACCCAGGCCCTTGCATTAGCGAAATATGAAGCAGACAAAGCGAATCAGGCAAAGAGCCAATTTTTAGCGAATATGAGCCATGAGATCCGTACGCCACTCAATGCGATTATTGGCTTTTCACAATTGGCAAAGCGCTCTGATGATCTTCGTGAACACCAATCTTATATCAATAAAATAGCCAGCTCATCCAATACTCTGTTGGCCATTATCAACGATATTTTAGACATCTCGAAAATAGAATCGGAGAAGCTGGTACTCGAACAGGTAGAATTTGATCTGCACGAAATTCTCGATCGAGCCTCGACTATGTTTGAACCCAGTGCTCGCATAAAGAACCTCAGCTGGAAATTCGAAGATGAGCTACCAGCTGCTCTGTTCTACCAAGGTGATCCTCTGCGCATAGAGCAAATTATTATTAACCTTTGCAGCAACGCGATTAAATTCACTCAACAAGGAAGCATCACTCTGAGTGCAACTTTACTCGAGTGTGATACACCATCATCCACCGCTCGTATCCAAATAAGGGTGAAAGACACCGGCATTGGCATCAACCAAGCTCAGCAAGGGAACTTATTCCGCGCCTTCTCACAAGCTGACACATCCACTACCAGACGGTTTGGCGGAACAGGTTTGGGCTTAGCGATATCCAACGAACTAACCCACCTTATGCAAGGTAACTTAACGATAGAAAGTGAAACTGATAAGGGCAGCGAATTCACGCTAACCTTAACCTTGCCGACTGTGCAACATATGCCGAAGCCCCCAGAAAAAGAGACGTTAAAAGATGCCAGTGCACTGTTCGGAAAACGCATATTAGTGGCGGAAGACAATGATATTAACCAAGTCGTCATTACTGAAATCCTGAACAGTCTGGGTCTTAAAACACTGGTTGTTAGCAACGGTGCATTAGCGGTTGAAGCAGCAACCCATCATAAATTTGATCTGGTCTTGATGGATTGCCAAATGCCCGTGTTAGATGGCTACGCTGCCACACGCAAAATTAGAGAAAGCTTTGATAAAACGGCATTGCCTATCATTGCTTTGACAGCAGATGTGATGCAAGAAAGTAAGCAACAAGCTGAAGAAGCGGGCTTTAATGAACATGTGAGTAAACCGGTGAACATCGAAAAGCTCACCGCGACCCTGCTTAGTTATTTGGCCTGATGCACAACCTATTCAGACTCACCCGGTCAGTGAACCGAGTGAAAATGTCTATGGGTCAAAATTTAATGGAAAAGCCGAAGAATAACACCTAAAAATAGCCAACCACATTTATCCAGTAGCTTGAACATATCATCAGTTAACGTCGGCTTGTGTTTACTTTTCCGTCTGTTGAATGAAGTAAGCGACTTCTTTTATTAAATGGCGTAACACAGGATTTAAGCGGGTGTTTTTACCATTCATGACAAAGAGCTCGTGGTTAAATTCAAACTGGCGATTCTTAATACTCACCAAGCCTAATCCTTTTCCTTGGTGCTCAAGCATATAATCAGGCAGCAGCCCCATATACTCCCCAGTCATGATCGCAGATAAACAGGCATCATACGAATCTGAAAATGTTTGAATGGAGAGTCTCCGTTCTCCGTCGATGTAATTCCCCGATGACAGACCCGAAATGCCAATAGCAGGGTAATCATCAATTTTAACGGTGTCAGGGATACCGTCAGCGTATTTAGCCAACGGGTGCGTGGGAGCACAGTATAAGCGGCCGCGACACTTAACATCGATAGGGTGAAAAGTGACTGACTCTGGTTTCACCATATCATAAGTGGAGAGTACTAAATGACATTCACCGGACAAGGCAACATGTTCAACTTCGTTGTATAAACGGGTTTGAATGTTCACATGAATGTCGTTGAATTTTTTCATGGTACTTTTCACCGCTTGACTCACCGCAAGGTGATAATTAAGCGGTAAACCAGCCATCATGACGAGGGTAATATGTCCTGAGTAATCATCATGTAAGCTTTTAAGGTTAAACACGAAGTTATCGAACGAGTTAAAGATACGTTTGGTTTCTTGAAATACCACCTCACCTTCTTTACTCATCTGAAAGCCACCTCGTCCACGATGGCATAACACCAGATCTAGGCGGTCTTCTAACTTTTTAATGGCAGCACTGATATTAGGACGTTGCATCCGCAACACGGATTCAGCAGCAGTAAAACCGTTACATGACGCAACGGCATAAAACACGCGCAATAGCTTTATATCTGACTCTTGCAGACGGTTAATCATAGTTAGCACCGCTTATAGGTATAGTTATTGATACTAATACATATAATAGGCAAGGCGAAATGTGATTACAATGTAAATATCCTCAAAGAGACGTTAACCGTCACTAAAAATACCCAAAGTGAAGTAAACGTCGTGAAACGCCCATTTAATTTACCCAAGATATTCAGGTCAAAGCTATATATCTTCCCTATTAGGGACAATAAGTCATACTCAGGAGATATCTACCAACTTCTGACGCAATAATTCCACTTCATCCCGCAGCGACGCCGCTTGCTCAAATTCTAGATCCTTCGCCAACTGGAACATTTGCTTTTCCAATTCAGCGATATTTTTCATCAGCTCAGGGGCGCTTAAACCATTATATTTCTTGCCTGATTCAGCCACTTTGCGCAACAACACCTTGCCCTGTCCTCCCCCTTCACCTACATCCATGATATCGGTAATCGGTTTACTCAATTGTGTAGGCACTATGTTATGCTTTTTATTATGCGCTCGCTGTTTTTCCCGCCGCCTGTCGGTTTCATCTATGGCTCGCTGCATAGAGCCGGTAATACGGTCAGCGTATAAAATCGCTCGGCCATTAATATGTCTTGCAGCACGCCCCATGGTTTGAATCAAGGAGCGGTCAGAGCGCAAGAAACCTTCTTTATCTGCATCAAGAATAGCCACTAAGGATACCTCAGGCATATCGAGTCCTTCTCGTAACAAGTTGATCCCTACTAATACGTCAAATTTACCGAGGCGCAGATCACGAATAATTTCAATTCGTTCTACCGTGTCAATATCTGAATGCAGGTACCGCGCTTTGACATTGTGTTCATCAAGGTACTCGCTCAAATCTTCTGACATCCGCTTGGTTAGCGTGGTGACCAACACCCGCTCGTTAAGTGCAACACACTTCTCAATTTCTGACAGTAAATCATCAACTTGTGTCCCAACTGGGCGAATTTCTATTTCAGGATCAATCAAGCCTGTGGGGCGAACAACCTGCTCAACAATATCGTCAGGCGTTTTGGCTAACTCGTATTTACCCGGCGTAGCTGACACATATATAGTCTGGGGGGCAATTTGCTCAAACTCTTCGAACTTCAATGGGCGGTTATCCAATGCCGAAGGTAACCTAAAACCATACTCCACTAACGTTTCTTTACGTGAACGGTCACCTTTGTACATGGCGCCAATTTGTGAAACCGTCACATGGGACTCATCAATAAACATCAAGCCATCTGCGGGAAAATAATCGATCAACGTGGGCGGAGGATCGCCCGGTGTACGGCCTGATAAATAGCGCGAATAATTTTCAATACCCGAGCAATAGCCGAGTTCTTGCATCATTTCCATATCAAACTGACAGCGCTGACTAATGCGCTGCTCTTCAACCAACTTATTGACCGACAACAACTGCGCCTTACGCTCTTTAAGTTCTACTTTTATATGCTCAATTGCATCGACAATTTTTTCCCGAGGGGTCACGTAGTGCGTTTTTGGGAAGATAGTCGCTCTGGCTACGGTTTTTTCCACCGCCCCGGTTAACGGATCAAATATACTGATCCGCTCGACTTCTTCGTCGAATAATTCAACACGCACGGCCTCTCGTTCGGAGTCTGCAGGAAAGATATCAATGACATCACCGCGTACCCGAAACGTGCCCCGTTCAAAAGCAATATCGTTACGGCTATACTGAATTTCAGCTAAACGACGCAGGATATCTCGCTGATTCATGATATCGCCTTGACGAAAATGCACCAGCATTTTCATATAAGAATCAGGGTCGCCTAAACCATAGATTGCCGACACGCTGGAAACAATCACCACATCTCGACGTTCCATTAGCGACTTAGTTGCAGACAAACGCATTTGCTCGATGTGCGCGTTGATTGAGGCATCTTTCTCTATAAAGGTATCGCTGGAAGGTACATAGGCCTCAGGTTGATAATAATCGTAATAGGATACGAAGTACTCAACCGCATTGTTTGGAAAAAACTCCTTCATCTCACCGTATAATTGCGCGGCGAGCGTTTTATTATGTGCCAATATTAATGTGGGTCTTTGTACCTCATTGATAATATTTGCCATGGTAAAGGTTTTACCTGAACCGGTTACCCCGAGTAACGTCTGGGCGGCAAGGCCACTCTCTAACCCCTCCACTAACGCCTTAATGGCTTTAGGTTGATCCCCTGCCGGTGAATAATTAGACGTAAGTTGAAATGGACGAGCCATTGATGATCCTTTTTTTAAAATGAGAAAACAAAATTACCCAGCGATGCGCTTAGCAATTGAGCGGCTGAACCAGATATAGGCCACGGCCGCTGTCAGTACATTTGCCACGATACCGGCCCAAAACATACCTTTGAGGTCGAATAAATAACTGCCTAAATAGGATATGGGCACAAAAAATACAAACAAGCGCAAAACACTCATCAAAAGTGCTGACATCGGTAGGTGCATCGCATTAAAGGACGAGTTAGTTAAAATAACAATCCCTTGTACGCCATAGCCTAAAGGAACGATCATCAAATAGGTTTGAATAAGGCTGATCACTTCTGGCTCTGTGGAAAATAATCTTGCGAGCACCCCAGATAACAGATAGAAACCGGCAAACACGAACAATTGCCAGACCACAACAAAGCGTACACAAAGTTGATAAGCTTTTGACACACGAGACAGTTTGTTCGCCCCAAAGTTTTGACTAATAAAAGGCGGCAGCGACATAGACAAGGCTAAAATGACGATACTGGCAATGGATTCTAGGCGACCACCCACCCCCCAAGCTGCAACAGCACCAGGTCCATAACTAGCGACCACGGCCGTTAAAATGCCACCCGCAATGGGAGTCAACATATTTGCCCCAGCTGCAGGTAAACCTATCTTTAGGATCCCGCCTATGGTGCGCTGTAACTCAGTCAAATTTAGTAAACGTGGCAAAATAAGACGCCGCTTGTAAGCCAGTAAATACAATATGTAGATTAACCCTAATGCCCAAGCAATAAGTGTAGCCAGTGCAGCTCCTTGCATACCCATGGCGGGGATCGGTCCCCAACCAAAAATAAGAATTGGATCGAGGATCACATTAATCAATCCCCCACCAGCCATAACGTAACTGGGTGTTTTCGTGTCTCCTGACGCCCGCAAGATACTGTTACCCACCATAGGCATAGCTAAAAACACCCCTGCGGCATACCACACAACCATGTACTGACGAATATGTGTCAGAAGCAGATCTGTCGCACCAAGCAAGGTGAAAATAGGCGTAATGGATAGCACGCCCAATAGCGCCAATATCACCGCCAAGACAAAAGCGAGCATCAAAGCGCCCGTGCCAGACTCCTTAGCCTGCTCATGGTTGTCACTGCCTAGAAAGCGGGCGATAACAGCCGATGTGCCTATGCCCAAGCCAATATGTAAACTGATCAAAGTGAAGGTGACAGGAAAGGTAAAACTAATAGCGGCTAATTCTTCGGTGCCCAATAAACCAATAAAAAACGTATCCACTAAGCCAAATGACATCATCATTACCATACCAACGAGCATGGGCAGGGTCATGTTTTTCAGTGTGTTACCAATAGGGCTGTTTAACAGATCGCGGCGGCCTGACGATTCAGATTTTTGACTCACTCTATGGTTCCTTTATTAACTAGCCGGCCATAGTAAGCTAACCAACCACATAAGACTAACGAAAAGCTGTTTCAAAATACGTGCATTAACCAGGCTATTTTTGACAGAAATTTTATATTTTCATTTGAAATCGCTATTGAGTCTTGTCAGAACAAGCACCTTCAATGACTGTATGCTAAAAGTAACATGGGACGCCCTTCATTACCCCAGTTAACAGGAATATGGGGACGAATTGATCATTTATCTGTTACTTTTCCGACAAAAACAGCAGGTATAATTTTATTAATTTCAAGCACTATTTTAATAAAATTAAATTTGTTGTTGAAAACAACACACAAGTTAAAAAGCGCTGGGTGAAAATCACCCAAGCTAACTGAAAAAAGTCTTATAAATAGCGTAATAGCATGATTTTAATAACAAAAAACAAAAAAACAGAAGTTTTTTTGAAATCGTATTGACAACGGATCTAGTAGGCTCCCGAGAAGCAATGTGAATTCATGCACATACTTATCCACAGATATAGTGGATAACTATCCCCGCCTCAACAAATCCGTGAACTTGAGTGAGAATTGCACGATCACTTGGTAAGTCATCACTAACCCCTTGTATAGGTACGCTAGGTTACACTTTCATGAACTACTGATTATACATACAGCTATCAATGTAATTTAAATAACCATTAGTTATATAGGAACTCAATAAAAACATTTTTAACCCTATGGGAACTGCACGTGCAGATCATCCTAAAACCACAATGATCCTTGTCCTTTGATATGCCTACCTATTTAGCTAAGTCCCTCCTTTATAACCATTGAAAAAGAGCGAAACCATCATTGCTTTATTAAAAGTGTACAACTCTTGACCAATTTCACAGGCAGATTGTACGAATAAAAATCAATTGGAAAATAAACCTACAAAAAGCTTAAAAATAGTTGTAATCAGTGTTGACACAAGCCGGTATGCTCATTAATATTCGCCCCCGTTGGAAGCACCCCACAGGGTAAACATTATATTTATATAATGCCTTCAACAGACGTTATACGATTCCCCCTTAGCTCAGTTGGTTAGAGCGACGGACTGTTAATCCGCAGGTCCCCCGTTCGAATCGGGGAGGGGGAGCCAACGTTCATGAGGCAATAGCTTTTAGAATATTGGTTTGAAATTTTTCGATTCGAAACGTTTTGTATACTTTATAAAAGTATACAAGTTTGATATATGATTCCCCCTTAGCTCAGTTGGTTAGAGCGACGGACTGTTAATCCGCAGGTCCCCCGTTCGAATCGGGGAGGGGGAGCCAATCAGGCTCGTAATTCAATCATTCCTTATCTTCTAAAAATCCTCCAAACTATTTGCATATCAAGTTGTTAATCAGCACGATTACTTGGATAATAACGCCTAATTTCCCAATGATGTATTGTCAGTAACGTGCTTAATTATTACGGCAATAAAATATCGCAGACTTTATTATCTGTATTTATCAATGGGAGTAATTTGTTTACTGGCTATTTAAGGTGTAATTTTTCGTTGATAGGCAGGGTTTAGGTGTTGTCGTTAATCATCCGCTTTACATATCAACGGATAGTCTAAATACACTTTGTTATATCTTTTTCCGCCTTATTAAACACGTAATATTGAACAGGTTTTGCTATTTTGATTTTGGTACTAGGTTGCAACCAACATGACTGAGTTTTTGCTTTTATTAATTGGCACTGTGCTTGTCAATAATTTCGTATTAGTCCAGTTTCTTGGCCTATGCCCGTTTATGGGTGTATCAGGTAAACTTGAAACAGCCATCGGCATGTCAATGGCGACGACATTCGTTTTGACCCTAGCGTCTCTTTCCAGTTATTTAGTTGAGCACTACATTCTATTACCCTTGGGTATTGAATACCTGCGTACCCTAAGTTTTATCCTAGTGATTGCCGTTGTCGTGCAGTTTACTGAGATGGTCGTGCACAAGACTAGCCCAACCTTGTATCGATTATTAGGCATTTTTTTACCCTTGATCACCACTAACTGCGCAGTACTCGGTGTCGCCCTGTTAAATATTAATCATGATCACAACTTTGTCGAGTCAGTGATTTATGGATTTGGTGCTGCTGTAGGTTTCTCTCTCGTATTAATTCTGTTTGCTGCTATGCGCGAACGGTTAGCGGTGGCTGACGTCCCAACTCCTTTCAAAGGCGCATCTATTAGTATGATCACCGCTGGGTTAATGTCCTTAGCGTTTCTCGGCTTTACTGGCTTGGTGAAATTTTAATGAGTTTGTTGTGGGCCATTCTTACCGCGTTACTTGCCGTTGGGCTGCTAGCTATCGTCTTCGGCGCAATACTCGGTTTCGCATCGGTTCGTTTTAAAGTCGAAGGCGATCCTTTAGTAGAACAGATCGATGAGTTATTACCGCAAACCCAGTGTGGTCAATGTGGTTATCCGGGATGTAAACCCTATGCCCAAGCTATTGCCGATGGTGATGACATCAATAAATGTCCACCCGGCGGTGACGCAACAATAAAACGCTTGGCTGATTTGATGGGTGTAGAAGCCACCTCTTTAGATGCAGCTCATGGTGTGGAAGACATCAAAAAGGTCGCTTTTATCCGCGAAGACGAATGCATTGGCTGTACTAAGTGTATTCAAGCCTGTCCGGTGGATGCCATTTTAGGTGCAGCTAAACAAATGCATACTGTGATTAGCGATGAATGTACCGGATGTGATTTATGCGTAGACCCGTGTCCCGTTGATTGTATCGATATGATACCCACCCAAGCGACCCCTTCGTCATGGCGCTGGAACATAGATACAATTCCCGTTAGGCAGGTGAGCTGATGAGTCGTGTTTTAACCCCCTCTTTCGATGACATCATAAAAAATATCGAGCAAAATAAACTATGGGACTTTCCTGGTGGGGTATTTCCTGCCCAGCAAAAAGAGTTATCAAATAATCTGTCGATAGAAAACATGTCACTCCCCGAGCGATTATATATTCCTCTGAAGCAGCATATCGGGGTTGAAGGTCAGTTAATCGTTAACCTTGGCGATCATGTTTTAAAAGGCCAAGCGCTGACCCGTAGTGCAAACCCATTTGCGGTTCCGGTGCATGCCCCCACGTCGGGCACAATACTTAATATTGGGCCACATATATCGGCGCATCCATCTGCCCTGCCCGAGCAAACGTTAGTCATTGAGCCTGATAAATTAGATAAATGGATTGCCCTTTCGCCACTGCAAGATTACCAGTCCCTGCCCAAAGTCGCTGTACTTGAAGCGATTTGTAATGCAGGTGTATCTGGAATGGGCGGCGCTGGGTTTCCAACACATATAAAAGCATCACCTAAAAAGGATGTAGAGTTTGTCATTATTAACGGCGTTGAGTGTGAGCCGTATATTACTGCTGATGACCGCTTAATGCGCGAACATGCTTGGCAAATTCGCCAGGGCATAGACGTATTGTGTCATTTACTTTCGCCTAAACAAATTTATATCGCTATCGAAGACAACAAACCCGAAGCGATTGAGGCCATGCGGGTGGCATGCCAACAAAGTGAGCATTATAAGGTGGTACCTATTGCCACTAAATACCCTGCAGGTGGTGAAAAACAACTAATACAAGTGATGACCAACCGAGAAGTCCCTAAACAAGGCTTACCAATTGATGTTGGCGTGATTATGCATAATGTGGGCACCTGTTATGCCATTGCCGATGCCGTTTTTTCTGGCAAACCGCTAATTCAACGTGTTGTCACTGTTACCGGCCAAGCCGTACAAACACCCAAAAACCTGTGGGCACTGATTGGTGCACCCGTCTCACATTTACTGGACTTGGCAGGTTACGTAGCAGACAAACAAGCACAAAAGCACATTATAATGGGCGGGCCTATGATGGGCTTTACCTTGGCCAGTGACCAAGTTCCCGTGGTTAAAATAACTAATTGCTTATTATTACCCACAAAAGATGAAATCGCTGAACCCGAAGCAGAGCAACCCTGTATTCGCTGTAGCGCATGCGCTGATGCATGCCCTGTTTCTTTGCTGCCGCAACAACTCTTCTGGCACAGTAAAGCCAAAGAGTTAGATAAGGCCCAAGACTATAATTTATTTGATTGTATAGAATGTGGTGCCTGCGCCTATGTGTGCCCAAGCGAAATTCCACTAGTACACTATTATCGCGTAGCAAAAGCTGACATTCGGCTCGAACAGGAAGAAAAGCAAAAATCAGATAAGGCTCGAGAACGCTTTGAAAGTCGCGCTGGGCGCTTAGTCCGCGAACAAGAAGCAAGAGACGAGAAACATCGTAAAGCCGCTGAAGCACGTAAAGAAGCGATGCAAAATAAAGGAGGGGACGCTCAAGATAAAATTGCTGCCGCCCTTGCCAGAGCAAAAGCCAAAAAAGCCCAGCAAGCAGAGCTCACGTCTGGAGAAGAAACGTCGTTGCACGACACCAACCAGACAACGAGTGAGCAAACATCTGGTACCTCAAAAGATGACAAGGTCGCGGCAGCCATAGCCCGAGCTAAAGCAAAGAAAGCACAAAAAGCCGATTCAGACCAACTTGGCACGAACACTCCCGCCGCATCAGAGATCGCTTCACCAGCGGCGCCCGATGAAAATCAGCTTGCGAAAAATGACAGTCCTGGTCAATCAAAAGATCAGCGCGTTGCTGCCGCGATAGCCAGAGCAAAAGCGAAAAAAGCTGAACAATCAGCCCATGTAAGCACGACTGAATCATCGACACCGGCAAACCTTCAACACAGCGTTCATTTAGAATCTGCAGCACCAACAAGTGCCGGTCGATCATCCGTCCCCGCTTTGTCAAAAGATCAGCGCGTGGCTGCCGCGATTGCTAAAGCAAAGGCCAAAAAAGACCAGCAACAGGTTGAGGCTCACAATGATGAGAAAAATACGCTGCAAGTTGACGCCCCGACTAACAATGAATTAAACGAAGTGCATTCAGTCAAACCAGTATCAAAGGATGAACGGGTGGCTGCCGCTATTGCTAAGGCAAAAGCGAAAAAGGCACAAAAGCTGGCCGCGGATGAAACAATTAAGGCCAGCGAGTCCTTAACAGCGACCCTTTCCAGAGAGCAAGCAGATCCTGAAAGTGATTCAGGCCAAGAACAAGCGGCATCAGCCAATCAAGCTGATGATATTGCCACGAAAAAGGAAAACGTGTCTGTTGATACGCTCGACCCCACCGCACAAAAGAAAGCCCGTATCGCCGTAGCCGTTGCGAAAGCGAAAGCGAAAGCGAAAAAGCTCGCTCAGCAGAATGCGAACACCGCGCGAACAGACAATATTGACGCCCTACCGGCCTCAGAACCCTCAGAATTAAGCTCAAATGAAGACTCAAACAATTTACCGTCATCGGAAGCAGAACAAGCCCTTGATGAGAAAAAACGCCGTATCGCGGCAGCTGTCGCCAAAGCCAAAGCCAAAAAAGCGGCCCAAATGAAATCATCAGAAGAATAAAGCATTGATATGAATTATAAACTCGCCAGTTCACCCCACCAGCATGTTCGACGTAATACCGGACAAGTTATGCGTATGGTGATCTATGCTTTGATCCCCGGTATTTTACTGCAAACCTGGTTCTTCGGTTTTGGTGTACTGGTTCAGATTACCTTAGCTATATTAACGGCTGTAATAACCGAAGCCAGCATATTGGAGCTACGTAAACGAGACTTTGAGCGGGCGATTAAAGATTACAGTGCGATACTCACAGCAATATTGCTGGCCATCAGTATTCCACCTTTTGCGCCTTGGTGGGTTGTCGTCATCGGTACGTTCTTCGCCATTGCTATTGTCAAACAATTGTATGGTGGCTTAGGGTTTAATGTCTTTAATCCGGCGATGGCAGCCTATGTGATGCTGCTTGTGTCGTTCCCCGTGCAAATGACTCAGTGGATGCCTGCACAAAGCCTGACAACGCATCAACCTGGGATAGTCGATGCTATCTATGCTGTATTCACCGGCTTTAGTGCTGATGGCTTCAGCTTAATGCAACTACAAAGTGCTGTTGACGGCCACACCATGGCCACTCCCCTTGACGCGATAAAAACAGGCTTGGCCCAAGGCCTGACATATGAAGAGGGCCTTCAATCCGCCATCTTTGACGGAAGTTTAGGGATAGGCTGGTGGTGGGTGAGTCTGGGCTACTTGTTAGGTGGTCTGTATTTAATCCGTGCCAAAATCATTAATTGGCATATTCCTGGGGGCATGATCGCAGCGATGGCGGTATGCGCTGGTATCATGTTTTTAGTCGATGGCGATCGTTTTGCTTCACCTTTATTTCACCTATTTAATGGCAGCCTGATACTCGGTGCCTTTTTTATCGCTACGGATCCGGTCTCTGCTTCAACAACCAATAAAGGCCGGGTGATATTCGGCGCAGCGATTGGCTTCTGGGTGTACATTATTCGCACTTGGGGTGGTTATCCTGACGCCATAGCCTTTGCCGTTTTGATCATGAATATGGCTGTGCCATTAATCGATTACTATACCCGCCCCCGTACCTATGGCCATCAAAAAACCAATAAAGGGGTACCTAAATGAAGCGAATAATTGCTAAAAACGGGCTTATATTAGGTTTATTTGCCGTTATCACCAGCGGCCTGATTGCCCTGACCTTTTTCGGTACCCAAGAACAAATTGAATATCAACGTCAGCAAACCCTGCTAACGATATTTGACGAATTAGTCCCCCAAGGTAGCTACAACAACGAGATGCAACACGATTGCGTATTCGTAACGTCCATGGATTACCTTGGTTCTAAGACGCCACATCATATTTACCGGGCCACTCTGGACGGTGCACCAACAGCAGCCGTTATTGAAACCACCGCGCCCAATGGTTATAGCGGTCGCATCGAGTTGGTGGTGGGTGTGACCGGTGAGTCCACTGTATCTGGTGTGCGTATACTTAATCATAAAGAAACCCCGGGCTTAGGTGATAAAATAGATTTACGCGTGAGTGAGTGGGTTTTGGGTTTCGACGATCAAAATTTGAACCCGCAAAATACGTCAGATTGGGCAGTGAAAAAAGACGGTGGCCAGTTCGATCAGTTCACCGGCGCAACCATCACGCCACGTGCGGTCGTTAGTGCGGTTAAACGTGCCATTGAATATTACCAACTTAATCAACAGGCCATTTTCTCAGCCAGTAACGAATGCCGTAGCGAATTCGCGAGCAAAGGTAACGCATATGAATGAATTCAAACAGTTAAGTTGGCAAGGGCTGTGGAAAAACAATCCTGCTCTGGTGCAATTGCTGGGCCTTTGCCCACTATTAGCGGTTACTGCCACGATCACCAACGGTTTAGGCCTAGGGTTAGCCACCACATTAGTCTTAATTGGGTCAAACGCGACGGTATCCATTATTCGTAATATGGTCCCTAACGAAATTCGCATTCCTATTTTTGTCATGATCATCGCAGCCTTCGTTACAGTCGTACAGTTATTGATGAACGCATACACCTTCGAGTTGTATCAAGCACTAGGGATATTCATTCCTTTGATCGTAACCAACTGTGCAATCATTGGTCGGGCCGAAGCTTATGCATCCAAGAATCCCATTGGCTATGCTGCCTTTGACGGTATGATGATGGGGTTAGGCTTTACTGCTGTGCTTGTCATACTCGGTGCGATGCGCGAACTATTAGGCTACGGCACCTTGTTTGCGGGTGCTAACCTATTATTGGGGGATTGGGCGACCAGCTTAAAAATCACCGTTTTCACTACCGACTCCCCTTTCTTGTTAGCCATTTTGCCGCCAGGAGCATTTTTAGGCATGGGCTTACTTATCGCCGGAAAAAACGTACTTGATAAGCGCTTTGAGCGAATGTTTGCAGCTAAGCAAGAGGCTAAAACCGTACAGCGAGCTCGTGTCACCGCTGAATCTTAAGCGTGTATACTCGCTCTAAAATGGAACGCCCGTAGATGAATCAACAAAAACGCATTGAAATGTTAACCCGTTGGCGTGATGCGAACCCGCACCCCACCACAGAGTTAAATTTTACCAGCCCGTTCGAATTACTTATTGCCGTATTGCTATCAGCTCAAGCTACCGATGTCAGCGTCAACAAAGCCATGGCCAAGATGTTTCCCGTGGCTAATACACCTGAATCGGTCTACGCATTAGGCGTTGATGGGGTGAAGGAATTCATTAAAACCATCGGTTTATTTAACACCAAAGCGGTTAACGTAATCAAAACCTGCAAAATGCTAATAGACCAGCACAACTCTGAAATACCAGAGAACCGTGCAGCCCTAGAAGCCTTGCCTGGCGTAGGACGAAAGACAGCAAACGTGGTACTAAACACCGCATTTGGCTGGCCGACAATAGCTGTAGATACTCATATTGATCGAGTCAGTAACCGCACTAAATTCGCGGTAGGTAAAAATGTTGATTTGGTCGAGAAAAAGCTACTTAAGGTGGTGCCTGCCGAATTTAAAGTGGATGTGCACCACTGGTTGATTTTACATGGCCGCTATACCTGCATAGCCCGTAAACCACGCTGCGGTTCATGCATAGTAGAAGACTTATGCGAATTCAAAGACAAAGTAGACGAATAAATTGTTCAATTAAAAGTAGCCCAGGAGTAACAAGATGGACGGCAATAAACGCGTAAATGTAAAGATTGGGGCAGAGGTTTCTATTGTATTAAAAGAACATCAACGCAGTGGCACCCTCACCCACGGCATAGTTGAAAAATTACTGACTAATTCACCTAACCATCCCCACGGTATCAAAGTGCGCTTAGAAGATGGGCAGGTTGGGCGAGTCAAAGCCATTCATGCCTAGACAATATTTAATTAAAACGATATCAATCGTGAATGGCGCTGGCTAAAACGTTTCGTATCAGCCTGACCTGTGCAAGGAATAGCTAAAAATATGTTCGAGTTGTTCTCCTATTCACTCAATTACACCACTTTCAGCCTACTTTTTTTAACGGCTTTTTTAATTGGCATGGCAAAAACCGGGGTCAGTGGTGTCTCCATGTTTACGGTCCCGGTAATGGCTATTATCTTTGGTGGGAAAGAATCCTCCGGCCTGATGCTGCCACTACTTATCATGGCTGATTTATTTGCGGTAAAATATTATCATCGCCACGCAAATTGGTCGTATTTGTTAAAACTATTTCCATCGGCGGCGGTAGGTGTAATTATCGCTACTGTGGTCGGTAATTATATTGACGACCAATTGTTTAGGTTGATCATGGGGATCATCATTTTCGTCAGTTTGGGGATCATGCTCTGGATGGAAACCGCCAACAAAGAAAGCATTCCAGATTATCTATGGTTTGCCATATTGATGGGGTTACTTGGTGGTTTTACCACCATGATAGGCAATCTCGCGGGCGCGGTAATGGCACTTTATTTACTCAGTATGCGGCTCCCTAAAAACGAATATATCGGTACTGGGGCTTGGTTTTTTCTAGCCATTAACCTTTTTAAAGTGCCGTTTCATGTTTTTAGCTGGCACACCATTTCACTTAATTCGTTCATGTTAAACCTAATAAGCCTGCCTTTTATTGCTATTGGCGCTTACGCAGGGGTCAAAATCGTCAAGCGAATTCCCGATAAACAATATCGCTGGTTAGTACTAGCGGTCACGGGGATTGCTGCGATATTGATGGTGGTCTAATGCGTTTGGTTTGGTCCTTGCTCACCAATGAATTGCTTGGGCAGTGTGCTACAACCCGTTTTTCGGCTCTCTATTGTTAACGAATGAAATGAGGACAGCGGAATCTCTCGCACTTTTCCTGAAACGAACCAGCTAAGGGATAAAAATGAATTGGATAATTCTTTTAGTGGCAGGCCTGTTCGAAGTTGTATGGGCAATTGGTCTTAAGTACAGCGATGGCTTTAGTCGATTTTGGCCTTCTGTATTTACCATTGTCGCTATGGCGATCAGCTTCGGCCTACTGAGCATCGCCATGAAAACATTGCCTGCAGGTACGGCTTATGCCGTATGGGTAGTGATCGGCTTACTTGGCACGGCCATCCTCGGCATAATTTTATTTGATGAACCATTGAATTTATGGCGCGTAGTCAGCTTGCTAACGATCACATTAGGTGTGATTGGATTAAAGTTAAGCGGTTAATGTTAGACCTTGCACCATGTGTTGCTTGGATTTTGACACCGCGCGCACGGCCATTTATTCAGTTCTTTGCACTGGGCCACGATTTGTTACCCTTTGTCATATAGTTGTGACCTTTAAGCCGTTATAATCAGCTACTTAGTTTACATATTAGTGAAACGATTAAGGATCTTTATGAGGTTACTGCACACCATGTTACGCGTCGGTGATTTATCCCGCTCTCTTGCTTTTTACACTGAAATACTTGGCATGAAATTACTACGCCGCAGTGAAAATGAAGAGTATCGTTACACGTTAGCCTTTGTTGGCTACGGTGCAGAGGACAGTAATACTGTATTAGAGCTTACCCATAACTGGGATGAAGACAGCTATGATCTGGGTACCGCCTACGGACATATTGCTCTGGGTGTGGATGATATTTATCATGTTTGTGAACAGCTAAAGAAGCAAGGCGCTGATGTATATCGTGATGCAGGACCTGTTAAAGGTGGCAAAACTGTTATCGCTTTTGTTCGAGATCCCGACGGTTATGCCATTGAGCTTATTCAAAACGATTAATTTCCCATTTGTTGGGAACTGTGACATTGGAGTCAGTATGAAACAATCTATTCTATCGTTATCCCTGTGTGCGATGTTAGTCAGTCAAGTCAGCTGGGCTGCCCCCTTAGTGATTGCCCATCGTGGCGCCCCTGGATATTTACCCGAGCACACCATGGAGTCCACAACCCTAGCATTTGCCCAAGGTGCAGATTTCATCGAGCAGGATGTTGTGATCAGCAAAGACGGCGTTCCCGTGGTATTACACGATATCCATTTAGATACTGTCACCGATGTCGCTGATAAGTTCCCTGAGCGTAAGCGTGATGATGGCCGTTACTACGCCCTCGACTTTACCCTTGATGAGTTAAAGAGCTTAGTGGTTCATGAACGTAGTGATCTTAACGGTAAACCCGTTTTTAAAAATCGTTATCAAGGAAGCGCGCAATTCACGATCGCCACGTTTGAAGAGCAAATTGAACTCATCACTGAGCTCAATCGCCAATTTAATAAACACATTGGCTTTTATCCTGAAATTAAATCCCCCGCATGGCACCGAGAGCAAGGTGTTGATATCAGCCAGATAGTGTTAACCACCTTGCGTAAGCATGATTTGGACGACGCCGATAAAGCGATATATGTGCAGTGTTTTGATTACGCCGAGTTAAAACGTGTACGCAATGAACTCGGCGCCAAGGTCAAACTTATTCAGCTGATGGCCGAAAATGACTGGAACGAGTCGCCAACCGATTACGATGCTTTGCGCACGCCAGCTGGACTAAAAGCGCTTGCAGAGGTTGCTCAAGGCATAGGTCCCTGGATCCCCCAATTGATTGACATGCAAACGATGCAAGCAACCGGCTTAGTCAAAAAAGCCCATGCTGCGGGTCTTGATGTACACCCCTACACTTTTAGACAAGACGCATTACCAACCGGCGTTACCAGCCAGCAAACATTGGACTTACTGTTCAAGCAATTGAAAGTAGATGGTGTGTTCACCGATTTCACCGATACCGTGGTGGACTATTTGCATCGATAACAAGGGATTGTGTCGATAAAAAAAACCGACTAACATTACCTGCTAATCGGTTTTTTATATCAATTCGTTTAGTGCCATGACTCACTTGCCAACGACAGGACCTGTTTAGGGTTTGGCCATACGAATGACCACTCGGCGATTTTTTGCCCGAGACATTTCATTGCTATTCGGTGCAATATGCCTACGCTCACCATGACCTGTCACATCAATGCGCTGAGGCGCTACGCCCATCTCACTAAAGTAATTTTTGATTTCGACAGCACGGCTTACCGAGAGCGTTTTATTCATATCACGGCCACCATAGCTGTCGCTATAACCATCCAGCAAGACTAAATCCATATCACTGTCTTCTTGCAAGTATTGTCCAATCATGTTGAGACGACGTTGCGAATATTTGGTCAAGTCAGTACTATTTTTCTTATACGCTAATATGGTGTAAGCAATATCATCAAAACTGTAAGGCAATAAGTTTGCTACGCACTGAGCAAAGCTCTCATACGGCACGGCGAAATTACTGGCATTGAGCCCTACCGCCACTCTATCACTGTGATTATACCAATCTTGATAATATATGGTTGGCCAAAAACCTTTTCCAATTCAGATAACATGGTCCAGGCAGCCTGCTCTGGCAGATCACCGTTGTATTGTTTGCGAATGGTCATATCTGCAATTGCATGCTGCATCTGTCCCGGCATCCACCTAGGTGGCACGGAATACACAGCTGCCATACTGAAACTTTTTGGTAGCAACAGCATATCCAACTCAAATTCCATATTTAGTTGTTTGGATGCCATGCTAGTAAACAATGCTTCGCCATAGCCAGGAATTTTATGTGCCAAAGTACATTGCAGCCGACTATGCTGGCTCAATTGCCAGTCCGAGGTCTCGACCTTTGCCGCATATTGACGCAACCCCGCACAAAGCGAGCTGCTGAATGTCAGTGACACTACTAATAAGATAATTTTCATAAGTCTTTTTCGTAATATAAATTTCTGAACAGGAAGAATACCTGAGCGTCTGTAAAGTTTATCGACTCACCCAGTAAAAGCTTAACCCTGAATTCACATCTTGCCCAGCCTACTAACGAATAAACTTGCAAAGATAATTACTTTTGAAGGGTGGCGGGCTCTGCAGATAATTGACATAATCACGCCTCATTTTTTTCCTAATAGGCAGCTATGTCAGATCCCCAATTTCTCCTTAAAGACAGATTCAGAGGCTATTTCCCGGTTATTGTTGATGTTGAAACGGCAGGCTTTAATGCCCAAACCGATGCCTTGCTTGAAGTAGCGGCGATCACCACAAAAATGGATGCGGCCGGTTTTTTAACCCCGGATAAAACCTTCCATTATCACGTGGTGCCATTTGAAGGTGCTAATTTGGAAAAAGCCGCTCTGGAATTTAATGGTATCGATCCTTGGTGCGCGCTACGTGGCGCATTAGACGAAACAGAAGTAATGAAAGATTTATGCACCCAGATCCGCAAAGAACAAAAAGCTGCGGATTGTCAGCGTTCAGTTATGGTGGCCCACAACGCCGCTTTTGATTTAGGTTTTATAAACGCTGCGATTGAACGCAGTAAGATTAAACGTACGCCATTTCATCCCTTCGTATCATTCGACACGACCACCTTGTCTGGATTAGCGTTAGGACAAACCGTATTAGTGAAAGCCTGTCAAGCGGCAAACATTAGCTTTGATCAGAACGAAGCACATTCGGCATTGTACGACACCCAAAAAACGGCTGAGCTATATTGTTATATTGTCAATAAGTGGCAAAGCACATGTGGATGGCCAAGCTCCGAAAAAGATTAATACGTATTAGAAATCAACGTTATACATACAAAAAAACCGCTGAAATTCAGCGGTTTTTTTAATTCGTGATCACTTAATTAAGATTAAAGTGAATCCGCATTCTGTGAAAGATAACTTGCTACGCCTTCAGGGCTGTCTACCATGCCTTTTTGGCCTGCTTGCCAACCTGCGGGGCAAACTTCACCGTGCTCTTCATGGAAGTTAAGTGCATCAACCATGCGCAACATATCGTCAATGTTACGACCTAATGGAAGATCATTCACCACTTGATGGCGAACCACACCTGCTTCATCAATTAAGAATGAACCACGAAACGCAACACCTGCTTCTGGATGCTCAACGTCATATGCTTGACAGATTTCGTGCTTTACATCAGCAACCATAGCGTATTTTACTTTACCGATACCACCATCATTGATAGCAGTGTTACGCCATGCGTTATGGGTAAATTGTGAATCGATAGATACGCCGATGACTTCAACACCACGTTTTTTGAACTCTTCGTAGCGCTTGTCGAATGCGATCAATTCAGAAGGGCAAACGAAAGTAAAATCAAGAGGATAAAAAAACAATACTGCTTTCTTGCCTTTGATTGCTTCACTCAAGGTAAAGTTTTCAACGATATCGCCATTTCCTAATACAGCTGCGGCGGTAAAATCTGGGGCTGGGCGACTAACTAATACACTCATATTGATCTCCATTCTTTTAGGTTAAAAATAACTGGCGCATAGTGTAACGACAATTAAAGGGTTATCACACTTTATTTAACATCAACTTATAGTAAGCATATAATCTTAAAAACCAAGGGCTCCCCCAGACAATTTATCGACCAACACCTCGCATACCCTCTGCTCGCGTAAAACGGCCAATTATTATTCAATTATAAGCAATAAATGCTTGAAAGTGTTGCAAACAACAATTATTATCATTTACATCAAGATTAAGTAAGGTTAACTATGTACGTTTGTTTGTGTCACGGTATTACCGACAAAGCTATTAAACAGGCCGTTCGCGAAGACGGTGTGGGCAATATGCGTCAGCTACGTGAAGCGCTGGGCGTAGGTGATCAGTGCGGCAAATGTGTACGCATGGCACAAAGCATTGTTGACAACACAATCATTGATGAATCTCTATTTAAAGAAGTGTGTTAACCCAACCTAATTAAAATGAGCGCTTTGTTAGGTGCACTACTCATTCTATTTACAGCCTTACCCTTTGCTTATGAGTGGTAAATAGTCAAAAGAAAGCTACAAAAAAAGAGTCTTAAACGACTCTTTTTTTATGGAAAACGATATATCAATAACGGAGTAATAACACGCCGTTAAAGCTGCACGTTATTTAGCGCGTTTGGCTGCACTTTCTTTAATAATAGTTTGCAATTCACCTTGCTGAACCATTTCCATGATGATGTCACAACCACCCACCAACTCGCCGTCAACCCATAATTGTGGGAAAGTAGGCCAATCTGCATATTTTGGCAACTCAGCGCGAATATCTGGATTTTGCAGAATATCCACATAGGCAAACTCTTCACCACAAGTCATCAATGCTTGAGACGCCTGAGCTGAAAAGCCACAGTTTGGTAATTTCGGTGATCCCTTCATATATAAAAGAATTGGATTTTCGCTGATTTGTTGCTGAATTTTTTCGACCGTTTCCATGCTCACTCTCACTGAATATTTGAATAACACTAATGATGTAGTCAAGTTTACCGTTTTCAAGGCAAGATACCAATCTTAGCGTATGATCTTTATTGGTTTCAAAATATTATCAAGCTTACCCCTTGTAATGTACCCTGTCTGCCCGCAGATACGTGTTGGGTTTCAGTATAACCTTGGACAACGACTTTTATATTCGTGTATAAAACGTTAGTACTTACCCAAGGTTAGACACACGATTATTGTTAACTTTAAATGGAGAATTATCATGGCTTTCGAATTACCAGCACTTCCGTATGCAAAAAATGCTTTAGAACCACATATCTCAGCTGAGACATTGGAATATCATTATGGTAAGCATCACGCGACTTACGTTACTAAGCTAAATGGCCTAGTTGAAGGTACTGATATGGCGAATAAAGATCTTGAAGAGATCGTTAAATCGTCTGAAGGTGGAGTTTTCAATAACGCCGCTCAAATCTGGAACCACACATTCTACTGGAACAGCCTTAGCCCAAATGGTGGCGGTGAGCCAACTGGCGCACTTGCTGATGCAATTAATGCTAAATGGGGTTCATTTGCTGACTTCAAAGCAGCATTAAACGATAAAGCGGTAAACAACTTTGGTTCAAGCTGGACTTGGTTAGTAAAAACGGCAGATGGCAGTCTTGATATCGTCAACACCAGCAACGCTGCAACACCATTAACTGACGCTAACCTTACTCCTCTACTTACCGTAGATTTATGGGAACACGCTTATTATATTGATTATCGTAATGCGCGTCCTAAGTACCTTGAAGGTTTCTGGGCACTAGCAAACTGGGATTTTGCTGCAAGCAACTTCGCTTAAGCATTTGCTATCCTAATTTAGGTTAAATAAATTAGTTGATATTAAGGGCCTCGATTTTTCGAGGCTTTTTTATGCCTGGCTATATACCAGCATATAACGCTTAGGATTTTCTCAAAGATCAATAAATTAACCAAGCATGTTAATAGTGCTGAATATTCAAAATTTTCCTTCATCTAGCAAATATTATTCTAAATCTGCAACATATAAATCTAAATTACGGTCTAACCTTACAAGTACAGGTTGGAAAATTTTCTATATGTGAGGTTTAGTTATGGGAATTTTAGAGCAATATCAATCCAGGTATGAAGCACGTAAGGAAGAAGAATTAACCATCGATGAGTTTCTGGAGATATGTAAAACAGAAAACTCAGCGTATGCCAACGCTGCAGAACGATTACTCAAAGCGATAGGCGAGCCACAGATGTTAGATACATCAAAAGATGCCTCGTTAAGCCGCATATTTTCAAATCGTGTTATTTCTCGCTACCCGGCTTTTGATGGTTTTTATGGCATGGAAGACGCCATCGAACAAATCGTTTCATATTTACGCCATGCCGCCCAAGGTCTTGAAGAGAAAAAACAAATACTTTACCTGTTAGGTCCGGTGGGCGGCGGCAAATCTTCATTAGCTGAAAAACTCAAAGAGTTGATGCAACAACAACCTATTTACGTCTTAAAAGACTCCCCTGTAAACGATCATCCTTTGAGTTTGTTTGATGTAAATGAAGATGGTCGTCTGCTGCTTGACGAGTACGGCATTCCACAGCGCTACCTTAAAACCGTGATGTCACCTTGGGCGCGCAAGCGCCTGCATGAATACAACGGTGATATACGTCAGTTTAAAGTTATCAAATTACATCCATCGATTCTGGATCAAATTGCCATTGCTAAAACGGAACCAGGGGATGAAAACAATCAAGATATCTCAGCGTTAGTGGGCAAAGTGGATATCAGACGATTAGAACATTTTGCCCAAAATGATCCGGATGCTTACAGTTACTCTGGCGCCTTGTGCCGTGCTAATCAAGGCTTGATGGAGTTTGTTGAGATGTTCAAAGCACCTATTAAGGTACTGCATCCGTTATTGACAGCTACCCAGGAAGGGAATTACAACTCAACAGAAGGTTTATCCGCTTTACCGTTTGAGGGCGTGATCCTTGCTCACTCTAACGAGTCTGAATGGCAAACGTTCCGCAATAATAAAAATAATGAAGCTTTTCTGGATCGGGTATATATAGTTAACGTGCCCTATTGTTTACGGGTCTCTGAAGAAATACAAATTTACCGCAAACTCATTGATAATAGTGAGCTATTAGGGGCTTCATGCGCCCCAGACACCTTAGAAACCTTGGCGCAGTTTAGTGTGTTATCGCGCCTTAAAGAACCCGAAAATTCGAGTATATATTCCAAAATGCGGGTCTACGACGGCGAAAGTCTAAAAGACACAGATCCCAAAGCGAAGTCTTATCAGGAGTATCGAGACTACGCTGGCGTGGACGAAGGTATGCAAGGCTTATCGACTCGTTTTGCGTTTAAGATTTTATCCAGAGTGTTCAACTTTGATCAACATGAGTTGGCAGCCAATCCGGTACATTTATTTTACGTACTTGAACGCCAGATTGAGCGAGAACAATTTCCCACTGAATTAGCGGATAAATACAAAGAACATTTAAAAGGCTTCTTGATCCCTAAATACGTCGAATTTATCGGCAAGGAAATTCAAACTGCATACTTAGAGTCCTATTCTGAGTACGGCCAAAACCTGTTCGATCGCTATGTCGTTTATGCCGATTTTTGGATCCAAGATCAGGAATATCGCGATCCGGAAACAGGTCAGCTATTCGACAGGGAAGCCTTAAACACAGAGTTGGAGAAAATTGAAAAAACAGCGGGAATAAGTAACCCCAAAGATTTTCGCAATGAAATTGTTAATTTTGTCTTACGCGCAAGGGCCAACAACAAAGGGAAAAATCCAAGTTGGACCAGCTATGAAAAACTGCGCTCCGTGATCGAGAAAAAAATGTTCTCCAACACAGAAGATTTATTACCGGTTATTTCATTCAACAAAAAAGGCTCCAATGAAGATGAGAAAAAACACGATGACTTCGTGCAACGTATGGCTGAAAAAGGCTATACCCAAAAACAAGTGAGGTTGTTATGTGAATGGTATTTACGGGTTAGAAAGTCCTCTTAATTCAATGATTTCAACCCTAAGTATTCTGTATATTATGATACGTCCGGTGGCACCCATTGAGGTAAAGCAGTATGGCCCATTTTATTGATCGACGACTCAACGGAAAAGGCAAAAGCACGGTTAATCGGCAGCGATTTTTGCGCCGTTACAAGGAGCAGATAAAAAAGGCGGTATCTGATTCGATTAACAAACGCAGTGTGACTGACATCAACAGCGGCGAAAAAATTGGTATTTCTAGCCGGGATATCTCTGAGCCCATATTTCATACGGGTAAAGGGGGAAAGCGTAGTATCGTGCATCCTGGCAACGATCAATTTAATACCGGTGACCAAATTAAGCGCCCTGACGAAGGAGGCGGACAGGGTGCTGGCAGTAATGCGAGCGACGGTGGTGAAGGGCAAGATGATTTTGTGTTTCAAATATCAAAAGACGAGTATTTAGATTTACTCTTCGAAGGTCTCGTTTTGCCCAACCTGCAAAAGAATCAACAAGCAAAAATCGTCCAGTACGAGAGTTACCGTGCTGGATTCGTATCTGATGGCGTACCCAGTAATTTAGATGTTGTACGTTCGTTAAAAGGCTCTGTCGCTAGACGGATTGCCTTAACGGCTGGCAAGAAAGCAGAATTAGCTAAATTACACACCCAGCTGGCAGAGTTACTTGCCGGACAAATCCCTGATCAGATACGCATTGCTCAATTAAAAAATGACATAGAAGCGTTAGAAAAAGCCATCGCTCGTGTACCGTTTATCGATACCTTCGATCTGCGTTTTCGTAACTATCAAAAGCGCCCTATTCCCTCAAGTAAGGCAGTGATGTTTTGCCTAATGGATGTATCAGGCTCAATGGATCAAGCGACAAAAGACAAAGCCAAACGCTTTTATATATTACTGTATCTTTTTTTGAGCCGTACCTATAAAGATGTGGATGTAGTCTACATTCATCATCATACCCAAGCCAAAGAAGTAGATGAGCAAGAATTTTTCTACTCCACAGAAACGGGCGGTACGATCGTATCCAGTGCATTAATACTCATGAAAGATATTATTGCTCAACGCTACCCAAGTAATGAATGGAATATTTACGCTGCCCAAGCATCAGATGGCGACAATTGGACTGATGACTGCACCATTTGCACTCGACTTCTACAACAAAATTTACTGCCCGTAATACGCTACTTTGCTTACGTAGAAATAACAAATCGCCCGCACCAAAGGTTGTGGTACGACTATCAAAAACTGACAGAAACGCACACTAATTTCGCCATAAAACACATTATTAATGTTGATGATATCTACCCCGTATTTCGTGAGCTATTTGATCTCAGTGTTCAACAACCTCAAGGAGTGTCATAAGGTGCAAAAATGCCAACACACACACACCCTGAATGACGGCCCTGACTGGACGTTCGAACTATTAACCCAATACGAACAGGAAATTGACCGCGTTGCCAAACTATACGGTCTAGACATTTATCCCAACCAAATTGAGATTATTACTGCAGAGCATATGATGGATGCTTACGCCAGTATTGGTATGCCAGTCAATTATGCTCACTGGTCATACGGCAAGAAATTCATCCAGTCAGAGCAGCATTATCGTCGTGGGCAAATGGGGTTGGCCTATGAAATCGTCATCAATTCCGATCCATGCATCGCCTACTTAATGGAAGAAAATACCATGACTATGCAGGCGTTAGTCATTGCCCATGCCTGTTATGGACACAATTCTTTTTTTAAAAACAATTACCTTTTCAAAGCATGGACCGACGCCAGTTCAATTATCAATTATTTGCTGTTCGCCAAAAATTACGTCACTCAATGTGAGCAAAAGTATGGTGTGAGCGAAGTAGAAAACGTGCTGGACTCTTGTCATGCATTGATGAATTTTGGCGTAGATCGCTACAAGCGCCCACAAAAAATATCCTTACAAAAAGAACGAGAACGTCAACAGGCCCGTGAGCAGCATATCCAGTCCCAAATCAACGATTTATGGCGCACTGTGCCTAAGTCAGAAACCAAGGATCACCAAGACAAACAGCGCTTTCCTGCTGAGCCTCAAGAAAACCTACTGTATTTCATTGAAAAAAATGCTCCATTGCTGGAGTCTTGGCAACGTGAGTTGGTGCGTATTGTGCGCAAAACATCTCAGTATTTTTACCCGCAAAAGCAAACTCAAGTAATGAATGAAGGTTGGGCCTGCTTCTGGCATTACCATATACTCAACCACCTTTACGACGAACGCAAAGTCAGTGATAAATTCATGCTAGAATTTTTACATAGCCATACCAATGTCGTTGCTCAACCCGCCTATAACCACCCCAACTATTCAGGATTAAACCCTTATGCTTTGGGGTTTAATATGTTTATGGACATTAAACGTATATGCCAATCACCCACAGAAGAAGACAAGGTCTGGTTCCCGCAAATTGCCGGTAAAGATTGGTTAGAAACAGTACATTTTGCCATGCAAAATTTTAAGGACGAGAGTTTTATTAGCCAGTTTTTGTCACCAAAACTGATGCGTGATTTTAAATTCTTTGCAATAGAAGATGATGAACGTAACTCCTACTTGGGCGTATCAGCCATTCATGACGAAAGTGGTTATCAGGCCATTCGAGAAAAGCTATCGGCCCAATATAACTTGAGTAATATTGAACCGAATATACAGGTTTATGAGGTCGATTCCCGTGGTGATCGTTCCCTTACCCTTTCGTATATCCCCCAACAGGGTATCCCACTAGCCGATAGCCATCACAAAGTCCTGCAGCACTTACATCATTTGTGGGGATTTTCTGTTAAATTAGAGCAAGTGGATGAACGGGGTAAACGTCAGTTGCTCGCCACTTATCCTGAGCAACCCTTAGGTTCGTTCGAAGCCCCTTAAAACACTGTAATATGTGGTGTTCTGGCTATCCAAAGTAAGCGTAACGACAGATGCGATATGCGCGTAATTAAAAATTTCAGATGTGACCGGTATGACAATTCAGAAAAACAATCCATTACACGGCTTAACCTTACAACTTATTGTGGAGACGCTGGTTGAAAAGCTAGGCTGGGAGCAGATGCACCGGCAGGTTAAAATTAATTGCTTTTCAAGCGACCCAAGCGTTAAATCGAGCTTAAAATTTTTACGTAAAACTCCATGGGCACGCAGTAAAGTTGAGGAACTGTACTTAAATACCCAACATAGCGCCTCGACTAAAGCTGCGACTGCAGCTAAACACGTCATCCCAGCAGAAAAATCAATTTCAAACACATCATCCTCTGCTGAATTTGTCTGGCCTGAACCTAAAAAGTCAACAGACCAATAATCGCACTACGATGAAGTATTTAGCGGCATATCCAACGCACCTGCAAATTAAGATTGAACAACTGCTCGTTGAAAATAAACTGAGTGATTATATACGCGCAAACTATCCCACAGTGCATGAAGTAGCAAACGACAATGCCCTGCGCGAATATGTGATGACGTTAAAAAATCGTTACATGCGTAAGTCAGCCCCTTTAAGCAAGGTCGCGTTTGATCCTAAAATTCACGTAGTGAATCACGCATTAGGACTTCACACTTATGTATCTCGCGTACAAGGTGGCAAGCTCAAAAGCAAAAATGAGCTCCGTGTTAGTACGTTATTCAAACGGGTTCCTGAGCCATTTTTAAATATGATCGTGGTTCACGAATTGGCGCATTTGAAAGAGAAAGATCACAATAAGGCTTTCTATCAACTATGTTTACACATGTTGCCTAACTACCACCAACTAGAGTTTGACTTACGAGTTTACCTCACCCAAATCGAAGCCCATGGCGACCTTTTTTAGCTATCACTCATTGGACGCATAACCCTATGGATTATCAATTTATTAGAAATGACCGGGCCGAACCCGTGGCAATTTTTGAGATGGGCGCCGAAATCCTCGGCTTGTGGTTTAGTGAAGAACTAGGACGAGATCGTCAGAAAATCGCACATCTTCTGGATATAATTGAACTGTTAGAAACGAAAAACATTGAACACTATGCATTGCAGGGCCAGGAATTTAATATGGATCTGAACCGCGATGAAATTGAAGTGTATGCCGCAATCACTCGGGGACAAGAAGAGTTCGATATTCCCGAAGACACTGAGCTATATGATCAAGAATCTATCTCTGGCTGTGGACTGGCCGACTTCAAAAGCGTGTTATTGTCTTGGGAAAATTTTATCGGCAGACTTTAACTCCCTGCTGTTAGACCCAGCGTCAAATTTCGATGCGACCTGATCACTATTTAACTTTTTAATTTGCCCCAATTTTGATCTGCTTACCTCCCGTCATAATTTGTTCATTTGTTTGTCGTTAAAAAGTCACACAATAACTTTAAGTTGCACAACTAATTTAAAACATGACATAGCGGAATTATTCAGTGCAACCACTTAAAAATACTTTAAAACTAAGCTTACTTAGCGTGGCCATGGTCTTCACATTATCAAGCTGTGCCTCGGATGGAGATGATGGGAACGAAGGTGCATCAGGCGTTGACGGTACAAACGGCGCTAATGGTGTCGATGGCCAAAACTTGCCTCGGGAACTTAGTATAGAAGTAGTGGGCCGTTTTACTGCCGGCGGCATAGAGGTATTCGGTAAAAGCGCCGCTGAAATTGTGCAGTTTCATAAAGCGTCAAATAGTGCGTTTGCTATTAATTCTGCACTGAACCAAATTGAAGTAATTGATCTCTCAGGCTTGACCACTGCGCCCGTTGCCAATCCTTTTTCTGATGCCAGTTTACAGTCTAGCGCCTTTACTTTTGCTGACAGTGTGATAGTGAAAGATGCTGCCGGAGCAAATCAAACCATTATGCTTGGCGCCGCAAACTCTATTGCCATCTATGATGATGTGTTGGCGATAGCTGCTGAAGCTAGTGTTAAAACCAGTCCAGGTGCGGTGCTTGTTTTTTCGTTTAGATGCCACAGGTCAAGGTAGTTTCATCAAAGCTGTTGCTGCAGGGTCCTTACCCGACATGGTGGCGTTCAGTCCAGATGGAAGCAATGTGTTAGTGGCTAACGAAGGAGAGCCCGATACCGATTATAACCTTGACCCTGAAGGCAGCGTATCGATGATCACTTTGACAAACGGTACGCCAACAGATACAGCTCAAACCATTAACTTCACTACTGACATGGTATTCAGTAACGACACCTTGAACGAAGAAGATTACGATAGCGACGCCAAGCGCATGGCCTTGCTAAAAGCAGCAGGCATCAAATTCGCTGGTCCCGATGGGATGACAGTCGCCGAGGAATTAGAACCAGAATACATTACCTACGCACCTGACGGCCAAACAGCTTATGTGTCTCTGCAAGAAAGTAACGCCATCGGTATTCTCGATTTAACAACGCTGACCGTAGAAGTACGTGCCCTTGGTTTTAAAGATTGGGGCACGTATCAGTTAGACTTCAGCAACAAAGATGAAATTCCAGCGTTTAGCAACGCCGAAGGGCTATACGGAATGTATCAACCTGACACCATCGCATCTTATCAATGGAACGATGCGACTTTCATTTTATCGGCAAATGAAGGGGATTCCCGTGATTATGCCGCCTACTCAGAAGAAGTTCGGATTGCCGATATTATCGATGAAGACGAACTGAATATGATGCTTTCCCCTAGCCTACAAGCAGCATATGACGCAAATGGTGCAAAAGACGGGCTTGGACGCTTGAAAGTCACCACTGCTCTGGGTGATGCGGACAACAACGGTGAGTTTGAGGCCTTATACGCCTATGGTGCCCGTTCGTTTTCGATCTGGGACCAGAACATTAACCTTGTTTATGACTCGGGCGATGACTTTGGTAAAATTTCCGCCGCTATTTTGGGAAATAATTTCAACAGTGCCCACACTGAAAACAACGGTGATAATCGCTCAGATGACAAGGGCGGTGAGCCTGAAGCGATTGCTGTGGGTGAAATTGAAGGCAGAATGTATGCGTTTATTGCACAGGAGCGCTCTGGTGACCTTTTTACTTATGATGTAACAAATCCATTCAATGTGGCCTTTGTAGCGCACTATAACAACCGTGATTTCTCTACCCGCTTTGAGTTAGACGACGACTTAGTAAACCCATGTGATGAAGCACAAGGCATGGATTGTAGTGAAGTCGCGCAATCTGGCGACTTAGGGCCGGAAAGCATTCAATTTGTTGCCCCGGCCGACAGCCCAAATGGCAACGCCTTATTGATTATTGGGAATGAAGTTAGTGGAACCGTGACTATTTATCAGGTAAAAGAAAAGTAGCCATTTACCAAAGAAACAGATGAGCGCCTTGCCGGATATTTTCTGCCCAGGCGTTTTATCTCTTGCCTTACCATTACCCTATATTCCTAAAAATTAGATTAAAACCGCCCTTACTGATGAAAACACTCGCGCTAGACAAAATGAACCAGTGAAAACAATGAGTTTTAAAATAATACCTTGCGTCGGGATGCTACGTCCGCCCCACGATTAATATTAAAGTTCTGCTTTGCCCGCCGCGATACTTTTTTTAATCAAGGGGGAGATTGTCAGTCCTTGTACAACAATTGAGAAAATCACCACTATATAAGTGACAATAACCATTAAATTATGCAGGTTGTGTCCATTGGCGAGTACGGTATCGTTTGGAATTGACGCAGCCATAGCAAGAGCCAAGCCTCCGCGCAATCCGCCCCATGTTAGAATACGTACTGAATTCAAGTCGTACCGCCGAAATTGACGGAATACCAGATACGGAGCACCGACACTAATAAAGCGAGCGAGTAACACTGCAGGGATCATGCATAAGCCTATCGCTAACTCATCCAGCGTAAGCGACATACTGACGATTAACATGCCAATAAGAAGAAAGAGCAACGCGTTAAGAAAGCTGTCAGTGGCGTGCCAAAAGTTTTTTACATAGCGAATACTGGATATTCGCGACAAAGAGGCTGACTTTGAACGAGTAACATTGCCGATGAAAATACCGCACATAACCATAGCTAACGCTCCTGACACATGCATCAATATCGCTAATGCATATCCAGCAGATGGAATGGTTAGTGTTACGAGTAAGCGAATATTCATGTCAGTACTATGAATAATCAGAAAATGGGCGATGACGGCCAACACCAAACCGAATAATATTCCACCTATAGCTTCCACCAAAAATAACTCTGCAACACTGCCAAACGTAGGATCCACATTGCTAAATGCCACTGCAAACAAAGTGGAGAATATGACTAACCCAACGCCATCATTGAACAATGACTCACCTTCCACTTGTATTGAGATATTTTTTGGCGCGTTCATTTGTTTGATAATGGCCAATACCGCAATCGGATCCGTAGGGCTAATTAAGGCACCAAACAGTAAACAATAAATAAGTGGCACGTCCCAGCCAAACTGGCTCATTATCCAATGACTTGCGTATCCCACAAGTACAGTTGAAAGCACGGTGGAAAATAACACTAAAATCGTAATTTCCCAGCGCTGGCGCCGCAGTGCTTTTAGATCTATTTCCATTGCACCGGCAAAGAGCAGGAAGCCCAACATACCATTCAATAATAATTGATTGAAATTCAAGCTGCCAACGATGTTTATCAAGGCTAGCGCCGATTCGTCCCCCAGCAACTTTACTGCCAAAATTAACAATAACGAAATCACCACCGAGCCCGTTGTAATGGCAATAGTCGTTTGCAACTTCAAGACAAATTGATTTGTAAAAGCGATAAGGACAGCCAATGCCCCTAAGAAACAAATGAGATACCAAGCGTCCATGGACGTTCCTATTAATAAAATTGACTAATGGGGTGTGTCGACGTGATTGCAGATTCGCTGAGGAGAAAAACTCAAGCGTACTAAACGTAAAAGAAAAAGTTAGTTGCAAAATTCGACGGGGCGATAATACGCCAAGGCTTTAAGGTCAGCTGTTAACACCTTTGCATAAAGTGTTATGGAATGTAACGGATATATTATTTACCTTTGTAACAATGATAAATAATAAAGATTAAATTCAATATGTTATATCTTCCAAGCTAATACATGAAGTTGATTAACAACGAATTGACCTAGTGGATATAAACACCTTATATTGCAGGCGACAATGACTAATACTCCCTGCCAATTTGACGATCATCATACTTTGTACGCGCAATGCGTTTACCACGTTAGCGACTTTAGACGAACTAGACTTGCTATTTTCATTCAGACATATAGAATTTTAGACGTCTAAACGTCCATGGTAACATTATGCAAACACCGATATCCTTGTCGCACTCATCTTCGACATCCGCCAAACTCGCGCTCCTGCCGTTACTGACCTTTTTGGTTCTGTTTTTAGGTGTCGGCTTTTATTACCAAACCCAAGGAGTCGAATATGCGTTCTATCAACTGCCTTCTCCTTCAGCTTTGTTACCTGCGGTTATTTTGGCGGTATTGTTATCTCGGGAATCTCTGACCGAAACCATTGCCCGTTATATAGAAGGAGCTGGGCATAGCAATATCATTACTATGTGCTTTATTTACTTGCTCGCAGGGGCCTTTTCTGCAGTGGCAAAAGCCACAGGTGGTGTAGACGCCACCGTTAGCCTAGGTCTTAGTGTTATTCCCGCTCAGTTTATCTTGCCCGGTTTATTTTTGATTGCTGGTTTTATTGCCACGGCAATGGGCACATCAATGGGTACACTTGCTGCCCTTGGTCCGGTTGGTTTAGGTGTTGCTCAAGCGACAGGGATTGAGCCCGCATTAGTGGCAGGTGTATTGGTCAGCGGTGCCATATTCGGTGACAACCTCTCTATCATCTCTGATACCACGATTGCAGCAACACGTACCCAAGGTTGCGAAATGCGAGATAAATTTAAAGCAAACTTGCATTTAGCATTGCCTGCGGCACTCATTGTCATCGTGCTGCTGGTGATAATGGGCGAGTCAGGTGAAGCAACTGTTCCTCAAGGAGCAAACTGGTTACTCGCCCTTCCCTATCTACTGATTTTAGTTTTAGCTGTCGCGGGCTTAAACGTATTTGCGGTATTAATCATCGGTATTCTGTCTAGTGCCATCATAGGGGTGAGTGTATCTGATTATCAGGTTATTACCGTGGGACAAGACATCTACACTGGTTTTGGGCAAATGCAGGAAATCATGATTTTATCGCTGATGCTTGGGGGCTTATCTGAACTTATGCGCCAGCAAGGAGGTATAGACTTTTTACTGGCGACGATCAGCAAGGTCATCCGCGCACTCGCATTGCCCCTTAAAATCGGTAATTCATTAGGCATTGCGGTGCTTATCAGTGCATTAAACATATGTATTGCCAATAATACCGTATCGATCATAGTGGCTGGAAGCACAGCTAAAGCCTTAGCCGAACAAGGAGGAATAGAGCCTAAACGAAGCGCCAGCCTATTAGATATTTTCGCTTGTGTGGTACAGGGATTGATCCCCTATGGTGGACAGCTACTCATAATAGGTGCAACGTTTTCATTGTCACCGGTAGAAATTATTCCTTATTCTTTTTATTGCTTTATCTTAGCTGCAGTTACCGTATTGAGTTTGATTTGGGGTGCTAAGCAAGCTGGTGTTCAAAACCAACAAAGTCAACGAAACGTTTAAATGAATTCACCTTAGCTATTCGTTACCCCAGCCGCGATTTACTGTCGGTTATTGCGCGCCAGCACCTTGTTCATTATTTTCAATGCATTGTGCAAAGGTCATCATATGTTCTTCATTTTGTCATTCGGTTAAGAGCGCGACGTTATGGTAGTTCCATGCCTTTAGCACTTTCATATAATGCGTACCAATGTTCACGGCTAAGCGTGATATTCCCCGCCTGACTCGCCCCCGCGATCCGGCCACAATCTGTGCTACCAATGACAGGTTGAATGTTTGCAGGATGCCGTATTAACCACGCGAGAACGATAGCTTCCGGGCTAACGTTATACGCCGCGGCGAGTTTAGCAACCAATACGCTGGTGCGTATTACCGCCTCTGATTTATCACTCACAGCGCGCCCTGAATACAAACCTTGGGCTAAACTGCCCCAGCTTTGCAACTGCATGTGTTCCCTGCGGCAATATTCTAACGTTCCGGCATTGAAGTTAATGTCCTGCCCATCACTGTTACCTGCATAAACCCCCTCATCTATCCAGTCCTGTTTAAGCAAACTGGCTTCAATTTGATTGGCCACCAGCGGTGCGTCTAGCGCTTGTTGCAAATAGGCGATTTGATGATGATGCATGTTTGATACGCCAAAATAATGCACCTTGCCCGCGCTGCGTAATTCATCAAAAACTCGGGCAATTTCTTCAGCTTGCATCAGTGGATCCGGTCTATGCAGCATCAGCACATCGAGATAATCCGTATTTAAACGACGCAGACTCCCCTCCACAGATTCACGGATCCAGTCAGCAGATAAGTCATATCGTTTTGGTCCCTGATCATCGGAAAATCGAATGCCGCATTTTGATTGAATATAGATGCGCTTGCGCAGTTCTGGTCGCTGTGCAAGCACTTCACCGAACACTTGCTCAGCTTTACCCAAGGTATATATATCTGCGTGATCGAAAAAATTTATACCTGATTCCAACGCGGTATTCACACAATCATTGGCTTGAGCTATGTTCGCCCTAGAGACAGGTTTTGCATCCCAGCCGCCCCCTAATCCCATGCATCCATATGCAAGTGCACTTACGTTGGGTAAATAAGTAGCTAACGGTAGAGAGATATGTGACATGTGCAGACCTTAAAACATAATGTGAAGTTCATTTGCACACAGTGTAAAGCGTTAAAGCCAAAGGAGTAGCGCGAGTTACTGAAAACATTGTTTGATATAACGAACAATGCAACGTTAAAATATTTGCCCTACCAACTATGTAGATTTGCCACTATGAGTCGTGAACATAAAAAATTTGAACGCTTAATTTTATTTAGTGAAGTTGCTAAACAATTAAGCTTTACGCGAGCGGCACAGACTCTTGCGATTTCCCGAGGCTATTTGTCTGAGCAAATTCGTAAGCTTGAACAAGATTTAGGCAAGTATTTGTTCATTCGCTCTACACGTAACGTGACGCTAACGGAGGAAGGCACCCAATTACTGGCAGGAATGAATCAAATAAAAAGCTCAATACTCGAGCTTGAGCGTGAAGTACGCCACGATAATGATGCCCTTGAAGGGACCCTACGCTTAACTGCCCCCAGTCAATTTGCCCAGCGTTTTGTATTAGATATTTGTAATAAATTTCAGAAAATTTACCCCGCTATAAAAGTCAGTGTCGACTGTAGTTACACTCCTTATGATTTGGCCCAAAACGACTTTGATTTGGCTTTTAGAGCGACCCAGTCCCCGCCACAGAATATGGTTGCTAAAAAGCTGTTTGACTATCGACATGTGTGTTGCGCCAGTCCACGGTACTTAGCTGAAAATGGTATGCCCGAAAGTGTTCCTGATCTCGCTAAACATGTGTGTTTAAGTCGAACCTTAACCGCAATGTGGCAAATTTCCGGGTATAAAGTTGAAGTCAAAGGCCCCATTGCCGTAAACGATAACCTTATTCTCAAGCATCACGCTTTGGACGACAAAGGACTCATCCTGGTACCCGAATACCTAGTAGACCGAGAAATCACCACAGGTAAACTCATACCAGTATTAGCTGAAACGCAACGTGCGGATTTTGCGATATACCTTATCCATCCTCAATTAATTCATCAGTCTGCTAGGCTTAAAACCTTCATTCAATTCACCAAGCAATATTTCGATATCAATGCCTAAGCAGTCGCAACCATCAGCATAAATGGTCACGTTTACAAAATAAAAAAGCCCATTATCGTGTTAGATAATGGGCTTTTTTGGTCATCTGCATTGCATCTCGTTTACTTAAACTCAAACCGTTTGCAATGTCCTAGCGTTTTTCGCTGGGCTAAAGCATCGCAGCCAAACGTGTACCTTGATCGATAGCACGCTTAGCATCAAGCTCTGCGGCCACATCCGCCCCGCCGATCAAATGGTGTGGTTTAGTAAGCCCTTCCACCAACTCTCGCAACGGTTCTTGCCCTGCGCAGATAATCACGTTATCAACGTCAAGTACTTGCACCTCATCATTCACTCTTATATGAATGCCGTCATCGTCAATTTTTAGGTATTCACAGCCGGCAATCATGCTTACGCCTTTGCTAAGTAAACCAGCCCGATGAGCCCAACCTGTCGTTTTACCTAAGCCTGCTCCTACTTTCGTGGTCTTACGTTGTAGTAAGAAAACTTCACGAGGAGAACGTGCTGGTTGTGCTTTCATCCCTTCAATGCCACCACGAGAAGAGAACGTCATATCAATACCCCACTCTTTCATAAAGGCAGGAATATTCAAGCTGGTCGATTCACCAGAGTGAGATAGAAACTCAGATACATCAAAGCCAATCCCACCAGCCCCAATAACTGCCACTTTTTTACCCACTGGTTTGTGGGATTTAATCACATCGATATACGTCATCACTTTAGGATGCTCAATACCTTCAATTGGCGGTGTGCGTGGCTCAATTCCCGTGGCTACAATGACATCGTCAAAATCACTGGCATTTAAATCGCTGGCACTGACACGCGTATTTAACTTAACCGTGACATTGTGCAACTCGAGTTGACGTTTAAAATAACGGATCGTTTCGTAAAACTCTTCTTTACCCGGTACTTGCTTAGCAATATTAAATTGCCCGCCTAACTCATCGGCTGAATCATACAAGGTAACTGAATGGCCACGCTCTGCTGCAGTTTTGGCTGCAGCAAGGCCGGCAGGACCGGCACCAATAACGGCAATACGTTTAGGTGTTTGCGCCGGTTCAATGTTTAACTCGGTTTCGTGACATGCACGAGGATTGACCAAGCAGCTGGTCATTTTTCCTTCAAACACATGATCCAAACACGCTTGGTTACAACCGATACAGGTATTAATTTCATCCGAGCGGTTTTCAATTGCCTTGATCACAAAATCAGGATCAGCCAAAAATGGTCGTGCCATAGACACCATATCCGCGTCACCGCGCGCTAAAACTTGTTCTGCCACTTCCGGGGTATTGATCCGATTGGATGTAATCACAGGAATAGACAATGACTCACGGAATTTAGCCGTCACCCAAGTAAATGCTGCTCGAGGCACCTTAGTCGCGATAGTAGGAATACGCGCTTCGTGCCAACCGATCCCTGTATTAATAATAGTCGCGCCGGCTTTTTCTATCGCTTTGCCCAGCTCAACTACTTCGTCATATGTTGAGCCTCCTTCAACCAGATCTAACATCGATAAACGGTAGATAATAATGAAATGTTCACCAACAGCTTCACGTACTCTGCGCACGACTTCTAAGGGTAATTTGATCCGGTTCTCGTAGCTACCTCCCCACGAATCGTCTCGCTGATTGGTGCGCGCAGCAATAAATTGATTCAAAAAGTAACCTTCAGATCCCATGATTTCCACACCGTCATAACCCGCTTTTTGCGCTTGTGTCGAGGTGAAAATAAAATCTTCGATTTGCTTTTCAATGCCCGCGTCATCAAGTGCTTTAGGCTTGAATGGATTAATCGGTGCTTGAACAGATGATGGCGCAACTAAATTTGGGTTATAAGCGTAGCGGCCTGTGTGCAGAATTTGCATACATATCTTGCCACCTTCGTTGTGTACGGCATCGGTTATCATCTTGTGATTGGCCACTTCAGCATCATTGCTTAAGCGCTTGGTATTTTGATGTGTTGCACCTTCATCGTTGGGGCCAATGCCCCCTGTAATAATTAGGCCAACACCACCACGGGCACGCTCAGCAAAAAATGCTGCCATGCGCTCGTGTCCGTTAGGCGCCTCTTCTAATCCTGTGTGCATCGAGCCCATCAATACGCGGTTTTTTAAGCTGGTAAACCCTAAATCCAAAGGTTTTAGAAGGTTCGGAAAAACACTAACGCCAGAGGTGTTTGCTGTTGTTGTAGTCATATAATTTGGTCCTGTTTTATGCTGTAACAGCGCTTATTTACGCTGCATACCACTGATTTTGTTATGTAACTCTTCGTATACGGGTTTGCGTTGTTCTTTAGCCGCAGACATGGCTTCTTGAATATCAGGCATCTGAAACATACCGGTTTGCCATACAGCCATGTAGTTCAACGCATCAGCGACGGTATGATCTCGGGTGTAATTGATCATTTCCTTACAGCCCGTCACGGCAAGAGGAGAGTGGCTAGCAATTTTTGCTGCGATCTTCATTACGCCCTCGAGCAAGCTCTGCTGATCAGCAAACACTTGATTCACGAAGCCACATTCTTTTGCTTCAACGGCTCCCATGTTACGGCCTGTGTAAGCAAGCTCGCGTACCAAACCTTGAGGGATAAGATGCGGTAAACGCTGTAAGGTGCCAACGTCAGCGGTCATACCAATTTCAGTTTCTTTAATCGTGAAAAAGGTGTCCGCTGTGCAATAACGGCTATCTGCAGCGCACACCATGTCAACTGCTCCACCAATCACACCACCTTGCATCGCCACCAGCACAGGCATACGCACTGACTCTAGTGCGTTAAAGCTATCTTGTAGTTCCAGTACCATACGACGCATACGCTCACCACGTCGCGCGGGCTCGCCCACAAAGTCCTTACCCATTTGAGTGAATACAGATAAGTCCATCCCGGCACTAAAATGTTTACCTTGAGATGAAATCACAATTACTCGAGCAGCTGATTGCTCATCAATTTTTCGCACTGTGGCAGGTAACTCATGCCAGAAAATTGGGATCATGCTGTTCAACGCCTCAGGGCGTGACAATTGAATATGGGCGATATGCTGGTCAATCGTGACACTTAAGGTTTCCAGCGTTGAAAAATCTAAATCAGACACGTTATTCTCCATTAGTTACAGATTTAAGGTTGCTAGTTAGCGTGTGTTACAAACCGTCCTCACGCCCATCAGCAATCAAACTAGACAACGTCAAGATAAAGTCTTATTTTGACGCTGTCAAGATGTGTGCTAAATTCCAGCTTATGCAAAAAATATCATCTAAAAAATCAACACAAAATATGACTGCCAATAAAAGTAGTTATCATCACGGTGATCTGCGCTCTAGCTTGTTAGAAGCGGCTAAAGCCATGTTAAGTGAAAGCGGGATTGAAGGCTTATCTTTACGCAAGTTGGCCGACCGCGTTGGGGTCTCTAGAACGGCCCCCTATCATCACTTTAAAGATAAAAATGAACTGCTTTGTGCCATAGCCGAAGAAGGATTTGAGCACTGGCATAACAATGCTGAGCAAATTTTTTCTCAAAACGGCCTGACGACAAAACAAAAGTATCATCAGTTTTTTCAGGGCTACATTGGTTATGCTGCTGAAAACCCTGAAATGTACGACTTGATGTTTGGTCGCACTATATGGAAACAAAACAGCGCGACCAATGATCTGCGTGATATCGCTTATCCGAGCTTTCAACGCCAAGTAGAAATGACCAAAAAATGGCAAGAACAAGGCTTGATGCCAGTAGAAGAAGATACACTTCGACTTGCGCAAGTCACTTGGGGCACCATGCACGGTATTGCACGCTTGCTCATAGACGGCATTTACGCTGACCGCAGCCACATAGATGAAATGTGTACCTGCGCTGTGAACCTGTTTACACGAGAGTAAACAGGCCAACCGCCGATTGCTATTCAATATAAGCGGCTTTCAAACGTTGCTTGAATATTTTTCCGCTGTCTTCTCGTGGTAATGCAAGATGCAAATCTAACTTTTTGGGCCACTTAAAACGGGCAATTTTCCCATCTAAGAATGCATTAACTTGCTCCATCGACAACGTTTCGTCTTGACTGCATTGCACGGCTACAACTACCATTTCGCCAAATTCAGCATGGGGTGCACCAAAAATAGCGCAGTCGACAATTTGCGGCATTTCGATCAGCACAGCCTCAATTTCGGCAGGGAATATATTTGCTCCGCCGGAAATGATCATGTCTTTCTTGCGATCATTGATATATAGATACCCCTCTTCATCCACATATCCCACATCACCTAATGTAGTGTGGTTTTGATGATGTAATCCCTCTAACGTGCCCTCCGTGTTGGTATATTTGAATGGACCAAACATCGGCAGGTAAACGTATATTGCCCCAGATTCACCTGTCGGAAGTGGTTGCATATTATCGTCGAGGATCATGAGCGAGCCACCTGGAACAACTTTGCCTACCGATCCCGGTTTCTGCAGTGCCTCAGTGGAGGAAATTAATGTCATAAAGCCAAGTTCACTGGCCCCATAAGATTCAAAAAAGATAGAGCCAAACCACTCGATCATCCCCTGCTTAACCTCAACCGGCCAAGAAGAACCTGTGGATAATGCATAGCGTAAACTTGATACGTCGTACTTGTCGCGCACACTTTGCGGTAACTTTAACAAGCGGATCATCATAGTGGGCACAATATAGGTATGGGTGATTTTGTGTTTTTGCACGTCGGCTAAAAAGCGCTCGGGATCAAATTTAGCTTCAATGAACACCTCAACATCACCTGCTGCTAAGCAGCTCAATGTCAGTGCATGGGGAGCACTATGGTAAAGGGGTGCGGCTATGTAGAATCGGTCACCACTTTCCAGTTGCATTAATGCTCTAGCAAGGCCTGCAAATACTGTGTAGGGATCGGGTCTATCTTCGTTGTATTCGCGCTTAATACCCTTCGGTCGACCAGTACTGCCAGAAGTATAGGAGAACATGCCCCTAAATCGCTGAGTAGGTGCATCAATCTCCTTGGTAGCTGCCAGCAAGGAACGCAAATTTTGCCAATTAGCCGACTCAGGACGCGCGAGGTTATCTACCAGCGTATAGCGCTCTTTTACCACGTCTGGTGTATCGATCACCAAGGTAGAAATGTCAGGTGGTAATGGCGCATCGAACGTCGCTAACAGGTCACTATGACCCAACAGAACCTTTGCTCCGCTATCGACCAGTATCGGCATTAATACCAATCACCT
>NZ_BAER01000134.1 GCF_000315055.1 Paraglaciecola polaris LMG 21857 | reverse complement strand
CGATCTCCGTTGAAAAATAAAAAGAAGGCACATTAGATCACATATTTAATCCGTTTGGTATCATAAGACTAGGTATGCCGGTTCGGGAGCAAACTGCTTAAATACGTTAACCTCTTGGGACAATTGCGCCTCCAGCAATGATTTGATCAACAACGCCATAATTCACAAAAAATAAGTTGGAAATAGAAGTGCTATTTTAATAATATCAATAATTTATAGCATCGCATTACTTTGAGGATAAAGGTTTCTGTTAATTTTTTTTGAGTTTGATGAGGATATTCATTAAAAAATTTATAATAATCTTGAGCGAAACGGCCTTGATTAACAATTCCATAAGTTGTGGTTATTTCACGTATTGAACTGACGCTATTTGACTTAAGTGCGTTAAATATCAAGTTAAGTCGTCGCTTAATAATATATTGTTTAGGCGTCATATTCATTACTACCTTAAAGCTATACTCTAAAGTACGGATACAACAAAAACTTACTTTTGCTAATTCAGGAATGGTGATATTCAATACACTATTTTTATGTATGAAATTGAGCGCGCGACTTACAATTGCTAGCTGTCTTGATTGAAAATCACCATTGGATTTAGAAATGGTAAAATCTAATTTTAGAAGCTTACATAATAAATCTAAAAGTGTTTCCTGAGCATCTATTGCTGCTTGATAATTTAATAAATTACCATAGTTAAGCAATTTTTCTATTAATACGCATATACTTTTTAGATGGCAGCTGAAATTAGGAAAAATTTTTTTTTCATAATTTGGGTTTATGATATGGTTTTTTAATCTCTCTATATTTTCATTGCCGTAATATCTAGCAAATTCAGCGGAAAGCATAACAATCACATAATATTTGGGATAATTAATCGGGATACGGAATAACATCTCTTGGTGTTTTGAAAAAACTATCGGCTGATTGATAAGAGTATTTTGTCCATTAACGCTTAACCCACTATTACAAGTCGGTAAAACAATATATAAATAATCATGTTTTACCGCCGTCTGCCAATGCATAGCCGTGCTAAAAAATCGATCCCCTATTGTTACTTTCGGTAATTCTAATTCCCTAAGTTGACACATAAAACGCCCAGGAGTGACTTGTAATACCCTCATATCTAACTTTGAGAGCCCTTGCCGGTACTCCTCAATACTCGAATATTTTACATCTAACACAACACTACACACTTAAGGCCATTGATTTTATGGGCATAAGTATGTTGATTGGCATACGCTATGTCAATCCAGCGGCCTGTACGTTTTGCGCACAATAACAACACAAAAATTGTGGGTATTATTGGTTATTCATATGTTGATTTTGTTTATATTCTGCACTCCATATGACTCATTGGTTAACCACTTAACACCTAAAAAGCCTATCTAAAATACGCATAAATCAATTTCAACTTGTATTCGTCTATATTTACTACAGAGTAGATGGGTATACTAATTTCTTTATTATCAATGAATTAACACTAAAAAATAATAATAATTTGGTTGCTCTCTTTAGTCATTATGGAAGTTAATTGGGTTGTATAACTTTATTAATGTGGATTTTTACTACAAGTAGCTCGATTTTTTTGAGCACTATTATGTTTATTAAATGGAATGTAAATGAGTACAGAAAAGTTATTTCCCACATCTGAAAGCTTACTATCAACAACAGGTCTAGACAGCCATATAAAATATGCAAACAGTAGCTTTTGCGATATTTCAGGTTTTACCTTAGATGAGATGGTGGGTAAGCCACACAATATGGTTCGCCATGCCGATATGCCAAAAGCAGCATTTGCCGATTTGTGGTCCTTCATTCAAAGAGGGAAATCATGGATGGGGCCAGTAAAAAATGAATGTAAAAATGGCGATTATTATTGGGTGAATGCATTCGTCACTCCTATTAAAAACGCCTTAGGTCAGGTGTATGAGTACCAATCCGTAAGAACAGTATTAGACAGAGATGTCATTGAAAGAGCAAATAAAATCTACCCTCAACTGTGTCGAGACAAAACCCCACGCGTCCTAAAATTTCGTACCGATAAAACCCTATGGACACTCAGTCTACTAGCAATATTGACGCTACTTTCGGCTGCTAGTTTATTTTTAGCTAATGTTATTTTGTTAATTTTACTACCCATTTTTTTACTTTCATTGTTTGCAACTGTTATTCACTTTTTTTGGCGTAAACAATATAAAGAGGTGGTTGCTGAAGCCAATGGTGTTTTTGATAATAGATTAATGAGTTATTTGTACTCAGGTAATAGTGATGACATTGGTACTATTTCTCTTGCCCTGAAAATGCGTAAGGCTGAACTGAACGCTGTGGTTGGTAGAGTCAGTGATGATTCAAAAACCATCACCGAAAAAGCAAAAGATTCTTCACTACGGGGGAATAAAGTAGCAACCATTTTAAGCGCTCAAAAAAATAAAACCGAACAAGTCGCCGCTGCAATTTACCAAATGGCGGCAACAGTACAAGAAATAACTCAAGTGGTAACAGGAGCTTCTGAGGCCTCTCAGCAAGGTTTAAACATGGCCAAAGACGGTCAGGCTGTGGTTGCGGAAACCGTTAATTCTATCCAAGGATTATCAACACAACTAACAGAGGTTGATACTGCAATCACCCGCCTAATTGAAGGCACAAAGTCGATAGACAAAGCGCTGAGTGAAATAAGTGGCATTGCCGATCAAACTAACTTATTGGCGTTAAATGCAGCGATAGAAGCGGCGAGAGCGGGTGATAAAGGACGAGGCTTTGCTGTTGTTGCTGGTGAAGTTCGGGAGTTAGCCATGCGCTCACAACAATCAACAGATGAAATAAGTTTGATGCTTGGCCAGCTTAGAAGCGAATCAGATGGCGCAATACTCTCCATGGGTAAAGGCACTCAATTGTCGCACAATTGTGTACAGCTATCAGAAAAAACAGGGTTAGCTTTGACTGAAATAACAAAAGAGGTTTCTTCCATAGCGGATGTTACTCTGCAAATAGCCAGCGCTGTTGAAGAGCAGTCAGCTATGGCTGAACAAGTTAATCAAAATATTTTGGCAATTAGAAATATGTCGTCTGAAAGTGAAACTCATGGACTTGAAGCCGCTAGTTTAAGTGAAAGTTTATTAGATAATTTAGCCCAGCAGCAAAGCTTAGTCATGCAATTTAAAAGCTAAGTTTGCATTCCATGTTAAGTTAAAAATAAAGGTGAATAGGTTAATCAACTTAGCACTATGTTAATCAATGGGTAGTTAAAAATACGTCACTTAGGGAGCAAAAAGGATGTTGAGAGAGAGTGTAACGCGTTACTTGTTAAATTTAATGATAGAACGAGGATCGAACCGCGCTTCCTGCATTGAAATTAGTAATATAGTAAACTGGAGTATGCAGCGTTGTTGAGTATTAAAAACTTACCTGACAGTGAAAGTATGTATAGAAGTTTATTCCAAAACTCTTCTGAGCCAATACTGCTAATTAAAAACAAAAAGTATATTGCCTGCAATAAAGTGACCTTAAAAATACTGGGCTTACACAATGCTAAAAATATTGCCTCTATCAGCCCTTCTGATATTTCTCCCCCGACTCAACCCTGTGGGATGACATCTGCGAATAAAGCAGACGAAATGATTACAATAGCCCACCAAAAGGGCGAGCATAGATTTGAATGGCTACACCAAAATTCGGCAAATGAATTTTTCAAGGTCGAAGTATCATTAACCGTTATAAATTATAACAATGAAGTGCTTCTACATGTGGTTTGGCGTGATATTTCAGTACAGACGGCAAAAGAACAAAGATTAAAGATAGCGGAGTTGGTTTTTGAAAAAACTACGGATGCTGTCATGGTGACAGACAATAACAATATTATTATTGATGTGAACCCTGCTTTTACTAATATTACCGGATACGCAAAAAAAGAAGCGATTGGCAATTTTGCCGGCTTTATGAAGTCAGGCTCTCATGATAATAGTTTTTACCAAAAAATGTGGACGTCAATTAACCAAGAAGGCGCCTGGAAAGGGCAAATCTGGGATAAACAAAAGTCTGGGGTGACTTATCCAAAAACCCTTGAGATTAATACCGTTAAAAACGGCTCAGATCAAATTGAAAACTTTGTAGCGTTATTTTCTGACTCTAGCGAACGCCAAAAATATGAAAAAAGAATAGAAAAACAAGCCAACTTTGATTCGTTAAGTGGTTTTCCTAACCGTAGTTTACTGCTCCGACTCCTTGAACAAAGGATCCAAACGGCAAACGTTAACGACCGCATATTTTCCCTAGCGTTTATTGATATTGATAGTTTTAAAATTATCAATGATTCCAAAGGACATGCCTTTGGTGACCAAGTAATAACCAAAGTGATGCAATGTATTAATAGTTGCATTGAAGAGGGAGACTTATTAGGCCGCATGAGTGGTGATGAGTTTCTTATTATCTTCAAAATAGAGCAAGAATTAGCGGCTGTAGAAAAAAAAATCCAGCAAATTATTACCCTGTCGCAAGTCGCTATAAAAATAGACTCAAATGACTTTTCCGTGACCTTAAGTGCGGGTATTAGTTGCTTTCCGCAAGACGGGGCTGATGTCAGTACATTAATAGCCAACGCCGATATAGCTATGTACCATACAAAACAAAATGGGGGTAAAAATCACACTGTTTATAATTATCATCTAGGTAGGAAATTTCAGGACAATAATGAGTTGGAGGAGGAATTGATTCGAGCAATTAATGATCAAAGTATCAGCCCTTATTTTCAACCTAAGTTAGATTTATCTTCAGGAAAACTGATAGGGTGTGAATCACTTGCTCGTTGGCAACGCACTAATAGTGAGTATGTTGGCCCCGACCTTTTTATTGAAATTGCGGAAAAAAAACATCGAATTATTGAGCTGTCAAAAAGCTTATTTTTGGAAACATTTAGATCTATATCGGACATGGGATTGCCAAAAGACTTTGTCACCTCAGTTAATGTTTCCGTTATGGTGTTACTCGATGATAACTTTCAAAAAAATTTTATCGATTACATCATGCAATCTGGCCTAGCACTAAATCAAATAGAAATTGAAATCACAGAAAGTTGTCTAATAGTGGATTTCGAAAAAGTAAAAAGTACATTGTCTAGCCTAAGACGTAAGGGGATCCGGATCGCCATTGATGACTTTGGAACTGGTTTCGCCTCATTAAATTATTTAACACAGCTTGATGTGGATACTATTAAAATTGATAAATCGTTTATTGGGCAATTAGATAACCAAGCGAAATCAAACAGAGTCATAGTTGAATCAATCATAAGTATGTCGCACAAACTCGGTTATAAAGTCGTGGCTGAAGGCGTAGAGACGTGTAACCAGTTAAAAATATTAAAAGCATTAAACTGTGATTTTATTCAAGGCTATCTGATTTCTAAACCCCTTAATAATTTCTATTTTAAAAGCTTTATGAATGAGTTTGATTTTACTAGATATTATCAATCATGATGAGGCTGTAACGAATTTTGTGTAACTGCTTATCATAAATTACTCTATTGAGAGTTAAGGATAGGCAGATGCAAATGAACAGAAAAGAACTTGAAGCTTTCGCTAAAGAAGCGGCCAAAGGCATTAAAACCCCAGAAGATTTAAATGATTTCAGTCGAATGCTGAAAAAAATAACCGTTGAGGCTGCATTAAACGCTGAAATGGTTGAGCATTTAGGTTACGAGAAACATGCTAAGTCAGTAGTCAAAAATAGTCGTAACGGCATGACTTCTAAGCGTATAAAAACGGAAGATGGTGAGTTCGACCTCGACACACCTCGCGACCGTGATGGCTCCTTTGAGCCTAAGTTAATCAAAAAAAATCAGTCCCGATTTACATCCATGGATGAGAAGATCCTTTGGTTATATGCCCAAGGCATGAGCACAAGGGAAATAGTACAAGCCTTTGATGAATGGTACGGGGCAGACATCTCACCAACGCTTATATCCAGAGTGACGAACGCGGTTATCGACAAAGTAGTGGAATGGCAATCACGGCCGCTAGACCCCATTTATCCGATTATTTATCTCGATTGCCTTGTGGTAAAAATTCGCCAAGATAAACGTGTGATCAATAATACCAA
>NZ_BAER01000135.1 GCF_000315055.1 Paraglaciecola polaris LMG 21857 | reverse complement strand
GGGGTTTACTACTTGAAGCAATATTGATGATCTCAAAGTTAGATTATTTTCACCTTAGTAAGGAAAGATTAATGAAATTTCTCACATTCCTAGCATGCACCTCACTTGGATTCGCTACGACTATAATTCAAGCTCAATCAACGCTTTTCGACCCTTCTATTGTGCATAACCCTAAAGACGGCGTTGTAAAATTGTACGGTGCTGGTGGTCCACATACAGCATTTAGAAGGGTAGCGGACGTTTGGGGAAAAAAATCTGGAACTAAGGTAGAAATAATTGCAGGTCCAGAGAGTCGGTGGTCTGCGGACGCGCAATCAGATGCGGATGTTCTTTGGGGGACGTCAGAACAATCAATGACTGCGTTTCTTGAAACCTACAAAACGTTTGACCATAACAAAGTCAATCCTATATACATCCGCCCAACTGTCATAGCTGTACAAAAGGGTAATCCCAAAAATATACAAAAGTTTGATGACCTACTAGCAAAAGACATCAGTATAATTGTTACGGAAGGTAAAGGTATATACAACACATCTGGAACCGGAACGTGGGAAGACGTCGCCGCACGCAAGGGTAGTTTGAGCGATGTTGCTGGATTTAGAGAGAATATTGTCTCGTATTCATTGGGCTCCGGAGCCAGCTTTAAAGCATTCAAGGAAAGGAGCGCTGATGCTTGGATAACTTGGCCTAACTGGCCAATTACTCATGCTGATGATATGGACATGATCTATTTAGCTGACGACCGCCAAATTTGGCGCGATGTAAACGTAGTGATCTCTCCAAATGCCGATCCACAAGCTCAGGCGTTTCTCAACTTTCTAATTTCAGAAAAAGCACAGATCATCATGAAGACTGAAGGATGGCAACGTTAAGTACGTTTGCACCAACCGGTGAATATTTCAATCAAAACGCTGATATATAAGAAATGGTTATTGCACATCAGCCTCTTAAATTCTGTCGTTAAAGGAGATTGCCATGCACGTAATAAGTCGTAGAAGTTTAATTAAAGCGCTTACATTTGGGGGAATATATTTCGCTCTTGGACCGATGACGCGGCTTGTCAACGCGCAGGCTTTAGGGCGCCCTTTACCTGTAGGAAAATTACCGTTAAATTTTGTAGTCCATAACGAAATGCCTTGGGCACTCGAAACGAAACGTTCTGCTTTTGGGATCGCGCCAGTGACGCCAAGCTCTGCATTTTTTGTGCGAAACAACCTCCCTGCACCAAACGAGTCTATTGTTGCAAACCGAGATGATTGGCGCTTTGAGGTAGCGGGTACCAAACAAAACGGTTCAATGACGTTAGGAGAGCTAAAAGCTCTGCCAATCCATATCGTAGCAACAGTGCTGCAATGTTCGGGTAACGGGCGCGCTTATTTTTCTCATCATCCCTCTGGCTCTCCATGGGCTACCGGTGCAGCAGGTTGCGGTTTGTGGACGGGCGTTAGGGTAGGTGACGTCATTGACAAGTTTGGTGGAAGTGCTGACAACAAACTATTTTTAACAGCGACTGGCGCAGAGAGCTTACCTGAGGGCGTAGATCCCAATTCTTTAGTGGTAGAAAGATCAGTACCGGTCGAGAAGGGGTTAGAAGATTCGCTATTGGTTTGGGAAATGAACGGCGAGCCACTGCCTCTGATACACGGTGGACCATTAAGACTGATAGTGCCCGGTTACTTCGGCGTAAACAACGTAAAATGGGTTAAGCGCATCGCACTAACTGTTGAAGAAAGTGGGGCGTCTATACAACGTTCGGGTTATCGATTTCGAGATATCGGTGAGTCGGGCAGTCCGGCGCATCCTTCAATGTACCGCATGCCAGTCAAGTCTTGGATTAATGGACCAGGTGCTGACGATTCAGAGCCGGTTAACCCTGGTCAACATACTCTATACGGCGTCGCCTTTTCGGGGGAGCATGGCATCAAAAAGGTCGAGATTTCGGCAGATGGCGGTAAAAGCTGGTTTGAGGCTCAATTAGTAGGACCAGATCTTGGCCCAAATGCTTGGCGCAGTTTTGTTTATGCGACAGAGCTAAAACTTGGTACCTATCGCTTTGTGTCGCGAGCCACCGACAATACAGGAGAAACGCAGCCACGCGAAGCGACGCCTAATGAGCGGGGATATGCGCATAACGGTTGGTACGATCCTGCCTTAGAATTAAAAGTAATCACTAAACAGTCAAGAGAGTCTAAGCCCGAGCTTGCAACATCAAGTGCTACAGCGCTGGCAGCCATACCACCAGCGGCTATAAGTTTGTCGCCTCTGGCTGCGCGCGGAAAAGATATTTTTATTGGCAAAGCTGCGCCAAGTTGTGGTGTTTGCCATACTCTAGCAGATGCCGGTAGTGCTGGCATTATTGGCCCTAATTTTAATCAATTAAAGCCAAGCGCTGATCAGGTTTTTTCCGCTGTATCTCAAGGTGTTGGAGTAATGCCTTCGTATAGCAAGCAACTGACTCAGGATGAAATGCGTGCATTAGCAGCCTATTTAGCAGAAGCGACTTCAGGATGAAAATGGACAGAGATGAATTAGGATAAGTGCATAATACCAGTCGATTTCACTTAAAATAATATTCCTTAAAAAAGCTCTGAGATACCTATATTTATTAAATAGCCACCTAAAGTTAAAAACAAAAATAACCACCCCGCTAGTTATAGCGGCTTTATACACGCTTGGCGAATAGCGCCAACATGAGTTCGTAAGCACAACACCACCTTGGCAATGGTCATAAATAAATTATCAAACCAAATAACAGTGTTTGTAGCCGTTTGAGGAATTATCGACCGTGAATGAAATCTACTTGCCACTATAAAAAGTAACCCAAACCAAGGAATGGTAATCCATAACTTGTTTCCTTCAATACTGGTTGTATTACCTGCCCTAGGCTTTTTTACTCTGCCAAAACGATAAACACACTAAAAATGACGCAAGCATTATCACTCGTAACATTTTTAGATAACAGCGGTATCGGCAGCATTTTAGCTTACGGTCTATTTACGGCAACTAAATTCGCCACTTCATGCGAATTATACAGCCGTGCTTCGAGTTTATTAATTAGAAAGTAAATAAAAAAAGCCCGAATATTGCTATTCGGGCTTTCGTTTAAATGATTAAAGCTACACGGTATAGAGTTAAAACTCTATTACATCATTCCGCCCATTCCGCCCATTCCACCCATGCCGCCCATATCAGGCATGCCACCGGCAGAATCAGACTTAGGTGCTTCAGCGATCATCGCTTCAGTTGTGATCATCAAGCTTGCGATTGATGCTGCGAACTGAAGTGCTGAACGTGTGACTTTAGTTGGGTCAAGAATACCCATTTCAATCATGTCACCGTAAGTATCGTTACCTGCGTTGTAACCGAAGTTATCAGCGCCGTTTTTCACTGCGTTAGTTACCACAGATGCTTCTGCACCGGCGTTAGCAGCGATTTGACGCATAGGCGCTTCCATCGCACGAAGTAGCAATTTGATACCGTGTGTTTGGTCTTCGTTGTCGCCTTTAAGGTCAACAATTTTAGACGCAGCACGTACTAGTGCAACACCACCACCGGCAACAACGCCTTCTTCAACCGCGGCGCGAGTTGCGTGTAGTGCATCTTCAACGCGGTCTTTTTTCTCTTTCATTTCTACTTCAGTCGCTGCGCCAACTTTGATGACTGCAACGCCGCCAGCTAGTTTAGCGAGGCGTTCTTGCAGTTTCTCTTTGTCGTAGTCTGAGCTAGATTCTTCGATTTGTGCGCGTATTTGTGCAACACGGCCTTTAATCGCGTCTTCTTCGCCAGCACCGTCAACCACTGTGGTGTTGTCTTTGTTGATAACAACGCGCTTAGCAGTACCTAGGTCTTCTAGAGTTACTTTTTCAAGCTCAAGACCGATTTCTTCAGAAATCACTGTGCCGCCAGTTAAGGTAGCAAGATCTTGTAGCATAGCTTTACGACGGTCACCGAAACCAGGTGCTTTAACCGCGGCTACTTTAACGATACCGCGCATGTTGTTCACAACTAGCGTAGCAAGTGCTTCACCTTCAACGTCTTCAGCAATGATTAACAAAGGCTTAGAGGCTTTTGCTACGGCTTCAAGAGTCGGTAGTAATTCACGGATGTTAGATATTTTTTTGTCAACCAAAAGGATGTATGGGCTTTCTAGCTCAACAGTGCCATTTTCTTGGTTGTTCATGAAGTAAGGAGATAGGTAACCACGGTCGAACTGCATACCTTCTACAACTTCTAATTCGTTTTGTAGAGATTGGCCTTCTTCAACAGTGATAACGCCTTCTTTGCCTACTTTGTCCATTGCTTCAGCGATAAGGTCGCCTACTTCAACGTCAGAGTTAGCAGAGATAGTGCCTACTTGGGCGATAGCTTTGCTGTCAGCACAAGGAACAGATAGAAGTTTAAGCTGTTCAACGGCAGCGATAACTGCTTTGTCGATACCGCGCTTAAGATCCATTGGGTTCATGCCAGCAGCAACTGATTTTAAACCTTCAGTTACGATAGCTTGTGCCAATACTGTTGCTGTTGTTGTTCCGTCACCGGCTTCGTCATTGGCTTTAGAAGCAACTTCTTTAACCATTTGCGCGCCCATGTTTTCGAATTTATCTTCTAATTCGATTTCTTTGGCTACTGAAACACCATCTTTGGTGATAGTAGGTGCGCCGAAAGACTTTTCAAGTACAACGTGACGGCCTTTAGGACCTAAAGTGACTTTAACCGCGTTGGCTAGAATGTTAACGCCTGCAAGCATTTTTACGCGAGCGTCATCAGAAAAACGTACTTCTTTTGCTGCCATGATATTAATTCCTCTAAATGTGGTTAACGGTGGGTTATTCGACTACTGCTAGGATGTCGTTTTCGCTCAGAATTAATACTTCTTCGCCGTCTAGCTTCTCGGTTTTCACGCCGTAACCGTCGTTGAAAATTACGATATCGCCGATTTTAACGTCTACAGCTTTCACTTCGCCGTTATCTAATGTGCGACCATTGCCGACTGCAATAACTTCACCGCGAGTTGATTTTTCTGCTGCTGAGCCCGTTAATACGATGCCGCCTGCAGATTTGCTTTCTTGTTCGTGACGCTTAACGATAACGCGATCGTTTAAAGGACGAATTGCCATTTTCAAATCTCCTGAAAATTCCAATGTTAATAAAGGTTTAAGTTGCCGATTGCTCGGCGGTTTAAATGAGCAGGGGTTTTCGCCTTGCTCAGAAATTGGTTCTGCGGTCATAAATGGGGCTAGGGGAAATTATCTCAAGTTATTTTGTAAAAAATTTCGTATTTTTTTACCTTAAATGCATTTATTTAGCATTTACGTCGGTCTTTACTGGGGCAGTCAGGTAAAAACGCATAAGTTGGCTTGGCTTATCGTTGTGTCTTTAGCTAAAAAAACACAGCGAGAATTTGTCGTTAAAAGCCCCTGCGTTTTGGGTAGATATAACACTACGGTGAACAATTGTTGTTATCACCTTGAATGTTGCCACCCCAATACCTATCTATTGATTATCTATTAGGCAGCACAATCTTGTGTTGGACCTTAAAAATAAGGAATGAATTATGGCTATCCCGCTAAAGATCGATATCGTCTCTGATGTGTCTTGTCCGTGGTGCATCATAGGGTATAAAGCCCTAGACACGGCACTGAGTAATTTGGCCGGCCAGGTTGAGGCTGACATCACTTGGCAGCCCTTTGAGCTTAACCCAAACATGCCACCAGAAGGCCAAGAAATCGTTGAACATATCACCGAAAAATACGGTATTAGTGTTGAGCAAAGCGAGCAAAACCGTGAAATGATTAAGCAGCGTGGCTTAGACGTGGGTTATGCGTTTGGCAATCGTGGTGGCGGTCGAATTTACAATACCTTTGATGCCCATAGATTGTTGCACTGGGCAGAAGGCCAGGGCAAGCAAACCGAACTTAAGTTAGCCTTGTTTGATATGTATTTTAAAGAAAGTGGTGACCCGAGTGATCATGAGCAATTATTAGCAGTCGTTGAGCGTGTTGGGCTAGATAAAGACGCGGCTAGAGCCGTATTGGAGTCAGATCAATTTACCCTAGAGGTCCGTGAAGCCCAGCATTTGTATCAGGCTAACGGAATTAGTTCTGTGCCGGCGGTGATTGTGAATAACAAACATTTGATTAGTGGTGGTCAGCCAGCGGCAGTATTCGAGCAAGCCTTAGCACAAATAGCGAAAGAAATGGAAGAAGGTGACAATGCCCAAGCGTAAGCATTGCTAAATAGCAGCCAAGAAAAAGGAGCCTAGGCTCCTTTTTTACTTTGCATTATATGTTTTGGCGGGATGTATTAGTTTAGCTTTTCGCTTCTGTTTGCCGGTAACAAGACTCAAAAGCACAAAATAGGGAAAATAGCATGAGGCCGCATGCCATAATGGCTAAAAGCCACTGACCAAAGGGTTGGTTGAGGATTTCGCCCATCGCTTCCTTTAAGCCACCGGCTTCATCAGGATCGTACTGATAAGCGGCTTGCATAAAAAAAGCCCCTATGAAAACGTACAGAATCCCCCTTGCGGTATATCCTGTTCGACCAGCCCAAAGGCAAGCTGAAAGTACGCTGCTGCTCATACGTTGTTGTTCGAATTTCTCCATGAAATCGCCTGTGTATGCATGTTTGAACTGGACAAAAGCAAAGACGAGGATCATTAACCCAACGATCCCCACTAACCACACGCCCAAGGTGTACCCCATCAAATGCTGTGCTAACGTTTCGCTATTGCCTTTTGAACTGGACTGCTCCTCGTTGCCCACTAGTACCCGAGCGGCTAACCATCCTGCGCTTGAGTAGGTCAAAGCAGAAAAGACAAAAAATACGCGCATAAGCACATCCTTGACTTTGCTATTATCCAAGTGCTCGGTGTTTTTAATGGCTTGGATTAAACGCCATAGGGCATAACTGAATAACCCTAAGGACACAGGTGCTAACAGCACATGACCAAAGGGTTGCTGCAATATCTCGTTAAATATATCTTTATGAGACAAGTTTTCAGTACTGCTGTAACGCATGGCTGCGAGCATTGTCAGTATACCAAGCGATAAATACACCACGGTTTTGGCTGCATAACCATAGCGGGCCACATAATCTATCCAGCTAGGTTGTTGGTTGTTGGGCATATTCAATTCATTCCTTCGGGAGCAGAGCAATATGGGTCGGGTACATTATCGGGGGGCCTTAAATCGACGAGTCGTACTCGATTAGGAATGCAGATAATTTAACTTAATTTTTACCTAGGCGCCGATAAATGTGTGCGCTCAGTACCCAAAGACACAAAAAAGGAGCCTAGGCTCCTTTTTGACGTTTTTACATCGTTTATACTCTGCTGTTACGAGGTTATACAGCTCATGATCGCGCTTAAACGCCCATGTAGTCCAGCATACCTTCGGCGGCTTCCCGGCCTTCGAATATAGCAGTAACTACCAGGTCTGAACCACGTACCATATCACCACCTGAGAATATCTGAGGATTAGACGTTTGGAACGCGTATTTGCCTTTTGCTGGGGCGCGTACTCGGCCTTTCTCATCTAAGATAATACCGTAGTCACCAAACCAGCCCGCAGGACTTGGCTGGAAACCAAAGGCAATGATCACAGCATCCGCTTCGATAACATGCTCTGAGCCTTCAATGACCACAGGACGACGACGACCTGCTGCATCTGGCTCACCCATTTCGGTCTTAACACAACGTACGCCACAGGCGTTACCGTTGGCATCAAGCTCGATATCCAGTGGCTGCACGTTAAAGGTAAACTTAACGCCTTCTTCTTTGGCGTTAACCACTTCACGGCGTGATCCAGGCATGCTGTCTTCATCACGACGATAAGCACAGATTACATCTGTAGCACCTTGGCGAATGGAGGTGCGTACGCAGTCCATGGTGGTGTCACCACCGCCCAGTACTACGACCTTTTTACTTTTCATATCAACAAATTCATCGGCGGATTTTTCAAACTTCAGATGACGGTTAATATTGGCAATTAAAAACGGCAGTGCTTCGTAAACGCCTGGGGCGTCTTCGTTAGCAAATCCACCTAACATTGGCTTGTAAGTACCCATGCCAAGGAAAACTGAGTCGTATTCATCAAGTAAGGTTTGAAAGTCGATGTCTTTACCGATTTCGGTGTTAAGCACAAACTCAACGCCCATTTCAGTGAAGATGTCTCGGCGACGAGTCATCACGTCTTTTTCAAGCTTAAAGGCTGGAATACCAAAGGTTAACAAGCCACCAATTTCAGGGTATTTGTCGTACACCACAGCTTTCACACCGTTACGCACTAAAATATCTGCACAGGCAAGGCCAGCAGGGCCAGCACCAACGATAGCGACTTTTTTATCAGTGGGCACCACGCCAGACATATCTGGACGCCAGCCCATCTTAAAGGCGGTATCCGTGATGTATTTTTCGATACTGCCGATGGTCACGGCGCCAAAATCATCATTCAGGGTACATGCGCCTTCACACAGACGGTCTTGTGGGCATACACGCCCACACACCTCGGGCAAACTGTTAGTTTTGTGAGAAAGTTCAGCGGCTTCTAAAATTCTTCCTTGGTTGGCTAATTCTAGCCACTGGGGAATAAAATTATGTACCGGACATTTCCATTCGCAATAGGGGTTACCACAATCCAAGCAGCGGTCAGCCTGACCTTCTGTTTGAGATTGGGTGAGGGGCTGATAGATTTCAGCGAATTCTGCTTTACGCACAACGATCGGCTTTTTAGGCGGGTCGATACGTTCTACGTCAACAAATTGATATACATTTTTAGACATATGATTCTCGTCCTGCTACTTATTGGGCCTGAATGGCAAGTTCTGCTGAAGAGCGACTGATGTGCCCCAACAAATTCTTCACATTACTGGTCTTAGGCTTAATTAAGCGGAATTTAGGCAACACTTCATTGAAGTTATTGAGTAGGCCCATGGCGAACTCGCTACCTGTTTCTTCGTAGTGTTGATTGATTAGGCCACGTAAATGCTCAGACAAGATAACCTTGTCGCCTATGCCCATAATTTCCACTAGTTCAGGGTTAATACGATGTTCAATATCGTCTAATTCGTCCAGAATGTAGGCAAACCCGCCTGTCATACCGGCACCAAAGTTAACACCGACTGCACCTAACACGGCCACGATACCGCCTGTCATGTATTCACATGCGTTATCACCTGTGCCTTCAACTACCGCTACCGCACCTGAGTTACGCACACCAAAACGTTCACCCGCACGACCGGCTGCGAATAATTTACCGCCAGTGGCGCCGTACAAACAGGTATTGCCCATAATGGCGCTTACATGTGGGTCGAAGCTGATGTTGGTCGGGTTGCTGATGACCAGCTTACCGCCGGTCATGCCTTTACCCACATAATCGTTGGCATCGCCTACCAGATGCATTTCAAGGCCGCCTGCATTCCACACACCAAAGCTTTGGCCGACTGTGCCGCTAAGCTGAATTTGGATAGGGTCATCGTGCATGCCTTGGTTGCCGTGTACCTGTGCAATCGCACCAGATAACATGGCACCGACTGAGCGGTCAGTATTGCGTACAGTGTAACTCAACGACGCACCGCTTAATGAGGCAATGGCATGCTTGGCATCATTTAAAATTTGCACGTTCAGAAGGCCTTTATCCAATGGATTGTTGGCGTTCTCTGAACAGAACAACTTAGTATGTGAACCCGCTTTAGGCTTGGCCAATATAGGGCTAAGATCCAAGCGGTTTTGCTTGGCTGTCACACCCGGCAATACTTCAAGCAATTCAGTACGGCCAATCAAATCATCCAGCTTAGCGACGCCAAGGGATGCCATTATTTCACGTACTTCTTGGGCGATAAACTTGAAGTAGTTCATCACCATTTCGGGTAAACCAATGAAGTAGTTTTCCCGCAGTTTTTCATCTTGTGTTGCTACGCCTGTGGCACAGTTGTTGAGGTGACAAATACGCAGGTATTTACACCCAAGCGCCACCATAGGTCCGGTACCAAAACCGAAGCTTTCTGCTCCTAAAATCGCGCCCTTGATAACATCAAGACCGGTTTTAAGGCCGCCGTCGGTTTGTACCCGTACTTTGTGACGTAAACCATTTTCTACTAGGGCTTGTTGGGTTTCCGCTAAGCCAAGTTCGAACGGGCTACCGGCATATTTAACCGACGTTAATGGACTCGCGCCTGTGCCGCCGTCGTATCCGGAAATGGTGATCAAATCGGCATAGGCTTTTGCTACACCGGTTGCAATCGTGCCCACACCGGGTTCAGAGACCAATTTGACGGATATTTGCGCTTTAGGATTAACTTGTTTCAAGTCAAAAATAAGCTGGGCCAAATCTTCAATCGAATAAATGTCGTGATGGGGCGGAGGTGAAATAAGGGTGACACCAGGTACGGCAAAACGCAGTTCGGCGATATAGCTGTTTACTTTATCACCCGGTAGCTGACCACCTTCACCCGGCTTCGCGCCTTGGGCGACTTTGATCTGTATAACTTCAGCATTCACTAAGTAATGCGGTGTTACACCAAAGCGACCAGAAGCGACTTGCTTGATCTTGGAGTTTTTCTCGGTATTAAAACGCGCGGGATCTTCACCGCCTTCACCTGAGTTTGATTTGCCGCCTAAGCGGTTCATGGCAATGGCTAATGCTTCGTGTGCTTCAGGGCTAAGGGCGCCAATCGACATGGCTGCCGTATCAAAGCGTTTGAATAAGTCTTCCGCTGGTTCAACGTCGCTGATGTCAATCGCCGGCTTGTCTGCTTTTAGCGCAAACAAATCGCGGAAATGGCTCGGTGAACGTTCATTTACCAAGGTACTAAACACGCGATAATCGTCGTATTTACCACTGACAACGGCTTTTTGTAAGCTGGTCACTACATCTGGGTTATAGGCATGATATTCACCACCATGGACGTACTTTAACAAGCCGCCATGATCAATAGGCTTGCGCTTTAACCAAGCGACGCGGCTTAGATTAACTTGATCTTGTTCGAAGTCTTCAAAACCTGCACCTTGCAAACGGCTCGGTACGCCTTGGAAACACAGTTTTGTCACATCGCTGTTGATACCAATGGCTTCAAATAATTTAGAGCTACGGTAACTGGCAATAGTGCTGATCCCCATTTTAGACATGATCTTGTACAGACCTTTATTGATGCCTTTACGGTAGTTCAATACACCTTGCATAGCGGTTGTGCCAAGCTCGTCTTTATCCGCCATTTGCTCAATGGTTTCGTAGGCTAAGAATGGATAGATTGCCGTTGCGCCTAAGCCAAGTAACACGGCAAAATGATGCGGGTCACGTGCCGAGGCCGTTTCAACCACTATGTTGGCATCACAGCGCAATGATTTATCAATTAAACGACGCTGCACTGCGCCAACTGCCATGGCTGCTGGAATGGGCAAACGATTGGATTTTACATTGCGGTCAGACAAGATAACGAAGGCGGCACGTTTGGTTTTAACCAAGTATTCCACTTCATTGCAAATGCGCAAGATGGCTTTTTTCAGGCCTTCTTCTGGTTTGTAGTTCAGATCAACCACCTCAGAGTAGTAATACTCTGAATCGAATTCACGCAGTTGCTTTAAATCGGTGTACAGCAATACAGGTGAGTCGAAAAGTACGCGATGGGCGTAACCAGACGTTTCACTGAATACGTTTTGCTCGCGACCAATACAGGTTGCTAACGACATAACGTGGGTTTCACGCAATGGATCGATTGGTGGGTTGGTCACCTGAGCAAACTGCTGACGGAAGTAGTCGTATATGGTGCGTTGCTTAGACGAAAGCACGGCCATAGGGGTGTCATCACCCATAGAGCCGACGGCTTCTTGTCCGTCTTTAGCTAATACCTTAACGATTTGCTGCAGCTCTTCGTAGCTGTAAGCAAAAAGCTTATGGTATGTAGCCATCATGGTGTCATCAAACACGCGCTGACCAATCAATGATGCATCGCATTCTTCAACAGGTAACAGGCGACGAATGTTTTGATCAATCCATTCTCGGTAAGGGTGGCGACCTTTAAGCTCTTCGTCAATCTCGTTAGAGCGCCATATTTTGCCTGTGTAAGTGTCTACGGCAAGCATTTCGCCAGGTCCTACGCGGCCCTTTTCAACGACGTCTTCAGGTTTGTAATCCCAAATACCAATTTCTGAGGCTAGCGTGATCAAACCGTCTTTCGTTATCACATAACGTGCTGGACGCAGACCATTACGGTCTAGGTTACACGCAACGTGGCGACCGTTGGTTAATACAATACCGGCCGGACCATCCCAAGGCTCCATGTGCATAGAGTTAAACTCGTAAAACGCGCGTAACTCATCATCCATGGTGCTGTTATTTTGATAGGCCGGTGGCACGAGCAAACGCATAGCACGGAATAAATCCATACCGCCCGCGAGGAACAACTCAAGCATGTTATCTAGGGAAGAGGAATCTGACCCTTCAGTATTCACAAACGGTGCTGCATCGGCCAAATCAGGCAATAACGGGGTAACAAATTTGCTGCTACGGGCTTGTGCCCAATCACGATTACCACGAATAGTATTGATTTCACCGTTATGTGCTAAAAAGCGGAATGGCTGAGCCAAAGGCCACTTAGGTAAGGTGTTGGTAGAGAAGCGTTGGTGGAATACACAAATAGCGGATTGCATGCGCTCGTCGGCTAAGTCTAAGTAAAACTTAGGCAAGTCTTTGGGCATGACTAGGCCTTTATAGACAGTCACTAGTGTGGAGAGGCAAGCGATGTAAAATTCGCTGTCTTCGCTCATGCGCTTTTCAGCACGGCGACGGGCCATAAATAAGCGACGTTCCAGATCTCGTTTACGCCATCCAGAAGGCGCATTAACAAAAACCTGTTCGATTTGCGGCACACCAGAGGCGGCTAAGTCACCCAGTACGGAATGATCTGTCGGCACCACGCGCCAACCTGCCACGCCTAGGGTTTCTCGTTCTAATTCTTCATTCAGAATTTTACGGCCTTTGGCCGCTAAAGTTTCGTCCTGATTAAGGAAGATAACCCCGACACCGTATTTTTTACTTAATTTCCATCCGTTTTCGGCGGCGATTTCTTTAAAGAACGCATCCGGTTTTTGCATTAGCAAGCCGCAACCATCCCCGGTTTTACCGTCGGCGGCGATACCGCCACGGTGCTGCATGCGATCCAATCCTTCGATGGCAGTAATAACAAGCTTGTGGCTGGCTTCGCCTTGCGTATGGGCGATTAAACCAAATCCACAGTTGTCTTTGGAATCATTAGGATTATATAAACTCATTGACGTAACTCCTTCAACCGACGACTGGTAGGGTTGTGTTATAGATTACTGCTTTATTTTTATCTAACGCTCACGGGCAAACTTTGGCACACAAAAAAAGTGGCCGGATTGCGCCGTGTTACGCTATGTATTCTTGTCGTTTTTATTATTGGGGATACCAGTCGAGTATCGAATATTTATACTAAGCAGGTCGTACAAAATACCGAGTTAAAATATATAAATCAATTCAGAAGTGCGAACTTGCTATAAAAATCCTTACTTTAAGTCGGGTTTTTCTAATTATATCAATTAAAATCAATGGCTTGAGTTAAAATAATTTACTTGGTTATATCCTATGTAATAACAGTGATATTTACCGGCTGGTGTTAATAAATAGTTAAAATCACTCCCTGTAAACAGGGGTTTTATGGTTTGCTGTAGAATATTTATTTAAAAAAAGTGCATAAAAAGTACAATTTGTATTGCATAAATACTGTCAAAGCGGTGTGACTAAGGATAAGTGCCTGTTGCGCCTGAAAAATAGCCAATTTAGCTTTGCTACCCCCGAACGGCGATTATCAGTTGACCCTGTGGGCGAACTTGCTAGCATGGCGCGCTCACAGCCATTCGTTTAAATATGAGATCATTGCATGCAGCGTCAAGAGTCAGTAGAACCTTGGGCCCTTAGATTTGCCCAGTTTATCAATCGTTTTGGCACACTGCGGGTCAGCGTGTTGTTTGTCTTCCTCACCCTGATTTTCACCATGACGGGAACCTATTTTTTACGTATTTATATTATCGGCGACGTGAAACTCGAAGATTTTATGAGCGCCATTATACTGACGATTGTCAGCGCGCCTTGGGTGCTGTTCTTTTTCAGTGAATTGGTCAAACAGCTTGAGCGTTCTAGAGGTCATTTAGCAGAAGTCATCACCCAGTTAGAGCGCTTACGCGAAGAAGATATTTTGCTTAGCCGTGAATTACAAAATAATATCAAGCAGCTGAATTACGAGATAGAGCAGCGCAAAAATGCCCAAGCCGAGCGTGAAAATGTATTTGTTGAATTGGAAAATGAAATAAAGGACCGAGCGGAAAAAGAAGCTCAGGCTTTGCGTTTATCTACTTTGCTGCGCTCCATCATTGATGCTTCTCCTGATTTAATTTATTACCGCAATGAAGAAGGCCAATTTGCCGGCTGTAACCGGGTAGCTGAACAGATGACTGGACGCACTGAAGCAGAGCTGATTGGCCTTACCCCTCATGAAGTGTGGGAAGAAGAATTGGCCAGCCAAGTGGCAGCAAGTGACCACGAGGTATTAGAGAAAAACGCCAGTATTACTGAAGAGATTTGGTTGCGCTTTGCGGATGGCCGCAGAGGCTATTTCGAAATGCGCAAAGTACCATTTTATGCAAAGGATGGTTCCCGTTTAGGTTTGTTAGCCTTTGGCCGTGATATCACTGAACGCAAACAAGCCGAAAATATTGTAGCGAAAGCCAGCAAAGATAAAACCAAGTTTATTGCGACGATAAGCCATGAGCTGCGCACACCGTTAAACGGTATTGTGGGCTTAAGCCGCATGCTACGTGACACCAAGTTAGACAAAGAGCAATTTAATTGGGTGAGCACTATTTACGCCAGCGGTATTACCTTAGGGAATATCTTTAACGACATCATTGATATTGATCGCATGGGCCGAGATAAACTTGAGTTGTCGCTGAAAACCGTATCCATTAAAGACTTCACTGAAGAGCTTAGCAGTATCATTAAATTGCTTGCAGCTGATAAAAACCTAGCGTTTGACACGGAAATAAGAGAGCCCTTGCCTGATTTTGTGGAAGTTGACGGTACGCGCTTGCGTCAAATTTTGTGGAACTTGCTGTTTAATGCCGTCAAGTTTACCCAAAAAGGTAAGGTGAGCTTAAGCGTTGAAGCTCGTACGTCTGGGGATGGTATCAGCCATGTGACATTCCGTGTTGGCGATACTGGCGTGGGTATTCCACAAACTGAGCTCGATAAAATATTCGCTATGTATTATCAAGTTAACCTGCCTGAACATCAAAGTGCAACGGGGACAGGTATTGGTTTGGCGATTTGTCAGCAGATGGTGTCGTTGATGAATGGTGAAATCAAAGTCAGCAGCGAAATAGGCAAAGGTACTTGTTTCACAGTCGAATTGCCGTTACCCATCAGTAAGCGTCCTATGCAAGTAGAAGAATTACAGGTGCGTGGTTTGAATATCTTGTTGGTTGAAGATATTGAACTCAATGTCATGGTCGCTAAAGCGTTATTGGAGAAACTCGATCAACACGTAGATGTAGCCATGACGGGTGGCGAAGCCATTAAAATGGTGCGAGACAAGCAATACGATTTGATTCTGCTTGATATTCAGTTACCCGATATGACAGGTTTTGACGTGGCCACCACGTTGCACGATGAAGGACTCGTTGAGCAAACCAGCATAGTGGCGTTAACGGCTAACGTGATTAAACGTCGTCAAGAATACTTAGACAGTGGTATGGATGATGTGATTGCTAAACCCGTTAAGAAGAGCCGCATGATTGAAGTGTTTAACTCATTATTCAGTGAGCAGCCCTACGACGCCCATAAACCCAAAGAAGAAGAGCCAGATCGTGAGCTTGACGCCATTCTTGACCTGGATTTACTGCAAATGTTGGTGGACACCATAGGCCACGAAATGGTCAGCACCAGCGTCAAGGTGTTTGAAGAAAACATGCCTGTCTATTTGGAAATACTGCAACTGAGCCTCAGTGCCAATGAGAAAGATGAAGTGTGTTCCCAAGCACATAAAATCAAAGGTGCGGCAGGCTCAGTTGGCTTAGCCAGAGTACAAAAAGTTGCCAATCAGATACAACAAGGCGACCACCCTGCGTGGTGGGAGAATGTGCATGATTGGGTCGAAGAACTGACTTTTGCTGCTGTGCAGGATATGCAAAAACTAAGTGATTGGTTGACCAAGCAAGACATCGACGATTAACCAAATCGGCCAAATGTTAGCTAGATGAGCGGCTAAAACGGGACCAACGCCCTAGCCCTTGATATTAAGTGGGTATAAGCACAAATAGTGCTTGTGCCTACCGACCAGTTTATATACAATTCGCGCCGCTTAAAACAGTCACCTTAATTAGTTCCTTGTCTCCATACAGTCTGACTGTGCTGTCGAGGCTACAACCGTGAGGAGCAATATGATGCGTCATTACGAAATCGTATTCATGGTTCACCCTGACCAGAGTGAACAAGTTCCAGGTATGATCGAGCGTTATACCGGAATTCTTACCCAGAATGGTGGCATAATCCACCGCATGGAAGATTGGGGCCGTCGTCAATTGGCTTACCCGATCGACAAACTACACAAAGCACACTACGTCCTTATCAATGCTGAAGCATCTGCTGAAGCGGTTGAAGAGCTAGAGACTGCTTTCCGTTTCAATGACGTTGTTTTGCGTAACCTAGTTATGCGTACAAAAGATGCTGAAACTGAACAGTCACCAATGGCTAAAGAAGAACGTCGTGAAAAGCGTGATGAAAGACCGTCTTCTGAAGACAAGTCTGTAGAACCTGAAGCAGCTGAAGCTGTTTCTGACGAACAAGAATAAGGAGACAAAAAATGGCTCGTTTTTTTAGACGTCGTAAATTCTGCCGTTTCTCAGCTGAAGGTGTTGTCCAGATTGATTATAAAGACATCGCTATGTTGAAAAACTATGTCACTGAAAGTGGTAAAATCGTACCTAGTCGTATCACTGGAACTAGCGCTAAATATCAGCGTCAGTTGTCAACTGCTATCAAGCGCGCGCGCTTCCTAGCATTGCTTCCATATACTGATTCTCACAAGTAATCCCTGGCGAAATTAAGAAGGTAGCAAAGATGGAAATCATTCTACTAAACAAAGTCGCCAACCTGGGCGGCTTGGGTGACAATGTCACTGTAAAATCAGGCTATGCACGTAACTTCTTGTTCCCACAAGGACAAGCCGTTCCTGCTACTAAAGCAAACGTAGAAAAATTTGAAGCACGTCGTGCAGAGCTTGAAGCAAAAATTGCTGATCAGCTTGCAGCGTCTGAAGCTCGTGCAGCAAAAGTTGCTGAACTTGCTGAAGTGACCATCGCAGCTCCTGCTGGCGACGAAGGCAAATTATTCGGATCTATCGGTACTCGTGACATCGCGTTGGCAATTACTGCCGCTGGTGTTGAGATTGCTAAATCTGAAGTTAAATTGCCTACCGGTACTTTGCGTGAAACTGGTGAGTTCGAAATCGATCTACAGTTGCACTCAGAAGTTACTGCTACAATCAAATTGATTGTTATTCAAGAAGCTTAATTTAAGCCTGATTGAATACTAAAAAACACCGCCTTCGCGGTGTTTTTTTTGCCCAAAAATTAATGGGTGCGCAACATACGGCGATTTAGTTTGTCTTGCCATTCAGGATCAAGTCCTTGGGCCTGACTTAACCCCTGTAAGGTGTCTTTGCTGGTATTGCTATCGAAATGCTGCTTGACGAACGTGGCAACACTGAGACTTGGGTTGACTCGACTGAGCAAGGTAATGTTATCACCAGTAGCGATAACGCCCTCTTTTAACACGCGGTAATACCAGCCGGTGATCTGTTGTTTAGCAATGAAATCTACGAGTCCGTGCTGATTTAACTTTTCTTCTATTTTCCAGCAGGGAATGCGCGGAGAGCTAACCTGGACATCAACTTGTCCGATTCTGTAAATATCACCGATATTGACGTTCTTATCGTGCATCAATGACGCCGTGATATTTTCACCAATGCTGCCCGGTATAGCCCGTCTGTGCATGAGCGGGTGGCGTTTAATGATGGTTTCATAGCTTAACAATGCATATTGATGTAAGGCTCTCTCAGGCCCGCCGTGGTAGCGTTTGTCTACTTGTATATCCCCTTTGATCCCCAGATAGTCGACTTCAACTTCTACCACGGGCCGTTTATCAATACCTGAAGGCGAGTTTTTACTGCCAATCGGCCGAGTGGTACCGGTAAATAAACCTAAAACTTTCATGTTACTCCCAGAAGACAAGTGGTTTCTTTTTTGCTGCTTTAAACCTTTGTGGGTTAACCTGCGACTCATTTAGTAATCTAACCT
>NZ_BAER01000136.1 GCF_000315055.1 Paraglaciecola polaris LMG 21857 | reverse complement strand
GGCCGTATGCGTATCAGGTTAATGGCGCTTTCTCATATTAAAAATGGAGCCAATCGAACACAAACAGCTCAATACTTACACGTCAGTCGCAGAATGGTAAACGAGTGGGTAAAGCGCTTTAATGCACATGGTCTCCATGGGCTAAAAGAGAAAAACCGTTCGGGCCGCCCTCGGGCATTGTCTACTGAGCAGTTGGAACAATTTAAAGCGTATGTGCTGTCTCATGCCATCAAACCTGATGGAGGAAGGCTAAAAGGCACCCTTATGATCACCTATGTGGAGCGGGAGTTTGGAGTCACCTATAGCCTGACAAACATATACCGCCTTCTCCACCAGTTAGGCTTTTCCTGGCTTACGAGCCGCTCAAAACACCCTAAACAATCAGAAGAAGCTCAAGAGACTTTTAAAAAAATTCAAAACTGAAACGATCAATGCGATCCCGGGACATATCTCGTTAAATAATGTGGATGTGTGGTTTCAGGATGAAGCGAGATTTGGTCAGCAAAACACCACAACTCGCTTATGGGCTGAAACAGGTACACGACCAAGAGCCGTTAAACAACAGCAATTTGAATACGCTTATGTGTTTGGTGCAGTATGCCCATCAACGGGGGCAACTGAGGCTATTATTGCTCCATACGTTGATATGACCATAATGTGTGAACATCTCT
>NZ_BAER01000137.1 GCF_000315055.1 Paraglaciecola polaris LMG 21857 | reverse complement strand
CTCAAATGGATGGCGCAATCTTAGTAGTAGCAGCGACTGATGGTCCTATGCCACAAACACGTGAGCACATCTTGTTAGGCCGTCAGGTTGGCGTACCTTTCATGGTTGTTTTCATGAACAAATGTGACATGGTTGACGACGAAGAATTATTAGAATTGGTAGAAATGGAAGTACGTGAATTACTTTCTGAATACGAATTCCCTGGCGACGACTTGCCAGTAATCCAAGGTTCAGCACTTAAAGCCCTTGAAGGCGACGAGAAGTGGGAAGCTAAAATCATCGAGCTTGCAGAAGCCCTTGATTCTTATATCCCAGAGCCAGAGCGTGACATCGACAAGCCTTTCCTACTTCCAATTGAAGATGTTTTCTCAATTTCAGGTCGTGGTACAGTGGTAACAGGTCGTGTTGAACGCGGTATTGTTAAAACTGGCGATGAAGTAGAAATCGTTGGTATGAAAGACACGACTAAGAGCGTATGTACCGGTGTTGAAATGTTCCGCAAATTGCTTGACGAAGGTCGTGCAGGCGAGAACATCGGCGCATTGTTACGTGGTACTAAGCGTGAAGACGTAGAACGTGGTCAAGTACTAGCTAAGCCTGGTTCAATTAACCCACATACTAAGTTTGAAGCTGAAGTATACGTGTTGTCTAAAGATGAAGGCGGCCGTCATACTCCGTTCTTTAAAGGTTACCGTCCACAGTTTTACTTCCGTACAACTGACGTAACAGGTGCTGTAGAGCTTCCTGAAGGCGTAGAAATGGTAATGCCTGGTGACAACCTTAAATTCGTAGTTGAATTGATTGCACCTATCGCGATGGATGAAGGTTTACGCTTCGCTATCCGTGAAGGTGG
>NZ_BAER01000138.1 GCF_000315055.1 Paraglaciecola polaris LMG 21857 | reverse complement strand
ATCGCGGCGTTAGCGGTCGATCACGACATACTGTCTACTCAGGTTGGTTCACTGATTTTAAGTATTGGTATATTGAGCATGGCGATGACGCCCTGGCTGGTGACAAAAAGTTCTGACTTCGCGCGGCGTATAGTGAATGCACCCCCTGCGCAATTCGAAGCAAACGATGCAGTAACGGCTAAACATGAACTGATGCATGACCATGTGATTATTATGGGTTTTGGTCGAGTGGGTCAGTCCGTAAGTCGTTTATTGAAGAGTGAAGCAATTCCGTATTTAGTGGTTGATGCGGATCCGGTGCGCGTGCAAGAAAGTCAAAGCGCCGGTCAACCAGTGTACTTTGGCGACGTAAGACAAAAGGACATTTTAAAAGCAGTTGGCATAGAAAGAGCGAAGTTAGTTCTAATTACGTTCGACGAGCACAATAAAGCTATGGCGGTGATCCGTTTAATTTCGAGTTTGTACCCAGAACTACCCATAGTGGTTCGCACCCGTAAAGATTACCGTATGAGTGAGCTTTATGCCGCCGGGGCGAGTCAGGTGGTACCTGAAATTCTCGAAGGCAGTTTAATGTTGGTTTCTCAGGTGTTGCATCTATCCGGCATTCCTATGTCACGTATTTTGAAACGCGTGCGAAAAGAACGTAAAGGGCATTACGGTAATATGCATGGCTTTTTTCCAGGAGAAACGACGGAATTAAGTTATGCCAAACAAGACAAGCTCGAGTTTATGCACGCGGTTGTCGTTGCTGCGAATGCTTTTGCCGCGGGTAAATCATTAACGGAGTTAGATATTGTTCGCTCTGGCGTTAAGATAAAAGGTTTGCGCCGGGACAACATAGAATTAGAAAACCCACCAGTCGATACGATATTAAAAGTCGGAGATGTACTGGTCATTAGCGGTAAACCCAGACGTGTCGAGCGGGCTGAGCGCTACCTACTCGAAGGGCATTAATGCGTGATATGCACACGCGTTAATACTCATTTTTAAGCCATCACATTTATCTAAGAAGTATTATGTCTCATTCCCATACCATCACCGCAAGTTCCATTGCCATAGTGTCCGATATTCAGGTACATCAAGGGCAAACCGTTATACAGGGACAACCTTTGTTAATGCTGCATATTATGGGCACGGATTTACCTATAGTTGCGCCACAAGCCGGCGTGATTCGTCGATTATTGGTGAGCACTGACGACGAGGTTGAGACGGAACAAGCATTGATTGAAATTGACCATATATCCCACAGCGACGTGGCGCTCACGGATCCAAAGTCATTATCCAGTGTAGAAAGCGCGTTATACGCTTTTCGTACTCGGCAACAATTGACGCTAGATGAAGCCAGAACTAAGGCGTTGTCCAAACGACAAGGGCAAGGATATCGCAGCGCACGGCAGAATCTGGCCGATCTGTGCGATGTAAATAGTTTCATGGAATATGGACAATTTGCGGTAGCGGCCCAGCGTCAAAGACGTGATTATCAAGAATTGAAAAGTGCCACCGCTGCCGATGGCATTATTACGGGGGTTGGGGGGGTCAACGGGGCTCCCGACTCAGATGTTACGTCTACTCGTTACAAGACCGCCATAGTGATCAACGACTACAGCGTGTTAGCGGGCACACAAGGCTTTTTTCATCATCAAAAACTAGATCGGATTTTAGCGGTTGCCGAACAGCAAAAATTACCCGTGATCATGTATGCCGAGGGAGGCGGTGGACGACCGGGCGATACTGACATCACCGTAGTCAACTCTGGATTGCAGTGCGCATCCTTTTCCAGTTGGGCGCGACTTAGCGCAGTGGTGCCGCGTATAGCGGTTGCTAATGGCTATTGTTTTGCCGGTAACGCCGCCTTATTCGGTGCAGCAGATATTCGCATTGCTACAAAACAATCGTGGATTGGTATGGCTGGCCCGGCAATGATTGAGGGGGGAGGCTTAGGTAAAGTCGATGCTAAGGATATCGGGCCAATTGCTATCCAAGCAAAAAATGGCGTTGTTGATATTGTCGCTGATGATGAATGCCACGCCACTGAATTAGCCAAGCGCTGTTTAGGCTATTTTCAGGGTGATTGCGAATACTCTGCTAAAGAGCAGGCTGAGAAACAAGCCATGCAACCTTTGCTGCGTGACGTACTGCCGGATGATCGCCGATTTGTGTACGACATGCGTCAAGCGATTGAGTTATTGGCTGATAGCGACAGTTTTACTGAACTACAGCGGCAATTTGGAGGGGCGATCATCAGCGGTTTTATACGCCTACAAGGGAAACCTGTGGGCGTGTTAGCCAGTGATTGTAAAGTTCTGGGTGGCGCGATAGATGTAGATGCAGGTGAAAAAGCGGCTGAATTTATGCAACTGTGCAATGGGTTTAACATTCCCCTGTTAAGCTTATGTGATACCCCAGGCTTTATGGTTGGGCCAGAGCACGAGCAACGAGGGGCAGTGCGAAGGTTGTCGAAACTCTTCACTGGTGGGGCCAAATTAAGCGTGCCATTAGTGGCAGTTACGTTACGTAAGTGTTATGGGTTAGGGGCACAAGCACTACTTGGCGGCAGTACAATGAAACCACACTATATGCTGTCTTGGCCTACGGGGGAGTTTGGTGGAATGGGTCTTGAAGGGGCGGTTAAACTTGGATTTAGCAAAGAGCTCGCAGCCCAAGAGAACTCGGCCGCGCGTCAAGATTTGTACGAGAAATTAGTTGCTAAGCAGTATGCAAATGGTCAAGCAAGTGAAGTGGCAAGCGTGCTAGAGATTGATGCCGTCATTGATCCCGCAGATACTCGCCAAATTCTTATCCAAACGTTATTCAAATAATGCAATACGCATAAATCGTTAAGTTTGAATCGTTAGCCTCGCCCATTATTGGGCTTGGTTTTCCCGTGGCATATTGACATGAAAAAACAGCAAAAATTGAATACCCAGCGGCTTCATCTAACAAGAATAGAGGGTGTTAAACGGTATATTCAAGCTCATATTGATGAGCCATTAAATATGCTTGAATTGGCCGATGTCGCCTGTTTTTCGATGTTTCATTTTCAGCGTTTATTTGCGCTTTACACCGGTTTTGGAGTGGCTAAATACGTACTTTTTCTACGTCTTAAAAAGGCGTGTTGGCAATTAGCCTTTCGTCAACACATGTCGATGATAGATATCGCTCTTAGCTGCGGATTTAACGATCAACACAGCTTCAGCCGGGCGTTTAAGCGTGAGTCAGGTCTTTCCCCTTTAACTTATCGTAAGCGTTATTTTGGACAAAGAGCACAACCACACGAGACGGTTGGCGAGTCAATGCAGCCTACAGACACGTTAACGACATTTTTAAACCTAGATCTTAAACACCGACTATCCGTAAACGATTCGAAGCCGCATCATAATGGGCAGGTCAAGTTGGTGGATTTTCCCTTTACTGCTATTGCCTTTCTTGCGCATAGAGGTTGCCCCACTACAGTGCTGCATACTGTGTCACGTTTTATCCAGTGGCGGCGGGAAAACGGACCTTCTGCAAAAATAAGCAAAACCTTTAATATTCTGTACGACGACCCGAACTCTGTCGCACCCGAGACTTATCGGTTTGATGTAGGCGCCTCAATCGTGTCAACCGTTAAATTCAATCAGTATGATGTGCAACAAGGAGAGATAGAAGGAGGACGATGTGCGGTTTTGCGCCATATCGGTAATAACAGCAAGTTAGGCGACAGCATTGGGTATTTGTATCGGGACTGGCTTTGCAAAGCGAATGTGGTACTGCGTAATGCACCTTTGTTTATAGAGCGCGTTCAGGACTTTCCTGATGTGACAGAAGAAAACAGCATAATTGATATTTATTTACCCATTGCCTAATTGATTGTCGCCCAAGCGCGGTTTTTCATCGTGCTTTGGGGGCAACATGGGTATGATAGCGTCATTGAATTTCCCAATGATCCCATTGGGCGCAGGACACTGATAGGAATTACCATGATTAATAACGATGTGATGCGTCGTATTCGCTATATTTTTGATTTCAACGATAAGCAAATGCTCGAGGTGTTCGCCCAAGCGGAATATCCGGCGACGACTACCCAGTTACATAGTTGGTTACGCAAAGAGGAAGAACCAGAATTTGTGCGCATCACTGATTTACAATTTGCCTTATTCTTAAACGGCTTAATTAATCTAAAACGTGGCAAACGTGAAGGTGCGCCAGCACCGGTTGAACGTGTGTTAACCAATAACATTATCCTAATGAAGCTGAAAATTGCCCTTAATTTACAAGCAGAAGATATTCTTGCCATCATGGATAAGAGTGACTTTCGCCTTTCTAAGCATGAGTTAAGCGCCTTGTTCCGTAAGCCAGGTAACCGTCATTACCGTGAGTGTCAGGATCAGTTTCTACGTAACTTCTTAAAAGGATTGCAGTTAAAGCTACGTGGTGAAGCAGAAAAGGATTAACCGTTTAGTCAGGGGAGCGGATACGTTCCTCTTTTGGCGGCAGTGTCTAGGCTAAAGAGCGAAAGCGATGTACTGATAAATCTGATTTTGCGTGCTAGAGTAATCTGACAATAAATAAGAAAAAATCCATGACATTGACCACTATCTTACTTTTATTGGCGCTGCTTGTGTCTACTCAAGTAAAGTCCAACCCGCGACCAGATGCCGCAGTCTTCACGATAGACGTCACAGAAGCGGCTGGCAAAGCACCGCAAAAAAGCACCATTCGTCTCTTCAATCGTCTGTACGCAAGCCTTGATATCAAGCCCACACTAATATATCTGCCGTCTAAACGTGGGTTGACCACGGTTAATAATGGCGAGCTAGACGCTGAAGCTTACCGTTTTGTGTCTGTGGGTCAGCGTTATGCAAACCTCATTCGTATCGATGAGCCCATAGGCGTGGGAAATACGGGATTTTTCTGTGTACAGCAAAATACATGTGGGATACGTAAAAATGACAAGGTGGCAATGTTATCCGGGTTTGAAAGAGCGGCAGAAATTTGTGTGCAATTCTTATTGAGTTGCGAATATGTGTCATCGGCCAAAGGCTTAGGAAAACTGCTTGATCAAGGCCTAGTACAAGGGATTTTAGCGACCACCCTTGAAGGAAAGCAGATAATTTGTCAGGCCAATGGCGACAAGTATTTCTTTAAACTTGAACCTTCGTTAGTACGTTACGGATACCATTTTGTGCATCGTAAACATCAGTCTCTCGTGTCTGCACTCGCGGAAAACCTGCGAGAAATGCGCAAGGAAGGTTGGTTGAACATTGACAAAAGTCTTGCCCAACTAACCGATTATGGCTGTGGCAAACAAGTGGAAATCCTTTAACTGGCCTAAATTATAGGCCATTCATCTTAGCTAACTACCATAAGTGGTTAGATAGTCAAAAAACTGCGGATCTCTTCCGCTCGGGCAAGGCCGTCATTAAAACCGAGTTCTATCAACTCTTTACAATATTCTTGCTCGAAAATGAGGTAGCTCAGCAATGATGAATCTGCTTTATTGTGTAAGCCCATCAAGCGCAGCAACGACTTTATCCCAGAAGGCATTTGATGAAAATGGCGTGCAGCCATATCGTTAAAGGTAATGCTGGGATTTATCACTAAGCAATCGATTGTTTTCAGAGGACTTTGCAAACGCTGCTGGGGTGTCAGTTGTTCAAGTGTTTGATTGATACGTTGCATACGTTCTAAATCAGAGCGCAGGGTGTCTGCGAAGATCGTATCCAATAAATGCCCCGCAATTTCTAAACTGCCTGGATAATGAGCGACGTCGGTAAAACGCGGTGCACGTTCGGGTTGTTCAACACCTATGACCATTATTTTTTGCGCGCCAAGGTGTATCGCTGGACTCAAAGGGGAAAGCTGATGCACCGATCCGTCACCCAAAAATTCACCGTCAAGTTTCACTGGAGGGAAAACCAGCGGGATCGCAGATGAGGCCATTAGATGCTCACTGTGCAGTGCGGTTTTTATGCCTCTGCGCTGCTGTCTATGCCAAGGCTGAATATCATGATGACCTTGGAAGTAACTAATGGAATCATGGGTGCTATAGCTTGACGCGCTGATGCTAATAGCGCGTAAATATCCATTGGCAACATTGTTATCAATCCGCTTGAAGTCCAAACGGCTGCGAATGAGTCGTCGCAGCGGTTCATTGTTCAACAAACTGCTTGCTTGTTTTTGATTTAGCGTCGACTGAAAACTGCGAAAGTAACTTTTTGCTAAATGTGAATACACGTCACGAATACCACTACGATATACTTGACGAGTGGTGAAGTTTTTCCATACGTGTTCCAGTTTACGTATGCCTAAATGATAACAAGAAGCATAGCAGGCGAGTCCTGTGGCATTAATCGCCCCAGCTGAACTACCGCATACAATGGGAAAAGGTATACCCTGGTTTCGAGGTAAAAAAGTACTAATGGATTTTAGTACACCCAACTGATAAGCGGCTCTGGCGCCACCGCCGGATAAAAGCAACGCATAGTGATTACGGGCATGCATGGTGTATTTGGGTCCTACTATTGGGCTTATAGAGCGATGCTCATACCTTCCGCCGCGGCGAATAGTGTTAGATCTGCTTCTGCTATGCCGACCAATTCTTGGCATTGGGCTTCTACTGCGGCAACATTGTCATCGGTGCGCATGTGATCATGACTGTATAACGCTAAACGTTTCGCACGGCAAGCCATTGATAGCTTTACGGCTTCTTCGGCAACTGAGTGTCCCCAACCCGATTTGCCTGGCATATCAGCCAACATATATTGTGCATCGTGAATAACCAAATCTGCGTCTCTAGCAAACTCCACCCAGTTAAGAAAATCAGTATTCTTTTTATACGGGGGATACAGCTCATTGTCGGTAATGTACACCACTTTACTGCCATCTGCTGAAACGCTGTAAGCGCTGCCACCACCGGGGTGGTTTATTTTTTGTCGTTGAATACAGGCTTGGCCAATCTGCCATTGCAGCTTATCGTCAGGCTGAGGTATGAGGGTTATATTAGATTGCAATGCGCTGAAGGGGACAGGAAAATAGCTGCCACTCATTTGTTTTAAAATATTATCGTGTTCCGCTAGGGTGGTTTGTCCTGGGGTGATGAAAATATTTCGCTGGGGCTGATAAATTGGTGCAAAAAAAGGAAAACCCTGAATGTGATCCCAATGATTATGCGTCAGTAACAGGTGAATATCGCCATCTTTGGCAATGAGTTTTTGGCCCAATTCACGAATGCCAGTGCCAGCATCGATGATAATATCGCTGCCGTCGTCTAACTCAATATGGACACACGCAGTGTTACCGCCGTAACGAATGTAATCGGCGCCTGGTGTTGGCACTGAGCCACGTACGCCATAAAAGGTTAATTGCATCGACATACTCAATTATCGCTCGCTAGCCATTTGCCTGTTAGCGATTATCACTATGCACGGCAATTAAGAAAGCTGAAGTGGGATGTATATTGGGCTAAAGGTTAGCACTAAACGGCTTGTTCAATAAGCTCTAATCTTATACTCAGGTATATCTTGGGCAATAAAAAGCGCTATATATGCGCTTTTGGGAATAGCGGCTGGTAAAATCCAGCCACTATTGAGTTTGCTTGATTACAATGAGGTAGCAAATTCTACCATTTGAGAGACATCAATTAATTGTTTCTCCCCGCTACGACGGTTTTTGTATTCGACTTTCTGCTCGTCAAGATTACGTTCGCCGATAACGATAGTATGGGGCACGCCTACCAATTCCATGTCATTGAACATAACACCTGGTCGCTCTTTACGGTCGTCGAACAATACCTCAATACCTGCAGCTTTCAGTTGAGCGTAGAGCTCTTCAGCCACTTGTTGTATACGATGAGATTTGTGCATGTTCATGGGAACAATGGCTATTTTAAATGGTGCGATTGCATCTGGCCAAATAATACCGTACTTATCGTGGTTTTGCTCAATGGCCGCTGCCACAATACGCGAGACCCCAATGCCATAACAGCCCATGTTAAGCACTTGGTGTTTACCGTTTTCATCTAACACGCCACAGTTCAAGGCGTGTGAGTATTTAGTACCTAATTGGAATATGTGACCCACTTCGATACCACGTTTGATTTCCAGTGTGCCTTTGCCATCGGGTGACGGATCGCCAGCCTGCACGTTACGGATATCGGCAACGTGGAAACTTTTGGCGTCACGTTCCCAGTTAGCACCAGTATAATGTACGTTGTTTTCATTGGCGCCACAGACAAAGTCAGCGAGGACCGCAGCACTGCGGTCGGCGATAACAGGCAGAGATAAACCAACTGGGCCAATCGAGCCCACAGCGCAATGCAAGCTTTGCTCTATTTGCTCTTCGCTGGCCATAGTCAGGGGAGAACATACCCCTTCGATTTTCTCGGCTTTTAATTCATTTAACTGATGATCGCCACGTAAAACAAGGGCCACTAGACCTTGTTGACCTTTGTCATCCGCTTCGCCAAGTACAATGAGGGTTTTCACCGATTGCGCAGCAGGCACGTTTAATAGCGCACTAACTTGTTCAATCGTTTTTGCATTCGGTGTGTCTACTTTCGTCAATTCAGCACCGGGCGCTGGGCGTGCTGATTGTGGTGCCAAGGCTTCTGCTTTTTCGATGTTTGCGGCGTAATCTGATGCATTACTAAAGGCAATATCGTCTTCCCCTGAGTCAGCCAATACATGAAATTCATGGGACGCATTGCCCCCAATCGAACCGTTATCGGCAATAACTGGGCGAAATTCTAAATTGATCCGCTCGAACACACGGCAATAAGCAGCAAACATGTCATCATAGGTTTTATTCAAGCACTCATCGCTTAAATGGAAGGAGTAAGCATCTTTCATGGTGAACTCACGGCCACGCATTACGCCGAAACGGGGGCGTACTTCGTCACGGAATTTGGTTTGAATTTGATAAACATTCAGTGGCAGCTGTTTGTAACTGCTGACTTCATTTTTAACCAAAGCGGTAACGACTTCTTCATGAGTCGGCCCCAAAACAAAGTCTCTGTTGTGGCGGTCTTTTATGCGCAGAAGCTCAGGGCCATATTCATCCCAACGACCAGATTCTTGCCATAAATCAGCAGGTTGTACGACAGGCATTAATATTTCCAATGAACCAGCACTGTCCATTTCTTCACGCACAATCTGGGCGACTTTGTTCAATACACGCAAGCCGGTTGGTAACCAAGTGTACAGTCCGGAAGCAAGCTTGCGAACCAAGCCCGCACGTAACATAAGCTGATGGCTGATCACTTCTGCATCTGCAGGCGTTTCTTTCTGGGTTGATAGTAAATATTGGCTTGTGCGCATTGGCGTGGGTTTCTCAATTGTGTTTGGGTTATAAATCGGCGGCTATTCTAACAGCGACACCGGCTAGGCTAAAGTCCCTAAATGGGAAATCTTAACAATCTTTGTGCTCTTTGTTGTGGGTAATGTTGGTCACGTAATTGGCATGGTTGTCGACGCGCCAGCGTATATTCAAATCAAATAAGCTCATACCATACTCGTGCTCGCTTTCTTGCTTGGCCTTGTAAGCTGGTCGCGGATCTTGGGCTAGCACTTGCTCGATTAGCGTTCTTAATTGAGGATAATGACCTTGCCAATGGGTCAATTGCGGCATGCTTTGGGCGGTAAAATATACCTGCATGATGGCAGGGGGCTCGGCAGCGAAGCCACCACTGGCTTGTGGAATGCTGTCAGCCCATGGCACATAAGGTTTAATGTCAATTATCGGTGTTTCATCGAGTAAATCGACGCCTGTGACGAACAAACTCAAGCGCCCATGTTTGCGCTCAACGGCATCATATTTTACCACCGACATGCCAATGCCATTAGGCCTAAAGGTACTGCGGGTCGCGAGTACACCTTGCTTTTTGTTGCCGCCTAAACGTGGAGGGCGGACCATAGGGGACCAACCTTGGTCTATGGTTTGGTGAAAGTGAAACAATAGCCATAAATGACTGAATTGTTCAATTCCGCGAAGCATATTTGGATCATCAAAGCCTTTATCAAATATTATTTCCCCACGGGCGGCATCGACTAAGTTGGGTTGTCTTGGGATGGCGAATTTTTGCTGATAAGGCGTACGAATAATCCCGAGTGGGCACACATTTATTGAGGGCGGCTGTGACATAGTGAGGCTTTCGGTCATGGTTATTCAATTCAGACTACTATGGTAATCGTCCGGGGGAGTATCGCAAAAAAAATTTCGTTCAGCGGTTTGATAGGCACGAATGCATCATCGATGTATTCAATAAGTTAGATTGTTTATGCTAGTGGATTTTACCTTGGGCTTTGATAATATTCAGCCCTATTCATTATTAAGGTTAACCACGTGTTTGAATTTAGCCCGCACCCTAAACAACTTGCTTCGAGCCTTTTCCTCGAACGCTTGATTGCAGATCCTACGTTTAGTCAATTTCATTTTATAAATGATCGTATTGTCAGTGGCGTTGCCCATGACCACTTCACTGCAAGCAAACTGAGCCTGAAGGGCTTTAATCTTGACGTTGAGCACAGTAGTTTGGTTATTTTCGCAGAGGGACTTAGCTTAGCAAAAGTGTTTGCCGTCTCTAGGGCATTTTCTGACAAACTTAATGTGCTGTGTTACCAGGTATTACGCGATGTGCCGTTATCAGGTCTGGGCGTTGTATTACGTGTTGAACGCTTGAGTCAGGAAGATCTGCGCCCGTTATTGGAACGTATCGCCAATAAACATGCGGTTGAGATATGTTTATTCGCCAGCGCACCTAGGTTAGACGAGCCGGGATTACTGTTAATGGACATGGACAGCACGGTGATTAGCATTGAATGTATTGATGAAATAGCCAAGCTTGCCGGTGCGGGGGATGAGGTATCGAAAGTCACCGAGCAAGCCATGCAAGGTAAACTTGATTTTGCCGAAAGTTTGCGTAATCGAGTGGGATGCCTAAAAGGCGCCAATGAAGACATTTTGCAACAAGTGCGCCGGGCTTTGCCGCTAATGCCGGGAATTTTTAATTTAGTGCATTTCTTGAAACAACATCAATGGAAATTGGCTATTGCCTCTGGCGGATTTAGTTATTTTGCGGACTATTTAGCCGATCGATTAGAGCTGGACGCAGCAGTTGCAAATGGTCTAGAAATAGTTGATGGCAAATTAACCGGGCAGGTGAAAGGCGATATTGTTGATGCTCAGGTCAAAGCGGCTACATTGCTTGAATTAGCCAATGAATTTGATATTGCTGATAGCCAAACAATTGCGATGGGGGACGGAGCAAATGATTTGGTGATGATGAATGCAGCGGCTCTGGGCGTGGCTTTTCATGCAAAACCTGTCGTACGTGCTCAAGCGGATATTTCTATTCGTAGCGGTGGGTTAGATACCTTACTGTGGGTGTTAGCGGCATCGACGCGAGCAGCAAGGTAGCAAATCATAAATTTACTCGACCACTGGAGCAAAAAGGGATACCGTGAATGACACCCCATAAAGACATGTTTATATTCCGCATGACCTTATGAGATTTGCTGTTGACGGTATTACTCAGTGTTAAGCAATTGTTCTATTTCGATACTTTTTTGTGGATGATGTTGTTGTTTTTCTAAGTTGTCCCTAATGGCATGGGTGCTAAATTGATAACGGTTCATGACGAGGTCGGTAATATCTACTAAATCCCCAACACCGTGTACATTCCATAGCTTTTCTTCGAGCTGTTTTGCTTTGTGTACGGCATACACACCCACATAATTAATTTCAGATTGAAGGTGATCAATATCGGGTCGGCCGGTGCGGGCTAAAAATACTTTCAACGCAATAAACTGCCCTTGTTCTAAGGCTTGGGTTATAAACTGCTGTCGTTGCTCTTGGCTAGCAAGTTGTTCAATAAAACAGCTTTTTATTGCCTCTGATGGGTTGCTCTTATTCGGATCGAATGCTACAAATAATTCGCTCATATGTGGACGTTGGTGAGGCTTAATATGGCTTAGGGTTTTTTGAATAAAGTCCATCGGGCCATTAATTCCCTCGAATAACGGCTGCAAATTGAACGTTCCACTTGGCGCTTGGAAACTGAGTAACGTCGTCAGACGGTTTTGACTGGACCAAGTGGCAGTGGCATCTGGCACATATTTCGCGCCCTCTTTTCGAATGAAAAATGCCACATTAGGTACATTGTTAGCGTAAATGTTGCGCAGTGCCTCACCAATGCCGGGAATATCTTCTTCATCTCGATAGGCCTTGAGCTTAGATCGATTGTTTTTGATCAGTTCTTCAAAAAAGGCTTTGGTGGTACCGAGTTGCTCATCGTTTAATACTTTTAAATGCAAGATACTACGTTCGGCCGATATTTGACGTACCGTATACGCTAAATCGCTGAGGTCGTATTTACGAGTTACATTTTGTAACTGGGGGAAACTCACATGTACTTTCGTATCAGCCTGTTGATGAAAAAATGAATTTAACTCGAGTTTGATGCCATTGGTCGAGATGTCTTCCGTATGGCCTTCAAGTACCACATCCTCAAGCCTTAACTGCACTTTAGTGCGCAGTATAAAACGCGTTTCCCGCCGTTGATTGGCATATTTAAAACGAAACACCTGAATGGTTTCCGGGGGACGATTGCGCGGATGACCAAACAGCTTTAATTGGGGCAACTGGGTCCTATTTAGCGGTAGTTTTTGAAAACATTGGGTGTTGAAGGTGTCCGTTACGTTTGTCAGTAGAGCAATATGGGTTAAATGGCGTAATCTCGACATCAAGCGCGGTGTGGGTGGCTGGTTTTGTCGTTTTACTGATTCACTAATACTGTCGGCGATAGAAAGCGGACGATGACTTTGCTTGGGTTCCATTTCTTGCACTTGCAGCTTATAGACACGCCAACTGGCTTTTCGTGAGCCGTATGCTAAAAATACGTCTTTTAGGCTGGGATTGGCGACGAGTTCTTCATCAGAGGCTGAATAAAAGTACACCTTGTCATTTTTGATATGATTAAACGCATACAAGTAGCTTTCCTGTTTTCCTTTGGAACATGAAAGGCATTGCTTGATACGAGTGTCACTGAACAGGTAACCCAATTTCAAGTCTCTGATTTCGTTGTTCCAATAAAAAATATCTTGCCGGTTACAGTCGTTTGCCAAGGCGTAGCGCGGGGCATAATTACCATCAATGGATTCAATATAAACCGGTATCGAAATAAAGTTAGGTATGTAGTACTGCTCATAGGTTTTTTTATGTATTGCATCAAAGGTATTGTCTAAATTCACTTTATAGCGGCGTTTGTTACCGTGAATAAAGCTTTCTAGAAACTTATCAAAACTCGGCATAAGCACATCAAATAGCCGTTTTAAATGCAGACGTTGGTCCTCAGGATTGCGGTCAACTGCCTCGATGATGTATTGCACTCCCTGGCGATTATCCAACATGTATTCATGTTCTAAACCTCGAAACTGGACAGCTAAGCGTTCGCCAATTTTAAATCTATATTCTTTGCTTATTTTAAGCTTCAAACCACTCAGGGAAACATCCACAGAGGTGGCGAGCATGCTTTTGTTGTTCTCAGTGAACAATTCAACACTCATGGCGTAATTCATGCGTTCTTCACTGCGTTGGGCGAATTCACCAAATGGCATGATAGGCGCCGTGTAATCGTTACTGAGGGGCACGGTAGGATGGGCGTTTCGGGCAGGCTGAACAGACGCTTGTTGTTGGCGTTTGTGCATGACCCGATAGTTATTTTCAGTGTTCGATACCGCTTCATACACGCCAACGGTATACTCACCGAATGAGCGTACTTGACGTTCAAATACGTCAATGGCGATGTCATCTAAGTAATGTGTTTGGCTCTCGTATTCATATAACGTGCATTTGCCATCCACATGCCCCCGTAAATCAATTAGTCGAGTGCAGGGTCTGGCGAGCCGCTTTAGTTCCATTTTGAGTAGAAAGCGTTTTTGTTTGGGCACTGAGCCTGCAACCTGAGCCAAAATTTGATTAAATTCAGGCTCATTGATCATGGGTTTTAGCTGTTCGATAATGTCATGATATTGCTCAAGATCTTGATTCATAGTGAATGCGTACTTTATTTTAGTGTTGAGGACGAACTCGATAATTACTTATCGGCACGTTACGCGGTTTTCATAATGCAATATGTGCGCGCTTATCCTACTATATGTTGCATTTTTTAAGGCTGGGCTGGCACGAAGCTAGTATGAGCGCCCAGCAAAATTCAATTAACATCTGATTGTGGAGTAACATGGCCAAACGTAAAACCGCCTATGTTTGCAGTGACTGTGGCGCAGAATATCCGCGCTGGCAAGGACAATGTAATGATTGTAATGCATGGAATACCATTACAGAATTTGTCGTCAGCCCCGGGGGTAGCCCAAAAGAGCGTAATTTGCGTGGCTATGCTGGACAAACTGGGGCAAAAATTGAGACCTTAAACAACATAGATGTGTCTGCGTTACCCCGTTTTACGTCAAATTTTAGTGAGTTAGATAGAGTGCTCGGCGGCGGGATCGTGCCTGGCAGCGCTATCTTGATTGGCGGCTCTCCGGGAGCGGGTAAAAGTACGCTTTTGTTGCAAGTTATGTGTAACCTTGCCTCACAGCGAAGTGCTCTGTATGTGACTGGAGAAGAGTCTTTACAACAAGTTGCCATGCGAGCTCAGCGCCTAAATTTGCCTAATGAAAAACTCAATATGCTGGCCGAAACCAGCGTAGAAACCATTTGTGAGCTAGCGCTGGCGCTTAAACCTCAAATCATGGTCATTGACTCGATTCAGGTTATGCACGTATCCGATGTACAATCGGCTCCCGGTAGCGTTTCACAGGTGCGCGAAAGTGCAGCCTACTTAACGCGCTTTGCTAAACAACATCATATTGCTATGTTTCTAGTAGGCCATGTGACCAAAGATGGTAGTTTAGCTGGCCCTAAGGTTTTAGAGCATTGTATCGACTGTTCCATGATGCTGGAAGGCGAAAGCGATAGTCGTTATCGTACACTACGCAGTCAGAAAAATCGTTTCGGTGCGGTGAATGAGCTTGGTGTGTTTGGGATGACTGAACGCGGCCTAAAAGAAGTGAGCAATCCATCGGCGATTTTTCTAAGCCGAGATGAAGAACAATCGCCCGGCAGCATTGTCATGGTGGTATGGGAGGGCACTCGGCCGTTGCTGGTGGAGATCCAAGCGCTGGTGGATTACTCCCAAACAGCTAACCCTAGGCGAGTGGCCGTGGGACTTGAGCAAAACCGCATGGCCATGCTGTTAGCTGTACTGCATCGACATGGTGATGTGCAAATGAACGATCAGGATGTATTTGCTAATGTGGTTGGTGGTGTCAAAGTGACAGAGACAAGTGCCGATTTAGCGTTACTGCTTTCGATTGTGTCGAGTTTTCGTAATAAGATATTGGATGCTGAATTGATTGCGTTTGGGGAAGTAGGGTTAGCAGGGGAAATACGCCCGGTGCCCAACGGATCAGAACGCATTAGTGAAGCCGCTAAACATGGTTTTAAACGTGCCATTGTACCTAAGGCCAATGTGCCGAAGCAGAAAATTAACGGTATTGAAATTATCGGTGTATCACGTCTCAGTGAGGCATTAGAGGTACTCTAACCTCGCGTCATAATAAGGCGCAAAAAGCGAACGATAGCGTTTGGGTAATATACGTATAGCAGGCATTCATCCTGAATTCGTTGCCAACGCGCTATCTGCATTCTTTATTAATTAATGGTTTTCTATCATGCAAAAAATATTTTCATTTCCGTTTATCACTGTGCTGATCAGTTGTGCTGTTGTTCTGCCCACTTTTGCCCAGAGCACACCCTCAGAGTTCGCAGAATTAAGCTTGCACGAATTGTTCGAAACGAGCATTGCGGATAAGTCGGCTATTAACAAAGCTGATAGTCGTTGGAGTCTTGCCTATAACGTTAAGTCAGCCCAGTTTCGAGGCTATTTAGACGGTGATGCGAAGCGTGCAGATTCACAAGTTTTATGGCAAGGCCAAGGTGAACAGCGAACGCAGCAAAACTTCCCCATACTGCCAACGGTTATCGATCAGCAAGTGCACGTTTTATCGGTTGGTTATAGCGTGAATGATGATTGGCGTGTGCATGTTTCATTGCCATATATTAGCCAAAGTACCGATCATATCAGTATTGTCCCTGGTTATGAGAATTTCACTATCGACACAGATGGCACTGGGGATGGGGTTATTTCAGTCAGTCATCGTCTGGTTGCGACCACTGAAGATGTTTGGTGGTTTACCATTGGCACTAGCTTGCCCACGGGCTCTATTGACGAAACCGGTGATACGCCTCGGGCCGCGGGTGATCAGCAATTACCTTACACAATGCAGTTAGGTTCAGGTACCTATGATTTTCCCCTTGAGTTTAGCTATCAGAGCCTTGGCAAGCACGATTTTAGTTTGAGCATGTCAGCCATGGTACGCACAGGTAAGAATGATCGGGATTATCGCCTTGGTAACAGTTATAGCATTTCAGGTAACTATAATTTTCAGATGACGCCTACCTTAAAACCTTATTTAGGCATGGCGTATCAATACCGTAGCGCGATCCATGGTCAAGATGATGAAATTATTGTCGACGGTGCATTTGTTTATCCAGCAAGTATCACTAACCCGCATCTATATGGAGGTAAAAAGTTAGCGCAGAGCTGGGGATACGTTGGCAATTTAGCGAGTTTTATGCCATTAGCGCTGAATTCTCTAAACCTATTTATCAGCACTTAAATGGCCCGCAACCGAAAGAGAATTATCGAACAGGTTTGACACTTTCGCGTCTGATGTAAGGTTATAATGTGTCTTGGGTACGTATTATTTATTGTTTTAAACGAACGTTTCTGTTTTTTTTGCTGCTTGCGCCGCTGTCTTTATCAGCACAAGAATTGCCTAAAGAGCGCAAGCTGAAAGCGGCATACTTACTCAACTTCACTAAGTATTTGACCTGGCCTGAAGGAAAAATCAACGACCGTGAAACAGCTTTTCGTTTATGTGTTAACAGCGACCCTTCGTTTTTTGCGTTTATGCAAGCACTCGTGGTCAAGTATAACCAGAGTAACGCAGAGCGCAAAATAGCCCTCAGCCATGTTAACAATGCCACGCACTGCCATATGGCTTATCTTCAAACGCCAGTGGAGCCATTTTTACCTCAGATTACGCGAGCGGTTATTGTGCTTGAATCATTAGATGTGCAGCAAAGTAATAGTGCTATTCGCTTTTACAGTCAGGCTAATAAGGTGCGTTTCGAATTCGACTTAGCACAGTTGGCTAACGTACAAGTGAAAGCAAGTTCTGAGTTGCTTAAATTGGCAAGGATTGCAGGAAAGTGATTTTTTCTAAGATCAAACAAGCTTCGTTTTTTCAAAAGCAACTGATCGCGATTATCAGCACTAATTTATTGATATTAGCGATTGCTGCGTTGTTAATTTATTCCGCTTTTGTGGACGATTACCGCGACAATTTAGTGAAAACCATGGACAGCAATGCATCCTTACTTTCTGCGGTCAGTCGCTCTGCCTTATTATTTAATGATGAGAGAGCAGGGCAAGCGATTTTGGCTTCATTGGCAAAGATACAGGCTGTACGTTATGCCCAGATCTTAGATCCCCGTAAAAACGTTTTCGCCGGCTACAACCGAGATGAAGGGGACATAGATATTGCTCCAGATACGATTGAGCCCGGTTATTTCTTTCGTGCCGATAACTTGTATTTAATGCAAGAAATTACCTTCGAACAGGACGTGCTTGGCTATATAGTTCTGTCGGCAGATACCCTGTCGTTACAAGCACAACAGCGCCATTACGCACAATTGGTATTTTGGGTTTTTATACTTGGTTCGGTATTGGCTTATTTTTTAAACTGGCGTATGCAGAGGCGCTTGCAGTTCCCAGTGAAACGTTTAATTAATCTGGTGGATTACGTTGCCAAAGAAGGACGTTATCACCAGCGTATATTTAACCGCCGAGAAGATGAAATTGGGCGTTTGGTCAATGGCGTTAATTCCATGTTAGATACCATCGAAGAGCATCAATTTAAACTCAGTGAACACAGTGGACATCTAGAAAGTTTGGTGCAACTACGTACTGAGCAGCTTTACCATAGAGCAAATTTTGACGCCTTAACCCAGCTGCCTAATCGTCATCTACTGACTGAAAATATTGCGAATGCAATTGAGAGATCGAAACACAGTGGTAGCCATTTAGCATTAATGTTTCTCGACCTTGATCGTTTCAAAGTGATCAACGACAGTTTGGGACATTTCATGGGGGATAAGCTACTAATCGAGGTCGCTAAAAAACTGCAACAAAAACTGAATTCCAACGAAGTGGTCGGGCGATGGGGCGGCGATGAATTCGTTATTTTGGTCGAAGATGCGCAAAGTGTCAGCACGATCAATGCGTTGGCAAAAGACATTATCGCCACCCTGAGCCTGCCGCTTACGGTAGCCGGGCATCAATTACATATTTCGACCAGTATCGGTATTGCTTGTTTCCCTCTGGATGGTGATGATGCATCTAGCTTGCTCAAGCATGCTGATACCAGTATGTATAAAGCTAAAGAACGCGGTCCCGGCCAATTTCAATTCTTTGATCAAGATATGCTCAGTGAATCAATTTGGCGTTTGTCACTTGAAACGCAATTGCGTGAAGCCGTAGCACAGCAAAAATTTGAGCTGGTATACCAACCAAAAGTGAATATTCAGGGCGAGACCGTAAGTGGTTTAGAAGCGCTCATTCGTTGGGACAATGGACAGGAGTCGGTTCATCCTTCGGTCTTTTTACCCATCGCTGAAGACATAGGGTTAATTGAATCTATCAGTGTATGGGTATTAAATCAGGCGTGTCAGCAAAATGCGCTTTGGCAACAAAGCGGGATTAATATAGTGCCGGTCGCGGTTAATTTGCCAGCATCATTTTTGATAGGCGCACATTGCCTTGAACTCATCGAAGACGCTTTAAAAAGTTCAGGATTAGCCGCGCAGCATTTAGAAATCGAAATTACTGAAAATACCTTTATTGCGTCAACTGAATTGGCGGTGAATGTACTTAATGCTTTACGCAAGCTAGGGGTAAATGTCGCTATTGATGATTTTGGCACCGGGTATTCTTCGATGAGTTATCTTCGAAATTTACCCATTAATACCTTAAAAATCGACGGTATATTTATTGATGATCTGACGCCGCAGAATAAGCTTGATATACCATATTCTGATGATTTACCGATTAAACGCGATGAAGGGATTGTGCGTGCCATCATCACCTTAGGGAAAAGTTTAGGTCTGAGTCTGGTGGCAGAAGGTGTGGAACATCAGTTTCAGGTGGATATACTAAGGGATATGGGCTGCGATATTATACAGGGGCATTATTTCAGTAAACCCTTGTCGGTAGAAGATGCAGGTATTTATCTGCGCAGTCATTCTAGTGTTACGCTATAAAAAAAACACGTGACATCAGGCTGTCAGTATTAACACGTTATCGTTTAATTTAGCTAACCTGAAACCATATTTTATTGGTTGGTATTTATTTTAGTGAGCAATTCTTAGTACTAGATATCTCTCAGGACTAGATATCGAAGCTTGGTTAACACCACATGCATTCTCCGAAATTGCTGCACCTGACCTGACGTAAATGGGTATCAAAGCAGTTGGCTGAATTTAATGCTTTAGCCATATACATACTCTATTTAACGTTACCATTGTCAATCGCTGTCTCTATTTTCAGACAGAATACCGAGCTTTATTCTTTCAAACGCAGCTGAACGACATTGTTAGCTAACTTTTATGGTGGGGCACATTATTCGTTGGCTGCGTCTTGAACGGCTTCGCCTGCGCTTTCAATATCCTGTCCTGCACCGTCGATAGTCGCGCATGAAGTTAGGCCCAGTACCAGAATAGCCACCAAAGCTGCTGAGTTTATCAATGTCTTTAATGTGCTTATCAATTTAGTTTTCATGGTTTTATCCTTTAATTTTAAGAATTCACTTATCTTGGTGAATATAGTGAGTCTTTGCATAAGTATTATTAAGCGATTCTCATGCCAATATTATTTTTTGATGGATAATATAAAAAAATCTATTTAATCAAATGCTTATGTTTGGTAGGGGGACAGCGAAATAGTGCAAACTGAAACTTATACTGGATCAATGACGATATTTTACTTGGTTAAAAAATGGGCTGGCTGGTGGTGAAGCGTTAAATACAAAAAAGCCGACCCTAGAAATGGGGTCGGCTGATTAGTTACTTTTGTTCAGTATCTAGGGGATCATACGTCTTTATTTAAACTACGCAGCACGTACTGAAGTATGCCGCCGTCGCTGAAATAACTAAACTCATTGGGTGTATCAATGCGAATTTTTGCAACAAAGCTAAACTCATTTTGCTCGCCTTTGACCGATACAGTCACCTCCTTCTGCCCGCTATCAACGGCACTGATAGAATATTGCTCGGTACCATCGAGTTTTAAGCTGGCGGCACTGTCACCTGGATTAAATTGCAACGGCAGAATTCCCATGCCAATCAAATTTGACCGATGGATCCGCTCGTAACTTTCGGCAATCACGGCTTTTACGCCGAGTAACAGTGGACCTTTTGCGGCCCAATCTCTGGAACTTCCTGTGCCGTACTCTTTACCGGCGATCACGACAGTGGGGGTACCTTGTTCTTGATACTGCATGGCGGCGTCAAAAACAGACATCTGTTCTTTTGATGGTTGAAAGCGTGTCCAGCCGCCTTCGGTACCGGGTGCTAACTGATTTTTTAATCTAACGTTGGCAAATGTGCCGCGCATCATAATTTCGTGGTTACCCCGACGAGAACCAAACGAGTTAAAGTCGTGCTCATCTACGCCATGGGCTTGCAGATATTGCGCTGCTGGGCCATCGGGCGCTATGCTGCCCGCAGGAGATATATGATCCGTGGTAACACTGTCGCCAAGTTTCAATAAACAGCGGGCGTTTTCAATGGCGCTAATGGCCTCAGGTTGTTGTTGAATGCCGTCAAAGAAGGTTGGTTTTTTCACGTAGGTAGATTCAGGCCAATTATACTGTTCGCTATCGACGACATCTAAATTGTTCCAGGTCTCATCCCCCTCAAAAATATGGCTATAGCGTTCCGAGAACATCTCACTGTTCACCACCTCAGTAACCAAGGTTTGAATTTCGTCATTGGTGGGCCAAATATCACGCAGGTAAATTGGCTTGCCTTCATGACTGGTGCCAAGGGGTTCTTTAAGTAAATCAATCTGCATGTTGCCTGCTAGAGCATAGGCAATAACCAACGGCGGCGATGCCAGATAATTTGCTTTTACATCGGAATGAATACGCCCTTCAAAGTTACGATTACCGGAAAGAACCGACGTGACATTCAGTTTTTCTTTACGGATCGCAGCGCTGATAGGTTCTGGTAGCGGGCCTGAATTACCGATACAGGTAGTGCAGCCATAACCCACTAGGTGAAATCCTAAGTTTTCCAGTTCATGGGTGAGGTTCGCTTTGTTTAGATATTCGGTGACAACTTGTGAGCCCGGTGCAAAGCTGGTTTTGACCCAAGGTTTAACAGACAATCCCAGTTCACTGGCTTTTTTGGCCAGTAAGCCCGCCGCTATTAATACAGAGGGGTTGGAGGTATTCGTACAACTGGTAATGGCAGCAATCACCACTGCACCGTCGTTTAAGCTAAAACGTTGTCCGTTGTATTCAACCTGAGCGGAATTTTCGCTTTTTTCAGCTTGGTGGCCACCTTCTGATTCAAAACGTCCTTTTTCGGGATCATCAGTGCTGAGAATGAGCTTCTCTTGCTCAGATAACCAAGCGCTGAACTGGCTTGCCGCCTCGGTTAGAGGGATCCTGTCTTGGGGACGTTTGGGCCCAGCGATGGACGTCACCACTTCAGCTAAGTCGATGTGCAGATTAGCGTGATAAATAGCACTGTTCTGGGCTTCAGAGCCCCACATGCCTTGCGCTTGGGCATAAGCTTTAATCAGTTTTATGTTGCGCTCTTCGCGGCCCGTTAAGCGCAAGTAGGTTTCGGTTTGTTCATCGAGTGGAAATATGCCACAGGTTGCCCCGTATTCAGGAGCCATGTTGGCGATGGTTGCTCGATCGGCGATGGTTAACTGTTTGATCCCTTCGCCGTAAAATTCCACAAACTTACCCACTACACCAAACTCACGCAGTTTCTGGGTAATCGTTAGCACTAAATCGGTTGCAGTGGTGCCAGGAGGCAATGCTCCTGTGATCTCCATGCCGACGACCTCAGGGATAAGCATGGTGACAGGTTGGCCGAGCATAGCGGCTTCAGCTTCAATGCCACCCACGCCCCAACCTAAAACACCTAGGCCGTTGATCATGGTGGTATGGGAATCTGTGCCGACTAACGTATCGGGGTAGAGCAGTGTCTGGTCTTCCTGTTCTTCTATAAACGTAACTCGGGCTAAGTATTCCAGGTTGACCTGATGCACTATGCCTTTACCCGGAGGAACCACTTTGAAATTATTGAACGCTTTTTGGCCCCAGCGCAGAAATTGATAACGTTCTTTGTTGCGCTCAACTTCTTTGGCAGTATTTTTATCAAAGGCGTCGCTTTGGGCGAAATAATCCACCATAACAGAGTGATCAATCACCAGTTCTACTGGTTTTAGCGGGTTGATTTTTTGTGGATCTCCACCTAAGTCGACCATGGCATCGCGCATGGCAGCTAAGTCTACGACGGCGGGTACGCCGGTAAAATCTTGCAATACCACTCGAGAGGGGACAAACGCGATCTCAGTGGAATCGCTGTCATTGATATCCCAATTGGCGAGTTTTTGTATGTCCTCGTCTTGCACAAAGCTTTCTTGGCTGTGACGTAATAAATTTTCGAGTAAAATTTTAGCGGCAAAAGGTAAACGCTTAATGTCGTGTGTGTTAGCTAGGCTATCGAGGGCGTAATAGGAAAATTTTTCGCCATCTAAGGTCAGGCTTTTTAGATAAGGGGAGGCTTGCTGCATGATGTTCTCCGGCTGTCAGGCTTTTACGCAAAATGTGTTACGTAGCTGATGGTGAATGTGCAATAAAGAGCGTGCTGAACGTCGCTCTTTATTGCCTGTTTAATGAAGTTCCGTCTAGATTTTTGGTAAACTTTGCAACGTACGTTTGACCTTAAGTTTATAGTCAAGATCGTTTAACAAGTCATGATCGCACTCAGGGCAATGTTCGATATCTTCAGCGGGTAAGGTACAGTGTACCCGTTGCTCTAGCCAGTTAATGTCGTTGATATGTTTAGGCGCTAACAGTAGCTTCTTACCACCTGGCAACCAATTGTGCGTGTCGATGACCAGCATGGGCACTTCCCAGTTTTCGGTATCCAAAATTAAATCATGAATATGCCCAACGGTTTCGCCACCAGCGATAACATCGTAACCTTGCAACTCATCAATAGAGCGCAAATGATTTGCGTGGCTCTTTTCATGTTCCTGTAGATTGCTGTTTGCTTGTTCGAGAGCCTGTTGATTAACCAATGCCGTGGGGTGGGCATATTCGCCCCAAGCCCCAGGCCCAGTCCAGTAGTAACCGTAACCTAGATAGGAAAACAATATCTCCTCGTATTCCCGAGATACGGTTTTTTCTTCATCGATGGAAGGGCTGTCTTTAACTTGTTGCTTGCTTAAAGCAACGTGGATTTTTTCATCCTCTGTGTCAATTTCTCTCAAGGATATGGGAGAAATAAGCACTTTCTCCCCTAGGGGCAGCCATTTGTGCGTATCGACATACATGTATCGAACCGTCCAAGCTCGGTCATCAAACAAAAAGTCTTTGATGATACCGATATCGCCGTCTGTTGCTGCTATGGTAAATCGTTGAATGTCTCGTAAACCTGCAAGCATGATGCTCTCCCTACTAGTGAATGCGAATAGGTCAAATGAGAAGTGCTTGTTAAGCCGTTTTTACCCTTGTTAGGGGTATGAAACGTACCTGACAGAGTACTCACACTGACTATTCAAAAATAGTTAATGCTTTCGATATACGCAAAGAGTAAGCCAGCATGAATGCAAGCTTTTCAGCGCCTACAGTATACTAGCTAGGGACGATTAGGTGGATTTACAAGTTCAGTTGGAAGGTTTTATTCAAGGTAACAATTACCAGATGGACTGTAATATTTACAGTTCATCTGGTAATAAAGGGATTATCGTAGAGGACGTTAAATAGGGCCTTTATCGAAACTGGGCAAGTCTTTTATGCTGGGCAACCATTTAAGTGCGGCGCTAGACCAAATTTGTCGTTTGGGGGGGAGTGCGTGGCGCTGCTCGATTGCCCCTATGCGCAGATTATAGATCTTAGGCTCGTCGCCCACGGCAGAGGCATAAATGCCAGTGCCACAATGCTCACAAAATCCTTGAGCGCGATGGTTGCCACTTTGCGCGATCTTGACGTATTCCTTAGGTTTGCCTTTGGTAAACGTTAACCCATCAAGTTCGGTGACAACGACTGTGCGAAAAGCACTGGCAGACAATACTTGGCAATCGGCACAATGGCATATCATGGCTTTTTCAGGATCGACAACTGCACTAAATTCTAGTTCGCCGCAGTGGCAACGACCGGTAATGTTCATAACACGTCCTCATTATATTAGATTGATACCGTCATCAGGGATGACGGTATGATTGAACTGGGGGTAGGTGTTCGTGCTGAAAACCGGGTGGTTTTATCCTAGCGTTTTCCAGCATACAAAAAACACACTAAATAGGGTTAAGATTGTTAGGCAGGTCAGGGTATAGATACGAAACGCACCTTGAGGTTTGTGCTCTGGGCTAACGTCAGCGCCCATCATCACCTTATAATTTAACCAGGCATATATGGGCGCGCTAACAAACGAAACCGTGGTAACAAAATCCAACAAGGCTTTAATGTCGGCGCTAAAATCGGTAATGATCCACCAGCTACCTATGGCTAAAATGGCTAACGACAGCAAATAAACGATGCCGCCGCCCCGGCTTTTAGGGGCAGCGGGGGATGTCTGGGTAGGTGCCAAGTTTGTATTTGTTGCTTTATCACGGTTTAATTCATAGGCTCGCTTCCACACTTGCGGGAAACCATCAGCAACAGCAAAGGTGGTTGAAAATAGTGCCACAAAGGTCACTATGGCCATTAACAACCAGCTCCAATCTCCCAAAGCCGTACTATATATACTGACCAATTGACCGGCAAATGCGGCGGCAGAATCAGCGAAACCATCGCCTTGGCCAAACATCAATAAGGCACCTAACCATAAAAAGATGATAGCCAATAATAAGCTAACCCCATAACCGATATTAAAGTCGGTGGTGGCATTCTTGGCGTTTTCGGCACCGGGCTTGGCGCCTCGAGATAAAATCCACAGGGAATGCCACACTGATACTTCAATGGCTGTGGGCATCCAGCCGATAAGCGCAACGATAAACGCAATGCTGGCCGCGGCACCTAAGCTAATCGTAGGGGCATCCACTGATGGGGTAAAGCCCAAGCGTCCGATCGCAGCAAACCAAGCGATTACGCTACAAACAACCAGAATTAACATCATCCATTTAAGCATGGTATTGAGTACTTTGTAATGCCCAATCAAAAGTACGGCGCATACAATACCCAATACCAACGCTGCCCACTGGGAAAGGGATAGCACATCACCAAACAGGTTCATCGCCAGTGCTGCGGTGACGATTGTCACACCAGATTGGACAAAAAACATGGTGAGGAAGGTTAAGGCCAGAAATAAATAAAACGCCCACTTGCCGACTGAACGATAACCATCAAGTAAGCTTTTTCCGGTTAAGCCTGCGTATTTAGGACCAAACAGGAAAAAAGGGTATTTCACCACATGGGCCAATAATATGAAGCCCAGTAAGGCGAAACCGAAATCGGCGCCCGCACGGGTGGCTTGAACGATATGTGATACGCCAATGCTAGTGGCGGCCCAAACGATACCTGGCCCGAGTAAGGCCATTATTCTAGTGAGTTTCATGATACTGCTACCGTTTTATGAATGATTTTTGATCAATCTCTATTTGGATAAATTTCAGTATGCTGTTGATTGATGCTAAAAACTTCACATCCATCCAGTCCATACACGTTTAGGTATTTTGCTTGTTACATAAATAAAGCATTAACATTTTTGGCAATTCATCGCATAACGCCTGTGAATCTAATTCGCACGCGATGGCCGGGGTAATTTGTGGATAAAGTACTTTATCCAGTAAGGTACTGATCAAGGTGAATATGACCAAATTAACCGCTGCGGTTTTATCTGCCGCTGTGATATTGGCACTGAATCTGAGTAAAATATTGGCAATACGGGTGTACACTTCTCGTCTGTCGACCAGCGCTTCGCCTACCACCAGGTCTGAATGCAGGCGGGAGTTAAGATGTATGGTACGAAATAAGCTACGATTGGCGGCAAAGAAATCATGGCATTGTTGAGTAACACCGCTAACCGCATGTGATAAAGAGGCGTACTGATTTTGTTCTAGGGCGTCAATCCAAGCGATTAGATCTCGGCCGAAATCCTGATATAGAAGTGGTAATAATGTGTCTTTATTCTTAAAGCGCCGATAAAAGGTCCCCACAGACACATTGGCATGCTCACACAATTCTTTGATACTGATATGCTCAAAAAATTTACTTTGTAGGCAATGATGTACCGCGTTCATTAGATTCCGCTGGGTGTCTTGACTGCGTTGTTGTTTGGCAGGGATAACACTTTGTGTTGGCATTCCTAAATCATTCTCTTATATCACTGGTCATTATCACAACATCACACCGTAAATTAGCGACAGGATCATGCCGTTTTTGATAAAAAACAGCAATATAAGAATACCACTAGCTTCGCTCAGAAATGTTGCGAGATGATTCTTATATTGCTTCACGGTCAACTAATTAGCTTGTGCCATATAATCTAACGTCAACTGAGTTAGCGCAGCTGTGCCTAAATGAAGTGCGTCTTCGTCGGCAAAAAAATAGGGGGAGTGGTTACTGGCGGCTTTGCTGGCATCTTGGTCTTGGGGCGTAGCCCCTAAAAATACAAACAAGCTTGGGATCTCGAGTGCGTAGAACGAGAAGTCCTCGGCACCGGTTATTTTCGGGGTTACTACAACCTTATCCTCACCAGCCAGCTTGTGTAAACTTGGCAACATTTGCGCCGTCAAGGCGGGATTGTTGATCGTCACTGGATATCCTTCAATAATGTCGACCTCTGCCGTTGCGCCAGACGAAGCTGCAATGTGAGTAGCGGTATGTTTAATTTTATCAAAAATGCGTTGTCGATTGTCCATATCGAAGTTACGTATGGTGCCCACCATTTCGACTTCCTCGGGAATGATATTATTACGCACACCGCCGGATATTTTGCCAAATGATATAATGGCGGGCTCTTTGGTGATGTCGATTTGACGGCTTATAATGTGGTTAATGCCGGTTACAACTTGGGCCGCTGCCGAAATAGGATCTACTCCATTCCAAGGCGTTGAGCCATGCGTTTGCTCGCCGTGAATAGTAATTTCAAATCGGTCTGCGCTGGCCATAAACGGGCCACTACGATAACCAAGATACCCTGTGTTCAGACCAGATGTAATATGTAGACCAAATGCTACCTCAGGTTTGTGTTTTTTGAATATACCCTGTTTTAGCATCAGTTCTGCGCCGCCTTCTTCACCTTCTGGCGCCCCTTCTTCCGCGGGTTGAAAAACGAACATCACTTTACCGCGTAACTGCTTTTTCATACCGGCTAATACTTCTGCCGCTCCCATCAACATCGCCACGTGTGTATCGTGACCACAGGCATGCATAATACCCACATCGACTCCTCGGTAATGGGTCGTTAGGGTTGATTTAAAGGGTAAATCACCTTTTTCAGTAACAGGTAGGGCGTCCATATCGGCACGTAACATGACCGTGGGGCCGGGTAAATCGCCGGTTAATATGCCGACAACTCCTGTGTACGCAATATTACGCTCGACCTGTATGCCTAATTGCTCAAGATGTGATGCGGCCATTTCTGCGGTGCGAGTTTCTCGGTTACCGAGCTCGGGATGCTGATGAATGTCACGGCGCCAAGCGATGACTTTATCTTTGACGTTTGCGAGTTGCTGCTGGGGAACGTCATTTGCTCGTGCTGTCATGGTATGAAGTGATGCTATTGATACTACCAATGTCATAAGCGCTGTTTTCATCTTATTTTCCTTGCGTGTTTTGGGTCTGCCGATAGGGCAATTAAGGCGTTTTATTGTGTGTATTTGTAGCCTTAACCTTGCCGTTAGTTAAGCATAGTAAACTGATAATTATCGATATGTAAATCAAGATTCACAATGTGCTCAGTCATATTGCTCATAAGAATGATTCTCATCGCCAGATGTCGATTGTTATTTATACGATCTTTAATTGTTTAATTTTTGTAAATGCATGATTTTAATAACGAATATTTACAATTTATCGCTGGTTGTGCTTTGTGCCGTGGAATTGTATTTGCTAGTATCCGCGCATCAAAAAATGAGTGAAGCATGTCGCAGATCAATATGGCGTGTTTTAACGTGTGTTAAGCCCCTTGGATTAAACGTTGAATCAACAAGCCCCCCATTCACACAGTTTCAAGCGACGCAGTAGAGCGTTGATGAAGCTATCACGTCATTCGCTTTTAGCGAAGGTGTGCTTTGTGACTGGTGTTATTGGGCTGTTCGGATCGTTTACCGTTTTTCTTGGCGGTTTCTACGAAGGTGCGGAGTTTGTCGGCTTAGCCTTAGACTTCTCGTCTTTTGATTTACTCAGTACCGCGCTATTTTTATGGGTAATGGTCCTTAGTGGTTATTTTGCACAACATTATCTGTGGCTATTAAATCTAGTGCCTGATTATGTGTTGCGTAACCTGGCGGCCAAACCCAAACCCCTATTTATTGTTCCCGCAGTTATCAGCCAAGTGCCGTCTGCCCATGGATCACGCGCTCCTCCCTTATTTTCTTAGCGGCTCAAATCGTTAAATAAGCTGTTGCTTCTATTTTGTGTCAATCATGTGCTGAGTTTTGCGCATCACGCCTGATACAGATCCATTGCAGATATTTTTACACTTATTTTATCTTGAGCCCGCTCACGCGTTAAGTCCGGCATGGCCGGAGTTTGATTCTGCCTGATTCACTAAAGGCAGTGCTATAAATAATGTGGGTAGGGGAATTCCTTTGTTAATCCGTAAGTTAGGTTATTCGGCTTTGACGGCAAGTCTATTGCTATTGTCGGGCTGTGAAGGTGGTGTGCTTGATCCAAAAGGTCAGGTAGGCATCGATGAAAAGTATTTAATTGTGGTGGCAACGGTCTTGATGCTGCTGGTAGTTATTCCGGTTATTGGAATGACGTTATATTTTGCTTGGCGTTACCGTGAGGGACGTGAGCAAGAGATTTATGATCCTAAATGGGCGCATTCCACCAAGATTGAAGTGGTGGTGTGGTTAATTCCGATTGTTATTATTGCCATTTTGGGCACCCTCACTTGGTATTCCACGCAAAAGCTTGACCCGTACAAAGCGTTAGAGCACGACCATAAACCTATCACCATTCAAGTGGTCTCGCTGAATTGGAAATGGCTATTCATATACCCCGAGCAAGGTATTGCCACGGTAAATGAAGTGGTTTTCCCGAAAGATGTACCCGTGGAATTTAAGATCACGTCTGATACCACTATGAACTCATTCTTCATTCCGCAATTGGGTAGTCAAATATACTCCATGGCGGGTATGACAACGCGTGTCAACTTGATTGCCAATGAAGCAGGGCAATTCGACGGCATTTCTGCCAATTACAGTGGTGCTGGTTTCACCGGTATGAAATTTAACGCGATCGCTAAGCCGAGCGAACAAGCATTCGATGAATGGGTGCTTGCCGTTAAGCATAGTCCTGCAATCCTTACTGATGAGCGTTATGCGCAATTGGCTCTGCCTAGCGAAAACAACCCGGTGGACTACTTCGGGTCAGTGGAAAGTGAACTATTCAACCATGTTGTGATGCAGTTTATGGGCACCATGGATCATCACGAACAATCTGAGCATTCAGCTCAAATGCACATGCAGGCGGAGGACTAATTATGTCGCTATTAGGAAATCTTACCCTTGACGCCATTCCGTACCACGAACCCATTATTATGGTAACGCTGGCCGTGATTGGTGTCATCGGCTTGGCTGTTGTTGGCCTTATCACAAAATATGAAAAATGGGGTGTGCTGTGGAATAACTGGCTCACCTCGGTGGATCACAAACGCCTTGGTATGATGTACATCATTTTGGCGCTCGTTATGCTTATTCGTGGCTTCTCTGATGCCATTATGATGCGTGCACAACTCGCGATCGCCACCAATGGCTCTGAGGGGTACTTGCCCCCAGAACACTACGACCAAATATTTACCGCCCACGGCATCATCATGATCATCTTCATGGCCATGCCTTTTATGATTGGTTTGATGAACATAGTGTTGCCTTTGCAAATTGGCGCCCGTGATGTGGCATTCCCCTTTATGAATAACCTGAGCTTTTGGCTTACAGCCTCAGGTGCCGTATTGATTAATATCTCTTTAGGTTTAGGGGAATTTGCGAAAACCGGTTGGTTGGCATACCCGCCATTATCGGAGATGTCGTTTAGCCCTGGGGTAGGGGTCGATTATTATATTTGGGCCTTGCAGATATCCGGCATAGGAACTTTGCTCACAGGGGTTAACTTTCTTGTCACTGTGTTCAAAATGCGTGCGCCGGGTATGAAGTTAATGCAAATGCCGATCTTCACCTGGACATGTACCTGGGCAAATATCTTGATTGTGGCCTCTTTTCCAATTCTAACCGCCGTACTGGGTTTATTGACCTTAGACCGTTATTTGGATTTCCACTTTTTTACCAACGACGGCGGCGGTAACGCCATGATGTATATCAACCTTTTCTGGGCTTGGGGTCATCCTGAAGTTTACATTTTAGTCTTACCGGCTTTTGGTATTTTCTCAGAAGTAATTTCGACTTTCACCGGCAAACGTTTGTTTGGTTACACCTCAATGGTGTGGGCCAGCGGTGCGATCTCTATCCTTGGTTTTGTGGTGTGGTTACATCACTTCTTCACCATGGGCTCAAGTGCTGATGTGAACGCTTTCTTTGGCGTGATGACTATGATTATTGCCATACCCACAGGAGTCAAATTATTCAATTGGCTATTTACTATGTATCGCGGACGTTTGCGTATCACAGTGCCTGTTTTGTGGACCTTAGGTTTTATGGTGACCTTCAGCATAGGAGGTATGACAGGGGTATTACTGGCAGTACCTGGGGCAGATTACGTACTACACAATAGTTTGTTTCTTGTGGCGCATTTCCATAACACCATCATAGGTGGCGCAGTATTTGGCTACATGGCCGGTTTCGCGTTTTGGTTCCCTAAAGCAACGGGCTTTCATCTGAACGAGCGCTTAGGTAAATATTCGTTCTGGTGCTGGCAGGTTGGTTTCTATGTGGCCTTTATGCCGCTTTACGTATTGGGCTTTTTAGGTATGACCCGTCGCCTTAATCACACGAACAACCCAGATTGGAACATTTGGTTGTATATAGCAGCGTTAGGCGCGGTGATCATTTTTGTTGGCATCATTCTGCAATTCGTCCAGTTGTACGTGAGCATTCGTGATCGTGAGCAAAACCCTGACTTAGATGGCGATCCGTGGAACGGCCATACCCTTGAATGGTCAACGGCATCACCACCGCAGTTTTATAATTTTGCCACCTTACCTAAGGTGCACGACATAGATGCATTTACCGATATGAAAGATAAAGGCATAGAGTATCAAGCGCCAGATGAGTACTTACCTATTCATATGCCTCGAAATACAGCGGCAGGCATGCAAATAGCCGGCGCGCTGGGCATAGTGGGTTTTGCCTTAATTTGGCATATTTGGTGGTTAGCGATAGTTGGCTCAGTGGGTATGGTAGTGGCCTTAATTGCCCGCTGTTACGCCAGCTATGTGGATTATTATGTTGAGCCCCAGGAAATTGCCGAAATTGAACAGGCTCACCTTGCGAATGTCGCAACGGTGAAGGAGGAACTCGTATGAGCGCGGTACCAGAAACCCTAAAATTTGTCCCTGAGCACGGTTTAGATACCGAGCATCATGACGGGGGACATGGTGAACATCATGATACCTCGGGTAATACCTTATTCGGCTTTTGGCTGTACTTGATGACGGACTGCATCTTGTTTGCTTCCGTTTTTGCCACCTACGCGGTGTTGTTCATGAACACCGATGGCGGCGTATCAGGTAAAGATATATTCGACCTTAATTTCGTGGCGATTGAAACTGCGGCTTTGTTAGTCAGTAGTATCACTTATGGCTTCGCGCTGTTGTGTGCCCACAATCAAAACCGCGCAGGTACCCTGTTGTGGTTGTTGGTCACTATGGCGTTGGGGTGCGTGTTTATTTCCATGGAAGTGTATGAATTTCATCATTTAATCGTAGAAGGAAACGGTCCCGATCGCAGTGCCTTTTTAAGCTCGTTTTTTGCCTTAGTCGGCATGCATGGTTTGCACGTTACCGCGGGTTTAATTTGGATGCTAGTCATGGTGTTTGAGGTATTAAAACGCGGCTTAGGCACACAAACCGTTACCCGCTTGGGCTGCCTGAGCTTATTCTGGCATTTCTTGGATATCGTGTGGGTCTGTGTATTCACTGTTGTTTATTTATTAGGGGCAATGTGATGAGTCATTCAGCAGAAGGCGCTGCTCACGGCAGCGTAAAATCGTATTTAATTGGCTTTGTATTATCTGTGGTGTTGACCGCGATCCCATTTTGGATCGTGATGACCGGTAACTTTAGCAAAGCCACCACCTTTTACAGTGTAATAGCGCTGGCCGTTGTACAAATCGTGGTGCATTTGAAGTACTTTTTGCATCTCGATTTTTCGGTCCGTGGACGTATGGATACCTTTGCGTTTTTGTTTACCGCACTGATTATTGTCATGGTCGTTGGATTATCCATTTGGATTATCTATAGCGCCAACGCAATGATGATGTAAAGGGAGGCCACCATGACAATCAAACGTTATCTAAATATTACGAAGCCAGGCATCATTATGGGCAATTTGATTTCCGTAGCGGGTGGTTTTTTGCTTGCCTCCCGGGGGGAGATCGATGGGCTTTTGATGATGATGACAGTGTTAGGCTTATCGCTCGTGGTGGCCTCTGGCTGTGTGATTAATAACTGTATCGATAAAGACATAGACGGCAAAATGCAGCGCACCTGTAAGCGGGCTACCGTCACCGGTGATGTCACTATTTCCCATGCGTTGCAGTTTGGTTTAGCCCTAGGAGCGTTGGGATTTGGCTTGCTCATTCACTACACCAATAACATAGCAGTGGGTTTTGCTGTGCTTGGTTATGTGGTGTACGTTGGGGTATATAGTTTATACATGAAGCGTCATTCGGTTTACGGCACATTAGTAGGCAGCTTGTCAGGTGCGGTGCCCCCGGTTGTGGGGTATTGCGCCGCCAGCGGCCAGTTTGATGCTGGTGCAGGCATTCTTTTGTTGATGTTCAGTTTGTGGCAAATGCCGCATTCTTATGCCATCGCTATATTTCGCTTTGATGACTACGCCAAGGCCAACATTCCAGTGTTACCGGTGGCCCAAGGGATCGCGAAAACCAAGTTGCATATTGTATTGTATATAGCGGTGTTTGCTATTGTCAGTGCACTACTACCATTGAGTGGTTATACAGGATTAACTTTTATGAGTTTGGCTTGCGTGACGAGTTTATGGTGGTTATTTATGGCGCTCAGGGGCTATCGTAAGAATATTGAGCTGGTGGTGTGGGCGAGACAAATATTTGGCTTTTCTATTTTAACCATTACAGCTTTGAGCGTGGCGATGGCTTTTGACTTTAAAGCGCTGCCACCGAGTTTGTTGGTCATGCTCAGTTAGTCTCGTTCAATCTTGGACTAAACATCCCCTTAATCTAGTTTGATTGAGGGGACACTTCGGCTAATAATTCAAGTAAAGCACTCAAGGTGATAGGTTTAACCATATGGTGGTTAAAGCCTGCTTCGCTCGATTTACGTCTGTCTTCCTCTTGTCCCCAGCCTGTCAGCGCGATGATGGTGATATCTTTACCCCAATCCAGTTTTCGAATGGCTTCACACACTTGGTAACCATCGAGTATGGGCAAACCGATATCGAGCAATATTACGTCGGGTCTGTATTCATCGGCGGCTATTAGGGCTTGTTCTCCGTCATATACCACGCGAGTGTTGTGCTCATGCATGTCGAGTAACATTTGCATGCTGTCGGCGCTGTCTTGGTTGTCGTCCACTATGAGCACATTAAGGGCTCTATTAATGGTCGATTTTTTCAGGCTTTTTGTGGGGATACTACGCGTAGTATTGGTTGCTTCACAGGGCAAATAAACGATAAATTCACTGCCACAACCTAAACCGTTACTACGGCACTCAACATGACCACCATGCATTTCAACTAAGCGCTTTACCAACGAAAGCCCTATGCCGAGGCCGCCTTCGGATTGCTCTAGATGATGCTCCACTTGGGTAAATAGTTCAAATACCCGTGTGCTCATATCTGCGCTGATCCCCAAGCCGTTATCTTTGACGCAGATTTTTACCTGTTTGTTTTCTTGTACCACGCTCAGGGTAATGTGCCCTTTCTTGGGCGTGTATTTACACGCATTATTGAGCAGGTTGCCTAATACTTGGGCTAAACGAGCGGGATCGGCTTGTAAATGGATAATATTTTGGGGTAAGACCACTTGTAGCGTATGCCCTAAACGGTTGACATATGGGCTGGCCATTTCAACTGCATGCTCAATTATCTTCCCAAGCTCTATCGATTCGCGCTTTAGGGAGAGTTTGTCTTTGGTGATGCGGCTAATATCCAGCAAGTCATCAATTAAGCGAACCATTTGAACCACTTGGCGCTCCATAGTAACCACAGCTGCTTGAATCTTGTCTGGCTCAGTTTGATCGTTGCGGATCAGCTCCATCGAATTAAGTAAAGGAGCAAGTGGGTTACGCAGCTCATGGGCCAAGGTGGCCAGAAACTCGTCTTTGCGTTTATCTGCTACCGACAGCTTGTTGGTCAGTTTGGTCAGTTTTTCTGCCATTTTGCGCTGTTCGGTGACGTCGGTATTTGTGCCGAAGAAGCGTACTAACTTGCCATCTTGGTCATGGATTGCGTTCATACGTGACAAAAACCAGCGGTAATTTCCGTCGCGGTCTTTAAGTGGAAAAGTGTCTTCCCAGTTGATGCCTTGTTCTAGACATCGAGCAAACTTAGCCAATACGGCTTGTTCATAATCTGGGTGATGGTGAGCTTTCCAGCCACCCTGCAGGTTTTGCTCCATGGTGGTACCTGTATATGACAGGAGTCGCTGATTAAACCACTCAATTTCACCTTGGGCGTTTGCCATCCATGCCATCTGCGGTATGTTGTCGGCTACTGCGCGAAAGCGTTCTTCACTGAGACGCATGGCCTGCTCATCTTGGCGGCGTTTTATTACGAGCTCTGCGGTGCGCATGATGATGTCGAGACCTTCGAAATCAACTTGGTCTAGTAACTGAGGCGCTGGGTAATACATAGCAAACACACCCAGTACATCTTTTCCTGAGATGATGGGCAATGACCAACAAGCGCGTAAATTGTGCGAAAGCGCTATCTCGCGGTATTTAGTCCATGAGGGATCTGAAGCGATGTCGGGCACAAATACCGCTTGCTTAGTCGCCGCCGATGTACCACAGGCGCCCATTTGTGCATCAATACTTAAGCCGTCTATTTGTTCAATATACAAAGCTGGAAGACTTGGTCCTGCTACAAGTCGTAGTGTATGAGTATGCTCATCTACCAACATGATCGTACCTATCATGCCGTTTTTAGAATGTTCCTCTAAGGATATCAGCAATGTGGTTAATACAACATTTAATGGCGCTTCTTGGGCCATAAGTGCTAGTGCATTGGTCTGTGCAACTTGTAAGGCTTCGGTGCGTTTGCGCTCACTAATATCGGCCACTATGCCTAACATACGATTAGGTTTGCCTTCATGGGGCTTATATAAACTGCCGTGAATGGCTATCCAGTGTATGCTTTCGTCGGGCCAAATTACTCGGCATTCACAGCGAAAATCAATGAGTTGCTCAATTGCACGGGCGAATTTGTTTTCGACTTCTTGGCGATCTTCAGGATGAACATGTTGCATAAAATCCTTGATGGCCCATTGATCTTCGGGGATCGCTTCATTGTAACCAAAACAGCGATCATGGTGTAACGAGCGCTTTGATGTGTCGTTAGTTAAATCGAGATCCCAATCGCCCACCTGAGCTGCTTCTAACGTCAAATCTAAGGTGGCTTTGCTGGCGCGCAATGTATCTAACACCCTTAAGTGTTCTGTTCTTAACCAAAAACGCCGGGTGAATTCAATCACCAGTTCTATTTCGTCTTCTCGCCAGTTATAAGGTGTATCGCGATATACGCTCAGCACAAAATAATTTTTCTTACCTAAACTGATGGGCACGCAAATCATGGCGCCTATGGCTCTTTGCTGATAATCAGCGGTTGCGTACTGGGGATCTTTAGTGACATCGTTTACCACTAAGGGGAGGTTTTCTTTTTGGCACATAGCAACTTCAAAAGGGATTTCATCGGCATCGCTAAATACATTATGTTGCGGTGTATTTTGCCAATGATGCGTGATAGTCAGACGTTCTGAAATAGTGTGAGCTTCGCAAAACATACAGGCGCTTAAATTTAGATGACGAACCAGATTATCGGTAATTATCGTTTTAATTCTCTCTAAATTACTGGCGCTGAGCAGATCTGCGCTGACCTGAGTGAGCATAGCTGAGTTGCGCTCTGTGCGTTTGCGGTTAGTAATGTCGATGCCCGACGGGATAAGTTGCATGACACTGCCATGCTCATCAAAAATAGGATGCAGCATAAAATCTATATCGATAAGCTCGCCATCGGTAACACGGGCCATGGTATCAAAGCGTGAGGGGACACCGTGTTTGGCTTTATTGATGGCGCGGCGAATAAGTTGCTGCACGTTCTCGTCATGGGCCCACCAATACGTTTGTTCGAAGGGTAAACCTATCACGTCACTTTCTTTTAAGGATGCAGACAACAATGCGGTTTTATTGGCCTCGCGCAAAATACCGTCAGGGGTGATAACCCCCATAAATACGGCAAAACGCTCAAGTACATCAGTGATGATTTTGCCGTTACTGTCTGTACTGAGCAGCTTAGGGTTCTCGCTAAATGCCGCCTGTTTCAGTTGGCGAGAGCGGTGCGTAAGCAAAACACTTAATGTAGTGCTCAGGCATAAAAACCACACTCCCTGTAACGAAAATGCGGACAGAAAAGCATAGGGGATCTGATGACGATAAATATAGCTGACTACACACAAGGCACTAACGGCAAACAATATGGCGGCCGTTTTGCTTTTGTATGCAGAGACAATCAATACGGCGGGTAAAAATAACCACAAGGCTTCGCCTGGGGCGAATACATTGCTCACTAACATAGCAAAAAGGGTAGCCAGGACAAATGTGCATGATGCCCAAAAATAGCCGCTTAAGGACCGACAAAACTTGCGTACTTGAACGCGAAAATACATGGTCATCATCCGTTAGTAGAGGGTGTACGTACCCTTCTTGATCTTTTGGCGATTTTGCACGGTTTTACAGTTATTTCAAGCTAGAGGGATAAATAAAAAAGCCGCATCGGGTTATCCTCAGCGACTCTTACATCAGGTTGACTAAAAAGGTCGTTAATATCGACTTTAGCCTAGACTATTTACTGATTTTTTTGTACTTCAAGCGATGAGGTTCAACGACATCTTTGCCTTGGGTTTCTTTAAGCCAAGTGGTGTACTCAGAGTAGTTACCCGCGAAGAAATTAATTTTTCCTTCGTCACGGTAATCCATGATATGGGTGGCAATTCGGTCTAAGAACCAACGATCATGGGAAATAACCATGGCGCAACCGGGGAACTCTAATAATGCATTTTCGAGCGCCCGTAACGTTTCCACATCTAAGTCATTGGTCGGTTCATCGAGTAACAGCACATTGCCGCCAGCCTTGAGTAATTTGGCTAAATGTACGCGGTTACGTTCACCGCCAGATAAATCTTTGATGAATTTTTGTTGGTCGTTTCCTTTGAAGTTAAAACGGCTGCAATAGGCGCGGCTATTTAACTCGAAGTTACCGATACGAATGATGTCTGAATCATCAGAAATTTCTTTATAAACAGTATTGTTGCCATCCATGTGGTCGCGGAACTGGTCGACACTGGCAAGTTTCACAGTTTTACCGACTATGACGTCGCCGGAATCTGCTTGTTCTTCGCCACTTAACATTCTGAACAGAGTTGATTTACCCGCGCCGTTGGGTCCGACTATCCCGACGATAGCGCCTTTTGGCATAGCAAAGGTTAAATCGTCGATCAATAAGCGCTCGCCGTAGCTTTTACGCAAATTATTGACTTCAATAACCTGTTCGCCCAAACGCTCTCCCGGCGGGATAAACAGTTCGTTGGTTTCGTTACGCTTTTGGTAATCGCCAGTGCTGAGCTCTTCAAAACGTGCCATACGGGCTTTGCTTTTTGATTGACGACCTTTAGCATTGGAACGCACCCATTCTAATTCGGTTTTAATCGATTTCTGGCGGGCACTTTCGGTTTTTTCTTCTTGTTTTAAACGAGCGTCTTTTTGCTCTAACCAAGAGGAGTAGTTGCCTTCCCATGGAATACCTTGGCCACGGTCAAGCTCGAGGATCCAACCTGCGACGTTATCCAAGAAATAACGGTCATGGGTAATGGCCACAACGGTACCTTCGTAATCGTGTAAGAAGCGTTCTAACCAAGCAACCGATTCTGCGTCCAAGTGGTTGGTTGGCTCATCGAGCAGCAACATATCAGGCTTTTCAAGTAATAAACGACACAGAGCAACGCGGCGGCGCTCACCACCAGACAATTTACTGACGTCGGCGTCCCAAGGCGGTAAACGCAGGGCATCGGCGGCACGCTCAAGGGCATTGTCTAGGTTATGGCCGTCTTTGCTTTGAATAATCGCTTCTAACTCACCTTGCTCTTTGGCTAGGGCGTCAAAATCAGCATCTTCTTCGGCGTATGCGGCGTAGACTTCTTCTATGCGTTTAAGTGCGTGTACCACATCAGCCACGGCTTCTTCGATATTACCGCGCACATCTTTACTTTGATCTAGTTGCGGCTCTTGGGGCAAGTAACCAATTTTTAAGCCCGCTTGTGGAATGGCTTCTCCTTCGATTTCCTTATCGATACCGGCCATAATTTTGAGCAGGGTCGATTTACCTGAACCGTTTACCCCCAATACGCCAATTTTGGCACCGTGGAAGAAACTGAGGGAAATGTCTTTAAGAATAAACTTGTTCGGGGGCACGATTTTGCCCACGCGATTCATGCTATATACGTATTGCGCCATGATGTAAATTACTCCATAAAATTTGGCCTATTGTAAACACTGGGCATAGGTGATGAAAGCCTAAGGGACGACTATTTTTTGATTTGTCTGCTTTGGGCCATTTAAGCACGTTTAGGTGAGAAATATCTTGTTGATATGACATAACATTTCGCTGTTACGCGGGGCTAAAAAAGCAGCCGTAAACGGCACACATTATTTGACAAAATTCGATGTGCATCCCTGATGTCTCTCGCGTAGTATTTGCCTTATCCTTGAGTTTTAAAAGAGAGTGCTATGTTAAAAAAATCAGCTGTTTTCATTATTTGTGCTGGGCTGACTTGCCAACCTGTATTCGCGAGTCGCTTAGTCGAAAATGCCTTGGTTACCCAAGCAGGCCAAGAGCTAGATAGCGCCAAAGCTTTGTTGATCAAAACGGTTAATATCAATAGCGGGACCATGAATTTTGCTGGTGTTAAGAAGGTGGGGGAGATACTTAGAGACGAATATGACGCCCTTGGTTTTAAAACCGAGTGGGTCGATGGCAGTGAATTTAATCGCGCTGGGCACTTGGTCGCAACCTATGAGTCGAAAACACATCCCAAAGGGCAAAAATTATTGCTGATTGGCCACTTAGACACGGTTTTCGCCAAAAATGACAGCTTTCAACAGACCAAAGAGATAAATAGCGAGCACATTGCGGGTCCGGGTATTTCTGATATGAAAGGCGGTAATGTGATCATGCTAGCGGCCATCAAATCGTTAAAAGCGCAAGGCATGTTACAACGCTTAAATATTAAAGTGGTGCTGACCGGAGATGAAGAGTCCAGCGGTCGTCCATTGGCGAAATCAAAAAAGGCCTTGATAGATGCAGCAATATGGGCGGATGTTGCCCTTGGGTTTGAAGACGCCGACGGCGATATTCAAACCGCAGTTACCGCAAGACGCGGTGCGGCAACGTGGCAGGTAAGTACGTCAGGTAATGCCGCCCATTCTTCGCAAATATTTACCGATAAAGTCGGCGACGGGGCAATATTTGAGATGGCGCGTATTTTACAGGCTTTTCGTTTGCAGTTAGCCGACTTACCTTTACTCAGTTTTAACCCTGGGGTGATTGCTGGTGGTACACGGGTGGATCAGAGCAATGGCGGAGATGACGTCAGTGCTTTTGGTAAAACCAATGTGGTTGCGCAAAATGCCACGGTTAAAGGTGGCTTACGTGCGGCATCTACCGAGCAGCTTATACAAGCACAAAAAATCATGCAGAATATTGTTGGCCAGCACCTAGCGCAAACGAATGCAACGTTTAGCTTTGACGAAGGTTACCCTCCGATGAAAGAAACCAAGGGTAATAAGTCGTTGCTTGCCCAATACAGTCAGGTAAGCGTGGACTTAGGTTATGGCCCAGTAACAGCCGTTAACCCTCGTAATGCAGGAGCGGCCGATATTTCGTTTACCGCAGGGCATGTCAAAATGGCCATTGACGGCTTAGGCTTGATGGGCAAGGGGGGTCACACCAAAGATGAAGTCGCCGACATGACCACGTTTAAGCAAAACATCGAGAAAACAGCGGTTCTGATGTATCGACTTTCTAACCCTTAACCGATGCCCGTGCGAGTCATCGCCACAAACTGAGTGCCCATAGGCGGAGCACTCAATCACGGTAGCCTGGCAGCAAAAGCTCGCAACAGGTTTAATTTACTTTCGCCGACGTATGCCACGTGGCGCACCATTCAGATGAAGGAGTAACATGACATCACTTAATTGGGGCATTATCGGCCCTGGCTCAATCGCAGATATGTTCGCTGACGCGTTAGTTCCTTCAACACAAGGCTCACTCTATGCCGTGGCCAGTCGCAGTCTTATTAAGGCGCAAGCGTTTGCTGACAAATATGCTACCCAAAAGCAGAACACGCCTATAGCCTATGGCAGCTATGAAGGGCTACTGAGTGATGACAAGGTGGATGTAGTTTACATTGCTACGCCCCAGAGCTTGCATTATCAGCAGGCCAAAATGTGCTTAGAGGCGGGCAAACATGTACTCATGGAAAAACCACTGACCATCAATGCTGCGCAAACGGAACAGTTAATAGCCTTAGCCAAAGAAAAAAACTTATTGCTGCAAGAAGGATTGTGGAGCCGCTTTATGCCGTGTTTCGAACAAGTGCAACTGTGGCTTGATGAGGGACGCATCGGTGAACTGCAATATATTTGCTCGGATATTGGTTTTGCTTTTGGTGATGAGCAAGGGCACCGCCTGCACGACCCAAATCTAGGGGGCGGGGCGTTACTCGATTTAGGCGTGTATAGCATTACTCTGAGCCAATTATTCATGCAAGAACACCCAAGTGAAATTCGAGCAATGAGTGACTTTGGCAACCATCAGGTAGATGAAAATACGCTGGTCAACATGCGTTATCCATCAGGGCGCTTCGCCCAGTTTACCTGTACGATTGCCGCCCAGGCGAGTAACTCTATGACCTTAATGGGCAGCAAAGGGCGCATTGTTTTGCCGTATATGTTCTGGAACGGTAATAAAGCGATATTGCAGCAAGAAGATATGCAAGATGAAGTAATTGAATTTGCCCACCGCATTAACGGCTTTGAATATCAAATTGAAGAAGCCATGAATATGATTGCCAAAAAGCAAATTTGCAGTGAATACATGCCCCATCACGACAGCCTTGCTGTGATGCAAACCATGGATGAAATTCGTCGCCAAATTGGCCTGAAATTCACCCCTGACGCAGAGTGCGTGTAGGCTGACTGGTTCACCACTTAAACAGTGGTGATCCTTCTTTACATTATTCGGTTATAGAAGATTGCATAAAAGCTATGTACAAAAAGTGCAAAATGACTAGAATGTGCGCTCTTTTAAGCACTTAAATAGCCAGCGTAGCATTGCGTTTGATGGAATTTGCAGCCATGGCGTTAAGTGTCTGTTGAGAATGTTGATTCTTGATAGACCACAGCGTAACGGTTTAGCTATTTCTATTAAGCAAGTGTAGCGGGCGCCCCTGAGGAGACCTGATGTTATCACGTGACATGAATATTGCCGATTTTGATCCCGAATTGAGTCAAGCTATCGCGCAAGAAACCCAGCGCCAAGAAGATCACATTGAGCTGATCGCCTCTGAAAACTACTGTAGTCCCCGGGTGCTTGAAGCCCAAGGTTCACAGTTAACCAATAAATACGCTGAAGGTTACCCACACAAACGCTATTACGGCGGCTGTGAATACGTAGACGTGGCAGAAGATCTAGCCATTGCTCGGGCAAATCAATTATTCGGTTGTGACTACGCAAACGTACAACCTCATTCTGGCTCTCAAGCTAACTCAGCGGTATTTATGGCGTTACTTGAAGCTGGTGATACCGTACTAGGCATGAGCTTAGCGCACGGTGGTCACTTGACCCACGGGGCCCACGTTAGCTTCTCTGGTAAAACCTATAATGCAGTACAGTACGGTATCGATGAGCAAACCGGCAAAATTGATTACGACGTAGTGGAAGCACTAGCGGTTGAACACAAACCGAAAATGATCATCGGTGGCTTTTCTGCATACTCAGGCATTGTCGATTGGCAGCGTTTCCGCGAAATTGCGGACAAAGTAGGTGCATACTTGTTAGTGGATATGGCTCACGTAGCGGGCTTAGTCGCAGCAGGGTTGTATCCTAACCCGTTACCGCACGCACACGTTGTCACTACCACAACCCATAAAACCTTAGCGGGCCCACGTGGTGGCTTGATTTTATCAGCCTGTGGTGATGAAGCTATCTATAAAAAGCTCAACAGCTCAGTATTCCCTGGTAATCAAGGGGGTCCTTTGTGCCACGTGATCGCGGCTAAAGCCGTTGCCTTTAAAGAAGCACTACAACCAGATTTTAAAGAATACCAACAGCAAGTCTTAGTTAACGCCAAGGCAATGGTTAGCGTGATGCAAGAACGCGGTTACAACATAGTATCTGGTGGCACTGACAATCATTTGTTCTTACTTGATTTGATTGCGAAAGACATCACAGGTAAAGATGCGGATGCAGCCCTAGGCCGCGCAAACATCACAGTAAACAAAAACTCAGTACCAAACGACCCACGCTCTCCGTTTGTGACCAGTGGTTTACGTATCGGTTCTCCGGCCATCACCCGCCGTGGTTTCAAAGAAGCCCAAGCGAAGCAAGTGGCGACTTGGATTTGTGATGTTATCGACAACATCGAAGACGAATCAGTCATCGAACGCATAAAAGGTGAAGTACTGGCCCTTTGCGGTGAGTTCCCCGTTTACGGCTAAAACTAATTTCGGTAATGAGTATTTGAGGTCGAACACCAATGTTCGACGTCAATTGCTAAGTTGCTTACAAATTGCGTTCTAATCATAAAAATCCGTTGAGGTTTCCTCAGCGGATTTTTTTATGGCCTGAAATTTGCTGAAACCGTTAGTATGAACAGTTTAAGCGCCGTTTTTTGACGCTTTGACCAAAAATTAGCGTATTCAATGCGTATGCCTAACCTCAGTGGGCACCGAAAGCGGAGCAGATGTTTTGAAGATCTTATTAAGCCTATTGTTACTTTCTTTAATGGGGTGTTCCCATCTACCTTCATGGCAAGAAGATGCCGAAGTAGGGCAGGTTGTGGCCGAAGAGCCTTTATTAATGCACACAGAGCAAGTCGCAAATAGGCTGTTCGGTAACTTGCCGCCTATTGAATACGGGAATTTGGCGGTGGTGAGTTTTACTGAACTAGAAAGCCTAGCACTGTCTCAAGCTAATCATTCTTTGAATATGCTTGGCCTGCAGTTACAAGAGAGTATGTTAACTGTATCGACACAGCGAGGTTTTAACGTAGTGGAGATACGCGCAGCTAATCAGGTGCAATTGTTTAAGGATCACGAGCGATTACTCAGTCGTGATAGTGCCGACATCAGTAAAGACATTAATGTGCGTTATATGGTCGTGGGAACTCTACTGCAAGGCAATCAAACGACTACGGTTAATGCCCGGTTATTGGATTTGCGCGAGGGAACCGTTATCGCTGCGGTGTCAGATAATATTCCGAATAGCGTTATTGGATTGAACGCCAATCAAATCCAAATAAAGCATAACAAGCTTTATCGCTCGTCATTATAAAAAGTGAGTTTAATCATGAAAACTACAAACCTTTTCGCTGTGCCGCTAATTTGTTTATTCAGCACGTCTTGTTCAAGTTTTTTCTCAAATGATGAGGACGTGGAAGATAAATCCGCTAATAGTCCAGTTGAACTGAACATGCCTCAAGGCAGTCGCTTTAATAACCAGCGCATGTCTGACATTTACAAGCGTGTGGAAGTGGGTGACGTAAATCACTATGTACAGGGGATAATGCAAGAGTTAATTGCCAATATGGACACACCCGATAACAGTATGGATATCGGTGTCACTAGTTTCGTTTACCTAGATGGTAATTTTGACGAAACGGACTTATTAGGCAATCAGTTGGCTGAAAGCTTCATGCATGAACTACATCAGTTTGGGCTAAATGTTTTGGACTTCAAAAGCTCAGATTACATTCGCGTTACCCCATCAGGCGATTTCAACTTCAGTCGTGATTACGAAGAGCTAAACCCTGATATGCCAGTACAGTATGTCATGGGCGGTACTATGGTTAAGCACCAAGATGGTGTAATAGTGAATGCTCGTATGGTGTCTATTGATACTAAAAAAGTACTATCAAGTGCCCAAGGCTTTATTCCTGCCAGTGTAGTAAACGCGTTGCACGGTAGCCAGGGTAATTCCGGTATCAGTCTTAAATTCAAGCAAAGTGAAAAAAGCTAAGACGAGATTGGACGATGGATATTATGGCAATTAATCAGATAGTTGAGTGTTTATAGTGAATAAATATAATCTGTGTTTCACTTTTTTACCTCGCAGTGTGTTGATGCACTGCAGTCTCGCAATCGTTTTAGTTACGCTCGCAGGTTGTTCGATGTTTAAAGATCAAGACGAAATTGCAGTGGATACCAGTGATCCGCAATACATTGAATTAAAAAGCATGCTCGAACAACAAAAAATTGAATGGGAAACACAAAAGCCAGCGCTCGAAAGGCTAGTTAAGAGTGAAGAGGATTTAGCATTCTTGATTGATGCGTTAAGTAATCTATCAGTTATTGGCACGTCGCCGTCGTTAGAGCAGTATATGCAAGGTCAACCGCAGTATGCCGAAAATCAGCCCGAAGGCATTTTGATGGGAGACAATAAGCAAAATATGCCAGCTTCAACTGGTGGCAACACGAAAAGTAATGCGGACAATCAAATTCAATCTATAAACCCATTAGCATCATTAACCGAATCTCCTGAAGAACTTAAGTATTTGATGAATGAACTACAGAAACTCGCCAGAACGGTGCGCTACAGCAAGTTAAATAATGTTTCAGGATTGCAAGGGGAAGATAGCGTAATGAATGCTGAAGCACGCTCGGTTGCGTCCTCACATTATGTTAGTCGCAATAGCGGCATTTTTGCGAACAGTAAAATTCAGCTTACCGATTATGCTCAGCAATTAGCTGGAAAGTTAGCGAAATTCAGTGCACTAGAAGGCGTGCGAGTAGGCGTGGCTAGTTTTGTCGATTTTGACGAGACGTTGCGTAGCTCCAGCAGTTTAGGTAATCAGTTTGCCGAAGCCTTGGCCACTGAATTACCTCAGTACGGGGTTAATGTGGTGGACTTTAAGCTAACTAAACACATAGACGTGTCCGCTATGGGAGATTTAGCACTCTCGCGAGATGGCCAAAAACTGCAAGGACAAACTGAAATGGATTACATCCTGACCGGCACATTAGTCGCGACCAATAGAGGGGTGAAAATCAATAGTCGAGTGGTATCAATTGATGATAACAGCGTGATCGCCGCAGCCAGTACTTTTGTGCCTAAAGGCCTTTTGCAACAGATCCAGCCTTAATCACTCGTTACTGACATGTTTTCGTTTAATTGATTAATTTACAAGCAATTTAATTTCCCTAAAATTAACTTTTTTCGCATTTTTTAACAAAAAGTTGCATAAATAGCTCAATAAAATACGCAATACACCGATAAAAGAATTAGCCCTCAGTAAACAACTGTGTTTATTTTGGCGATATGACTTTATGTTTATAAAAAATTAGGGAACCACAATGACAAAAATTAACAAAATAGCCACTGGATTAGCAGCATCACTTTTATTGGTTAGTGCGGCTCAGGCTCAAGAAACTGCGTCTTCTGTAGCAACGGCAACTGTTCAAAATGCGTTTACGCTAGACGAAACAGCTGCCATTTCATTTGGCACTGTAAGGGCCACGGCTGACCCTGCTGGGACAGTGCAAGCAACTATGATTATTCCTGCTAACCCAACAATTGACCCGTCTACACCAGCTTCTGGTGGCGCGGCTGCTGTTATGCAGATTTTGGTGCCGGGTACTCCTGGTGAATACGCTGTATCCGGTGTTGCCCCTTTTACTAGTCTAACACTAACGGTACCTACTACTGATGTTAACTTGACTGGAGCATCGGCTCCTCCTTCTGCGCCTAAACTAATAGCAGATACCTGGACTGGTTATATATTAACCGGACCAAATGCTAATACTGTCTATGCTGCAGCGAACTTGCAAACTGATGCGGCTGGTGAAGTTACGTTTGCCGTTGGTGCCACATTAAATACCGATGATACAGCTAGTACTACCGCATACATTGACGCGATTTACAGTGGTAATTACGACATAGTCGTTGCGTATTAAACTGAGTTTGAATTGACTGTTATGGATAATCTAAGCGTTTGTTGCAGTCAGTTTTTTTTAAATACTATTCGTACAGCTTTAAAACTTGGCACGTTGCTGATCTTATTCCAGCGATGTGCCTTGTCTGAAATAATATTCGAAGAAAATCTCGATTTTGGTAAATTTTCCATTGTCAATAATGCGGATGTTAGTACCCTAACGGTAACTCGGCATGGTCAGGCGTTTTCATCTAACTCTCTTCGAATAATAACTACTGGTGAACCTGCTTCAGTTAGATTTTTCAATTACCCTCCTTATACAACTTTATATCTTAGCGCAATTACGCCGGTAACAGGTCAGGTACAATCAGGCATTTCAGCTGAATTTATTTTGATAGATTTAGATATACCAGCCTCGATTACAACCGATAGTGCTGGTGAGGCAAGTTTAACCTTAGGGGGAACTATAGAGTCTTCTGGTACAGGCCAAAGCTATTTAGATACCGATTTCATTTTCGATATTCGCTTCACTATCAATTATTAAACTCAATTTATCTTTATTAAGGAAGGTTAATGAAAATCAGGTTCTTTGCTCATGTGTTAACGTTTTTATTGTTTATTACCTCTACTGTTGTTAATGCAAATTTACTTGTATCGCCAACCTATGTCTCATTCGATTTAAGAGAACGCTCAAAGGAAATTGTATTAGTCAACACGAGTAATAGTGTTCAAACTTATCGTATGGAGTGGCAGCAAAAGCGAGCGCTTTCGCACGGTGGTTACGAAGCAGTACAAGACGAGAGTGGTTTTCCAGTGGCAAGCAATATGCTGCGTTATAGTCCGCGGCAAGTCACTTTGCAGCCTAATGAGCGACAGGTTGTGAAGCTAGCCTTAAGAAAACCTAAAGGTTTAGCTGCTGGCGAATATCGCTCACATTTAACATTACGGTCATTGCCTTCCCAAGAAGAAAAAATTTCAAAGCAAACGGGCTTCGCAATAGACTTAAAACTGCGCATGAGTTATTCACTGCCAGTAGTTGTTCGTCAGGGAGAAAACGACCTTGAAATAAATGCTGAATCGGTAAAATTCATGTTCGATCCCCAGAGTGCAAAAGGTACTATTTCGGTCAACTTTAATAGGAGTGGGAGCTACTCTTCTTATGGCGATATTACAGCCTATTGGTTACCTCATGGGAGCGCTGATGAGCCAATAGTAGTGGCACGGCTAAGTGGCTACAGTGTTTATACTGAGCTAGAAAAAGCAGTTGCTAATTTAATTTGGGTCGGTGCTCCATTTGAGCCAACTCGTGGCGTGTTATCAATTGTGTATGAGGGGCAAGGAAGATATAAGGGACGAGTGCTCACAACTAAGTCTTTTAAAATAACACCTAGTATTAGGTAGCGCTTTCCTAGGTGGAGTGATGTCAATTATCCGACGAATAACTTGGCGCGTTGTTTGCTATCTATTTGCTGTCAATTAGAAATGGATCTTTATGTCACGTATTTTCCCTGCTGTCAGCGTTTTATATATATTTGTAATCATTACGCTATTGAGCCAAACAACCTTTGCAAATACTAAGGCTAATTTATCTTCGGCTTTGTCGAATAAAGAGCTGATTGCTTTGCTCAAAGACGTGAATCAAAAATATCAACAGCCAATAGTTACCTCTGCTCGCAATACTGTCGACAAAAGCGCTGTGTCTTCTCGCTTTGCCCCAGGCGAAGAACTCTTTTTGTCGTTAAATATCGGTAAGCTTTATTTGGCGGACGTGTACGCCATTAAAAGCACCAAGCAAGCGCGCATCAGTCTGATGACGTTATTCGAAACTCTCGATTTTGCCATTCAATTTGTAGAGCCAAAAGAGAGTGCAAAAAATAACGGCGGTGCTTCAGGTTGGTTTATTAGTGAAGACCACGCCTTTGATTTACGATTACCTTCAGTTCAAGATGAACCTATTTTGGTCACGGTAGATGGGCAAAACTATAAGCTTGAAAGTCAAGATTATACCTTAACTGAAGACGGTGATATCTACGTTGAGGCGGGTGCAATAAGCGAGTGGATGGGATTAGACTTTGAGTTTGATTTTGCCAACTTAGAGCTGTACACCCACTCTGATACCTCGTTACCCATTGAGCAACGTTTAGCGCGTCAAAACCGTAGAGTCAGCCAAGGCTCAAGTCGAGGTGAAGCCGTTTTGCCTATGCTGGAGTCAAATTACCAAGCGATAACAGCTCCCTTGATAGATGTGCAGCTAGCTAGCACAATCGACCCTGATCGTGACAGCGCGCGCTACTCTGTTTTAGGTAGTCATGATTTCGCCTACTTAAACAGTCAATTTTTTGTCGCAGGTAACGATAGAGATGAATTGAGTGATGTACGTCTGACGTTATCTAAACAATCCCTTAATAGCGATTTACTTGGGCCGCTTAAAGCCACGCAGATCCAGTTTGGCGATATCACCCCTGTAAACGTGGGTATCGGCAATACCGCCTCTCAAAGTCGTGGCTTCAGTGTGACCAATCGTAAGCTCGCACAAATTAATGATAACAAAACGATTAACCTTACCGGTGATATTCAGTTGGGCTGGGATATTGAGCTATACCGCAACGGGATATTAATCGACCAGCAAATGAGCCTGCAAAGTGGCCGTTACGAGTTTAACGACATAGACTTAGTATTCGGTGATAACCAATTCGAACTCATCATGTACGGTCCCCAAGGGCAAATTGAAAGCAAAACTGAGCAATATTTCATTACCACTAACTCGGTAGAACAAGGCGAGGGGCAATATCGTTTTTCAGTCGCTGATGTCGGAGAATCTTTATTTGGTATTTCTACTGTCAGCACAGCGCAAGATCCAGGAGTGTTGTTGTCTGGGGTATATAACCGAGGAATTACCGATTGGTTTTCATTGAGCGCGGGTGTTTCTTCGCTATTGGCAGATGAAGGTGATGATCAGCAGTATTTTTCTTTAGGCTCAAATCTGGCGCTGTTTGATCGTGTGTTGCTTGACGGCATAGTGCAAATTAATCAAGATCAACAAACCCGAGCAGAATTTGGCGCTCGAACTCGCATCGGCGATACAGCGTTAAATGCCGATTATTACATGGACGAACGTAGCGTTTCGTTTGTTGGTGATCAACAAGAGAATGAGCAAACTAGCTCAGATGATACCCAGTTATATCAACAGTTCGCGCTGAATATGTCAGGTGAGTTGTACAAAGCGAGTGGTTTTGGGGTGAATTATCAAAATGAATGGCGGCACACCACGATTGAAGATGGTTTAAGCAGTGATTTATTCTCTAATCAGTTGTCGATTAATAGTCGCTTGCTCTTTGTATCTCATGAATTGAACTGGCTTAAAACCGATGATGAATTTTCCGAAGAGCTATTTAGCGGGACGCTTCGTTTACAAAAGAGTTTTGGCCGGGTTTTCACGCGCTTAAATGCAATTTATTCAATTAAACCAGAATCACAATTAGAGCAAGTCAGCACTGAACTATACATGCCATTGACCACTGAGTTGCAGAGCCAGCTTGAAATTATTTACTACCCGCAGCTTGATGATTACCGCGCAAAACTAGGCTTGAATTGGCAGCACGACTTGTTTTATTTCACTGCCGACACTGAATATGACAAAGACGGCGATTGGTCGATCGGTTTGAACATGCGCTTTAGTTTTGGTTACGACCCGCTCGGCGAGCAATTCTTTATGAATCGTCGGTCGATGGCTAATAGCGGAGCGATGGCGGTGAGGGTATTTGAAGATTTAAACTTAAACGGTCAGTTTGATACCGACGAGCCGTTAATCAAGAACGCGAAAATAAAGGCACTGCAAAATTATCGACATGGCACCACTGATGAAACAGGTGTCGCCATGCTCAGCAGCATGACTAACAACGTGCGAACCGATATCGTGTTAGATAGGCGAAGCCTAGAGGATCCATTCCTAATTAATGCCATTCCAGGCGTATCCGTTACCCCCAGAGCCGGACATCTCGATGTGCTCGACTTTCCTGTGGTGCAATCTGGCGAGTTAGAAGGCGTTGTTTACGTTAGCAATGCCAGTGGTGGTGAAGAAGTCGCAACCTATGCACCCATTCGTTTGTACGATAGTAAGGGCAATGAAGTCAATAGTACCGTGACTCAATTCGATGGGTACTATTTATTCACCGACTTATTGCCCGATAAATATAAAATGCGTATTGAAGGCAGCTATTTAGATAAAAAGAATTTACGAGCGGGTAAAGCCGTCGAAGTCAGTTTGGCCAGCGCGGGTGAAATTGTGAATGGTGCCGATTTCACCCTGCAAGAACGAGAGGCCGCTGAGGGTTATGTGGTGTCTATTGGTGAGTTTAATTCACTCAAAATACTGAAAGCATTTTGGCAGATACTGATCAAAAAAGGTGTGTATGTTGTTGACCCTAAGCCTTTTTATTACAAAGCTGACGGTGATAAAAAATACACACTAAACGTTGCCTTTTATCCTAAACAAGCCCACGCCAATGCGGTGTGTGCTCGTTTTTCTGCCAAAAATATATCATGCAATGTTGCGCCTTTTACCTTTGATATTTAAGACTTTGAAGAGACATAGAAAATGAAAATAATTAAGTTAGCTTGTTTAAATATGAAAAGCCTATTGTTAGGCACGGTTAGCATATTATTGCTAGGTGGGTGCGCGACGACTACGAACTCTAATGTCGCAGAGGTACCAAATGGACTAAGCGCAGAAGAGTTTCACGCAAAAATGGCGGAGTTTGAACAGATGAAACCAAGCTTGCAGCGACTTGCCGCACTCGAACCAGAGTTAAAAGCCCTTATTTCACAACTAACGCAAATTGCTGAAGCGGCAGAAATTCAAGAGACGCAAAGTGCAGCTTTAGTTGCATCTGAATCGAATAGACCACCTGTTAAGAAAAGCCAGAGCAAACTTAAAGCTAAGGACGTGGCGGTTGAGCAGCTAACATTAAACACCGTACAAAACACACCGCGTGCAAATGTTAACGTTAGTGAGACGGCTAATAAGCATACTTCGCCGCTAAATGAGAAGATAATAGAAAACGTATCGAGAAATGGCCAATACACATTGCAGCTTACAGCCGTGACGGATAAAAATAAATTAGCTGAATCTTGGCGTACACTACAATCATCTTACGCGCCAGAACTCGATGATTTACACGCTATCTATCAAGAGGTTGATTTATCCGGTGTGACTTTTTATCGCATCAAAGCAGGTTTTTATGATACGCAGCAGCAAGCTAAGGAAAGCTGTAAAATTTTGAAAAAAATGGGGGCCAATTGTATCGTGAGTAATCAAGTTGGAATGCGGGTTATTTAATAATGACGCGGTATTTTAACTTTATGTCATAAGTTTACGATCGTCTCACTTTTACTGAACCCTACATCTATCAACCTAAGCGTTTTTTTGCTAATTTACTGACATTTCCACAGTACAAGAGAACACTATGTTTTGTCCCTTCTGTTCTATCCAAGAAACCAAGGTGATTGACTCTCGCTTAGTCGCTGACGGGCATCAAGTGCGTCGTCGTCGCGAATGTACTATGTGTAAAGAGCGCTTCACGACTTTCGAAATGGCCGAGTTAGTCATGCCCCGTGTGGTCAAGCGTGATGGTTCTCGCGAACCCTTCAACGAAGACAAGTTGCGTGCGGGTTTGCAGCGCGCCCTGGAAAAGCGCCCCGTGAGTACTGAACAAGTAGAGCAATGCATTAGCCGCCTCAAATCGTCCATGCGTGCCACGGGTGAGCGTGAGATCACCAGTGAGTTTCTCGGTAACTTGATAATGGATGCGCTCAAAGAGTTAGATAAAGTCGCTTATGTGCGCTTTGCCTCTGTGTACCGTTCCTTTGAAGATATCCGTGAGTTTGGCGAAGAGATCGCTCGTTTAGGTGACTAACCTGCTGAGTGGAATTTTGTGGGTACGAGTTGAATTATAAGGTTTTACAGTGACGCAATTCACAGCGCATGACGCGAAAATGATGGCATTGGCCATTCGTTTGGCTGAAAAAGGCCAATATACGACTTCTCCCAACCCTAACGTGGGCTGTGTCATTACCGACTCCCAGGGTCATATTATCGGCCAAGGCTGGCATAAAAAAGCCGGTACTGCTCACGCTGAAATACATGCCTTGGCTGAAGCAGGCGAGCAAGCTAACGGCGCAACCGCATACGTAACCTTGGAGCCTTGCAGCCACCATGGGCGCACAGGCCCCTGCGCGCAAGCTCTGCTAAATGCAGGTATTAAGCGGGTTGTGGCGGCTATGGTTGACCCTAATCCTTTAGTGGCGGGCAATGGCCTGAAAAAATTAAACGCCGCAGGTGTAGAGGTAAGCAGTGGCTTACTCGAAAATGAAGCCAAGCGCTTAAACCGAGGTTTTATTAAGCGTATGACGACCGGGCAACCCTGGGTAACCGTTAAACTGGCCTCGAGCTTGGATGGCAAAACAGCCCTTCACAATGGATTGAGTCAGTGGATAACTGGGCCACTTGCACGGCAAGATGTGCAGCGTCATCGAGCTAGAAGTTGTGCGATCCTTTCCGGTTCGGGCACTGTGCTAGCTGACAACCCATCTTTAACTGTTCGCCACAGTGAATTAGGTTTTGCTATGGAGGATATCGCCATTGATGAATTACGACAGCCCAGCCGAGTATTATTGGATGGTCGTAACCAAATGCACCCAGATTTACATTTATTTAGCTTATCGTCACCCATCGTGCTCATCAATAGCCAGTTGAATTCGGCTGAATTCCCCTCTCACGTTGAACAGTACCAAGCCAAGTCAAAAGGGGCGCAACTTGACTTGCAAGATGTGATGCAACACCTTGGACAACGTGGCTTTAACAGTGTTTGGGTAGAGGCGGGCGCTAAGCTTGCAGGTGCTTTATTACAGAATAAATTGATTGATGAATTGATTTTGTATCAAGCGCCCAAACTATTAGGGGATAAAGGGCGAGATTTATTTGCAGTGGACGAATTAACCCAAATGCAGCAAGCTTTTGCATTACAATGGAGCGATGTACGTCACGTTGGGCCTGATCTGAAACTGACGGCCTACTTTACATAAATTACACTATATTGATTAAGCAATCCTACGCGGTGTAGCGTATACGATGGGATTAATTCTCAGTGATTGCTTTTAGCACGTTTAAGATAAGTGAAAAGACATTATGTTTACCGGAATAATAGAAGATGTTGGGCACATTGAATCCTTAACGCCAACCGGCGACGATATTCGCCTCAGCATACGGGTGAATAAACTGGATATGTCGGACGTCGCCCTAGGTGACAGTATTGCCAATAATGGCGTGTGTTTGACGGTAGTGGATATCAGCACCAGCGGCTTTAGTGCAGATGTATCGCACGAAACGATCAAACGTAGCGGCTTTGCTAATTACCAAGCGGGCAGTAAAGTTAACCTAGAGAAAGCCATGTTGCCTACGTCTCGTTTTGGCGGACATATCGTCAGCGGACACGTTGATGGTGTGGGCGAAGTGCAGTCAATTAATCCGGTAGGGCGCTACGTCGAAATATGGGTTCAAGCGCCTGACGAATTAGCCAGGTACCTAGCTGAAAAAGGCTCAATAACAGTCGATGGCGTGAGTTTAACGGTGAATGCGGTTGATGGAGCCAAATTCTTAATAACCCTTATTCCTCATAGCTTGCAAGAGACCATTATTGGTGGTTATAAAAAAGGTACTAAAATCAATTTAGAAGTGGACGTGGTCGCGCGTTACCTAGAGCGTTTGATGCAGGGTGATAAAGCCGCAGAAACGGGCCAACAAAAATCAGACATCAGCATGGCGTTTTTAGCCGAGAACGGTTTTTTACGTTAGGACACATGCTGACGGACCAGTGGTGTGTTTGTAGCACACAATTACATACGCAGATAACTGCTTAACCCCACGAAACAACAATAAAGAATCATTACATTATGCCAATGAATACAACAGCGGAAATTATCGAAGACATTCGTCTAGGAAAAATGGTTATCTTGATGGATGACGAAGACCGTGAAAATGAAGGCGATATCATTATGGCCGCCGAGCACGTAACGGCCAAAGACATTAACTTTATGGTTACCCATGCACGGGGGTTGGTGTGTTTACCCATGACCGCTGAGCGTTGTAAACGTTTGAATTTACCTTTGATGGTCGACAACAATGGTGCACAGTTCTCGACTAATTTTACTGTGTCTATCGAAGCCCGAGAAGGTGTCACCACAGGTATTTCTGCTGCGGATCGTGCGCGTACTATTTTGGCTGCCGTTGCACCAGAAGCAACAGCCAACGACATTGTACAGCCAGGTCATATTTTCCCCTTGATTGCGAAAGAAGGCGGCGTATTGAATCGCGCCGGGCACACTGAAGCCGGGGTTGATTTACCACGTTTGGCGGGCCTAGAGCCAGCATCCGTTATCGTTGAAGTTCTAAACGAAGATGGCACCATGGCCCGGGGCCCTGAACTACAAGAGTTCGCTAAAAAACATGATCTTAAAATTGGCACCATTGCAGATTTAATTGAATACCGTAATTTGAATGAAACGACTATCGAGCAGGTCGCTAAGTGCAAGCTGCCTACCGAATACGGTGAGTTTGATTTAGTGACCTACAAAGACTCTATTGATAATCAAGTGCATTTTGCTTTGTGCAAAGGCGAAATTAAGCCGGAAGAGCCCACCTTGGTGCGCGTTCACTTGCACAACACTTTGAGCGATTTATTAGGTTCTGAGCGTGCTATTGAGCGCAGCATGAATTTACCCCAAGCATTAACCCGTATCGCTACCGAAGGCGGTGTGTTGGTTTTACTTGGTAAAGATGAAGATTTATTAACGCAAGTCACGCAATTTCAAGCCGAAGATGCGGGCGAAAAACCCCTTGGTGCAGCTTGGACCGGAACATCTCGTACAGTTGGCGTTGGCAGTCAGATATTGGCTAGTTTAGGCGTTAAAAAGATGCGCCTATTGAGTCGACCTAAAAAGTATCACGCCTTATCAGGTTACGGCCTAGAAGTGGTTGAATACGTCGATTAACCGCTTTTGGCTTAATCATTCACTAAACAACGCCTGACTATCAGGCGTTGTTTGTTTTTATCACGCTAAATGTGCAATTTATAATCGCTGCATTAAGCTGTTTGGGATCAAATTGCTATGTGCTATTATACGCGCCATTTTTTATAGTTAAGGCTAATTAAGCATGAATGTCATTGAAGGTAATATTCGCGCAACAGGCAAAAAATTTGCGATAGTTGTGTCACGTTTCAACAGTTTCGTTGTTGAAAGTTTGGTTGATGGTGCACTAGATACACTAGAGCGTCACGGAGAGGTAAACGACCAAGATATCACTTTGGTGCGTGTTCCCGGTGCTTATGAGTTGCCAATTGCAGCTAAAAAATTAGCCGAAAAAGGCACGTTCGATGCCATTATTGCCTTAGGTGCGGTTATCCGTGGTGGCACACCTCATTTTGAATTTGTTGCTGGTGAATGTAATAAAGGTTTGGCTCAGGTGTCTCTTGAGTACGGTATTCCAGTGTCTTTTGGTGTTATTACCACTGACAGTATTGAACAAGCAATTGAACGTTCAGGGACAAAAGCCGGTAACAAAGGCGCTGAAGCTGCACTAGGTGCATTGGAAATGGTTAACGTAATGGCCAATATCGAAGGGGCAAAGTAGGTGAAACCAGCAGCCCGTCGTAAAGCTAGAGAACTCGCGGTTCAAGCCGTTTATTCTTGGCAGATGTCAAAAAATCCACTCGATCAGATAGAGCTGAGTATTGTTACTAGCAATAATATGCAAGAGGTTGATACTGAGTATTTTCTTGAGTTGTTGCGTGCAGTCGTGCGTAAAACAGCTGAGTTGGACGCTAAAATTAAGCCTTATTTGGGGCGTTTGCCTGAAGAGCTTGACCCAGTTGAAAAAGCTATCTTACGACTGGCTACTTACGAACTTGTTGAGCGTATTGATGTGCCATACAAAGTCGTCATCAATGAAGCGATTGAGCTAGCAAAATCGTTCGGTGCTGAAGAAAGCCATAAGTTTGTCAATGGTGTACTAGATAAAGCAATCAAGACCCTTCGTAAACACGAGTTGTCATAAAAGAGCGTTATATTTGAAGGGGTTGCTCAACCAATTGCGCCCCTTTAAATCTCAGAGTTTTTAAAATAATAATGTGAAAGAATTTTCATTAATCGATACCTATTTCCGCAGTGTTAGTTTTCAACGTAAAGATGTGTTGTTAGGCATCGGCGACGACTGCGCTATTACCCAAATTCCTGCCGGCCAAGCATTAGCTACCACCACAGATACGCTTATCAGCGGTGTGCACTTCTTACCCGATGCGTCGCCTAAGGCCATTGCACAAAAAGCCATTGCAGTAAACTTGAGTGATCTGGCCGCAATGGGGGCAGAACCAGCTTGGTTGAGTTTATCTTTGTCACTACCGAATGTTGACGAGCAATGGTTGCAAGCGTTTTCAGATGGTTTTAAAGAGTTAACTGAATATTATTCTGTACAACTTATCGGCGGTGATACTGTACAAGGTCCGCTTGCCATTACCATTACCGCACAAGGTTTTGTGACTGCTGATCAAGCGTTAAAACGCTCTGGTGCTAAGCCTGGTGATTTTGTGTATGTCACTGGTTCTATCGGTGATGCGGGCTTAGGGTTAGATATACTGCTTGATAAAGTCCAAGTTGAAAATCCCCAGCACCGAGAATATTTACTTAATCGTTTACATTATCCTACGCCTAGAGTCTTCGCAGGCACGAGTTTACGCAGGGTAGCCAGTGCTTGTATTGATATTTCAGATGGTTTGTTGGCAGACATTAAGCATATTCTGAATGCATCTCAATGTGGTGCTTGTTTACAACTAGACAAATTGCCCTTGTCTAACGCCTTGTTAGAGTCGGTTGACCGAGACCGAGCATTTCACTACGCTTTGAGCGCAGGGGATGATTATGAATTGCTTTTTACTGTAAGCGAAGAACAAAAGAGTAGTGTGGATAGAGTGTTGGCATGCAGCAATGTACCGGCCACATGTATTGGCCAAATTAATGGCGCCGTAGGCAAAGTTGATTTGAAACTTGATGAACAAAGTTATGCTTATAGCCAAACCGGTTTTGAGCACTTTAGTTCTGCCCAGCCGAGCAATAGCGCTAAGCGAGCATAATGGATAGACATATTCGTAAACGGGTGTCGTTAGCTAACCCAATACACTTTTTAGCATTAGGCTTCGGTAGCGGCTTAGCGCCTAAAGCCCCAGGCACCTTTGGTACCCTTGCCGCTTTACCGCTCGTGTGCCTGCTGGCTTATAGTACCTCGTTAAGCGGATATTTACTGATCACGCTGTTGGTGTCGGTAGTGGGTATTTGGCTATGCGATAAAACCGCCAGAGATATGATGGTACATGATGACTCATCTATCGTATGGGATGAAATTGCCGGGATGCTAATTGCCATGATTGCGGTGCCGATTAGCTGGCAAACGTTATTGCTGGGTTTTGTGCTGTTTCGTATATTTGATATTCTTAAACCTTGGCCTATTAGCTACCTTGATGCGCGGGTGCACGGAGGGTTTGGTATCATGGTTGATGATCTGCTCGCTGGCTTTTTTACGCTTATTCTTATGCACCTAATCCTTTACATGGGTTGGCTGTAATCGATTAATATTGTGCATGATGATCCTATTGAGGATCAACATTTAGAGCTTCTAATTAGCAACAAATGGCTAGCTGATATCCCTCTTTTTACTGCAAAGTATTGTCAAAAAAGTTTAATTTAAATAAAGGAATAGCATGAAAATTTGGGTTGATGCGGACGCTTGTCCAGTTCTGGTGAAACAGATTTTATTTAAAGCCGCCCAGCGCACACAAGTTGAAATGACACTCGTGGCCAATCAACACATCCCTGTACCACCTGATAAAAATATTACCAGTGTTCAGGTACAAAGTGGCTTTGACGTAGCAGATGACTACATTGTTGAGCAGTGTGTTGCTAATGATTTGGTGATCACCGCTGATATTCCCTTGGCGGCAGAAGTGATTGAAAAAGGCGCCCACGCGCTTAACCCACGTGGTGAACTATACAGTAAAGAAAGCATTGGCAGTATTTTGAATATACGTGACTTTATGGACACCATGCGCAGCAGTGGCGTGCATACCGGTGGGCCTGGTGCATACGGGAATAAAGAGAAACAAGCATTCGCCAACAACCTAGACAGGCTATTGGCCCAGCGTTAACGCTTTGAGGACACGTTAGCTATTTTACAGTGGCTTAGGGGTAAGTTTACTTAAAAAACGCTTGGGCCTTAGCGATAATACCCACATCATCCATGCCTAATTCGGCATACATCTCAGTCTGCGTTCCTTGCATAATAAATGCATCTGGCAAGCCTATTTGCAGTAAGCGACTAGTGTGTGTGGTACTCAGTATATATTCCGCTACAGCACCACCGGCGCCGCCCGCAATGGCGCCATCTTCTAACGTAATGAGCAGTTCATGCTCGCTTGCGACTTGATTGACCGCTTCGATATCAAGGGGTTTAACAAAGCGCATATCGATCACAGTGGCATTTAGCATCTCGGCCGCCTTTTCAGCGTAAGGTAATAATACGCCAAAATTCAGTATGGCTATTTTTTGCCCTGCACGAATAGCTCGGCTCTTACCTATTTCTAAGGCCTGCATGGTCGTTTCTGGCGTGACCCCTGTGCCTGAACCTCGTGGGTATCTTACGGCAGCAGGCTTATCAAGTTTATGACCCGTGTAGAGCATCTGGCGGCATTCGTTTTCATCGGCAGGGGCCATGATCACCATGTTTGGAATACAACGTAGAAATGGGATATCAAACGCGCCTTGGTGTGTGGGGCCGTCTGCACCGACTAAGCCTGCGCGGTCTATGGCAAATAACACGGGTAAGTTTTGTATTGCTACGTCGTGAATGAGTTGGTCGTAAGCACGCTGCAAAAAGGTTGAGTAAATCGCCACTACGGCGTTTTGACCTTCTTTTGCCAAGCCTGCAGCGAACGTTACTGCGTGTTGCTCAGCAATGGCAACGTCAAAATATTGCTTTGGATATTTCTGTGAGAATTCCACCATACCTGAGCCTTCACGCATGGCAGGTGTGACGGCCATGAGGTTAGGATCTTGGTCTGCCATGTCACATAACCAGCGACCAAATATATTCGAAAAAGTAGGATCGCTAGGAGCGGCTTTTGGTAAACCATCTGCAGATGGATTAAATTTCGGTACGGCATGAAATTTAATCGGATCTTTTTCGGCTAGCTCGTAGCCTTTGCCTTTTTTGGTGACCACGTGCAGGATCTGTGCGCCTTTGATATTGCGCATATTTTTTAGGGTATCAACCACGCCATTTACATCATGACCGTCAATAGGGCCAATATAGTTAAAGCCGAGTTCTTCAAAGATGGTACCAGGGACAACCATTCCCTTAATATGTTCTTCTGCGCGGCTGGCGAATTCTTTAATGGGTGGCACTGTGCTGAGCAGCTTTTTACCGCCATCGCGAATGGAATTGAAAAAGTTGCCGGTTAATAGGCGGGCTAGATGGCTATTTAGCGCACCAACGTTTTCGGAAATTGACATTTCGTTATCGTTTAAAATAACTAACATGTCTTTGTCTATGTCTCCGCCATGATTTAATGCTTCAAATGCCATGCCGGCTGTCATTGCGCCGTCCCCAATCACCGCCACTACTTTTCGGCCCAAAGCTTCTTTTTCTGCGGCGACAGCCATACCTACGGCTGCGCTGATGGACGTAGATGAATGACCCACGGCAAAGGTGTCATATTCACTTTCATTTGGCCAAGGGAATGGATGTAGGCCGTTTTTCTGACGAATGCTTGGCATACGGCCACGTCGACCGGTTAATATCTTGTGCGGATAAGCTTGATGACCCACATCCCATATCAAACGGTCGAATGGGGTGTTGTAAACGTAATGCAACGCAACCGTCAATTCGACTGTGCCTAAACCTGAGGCAAAATGTCCACTACTTTGGCTTACGCTAGTCAGTAAATATTGACGTAATTCTTTGGCTACTTGCTTTAGTTTATCTTGCGGTAACTCGCGCAGTTGCTCGGGTGTGTCCGCCAAAGCCAGAAGAGGGTAGTGGGCTAAATCCAGGGTCATGAGGTACGTTTCTACTATTATTATTGGATGATGATGTATCGTTCGTAATCAGTGATTACGATGAATGACGAAATCGGTGAACGATCTCAGCACCTGTGTATTGTATGGCAAAGCACGCAAAGCTTGAAGTGCTTCTTGGTGAAGTTCACTGAGATAACGCTGAGCGCCTTCAATACCAAGCAATGCAGGGTAGGTACTTTTATTTTGTTGTTGGTCAGACCCTTGAGGTTTGCCTAGAATTGCTGAGTCTCCAACTACATCTAAGATATCGTCTTGCACTTGAAATGCTAAGCCTATGGTCTGGGCATACTTGTTCAACAGCGCTTTGCTGTCATCCGTTATGTTCGGACTAAGTACGCAGGCCATCTCTACTGCCGCCAAAATAAGCGCGCCAGTTTTTTTGCTGTGTAGCAATTCCAACTGCGACTGACTAATACGTTTATTGGTTGAATCAAGATCAATTGCTTGGCCGCCGCACATACCAGAATAGCCAGACGCTCGGCTTAATATTCTAATTAACTCAATTCGTTGCTGATTAGCAAAATCAGATAAGGGGTGGTTAACAATGATTTCAAAGGCGAGGGTTTGCAAGGCATCGCCTGCGAGTATGGCACTGGCTTCGTCAAATTGAATATGACAGGTGGGATGACCGCGACGTAAGTCGTCGTCATCCATTGCGGGTAAGTCATCATGTACCAACGAGTATGCATGAACGCATTCAAGAGCCAAAGCGGGAGCATCTAGGTCTTGTTCTTCTACGCCCAATGCTTCACCTGTGGCATAAAGCAGAAACGGGCGCATACGTTTCCCGCCCATCAATAATGCGTATTGCATGGCACTTTTTAGGGTCGGAGCGTGATCCCCTAATCCGGAAATTTGTGCTTGAAGTAATGTATCTACGTGTTGATGTACACGTTTTTGTTGGGTCTCAAAGGTCATTTAATCTTGGGCATTGGAGGGATCAAAGTCTGCTAGCGGCGCTTGCTCGTCTTGACCCATTAATATTTGAACTTTCTGTTCAGCTTGTTTGAGCTTGTTTTGACTGTGGCGGGCTAATTGGATACCGCGCTCAAAACGCCCCAGGGCATCTTCTAAACTCAACTCACCTTCTTCCATTTGATTGACTATGTCATCGAGCTCTTGCATTGATTCTTCAAAGCTTAAGTTTTCGGTTTTTTTACGGCTGGTCATAGGTTTCGCTTCTATTTAGTCATGCTCTTTACGAGTTGAGCGCACCTTACCTGAGGGGTAAATAGTGGTCAAACCTTTTTCAACCCACAAAGCACGAACGAACGCTGTAAATTAATGCTTAATTAAATGAGTATGGCAAGAAGCGAAGGAGATATAGCGCTATATTGACAAGGATTTGTACGTATGGACTATAGATTATTTCAACTTTGTCGATAAAATGACTAACCAAGTCAATAACCTAAACGCATACCCTGTGATTAGTAATTTATTTAACAGTCGTTTTTAGAACTCGACTCCATTTTTATTTCGCGTAATACATTTTTTTTGATGGGAGTACATAGTGGATTTAGCAACCCTTATTGGCATGATTGGCGCATTTGGTTTCGTGATCATGGCCATGGTGCTAGGCGGTGATTTAGGAATGTTTTTTAACGTCCCATCTATTTTGATCGTTGTGTGCGGCAGTCTATTTGTGGTGTTATCTCAGTTCACTTTAGGACAATTCTTTGGGGCAGGTAAAATTGCTGGCAAAGCGTTTATGTTCAAAATAGAGTCACCTGATTCGCAAATTGAAAAAATTGTTGAGATGGCAGATGCCGCTCGTAAAGGCGGTTTTTTAGCCTTAGAAGAAGCACAAATAGAAAATGAATTCATGCAAAAAGGCGTCGATATGTTGGTTGATGGCCACGATGTAGATGTTGTGCGCGCCACATTGGGCAAAGACATCTCCATGACCACGGAACGACACGAGTTTGGCGCCAGTATCTTCAAAGGCCTGGGGGATGTTGCCCCCGCCATGGGAATGATTGGTACGCTTATCGGTTTGGTCGCCATGTTATCGAATATGGACGATCCTAAGTCAATCGGTCCAGCGATGGCGGTAGCCCTGTTAACCACGCTATACGGGGCGGTGTTAGCGAATGTGGTGTGTCTACCCATAGCGGAAAAGTTGGGCAATCGAGCGGTGGAAGAGAAACTCAATCAAAGCCTCATTTTGGATGGCATTATTGGCATTGCTGATGGGCAAAATCCACGGGTCATCGAAGGCATATTGAAAAATTATTTAGCTGCGAGCAAACGCGGCAAAGCAACGGAAGACGCATAAGTCATGGAAGACGAATGCCCAAAATGCCCACCCGCTGGCTTGCCAGCATGGATGGGTACATTTGCCGATTTAATGTCCTTGCTGATGTGCTTTTTCGTCTTGTTGTTGTCGTTTTCAGAAATGGATGTACTCAAATTTAAGCAAATTGCTGGTTCCATGAAGTTCGCGTTTGGCGTGCAGAATAAGATCGAAGTAAAAGATATCCCCAAAGGCACCAGTGTCATTGCCATGGAGTTTCGACCTGGGCGGCCAGATCCAACGCCAATTGAAACAATCCAGCAGCAAACCATAGAAATGACCCAGCAAATGCTAGAATTTCAGGCTGGTAACGAAGACTCTGCCGGTGGTCGTCAAAAGCAACGAGGTGAGCAAAAAGGCGGCGCAGCTCAACAAACTGCAAGCGAGCAATCCACATCAAGTACTAAAGCGAGCCAAGAAGAAGCTAACGAGAAGATGAAAAAAGTTGCTCAACAGCTAGAGAAAGAGATTCTAGATGGGGCAATTGAAATGGAATCATTGGGGCAGCAACTGATTATTCGCATTCGTGAAAATGGCTCCTTCTCCGCGGGCTCGGCATTTTTACAACCTCAATTTAAGCCTATTCTGCGTAAAATAGGTATCTTACTGGCGGATATGCCCGGTGATATTGAAATTTCAGGCCACAGTGATAGCTTAGTGATTTCTAACGAATTGTATCGTTCAAATTGGGATTTATCTGCGCAGCGGGCGGTGGCTGTAGCTGAAGAGTTGCGCAAAGCCCCTGGGTTTGACGAAAGCCGAATGGCTGTGGTGGGGAAAGCGGATACGGCCCCCTTGTTAGGTGACGATGACGCTCAAGCTAGAAGCCGTAATCGTCGAGTCGAAATTGCCGTTAAGCAAGGTAAAGCCAAAGAGTCTGAACCTATTTCGATAGTTGAGTAAGCATAAAATCAAAAAACGACCCAACTTACGGGGCGTTTTGCATTTGCTCATGACGGTAAATGTCCGTCTGTTTACGTGGTAGTACACGAAGGCAAACGAGCACTCTTATCAAAAAATATTGAGAACTCGGCAACCGTCACACCGAATTTTTTCATGTAAGAACGATTCATCATGCGTTTATCATCCAAAGCGTACATCCAATCATCAATGGCAAAATCGTATTCGTTTCCATCCATGGGGACCGTTAACGTGTATTGCCAGTTAAATGCACTGCCTTGGGATGAACCTGAGGCTTGGCCAACTACATCCCCAGCACTGCCGATTACTGAGCCATCAGGGTTAATAGATATGTCCCATATCCGTGTTTGGCGTGTACCATCATTGAAATAAAATTCTTCGTTAAATTGCCCATTATTACCCTGCCAAGTCGCGGTGATATCCACACAGAATCGACGTGTGAGCTTACCTGAATAGTCTTGCACTATTCCCCAGGCCGTTAACTCACCACTAAAAAAATCTTTTAGCGAGAAGGTCGGGGTCGAGCCTCGGTATTCATCTATAGCCGTGCTACAAGCATTGAGTAACAGTAGGCTTGCGGAGATAAGAAGGACTTTTATGGAGTACATGATTTTCACCTATTTTGATTTGCCGATCAGTTGTTTGCGCAGTTTCGGATAGCTGGCTTTTGGATCTAGCCAAATACGTAAAAAATTACTCCCGAAGTCTTTATCATCAAAGCTACCAAGCCGTGTATGGTTAAAATAGAACTCTGTGCTCTGGTCACTCTTGAGGACAAATAAAAGCGTGTCATGTTCTTTTATATCAGGCCAAATGACTCGGAGATTTTTAAGCCAAGGCTGATAAACGTCTTTTGCAATAGCCAGTTTGTCCCATTCCTCGGCAGTTGCCTCTAACAAATCCTCGGCGTCGATATCCCGTAGATATTCTATTTGCAGTGCAACTGGTCGTTGGGCGTCTGTGTAGTTGCCATCGCTGCTATATAGGGTGGAATGGTAAATATCCCAGAACACCACCGACAAGGTAGCGCTGCCGACGGGCTTTAAAAGGCTTATCGGTGATGCACCATATGTGGCAGGGGAAAGTAACATTATGCAAAGTGCGATAGTCGCTGGAAATGGCATCATATTATCGACTTAGCGGTGCCGAATAGGCGGGTTTACTTAATACTAGTTGCACGGTACTGATGGTACGCTCCAAAAAGCCACCTTCACAGTAACTAAAATAATAACGCCACATGTTGCTAAAGCGCTCGTCGTAGCCGTCTTGGGATAGCGCATCTATGTTGTTGTTAAAGGCTTGATGCCAATGTTGCAGCGTTTTTGCATAGTCTAAACCGATATCATGCAGATCACGGATCATCATGTCGGTGTGCTTTTTTAAATGCTGATTAATTAACAATTGAGACGGTAAGAAGCCACCAGGGAAAATATGCTTTTGAATAAAGTCTACGCTTTTAGCATAGCTATTGAGGCGATGGTCACTGATAGTGATGGCTTGCAGTAGCATAATTCCGTCTTTCTTTAAGCGGTTTGAACATTGCTGAAAAAATGTCCCTAGATATTCCTTGCCAACGGCTTCAATCATTTCAATTGACACCAGTTTGTCGTATTGACCGTCTAACAAGCGGTAGTCTTTTTTTAACAAGGTGATTTGTTGCTGTAAGTTCTCTTGTTCGACCCATTGCTCGGCGAAGCGATATTGCTCTTCTGAGATGGTGGTAGTCGTGACACGGCAGCCGTAATGTTTAGCGGCATAAATGGCTAGACCGCCCCATCCTGTGCCAATTTCTAATAGATGGTCGTTTGGTGTTAATTGCAGCTTTTCACAAATTGTTTTCAATTTATGTTGCTGTGCTTGATGCAAGTTAGCGTCTTGATGGGGATAAATTGCTGATGAATACATCATGCTTTGATCGAGAAAGCGGCTATACAATTTATTGCCTAAATCGTAATGATCAGCGATGTTCTTTTTTGCCTGACCGGCGGAATTGCGTTTGGCTAAATGGGCAATCTTTCTAAGGGGTAAAGCCAACCATTCCATTTTGCCTTCCCAGCGATCGAGCATAGGCAAGTTACGAGCAAAAATACGAATGACATTGGTTAAATTGGGTGTGGTCCACATACCATCTGTGTAGGTTTCGCCAGAGGCAACACTGCCGCCAAAAAGCAAACGGCGATATGCTCGCAAATCGAGAAAGTTAATTTCAGCATGCAGGTCTGAGCCTTTTTCACCAAAGACATCAATCAGCACACCGTTTTCTTTGATCACCATTTCTCCCTCAGGCAAGCTGGCAAATATTTTCAACATGATTTGGCGGCTGATTTTATCTTGCCAAGAAAGGGAATCTATTTCTTGCAGTGTCTGTTCGCTGTTCATCATATTACTTCTTACCTTGAGTTGCGTGGGCGTAAAACGGCACACGTTTGATAAATAATTTTATTGCCTGCCAATAAATACCGACGACCGTTTTAATCGCCATGCTTGGGATTGATATCAATACGCGTAATACTGATTTAGAGTTCAATTCGACACGGGTTAAATTCAACCCGGTATCTAAATGAGTGATGTCTTTGACACACTTGAGCGTTAAATTAAGTTTTTCAGAGGGTTGCATAACCGACCATTTATATTGCATATCCAAGGGATTGAAAGGGGATACATGAAACGCTTTTTGGGAGTCTTGCTGATCGTTTAAGTCCACTAAGTAGTGGTGCCGTTCGTTCCATGGGGTATTGCTGACTTCAGCCAACATATGACTATATTCACCATCAGGCTGGCGTAAATAGTAAAAATTGACAGGGCTGAAATACAACCCAAAGGTGCGAACTTGCCCAAGTAGATACACATCGCCACTCAGTGGCTTTGCAGCTAGCTCACTCATGCGTGTCAGTACACTTTTCTCAAGAGGTTCACTATTGTCGCCTAGATAATCTTGGCGTTTGTATTGCAACGGTGCCCAGCGTGAAGCAGAAAAATAACGCACTTTTTTTTCTGCTTCATTCAGTTCGTCAAGTTTGAGCCACATTAGAAAAATATCGTAATTAAATGAATTTTTCTTAGGGAAGTGGCGAGCATGAAAAACTCGACCTTTGTAAATAGCGCTTTGCATCAAAGCATTTCACCAAAGTGTTGGCAAACATCTAAGGCACTGCGTACCCCATCTTCATGAAAACCGTTGTACCAATAAGCGCCGCAAAAATGTAAACCATTGATGGATGATATTTCGTCTCGTCGCGACTGGGCATGTATAGCCGCTTCGTTGAATTGTGGGTGAGCGTATTGATAAACCCCTAATATCGTATTTTTGGCAATATTACTGCGGTCATTTAGCGTGACGCAAAAGGTAGTATCAGACGCTAAACATTGCAAAATGTTCATGTTGTAAGTGAGAACCGCTGGGGACTGATGGGCTTTATTTTCATTCGCTATGGCGTAATTCCAGCTTGCCCAGGCAAGTTTACGCTTAGGAAGGACGCTGCTGTCTGTGTGCAAAATCACCTCATTAGGAATGTATTTTATCGGCCCCAAAATATTACTGACAAGCTCCCGCTGAGGGATACCAGGATTATCGAGCATGCTCAGTGCTTGGTCGCTATGACAGGCAAATATCACTTCATCGTAATGGGCACTGCCGTTAGCGTTATTTACTTGATAACCGAGCTCTCGTTTTGACACACTCGTGACAGGGGTGCGTAATTGAATGTTATTGGCGAATCCTTTTGTTAAAGGGGCAATGTATTCTCTTGAGCCGCCGACAAGCGTGTACCACTGGGGACGGACCGTGATATTGAGCAAGCCATGATTATTGAAAAACCGTAAGAAAAATTGGAAAGGAAACGTTTTGATATCTTCGACGCTAGTGGACCAAATTGCCGCGCACATTGGCAATATATAGTTATAGATAAATGCGTCACTAAACTGATGCTCGGTTAGAAAGGTAAATAAATTTTGTTGCTTATCAATACTTTCTGCATCTTGTGCTTTACACAATTTATTAAAACGCAGTAGATCTCTTACGATACGCCAGAAAAAGGGGCGAAAAATATTACGTCTTTGAGCAAATAGGCTATTAATAGTATTGCCGTTGTACTCCAGGTTTCGCTCCATGTTTTTGACACTGAAGCTCATTTCAGTTGGCTGACTTTTAACCTGTAATGTGTCCATTAGTTTTATAAAGTTAGGGTAAGTCCAATCGTTGTATACGATGAAACCGGTATCGATGGCATAATCACGCCCTTTGACAGTGACGTCTTTTGTTGCGGTATGACCGCCGATATAATCGTTGGCTTCATACACAGTGATATCATGCTTTTTGTGGAGTAAATAACCACAGGTAAGTCCTGAAATTCCGCTACCGATAATGGCAATTCGCTTACGCATCTTAATTTACGTCCTGTTTGTTATTCTTCATTCGTTTGCTTAATGCGACTTTGAGTGAACTCGGTAGCCGATAAAGCGTACGAAGTAGCATGCCGAATATCGTTGGAAAAAAGATACTGCTCGTGTGTTTTTCTATGCCATGTAATAGGCTTGCGACGGCTTCATCCACTGAAATACGCATGGGCATATCAAAATCATTTTTATTTGTGAGGGGGGTGGCTACGAAGCCAGGCGATACGCTTTGTACTATGATCCCCCGGGACGCTAAATCGACTTCCATCGTTTTAGTTAGATAATGCAATGCCGCTTTACTTGCACCGTAGGCTTGGCTCTGGGTGAACGGTAGAAGGCGAGCCATGCTATCCACTATGACTAATTGATTACCCGTAACGAGCTGGGGTAACAGTGCATCTATGCAATTCACCACACCAAAAAAATTGGCTTCGAATACACGTCTGAACATGGCAGGATCAAAAGTGTCTATTTCGACATATTCACACACGCCTGCATTAAGTACATAAATATCTGCACTGGTGTGTCGCAACGCATTCAGCGTTTGTTGTTGATCGCTAACATCGAACTTAAGTGCTGACACATTTTGAATCGTGCTAAGTGTGTTTAACTTTTCGCCGTTGCGTCCACAGGCGATAACCCTGTAGTCTTTGTTCGCCGCGAGTTTTACTAACGCTTCGCCTATTCCGGAAGTGGCGCCTGTGACTAACATCCGTTTCATGTTGCTAATCTTCCTTTGAGATAGCGGATGAACGAGCCAATTAATGGAATATGCTCGTATAGCATGCTGCCTAAATCATAATAATCCCGCTGGTAACTAATTTTATTGTTAGTAATGACCAATTGGCTAATACCATCAACACTGACGGTCTTACCACTTTTGAGTTTAGGATGGTTAAAATGCATCACCCAAGTGACGGTGACTGTGGGATCCGCCTTATCAACCTGTAATATGTCGAATGTACATGTGCTGACATTTTGCAGTAGCTGGGCGAAGTAATGGCGCATGGCTGGTAAGCCTTGGTGTTTTCTAACCGGATCGACAAACACTATGTTATCGCTGTACAGCAAGGCAAGCTCGGTGAGCGACTGGTTGTCTAGCTTCTTATAAAATTTCACGAAATGTTCTACTGCATCCATTTATACGTACTCATTATTCGTCGACGAATGTTGACTGGGTATCCATAGTATTAGGAGTTAAATCGAATTTTAGATCACCTTTTAACTAATTTTGCATTATCAACGATCCAAATCTTTATCATGGCGTATCAAAGACTAACGACTATTAGAGTATCGCTGTTTAAATCTGAATATGTTTACTTTACCTTTGTTTCCATTGTCCGCTCACGTATTACCTCAAGGGCGCATGGCATTACGTATTTTTGAGCCACGTTACGTGCGCATGGTTAAAGATGCCTGTGCGGCGCAGACTGGCTTTGGCATTTGTATGTTAAATGCTAACGGCGATAAAACGCGCAATGAGCATATCCACTCGGTAGGAACCCTGGTTAAGGTGATTGATTTTGATCTGTTAAGTGATGGATTACTTGGAATAACTGTAGAAGGTGAAAAATGTTTTTCAATTCAGCATATAGACATCGAGCATGACGGTTTGCGCTTAGGGCAATGTACCTTGCTACCCGCTTGGCAAGTGCAACCGCAAACCGATGCATCTTTGATTCGACAGAGACTCGTCGATATTTTTGAAAAGTATCCGGAGATTCAAGCGCTGTACCCATCGCCTAGTTTTGACAATCCGATTTGGGTGATCTATCGCTGGTTAGAGCTTCTACCCGTTTCTGCTGAACAAAAACAACATTTTATTCAGCAAAGTGACTATGTCAAAACGATCGATTTTTTGACACAATTGGTGAAATGATCTTTTTCACCAATAAGCCTGTATAAAGCCTAATCGCAAACACAGGTGAAAAGTGATGCTTGTCGGAATCCCTTTGGAATCAAAACATTCAAATGCAGTTGTCCCTAAAGATTGTGCTGACGAAATGTCTGCATATTTAGCTTTGGTTGGGCAGGCCCGCTGTAAACGTTCTTTTGCTGAGGTATTCAATTATTTCGCCCCACGACTTCGATCTTATGCATTGAAGCAAATGGGTAACGAAGCGCTCGCCATGGAGTTAGTGCAAGACACCATGTCTAACGTATGGCAGAAATCACGCTTATTTAATGCTGATAAGGGCGCGCCTTCTACATGGATTTTTACCATCGCGCGCAACATACGCTTTGATATGTTGCGCAAACAACGAAATCGTAAAGAAGACATTTGTGCTGATGATCTGTGGCCCATTCTTTGTGAGCAAACCGCAGATGTTAACGAGGTTGCTCTTGATGACCAAGTTATCCTTCAAGAACTCGGGCAGTTGTTTGATGAACTGCCGCAAAAACAACGTGTTGTCATCGAAGCTATTTATATTGAAGGTAAATCGCAACAAGAAGTCGCAGACCAACTGTCCATTCCTCTTGGCACGGTTAAATCTCGAACTCGATTGGCCCTGCAACGCCTGAAAGAGATGTTAAAAGATAATGATTAATTTCCACCCACAATTAGCACACCTTCGTGCTTTTGCTGAAGGCACGTGCCCGACTAATTTGGCACTGATGATTTCAGCTCATGTCGATATGTGCCCTCGTTGCCAAGCGTTAACGACACAGGCACAAGAAGAGCTAAGCGCAGAAGTGTTCGCAGCCCCTGTTGACTCAGTTGTTGTCGAGCAAGATTTCAAAGACATGATGTTGCAAATCACCCAAACAGCAGATTTTGAGCCAGCCAGAGTGCAACCTGTCAGTAATTTATTGGAGTTGGATGGGCGTCACTTTGCTCTGCCAAGAGCTCTTGCTCGCTATACCCGTAAAACAGGCAACTGGTCGCGTTTAGTAGGTAAGTTATGGCAGGCGCCTGTTGATTTAGGTCAAGAAGGACAAGCTAACTTTATTTATATGGAAAAAGGTGGCCGTGTACCTGAACACACACATAAGGGGACAGAATTTACGTTAGTGATTGATGGTCAATTTAGCGACGGGTTAGCTGACTACGATTGCGGGGACTTTACGATTATGGACGGTAGCAATAAACATATGCCGTTTTCTGAAGCTGACGAAGGTTGCTTGGTATTTACTATGGTAGACAAGCCCTTACATTTCACATCGGGTTTGGCTCGGCTGTTAAATCCATTCAGCCAGTTATTTTTTAAATAATCCTCTGTTAACTTATATATAGATACAAAAACGCGCCTTGAGCGCGTTTTTTTGTATGACTGACTTAGGTATCGAGCTAGCTGATAAAGCTGCTATCTGGATAGTTAAGTTTAAGGGTTTTCATCACGTTATTTTTCAAATCATCGAGCTTAAGTTGATCGTAACATTCCACCATGATTTCTAGTGCTTCTTGCACATGATCTGTATCTGGGTAGTACTCCAGCACGTAACGACCGCGGTTTGCTGCGGCTACATATGCTTCACGGCGCATATAAAAACGTGCAATAGCGATTTCATACTTCGCTAGACGACTTTTAATGTGCAGCATACGCTTTTGTGCGTCTGCGGCATATTTGCTGTCTGGGTATTTTTCGATTAAACGTCTGAAATCTTCGAATGCTTCACGGGATTTACTTGGATCACGATCTGAACGGTCAATACCGACCAATTCTTGGAATAAGTTTTTGTCAGATTCCATGTTGGTTAATCCACGCATATATATAGCGTAATCAACATCAGCATGATTTGGGTTTAAGCGAGTGAAACGATCAATCGTCGAAATAGCTTCATTCACTTTACCTGATTTGTAGTAAGCATAAATCAAGTCCAACTGAACCTGATTCGATAACGGGCCAAATGGGTATCTTGAGTCTAATGCACTGAGGGTTGCGGTAGCGGCATTGAAGTTACCAATTGCCATTTTTTCTTTAGCATCTTCATACAAAGATTGAGCACTACGGTTATTGACAACGACTTCTTCTTCATCGGGAGAGGACGAACAGCCACTTATCGCGATAATCGCTGCGGCTAGAAAAATCTTGGGTAACGATAACTTTCTCATCATATTTATCTTATTTGCTCTTATTTATGCTTGCGATAAGCGTTCGTCGATTCATTGCTGACAAAAATCCGTTAGAATAGGGTTTTATTGAACCGATAACAGCTGCATATTCTAACCCAGCGTATTGGGCTATGCACATATAAATCGTTCAGAAACACTACTAGGGTCTCCTTTGCATGTCTACCAGCTATGAAAAAATACAACTACAGGCCATGGTGCCGCAAACGTTATTAGGTAAACGTTTGGATCAAGCTTTGGCTGAAATGTTCCCTGATTATTCACGATCTCGAATAAAAGATTGGATATTGGCTGATCAAGTCTCGGTCGATGGTCAGATAGTGAACAAACCAAGAGAAAAGTTACTTGGTGAAGAGTTAATTGAAATCGATGCCAGCATTGAAGTACAAGAGCGACACAGCGCACAGAATATTGATTTAAACATTGTCTATGAAGACGAGCATATTCTTGTCATCAATAAGCCGACTAATCTCGTTGTGCATCCTGGGGCAGGTAATGCCAATGGCACAATTTTGAATGCGTTACTTAATCATGTACCTGATATAGGCAGTGTACCGCGTGCCGGCATAGTGCATCGATTGGATAAAGACACCACGGGTTTAATGGTGGTGGCTAAAACGATCCCTGCACAAACTCATTTAGTTGAAAAGCTGCAAGCCCGTGAAATAAGCCGAGAATACGAGGCTGTGGTGTATGGCAATCTGATTGCTGGTGGCAGTATTGATGAGCCAATAGGCCGCCACCCAACTAAACGTACCAACATGGCGGTAGTGCAATCAGGCAAGCCTGCTTTGACGCACTACCGAGTTAAACAAAAGTTCCGCGCCCATACGCATCTTCGTTTAAAGCTGGCGTCAGGCAGAACACATCAAATTCGCGTACATATGGCGCATTTACGTCACCCTCTAGTGGGAGACCAAGCATATGGTGGGCGTCCGCGTTTACCTAAAGCAGCAAGCGACATTATGATAGAGACCATTCGAGGGTTTAAACGCCAAGCCTTACACGCCATTCAATTGGAGCTTGAGCACCCTATCACTGGTGAGTGGATGTCGTTTAAAGCGCCACTTCCTGATGATTTTGTTAACCTGCTGGCGGTGTTAAAAGAAGATACCGCACTGAATCCGGACGACCTAGTGTAGCTAATGTCGACACTTGATTTTATCACTCCTCAGTGGTCTGCCCCCGCAAACGTGCGGGCGTTTTCTACTACTCGGACCGGCGGTGTCAGTGAGTTCCCTTATGATTCATTGAATGTAGGGGGGCACGTAGGCGACGAGCATCTCGCTGTGCAAATGAATCGTCAAAACCTACCTAGATATCAAAATATCAAATGGTTAGAGCAAGTTCATGGCGTTGGCTGCGTGACATTGGATGCTGCTTCTGCACAGAATCAGCGTTTTGATGCAAGTCGTACAATTTTGACTAATGTGGTTTGTGCTGTGATGACGGCTGATTGTTTACCGATTCTTTTGTGTAATAAACAAGGCAATGAAGTTGCTGCTGTGCACGCAGGCTGGAAGGGGCTAGCTGATGGGGTCATTGAGAATAGCTGTGAAATTATGCGAAGCAGCCCAACGGATATACTCGCTTGGATTGGCCCGCATATTAGTCAGGTCAATTTTGAAGTGAACGAAACCGTGTTGAACCGTTTTGCACACTACAGCCACTGCTTTGTTAAGGGGCGAAGTGAAGGTAAATACCAGGCTAATTTACAGGCTATTGCCCAAGCCAAACTAGCAGCGTTGGGGATCAGCGATATTTACACGGCGGATATGTGCACCTATAAAAACGAAAAGCAGTTTTTTTCTCATCGACGTGCTACCCATCAAGGTATAAGTAATACCGGACGCATGGTGTCAGGTATCTACTTGCACTCTTAATAAGCTTTTATTTCCTTGATCTAGCGCAATAATCTTTGATTAAAAATCTTTCCAAAGCTTGAATATTCTCAGCCGCACACCATTAATAGGTTAATTATTAATCCATTATAAAGTGAGTGGCATATGCGTTTAGATAGTTTTACCAGCAAGTTTCAGCTTGCCATATCAGATGCCCAATCCATCGCGCTTGGGCGTGACCACCAATACATTGAACCTGTACATTTGATGACCGCCTTGCTGAACCAGCAGGGTGGCTCTGTACGTTCCTTGTTTGAACATGCCAAAGTCAATGTCAACGCGTTACGCTCGGCATTAGCTGAGGCGGTGGATCACATTCCGCGTGTTGAAGGTGTGGGAGGCGACGTACAGTTAGCCAAAGAAACAGTTGTACTGTTAAATCTGAGCGATAAAATCGCGCAAAAGCGCAAAGACAAGTTTATTACGTCGGAAATATTTGTCTTAGCCGCTGCGCAAGACAAAGGAAAGCTTGGTGATTTGCTACGCCAAGTTGGCGCTAACGAAGACGCTATTGATAAAGCAATAGAGGATATGCGCGGCGGTCAAACGGTTAATGACCCTAATGCTGAAGATGTGCGTCAAGCGCTTGAAAAATTTACCACAGATCTAACGGAACGAGCAGAGCAGGGCAAGCTTGATCCAGTTATTGGTCGAGACGATGAAATCCGCCGTACTATACAAGTTTTACAACGCCGGACCAAAAATAATCCTGTGTTGATTGGTGCGCCAGGTGTGGGTAAAACCGCGATTGCAGAAGGACTAGCTCAGCGGATTATTAACTCAGAAGTACCCGAAGGACTGAAAAATAAACGGGTTTTATCCCTGGATATGGGAGCGTTAATCGCAGGTGCAAAATACCGTGGTGAGTTCGAAGAGCGTTTAAAAGCGGTGTTAAATGAACTGGCTAAAGAGGAAGGCCGCGTCATTCTATTTATTGACGAATTACACACCATGGTTGGCGCGGGTAAAGGCGAAGGCGCAATGGATGCGGGCAATATGCTCAAACCCGCTTTGGCGCGAGGCGAATTGCATTGTGTCGGCGCGACAACATTAGATGAATATAGGCAATTTATTGAAAAAGACGCGGCACTCGAAAGGCGTTTCCAGAAAGTGCTGGTGGAAGAGCCAAGCGTAGAAGATACCGTTGCGATATTGCGTGGTTTGAAGGAGCGTTACGAGCTACATCATTCTGTAGAAATAACCGATCCCGCTATTGTGGCCGCAGCTTCTTTGTCTCATCGTTATATCAGTGACAGACAATTGCCTGACAAAGCCATTGATCTTATCGATGAAGCAGCGTCAAGTATCCGTATGCAAATGGATTCCAAACCTGAGGATATGGATAGGCTCGAGCGCCGTATCATTCAGCTAAAACTCGAAGAACAAGCCCTAGCTAAAGAGAAAGACGACGCAAGTCATAAACGCTTAGAGCTTATTGAAATTGAGCGAGAACAGGCTGAGTTCAAGTTTTCTGAATTGGAAACGATCTGGAAAGCAGAAAAACAAGCCATGCAAGGTACGCAGAATATTCGTGCTGAGCTTGAGCAAGCAAAATTGGATTTAGAAATCGCCCGTCGAGCATCCGATTTAAGCCGCATGTCTGAGCTGCAATATGGCCGCATACCTGAACTTGAAAGTAAGCTTGAAATTGCGACTGAGAGTGAATCTCAGTCTGTCGAACATCAGTTATTGAAAAGCCGCGTAACGGAAAATGAAATCGCTGATGTGCTTTCACGCTGGACGGGCATTCCTGTATCAAAAATGCTCGAAGGTGAAAAAGACAAGCTTATGAGTATGGAGAGTGCACTACACGAGCGCGTGGTGGGGCAAAGTGAGGCGGTCAATGCCGTGTCTAACGCGATACGTCGTTCACGTGCGGGGCTCGCTGATCCGAATAAACCCATAGGCTCTTTCTTATTCTTGGGGCCAACAGGGGTGGGTAAAACCGAGTTATGTAAAACCCTTGCACACTTTTTGTTTGATACTGAAGATGCCATGGTACGCATTGATATGTCAGAATTTATGGAGAAACATTCAGTATCTCGATTAGTGGGAGCTCCTCCTGGTTATGTAGGATATGAAGAAGGTGGATATTTAACTGAAGCTGTTCGCCGTAAGCCTTACTCGGTCATCTTGCTTGATGAGATAGAAAAGGCTCATCCTGATGTATTTAATATTTTGCTTCAAGTACTCGATGATGGTCGTTTAACCGACGGACAAGGTCGCACCGTTGATTTCAAAAATACTGTTATCATTATGACGTCTAATTTGGGTTCAGATATTATTCAAGAGCAGCACAGTGAGAATGATTACGAAAAAATGAAGCAGTCTGTGCTTGATGTACTGAGTACGCATTTCAGACCTGAATTTTTAAATCGCGTCGATGAGACGGTTGTATTTCATCCTTTGGGACTCGAGCAAATCACCTCTATTGCCAGTAAGCAATTACAGTTCTTGCGCAAACGTTTAGAAGAAAAGGGCATAGGATTAGAATTAACCGATGCTGCGTTACAAAAACTCGCGGAAGCAGGGTTTGATCCTGTTTACGGGGCGCGTCCGTTAAAACGAGCGATTCAAATGGAAATTGAAAATCCACTGGCACAGAAGATTTTATCAGGAAAACTCATTGCTGACAGTGTGGTCAGTATTGATGCAGATGAAAATGGACTCATCATTAATTAACAGTTAGATGTTGATTTCTTTTCCGCCCATAACAAAAACGGCTACCTTGGTAGCCGTTTTTGTTATTTTAAACCGAATGCTGACTTAACTAACAAGCATCTAACTTATAGAGTTTTTAGCAAAGCTTGAGCTTCCTGTTTTTCAGGAAATGGAGTCGTACCGGAAAGTGCTTGTTTTAACTCATTTCTCGCTTGCTCAGGTTTGCCTAGTCCCTTTAGGGCGGCGGCTAGATGATAGCGAATAGAGGGATCATTTGATTGCATGGTAAATGCTGTTCGTAGTGTCGTTAATGCCTCTTGATATCGAGCATTTTGAACCAATAACCAGCCTTTTGTATCTAAAATCGCCGCTGAATTTGGCACCAGTTCCACTGCTAATTCAGCATACTCTAACCCTTTATTAGGCTCTGCATTAGCCTTAATTAATGCCAAATTGTTGTATATGCGCGCTTTGTTCGGTAAATTTTCAACTGCAAGCAGCTTCACGTATTGAGCCTCAGCGGCCTGCATATCGTCCTCGATATAAAGTAAATCGCCAAGTAAATGTCTTTGGAAGTGCGCATCTTTGTTTACGGATAAGTGATTACTTAAATACTGTTTGAACTCTTCTTGATGATGACCTTGACTGGCTATTTTATATAACTCTATAAGAGGCAGAGTAAAGTCGGGTTTTAGAGTGACAGATTCAAAATACGCACTATAGGCTCGGTCGATATTATTTATAGCAGTGAAGTAACTGCCTTGTAATACATATACGTTTGGATTGTTTGCAAAGTCTTTTTGCATGTTGTCAATAACGGTTTTAGCTTCGGGTAAACTTCCCTGGCGAATAAGTAATTGTCCATATTCAAGTTTTGCTAATGCGTATTGGGGGGCAATAGTTGAGGCTCGTTCTAGGCTCAACTTTGCGCCATTAATATCTTTTGCTTGTAGTTGAGATCGACTTAACTCAACCAGTCGAGGAGCGTCACCTGACCATTGACCAAATATAATGTCTAATTGGCTTCTTGCTTTTTGCGGTTCATCTAACGCTATCAGTAAATTTGCTTTCTCAAATATATACGCAGAATTTAAGCGATCAATTTTCAAAAGAGCATTCATTTCAGTTAACGCGACTGAATACTTCTGTTGTTGGCGATAAATATTCGCTAGCAATTCATGGGGAGCTGCTTTGTTAGGATCAACAGCTTTTGCTGTAAGCAGACTTTCGATAGCACTATCAAGGCTCTGTTGTTTAACTAATATTTGCGCACGCAAGACGAGAGCTGTGATATTCGTGGGTTGGAGAGCGACTACCTTATCAATAGTTTGGTGAGACTCTGGAAGCAGGTTTTGTGTAAATTGCACTCTAGATAAGTTCATAAGCGCTGCTATGTTTTCTGGATCTTTTGAGAGTACGCTGTTTAAAGAGGTCGTAGCTTGTTGGTAATTGCCTAAACGAATATTCAGATCGGCATGTAAGTTCTGATAATTCAAATTATCAGATTGTAATTCAATCAATTTATTAGCGGATAATAACGCTTCTGCATAACGTTGATTATTGGCTTCGAGTGTCGCTTTAAAAAGCAGAACATCTTCTGCGCTCGTATCAATATTACTGTTGTTCAATAGAGCAAGTGCTTCATCAATCTTGTCTCGGCGCACCAGCAACTTTGCTTCTAATAGAATGACGGTATGGTTAATGTCATGTTCTTGCTTTAGTTCTTCAACAAGACTATTGCATTTGAATACTTTGTTACTGGCTAAATACAGGTCGCACAATAAAGACGATACAGGAATGCTGTTAAGTACAATACTTTCATTGAGTTCAAGCAACTCCATAGCCTTCTTTGAGTCACCCTGTCGAATATGCGCCTCGGCCAGCATGCCTAATAACTCGGGAGGAGCAGAGCTTGATTTAATATAGCGGCTTAATTCCCGTACGGTGACTTCGTAATTTTTATTAATATAAGCGGTTATGCCAGCAACTAAGCTGATCCAGCTTGTTTGTTCTTTATTTTTTTCAGTCGCTAAGCTCAACATTTGATTAAGCTGGGCCAATAAGGCATCGGCTTCAGAGCTTTTCTCCTGCATCGCTAATACACGGGCTTTTAATAGCTGTGTCTGCAAGTCACCAGAAGTCTGCTCTTCAATGAGCGCAATCATCTCCTCAGCTTTACTGAGCATATTCGCTTCTACATAACTATTTGCGAGCGCGCGTTTAATGGTTGGATCGAAGTCATCAAATTGGTAAGCAAGCTCAAACTGGTTTCGTGCTTTGTCACTTTTGCCTTGGCTTTGTAATACCAAACCACGCATCATTAGACTCTTTGAGTTTTTGTCGTCGATTGAGAGTGCGCTATCTAGATATTGGTTAGCTTGAGCATACTCTTTATTCAAAAGTGCTATCTGCGCTAATCCATTTAATATATTGCTGTTTTCACCTAACTGAAGTTGGGCATTCTCATAAATCGACTTTGCTTGCTCGAGTTCCTTTTTCTGAATATGCGCCGCCGCTTTTAATAGTTGAACATCGAGTTTTACTGATGAAGATAAACTGCGCGGTGTTGGCAGATCTATAAGTGCATCAAACCTGCGGCTAATAAGATAGGCATTCGCTAGTGGTACAAGTACCAAATTTAAATCCGCGCCAGCAGCCATCACTTCTTCAAACTCCGTGATAGCATCATTAACATAGCCGTCCACTAATAAAACGCGACCCATTAGCAGTTTCGATGGTAAATGAGAGGGCGACTCTTGTAGGGCGTTCTTGAGGTGAATGTAAGATTCGGAGAACGCTTCTTGATTGAACGAAGATAGTGCTTTCTCATAATTCTCTGATGTGTCAGCGAAAGCCAAAGAGGGTAATACAGCGCAAAATGCAATGGCGCTAAGCGAGATGGGTAATGAACAAAGTTTCATAAGTTAGGTCGACTCTTTTCCTTAGAATGCATGAGTAAAATATTACGATATATTTCGCCCGAATGCCTCGGCTATTTAATAGATGCGTTTATATGAGCGTACGTATTAAGGCAAAAAAAAACCTCACAAAGTGAGGTTTTCAAAACTTTAAAAGTGTTTATGCAGTTTTACGACGACGCCACACAGCAAATAGACCGAACGAAGCCAGCACTGCTAGTGAGCTAGGTTCCGCAACATCTGTAGGTGGCTTAGGATCTGGTCCTGTACCAGCGATTGTAGTTATACCAGCTATTTTGAGGTAATCTTTTTGGAAGTTGAAAGTATCACCAAAGTTACTGTTGTATGCTCCTATTAACCAATAACGCGCTTCGATTTCACTGTCTACATTAATATTATTCGTTCCCTCATTCAATGAGGCGAAATTTGCGCTGTAAAGCAAATTAGTAGCTTCAGATACTTCCTTCCAAGTACTTCCGGACAAGGTAGGCACATCACTAAAGGCTGCTATACTAATGTCTGAACCCGCCAACGATCCGTTGTCGTACCTTCCAATATAACCGATGTTGATTTCCGAAATATTAACGAAATCATCAAAACTAAATAACAACATGTCGGTATCAGTACTATTATCAACGTAATGAAGATCGTTGTTGCGGTTGTAGTTAAGCAAACCATAAGAATTATTGGCTGCAGTAGCAGTCTCAATTGTGTCCGGACCACTAATTTCATTAGTATCCGCCCAAGCCGTTACTGACAAATTAGTATCCGAAGAACTAAAGTTCAATGTATTGCCATACGAATTAGTGCCGGTGCCAGTCCCATAATCGTTACCATTATAAGTTCTGAAATTCCAAGAAGTGGTCTCGGTAGCAAAGCTAGCAAATGACATAGTCATTAGCGATGCCGCTAGCGCTGCACTGCGCAAAATAAATAATTTCTTCATATTAACCTTCCAGTCCTTTAAAGATGCTGAGTGTTATAAATTCTTATGGTTGCGGTATAGCACTATTCATGCCACCGATAAATAATCTTTACAATACAATTGGTTATTAACTTTCATAATGAAGCGTTGATAAACATGTAAAGAAATCAGACAAGTGGTCAGCTTTGTGACTCCATACATCGACAGTGATCATATTATACATTTTGTTGTATAAGCGAATATAGGAAATACGTATAATAGGTATGCTTACTGATACGCCAAATATACAACAATAAAAAAGCAGTGGCGTAATCTTACTGTTTTTTTAAATTGTCCAATAACTAACACTAAACGTTTATGTTATCTTGGCGCCGTTATTTTACCAAAGGAGCTGTTATGCCCGAATCTAAGCGAAAAGGTATTTACCTTTTACCTAACTTATTAACCACTGCTGGTTTATTCTCTGGTTTTTACGCCGTTGTCGCGTCTATGAATGGGCACTTCGAAGCCGCAGCCGTTGCTATATTTGTAGCGATGATTTTTGATGGACTCGATGGCCGGGTAGCGCGTATGACTAATACGCAAAGTGAGTTTGGTGCTGAGTATGACTCCATGGCCGATATGGTGTCGTTTGGTATGGCACCAGCATTGGTAGCGTACAATTGGGGACTAAGTGGCCTAGGAAAAATTGGCTGGTTAGCTGCTTTTATTTATGTGGCAGGCGCCGCCTTAAGACTCGCACGTTTCAATACTCAAATTGGTACTGCAGACAAACGTTACTTTCAAGGACTTGCCAGTCCAGCTGCTGCGGCCCTTGTTGCCGGTTTAGTGTGGGTTGGTGGAGAATATGACGTCAATGGAGACGATTACGGCGTGATAGTCGCGCTAGTGACCAGTCTCGCAGGCCTATTAATGGTCAGTAACTTTAAATATAACTCATTTAAAGAAGTTAACTGGCATGGCAAAGTACCGTTTGTTGCCCTGTTGCTGATCATGTTGATATTCGTTGTGGTAGCGACTGAACCTGCTTTAGTCTTATTTGTCGTATTTGCCTTGTACGCACTCGCTGGGCCGATTAATACTTTCCGCAGTGTCGATAAAGTGAAGCTTGAACACGTAGTAGGGGACGCAGACGAAAACGATGCAGACTTTATGTCAGACGAAAACGAAGAGCAAAATGGAAGTCCAGAGTCAAAAGATAACGAGCAAGACTCTCCGAGCAAAGAAAAGTAATCCGCTTATTCATAACATAAGCGCAGGCTTGTTATGTTAGCCCGGACAATTCAGTATTCTAAAACACTATCAGGTCGTTCATTTGGCCTGATAGTCTTTATTTTCTCCCTGTCAGTTTTCTTTGCATGAATTCCATGACCAATTTTAACGCGATAATAATACGTATCGTTCTTGATGGCTTCGAGCGTGCTTAAATCCGCTGGTAACGAATCTTGTGTGAGAAGTATATGTAATATTAAAATGTGAATTCGGAACGCTAGCTACACTTCTTGTAATCTACCCATAACTGCTATGAACTTCGGTTTCGTAGTTGTTAGATTACACTGTGCGCTCTTTAGCGCCGCTAAATTCCATTTGGGATTGTCCTGTTTTATCAAACCATGCAACAGGCTTCCATTTAACTAAATGGCGTAACCTGACTTCGCTACCGTATTAGTGGCACCGTTCTAAGAAAGGGTAGTGCGTACTCCAGGCATGAATAACCATAACTCGCCAAGCCTTCATTAAGTCATTGTGCATATAATTCCTTTCTAATTATCTATTAACAGTATCGTGACTTTTGACAACTGAATCAGAAACAGCAAAATTATCTCGAGCGATAAAAGCCATAGATGCCAATAACCACTATTCGTGTCGGCAAATATGCCCGCTTATATATAGGCGATTAAAAGTTAGCTGCTTGTTACTGTTCAGATGCTAAGTGTGCTGAAATTATTATCTATATTACCGACTATTGATTCACAAGTAGCTGTTATAAGGGGCGGGTTTCTATTTGAACTGCACAGTCCCTGCTGATAAATAAAGCAATGTGCCCTAAAGATAGTCACATTGTTTATAAAACCAGCGGTCGAACGGTTTTTTTGAAATAAGGGTTGCGCTAAGGGTTTGTATCTCTATAATGCGCATCTCGCTTCGGGACAGCCGCTACAACAGCTGCACCGACACA
>NZ_BAER01000139.1 GCF_000315055.1 Paraglaciecola polaris LMG 21857 | reverse complement strand
ATGTAGTTTTTACAACGTTGATGCGGCAGCCCTACCGCGAGAGCGGTTTAGTCCATTCGCTCATTGGAGACTGTCAGATTTAATGATGCTTTATTTACACCAAGGTTACTGGGTAATAAGAAGGATCCAATCCCTACTACTCACACCACTTAATATAATGTTATATCCAAAACTCAATCTTTCGCTATACGAAAAGGCTTTGAATTTGAGTGATGTTGACTGGGTTTGTCTATTTGTATTACATCTAAATCGTTTCTTATCGACGGTGACAATAAATGCGAAAAACTATCAACATTTTGATTATCTGAGTCGAGCCACCTATCTACTATAGTGTCTTGAGGCAGCATTAATGGACTGGCTTTAGTGTGTATATCGGCAAATTTAGGGTGGGGCGGTAAGGTAATAACAGAGCAACCGATGGTGACTTCCCCCGTTTCCTTATTCACGTATTCTTTGCACAATCCGCCAAAGGCAATCGCCCCATCGACTGCCACTAAGTCGTGATAATGCTTGGGTATCTTCTTTTTTCCTTGTTGTTCAAATTCGGTTTCCCCGAATCCTCTTGCCGGAATGATGCAACGGGACGTTCTAAAGGGATGATAGCCCGCCGAACGAGGTACATTGAGCTTATCGTATCGTGTATTAAAACTGGTATACTTTGACGGCTTAAAGCCTGTTGTAGTGGGTTCGAGCAATAACCACCAAACGGCTTTTTGCATCACTCGTTGCCCCTCAACCTCTCTGATGATTTGCACTTCACTCGCTGCCCTAACGAATCGATTGGGAATGATTGGCGTACGATGTAAGTTAATACCTAATGAGATGCACAGCCCTCTTACAAACTCATCATCGGTTACGTTTAGTCTTCCACACATATTTCACCTAAAAAAGTATAACGAAGTTAATTTTAAATAGAATAATACTGTATATAATAACAGTATATGTTGAAATTTATTCCTATTAAAGCTTCTGCGGGTATCGTCGGTTTTGAGTCACCACTAAATACCTTTTGTTAAAAATTTACGGAAAATACCTTTTATTTTTGTTGATAGTTGAGAATTTATTCTTAATATAAGTTTCATAGCTTTCAATTATCCAGAACAAGGGTACTGACAGGTGGCACATCTAAAACAGGTTGAAACTACAACTATAGCGAATTACCTTTACAGAAATCCAATAATCTCGATTGACGGTAATGGGGAGCCTGTTAGCGAATACCGTAAAGGAGATAGAGGCACCCTAATCAAAAAAATGGTTTTGCTTAATATTGCCACTTACACTGAGAATAATAAGCTAGTTGGCTTTGAACCAATTGAACAAGCAAATCAGTTTCTATTGTCAAAATCTATCAATGACGGAGTTCTGGACGTAGCCAGTATCTCAAGAGGGTTAGTTCATTACTTTAGCTTCTTGCTAGACCTCCAAGCGAATTGGGACGGTGAATTCGATGAAGATGAATTTGATAATGTTTACGATGAACCTCGACCTGAATGGGATCATTTCCCCCGTTCCAAACAAAACCGACAAACTTATTTATACCGTGACGGCCTTAAACAACTCGCCGTTGATGGAGTTGTCGCCAAAAGCACAGCAAAAAATTACATCGGGAGCGTAGTTAACTTCTATAAATACTGGTTACGTAAAGGCTATCAATTCAATAACCCACCTTTTGAACATGAAGTCGTGACACTGCTTCTCCACACCAACGCTTCCAGTTTGAAGCAATACCAAAAGAAAGATGTTCACACGACTGACTTGCGATTGAAGTTTGCAAAACCTTCAAGAAGCGGCGGTACCGCAGTTGATAATTTACGTAGAGACTTAAGGCCGTTCACCCCTAAAGAGTGGGGAGCACTACAAAATATATTAATGAAGTCCCGCAGAGTATTACGCCACGGTGCCGAGGCAAGACTTCACTCCCTCCCTATTGAATACACTAACCATTTTATGACTTGCCGTTATACAGGTCTACGCAGAGAAGAAACCGCAAGCTTACATTGCGGCCAAATTGTAAACCCAAAAGTTATCATTAATGATTCTGGTGAAGATGTGTTTGAAAAGCCAATACTAAATCTGGGAGTTGGAGATAAGTATCAATCCTTCACAAAAACCCCAGAGCGAGGCAATAAATCTAGAGTCACTATCATCCCCGCAAGAATCATGAAATCTTTATATGACTACACACAATCGGAGCGCTATCAAAAGCGCTTAGCTAAGTTTAAAAACTGGTGCGCCAGTGAGATTGAAGTGGGAAACATGCACTGGTTTGAAGGAGATGACGCGATCAATCCTGATTTAGACTATCTATATCTGACTCAAACAGGTAAGCCTATGTTATTACGATTAGGCGATTTTACTAATAAATGGGTGGAAGTTCGCAACACTTTGAATCACTCCATTTCCCTTGAGCATGACGTTGTCGGTTCTATTCACAACCTGCGCCCAACCTTTGCGGTTGATTTGTTTAGACACATGCTAAAAGCAAAAGATGATGGTGGCAGATTAAAATTCACCCCTGATATAGCTTTAGATAGAGTTTCAGCGCTACTCGGACACGAAGATAGAACGACAACAATGGAGTATCTAAAGATTGCTCAGGATATGCCTTTAGGCGATGAAATTTACGAAGATGTGCTGGATTACATTGGCGCTTTTGATGATATAGAGGCTTAATTATGATCGGAGATATACATTCCCGAGGCCGAAAAAGAACATCTGTCCCAGTAAAGAAAACAATAAAAGAAGTAGATATTGTCGCTCTTAGATTTGAAGACATGGTGATAAGAACCAAAGAGGGAGTTGCGTGCCACTTAAATCGCTTTCGCTATACTGGTTGCCCTACAATTCGGACAATTGATAAAAAACCTGAAGCACTAAGGTTTGCTGGGCGTGATGAAATAGTAAAACAACTTTACATGTTAACAATTGGCGGACAAACCACCACTACGCAGGTAAATTTAAGAAATTTACTAGACTATTTCAAGTACCTTGACTCTATTGAATTTCGAGGTGATACGTTTGGACTTGGCATTATGAGCAAGTGCATCAAGCATCATAATGAACTAGCGCTCAAAGGAATAAATCCCTCCAAAGCAGCGTCGATTCGCGAGGGTTTATGCTGGTATTTAAAAAAGATAAATCGTCACTTAGACACCAAAAAACTTCCGAATACTAGGAAATCCAAACCCTCCAACAAAGACGGGGCTTTAGACCTGGAAAGTGAGCTAAAACCTATAGCCAAAACGCTTATTCGAGGCTTTAAAGGGTTTGCTGAGGCGATTAAAAACAGAGCGTGGCTTGAGATACACCCGATATTTGATGAAGGTATGTTCAAAGAGCAAGTCAAAGCTCAAAAATGGCGCGGCACTGGCGGAATTCAAAAAATGGCGTTTGAAAAAGCAATGAGAGTCAATTTAGGAGTTGCCAATTCACCACTTTCTCATGAACAACTTCGTTTACGGTTGCTTTACAATCAAGCATCCAGAAATGCATTGTTTCTATTTTACATGCTCACAGGTATGAACCGCAGTGTACTAGCCCCAATAAAGCACAACGGTGTAATATTTAAAGATATTGGTAATGGTCGATACGTGTTTGAAAGCACTAAGTTTCGCGCAAACTATAAAGACCTAGACAATGTGCTTGGGTTCTCAAAAAATACGAAGTCACTTGTTGAAAATTGGGTTGAAGTATCAAAACTCATGTACGAACGTATGGAGATACATGATTTTGAGCGCAAACCATTTTTGCCTTACTTCAGCATTCAAGGAGAGGCAGTGGATTTCAGTTATAAACAAACAGAACCCAACTTAATTAACAAACTCATCTCAAAACTACACGGCATTACCGTGAATGCAAGACGCTTTCGCAACACAAAATCTGACATACTAATTCGAGCAACAGATAGTATTTTCATTACAGCTCAAAGTCTAAATAACGAGGTATCTATAGTTGAAAAACGATACTCAAATGGTGTTGAATCTGACCATAAAAACAACCTTCAAGCAACCATGAAAGCACAAGCTGCGATAGCGAAGGGGCAAGCTATTTCTGAAGCTGTTGAGGAAGCCAAGGTGCTTCATAGTGATATTTTGTCTGACTACGATTACAAGAAACGCTTAATGAAGGAAAGCATTAAGCCTGCGGCACTAACACCAACAGGTGTTCGCTGTCAGGGAGGCAGTAGAAGCAAGTTGGAGGCAGAATTGAGCAAATTTAAGCGAGCTGGAATCCACCTGAACGAAGATGAGGGGAAATGCACCGATTTCCTTAGCTGTTTCAACTGTGAAGAGCATCTTTTGATTGCATCGACGAACGACATTTGGCTTATGCTGTCCTTTCGAGAGCAGCTCACGGAGTTGTTTGGTTATATTGCCAAAAACTCAGCACCTAAAGAGCAAGCGTTCAGCGTAAAAGCCATGCTGGACAAAACGCTCAATCGACTAAAAAACAAGTCTCCTAAAAACTATGAAAAGGCTAAAAATAAAGTTTCTAACGGTGATTTTCATCCTTTGTACTCAAACCGATACGGCTTAAAAAATTTCTTTGGATAGTCATGATGTTAAATTTAGAAAAACAAATTCCTAGTGAAGAAAATCCTTTCATTTCATTCAATAAGCAAGGTGGGGGCGTATCACTACGCTATGGTGAAAAATGGGATTTCACTGCATTGGGTCAAGCCCGTAAAGACCTTTTATTTACCTGTATTAGCGAAGATCACAGGGAGAATGTCCAAGATGTAATGTGCCACATTTTAGAGCATTTGAAAGCGCAATCGGTAAGTGGCAACTTTGCGGTTAATACGCTTAACAATTACCTTTCTTCATTAAGTTGTATTGTTCGCTACTGGGGCAGCTCTAATTTTTCATTGCTGTCTAAAGACAAGGAATGGAAGAAGCTAAAAGATAACCTTAGAGGCCACTATGCACATTCCTCATTGCGACAGATTGGCATTACATTAAATAAACTATCTGAACTATGCATTATTGAAGGACAATACTTTTCAGAGATAGATTGCAGGGCACTTAGGGCGGCGGATAAGCCAGATAAACAACATATCGCCTTGCCCATCAATATCCACGCGCAAATACTCGCTCAAGTATACAACACAGTAGAAAAATACCACCCACATCGACACGCAATCTCAGAAGTAATGAAGGCTGGATTTGAGAGGCTTTCAATCGAAAAAGAAATAGAGCTTGCTAAAGGTACGTATGACGAATCAAACCCTAGGTTTAGGAAAAACGTTGACGGGAGAGTGCAAACATTTACTCGACAACTTGCCAAAGTAAAGGGTATTCCTGATTTTCACTACCGACTAGACGGTTATTGGCTTAACAACTTATTGAAGGATTGCTTAATTTGCGTTGTCTTTTTTAGTGGCATAAGAAGAATGGAGCTATTGAGAACCAATAAAGACAGCTATGAAGTTGATGAAAATACAGGCATCTCAACGTTGGTTACTATGCACTCCAAGCCCAATGAAGGCATTCCTATTAAGGATGTATGGCAAACCGACCCTATTGTAAAGAAAGTATTAGAGCTTGCTTACGAGTCCTCCAATTTTGCAAGGGAGTTTTTCTTAAAACAAATAGATGCCCAATTATCAAATAAACAGATCAGCCAAGACCAGCATGAAGCATACAAGAGTGAACTAAATAACCT
>NZ_BAER01000140.1 GCF_000315055.1 Paraglaciecola polaris LMG 21857 | reverse complement strand
GGCCAAGAAAATACCTCGGGTATAGACAACCCTTAGTTGTTTTTAATGAACTACGCAGCGCAGCTTAATTTAGCGAGTGGTGCACTTCGGAGTTGAATTCGCGAGTACTTAAAATTGTTTTTTTTAACATAAAAATCCTATGTGTGTTTTGTGAGTTACAGAAAGCTCATCAGCCATTACGTTATAGGCCTTATACAGATTTAATTACTGCAGCAAGCGATCTGTTTCGTTTTTTATCGTTTAACGTCTGTTAGACACTCACATTTCACGCCATTATTTATTTTTTATATTATTCAATTACTTATGTGAAAATCGTTTTTTAGAGTTCTCTATGAATGTAATTAACTCTGCTCAATTGCAGATCTTTCATTCTTGCTTTATTAGAATTATCCAAGATTTGTTAATTGCCTGTTGACGTAAAAAAGAGTTGCTAAACATCACTAAAGGCACGATAAAAAACTATGTCGCTCATATAGAGTCAAAACGTAGAGATGAGTGTGCCATCCAGGCTAGAAGACTAAGGTTAGTACCTAGGAATAGCATGCAGTAGCGTACTAGTCGTCGTGGGAACGAGCAGAACAAAACGCTTCCATAAGTTGTGAAAATTGCAAAGAACTGGACTGCTTTTACATGAAAGCGACTCGAATTAACTCCAATAAAAATCTGTAACAACATGTATTTAAAATACTTTATTACTTGCCACAAAAAATGATTTTCAGCCTATGACTAATAACTTCCCACACAAGGGAAGCATCATTAAATGGAAATACTAAATGAAAAATTTTACATTAGCGTCAGTCATAGCCGTGTTATTCGCAGCCCCGTATTTGCAATTTCTCAAGGAGAAATGGACAAAATTAGCAGCACGTTTAAAAGTCTTGATAATGATCGTGATGGCTTTATTTCAAAAGAAGAAGCCGACGATGACGATATCTGGGAGCATTTTGCTAAGATCGATGGTGATAAAGACAATGAAATCAGTCGACTAGAGTTTGATACTTACATGGGAATGTATGTAGGTGAAGTGGCCGAGGATAGGGTTGTAGCCGAATCAACGAAATCCGCCACTATGAAAAAAACGCCTCCATTCACAAGCTCCTTTTCCGAATTAGATGAAGATGAAAACGGCTTTATTTCGATCGACGAAGCCGACGGCGACAAAATCGACAAACATTTTGGTTATATTGATAGCGATAAGGATAGTCGTATTAGCGAAAGCGAATTTCGCAAGCTATCAAAGCAATTCTCACGCAGACATGGGTGGAAAAAAAGAGAAGTAATCTGTCGAAATTTATTATTTTTCAGCCAACCTCGCGCCATCGTCGCGAGGCTTTTTTATTAATTAAGTTAAGACGATAAACAAAGATGACAAATTTTTTCACGTTGAGGTCGTAAAAATTATTCACAACCGAAAAAAATAAATTCAGACATTTAATTTAATGTCGCTAATAACGGCTCCCACAGCTTAAATTTGGTAATTAATACACGCTGTCATTCCAATATTGTCAAAAAAACTCCACCAAACGTTAATAAAAAGTTAATAAATGTATTCTATTTTAAGTCTGCCTGTGGTAAAAATTATTTGAGTTTTCACTCTGATAGCAAAGTGAAAATTCAAAGTTTTCAATGCTATACATTATGAAATAATGGAGATCTCAATGGATACATCTGAATTATTAACTGTAATTGATAACGAATCCCGTCCGAGCAAAACAAAAACAACAAAAAGAAAGTGGAGAGAAATCGAAACCATTCATGATCGCTACAAATTGCGACAAGAGTTACGCGAATTGGGCATGACCCAAACCGACGAATTAGAAATGTTTTAACCGTCTATGAAAAAACCGCTGAGACTAACGTCCCAGCGGTTTTTTTAGTTTTACATATTACCCTTGCACACCCGAGAAATTAACCCAGCTTGTCTGTGGCAATCTTATAGCGTGGATCTTCGTTCAGATTCATTTCCACGTAGTCTTGAGCTTTACTCATTAGCGCACGGCATTCAGCAGAGATATGCCTGATATGCAGCTTTTTACCTTGCTGCTGATACTTATCTGCTAACGAATCAATTGCATCGATACCCGATGAATCCCATACCCGAGAGTCATTAAAATCTATTACTACGTCTTGAGGATCATTTTGCGGGTCAAACAAATCTTTAAAATAACTCACTGAGCCAAAAAACAACGGTCCCTGAAGCTCGTAGACTTTCCAACCATCATCATCTGTATGGGTTTTCGCCGAAATATGCTTAGCGTGTTTCCAAGCAAAGACTAATGCGGATACGATAACCCCCACCACAACAGCGATGGCCAAGTCAGCTATTACGGTAACTGCGGTGACAAGGAAGAGCACAAAGGCGTCTTCTTTATTCACGCCGCGAATGATGCGAAACGAAGCCCACTCAAAAGTACCGATAACCACGATAAACATAACGCCTACCAATGCGGCTAATGGGATCATTTCAATCAAAGGTGCCGCAAACAAGATAAAGCCAAGCAAGACTAGCGCTGCGGTGATCCCTGATAAACGACCACGGCCACCTGAATTAATGTTAATCATGCTTTGGCCAATCATGGCACAACCGCCCATTCCACCAAAAACACCATTAACTGTATTTGCCACACCTTGGCCAACACACTCGCGATTACCACTTCCCCGGGTATCGGTCATTTCGTCGATTAATGACAGCGTCAACAACGATTCAATCAATCCAACTAGCGCTAAAATAATTGACGTCGGTAGAATGATATACAAAGTTTCTAAGCTAAAGGGCACGATAGGGAAAGCAAACGTGGGTAATTCCCCCGCTAGGGTTGCACTTGCTTTTTGGTCCGCAGGCAACATGTCTCTGACAAAGTCGATAACCGTGCGCGCTTCTAAATCTAACCCGTGTACTAATAAGGTCACGGTTACGATAGCAACCAATGAAGCAGGCACCGCTTTAGTTAATTTAGGTAACAAGAAAATAATCGCCATAGTCAGGCCGACCAAACCAAGCATGTAGTACATTGCACTACCTTGCATCCATACTTGCTCACCTAAGCCATTCATTATCTTAAATTGACCCAACTGGGCTAAGAAGATCACAATCGCTAAGCCGTTCACAAATCCAAGCATCACAGGATATGGCACCAAGCGTATAAATTTACCGAGCTTAAATACCCCAGCAAGTATTTGCAGCACACCTGCTAAGAGGACAGCGGCAAATAAATATTGCACACCATGCTGGGCAACTAATGCCACCATCACCACAGCCATTGCACCTGTGGCGCCAGATATCATCCCTGGACGGCCGCCAATGGCTGAGGTAATTAACCCCATCATGAAGGCAGCATATAAGCCAACCATAGGTTCAACACCTGCTACAAAAGCAAAGGCTACCGCTTCGGGTACCAAGGCTAACGCAACCGTGATGCCAGAAAGCACATCGTTTTTGACATTACTGTCACGATTGCCTGTTAGATCAATCATTCAATTTCCTCAATTTTCACAGAACACTATTAATATGCGGTTATTTTACCAGCAAAATGCAACAAGGTGTTTTAACAGTTTGTTAAACCGTGATTTTTTCGTGCCATTTTGGCTTATTGGTGATCATTGGGCATAAAAAAAGCCGGAAAACCGGCTTTTTTATAATAAAATTGTATTTACGCAATGATATCAAGTAGCTCAACATCAAATACTAGCGTACTGAAAGGCGCTATTGCACCGCCAGCACCTTGCTCGCCATAGGCCAAGTCGTGTGGAACGAATAAACGTAATTTAGCACCCACTTGCATAAGCTGAAGCGCTTCGGTCCAACCTTTGATCACGCCACCGACTGGAAATTCAGCTGGCTCACCACGATCGTAAGAACTATCGAATACAGTCCCGTCTAACAATGTACCGTGGTAATGCACACGAACAGTCGATGCAGCCGTTGGCGTATCGCCATTACCCGCGTTGACCACTTCGTACTGCAAGCCACTCTCAGTCACTGTCACGTCATCACGCTTAGCATTTTCAGCTAAAAACGCAATACCCGCTTCCTGTGCTTCAGCGAATTGCTCGTTCTTGGCCGCTTGCATACGCTGATGGATTTCATTGAATGCTTCACGTAGTACGTCGTTTGTTACTTGTGCAGGTTGCAAGTTAAATGCATCAGCTAGGCCTTCTTGTACGGCAGAGATGTCTAAACCGTCAAAAGGATTGGCGCGCAATTGCTCACCCATTTGAAGACCAATACCGTAGCTTGCTTGAAGCTCAACACTTGTAAATTTATCTGTCACAATGACTCCTAAAATTTGAAAAAGGGCATGAAACCACACCGCTTCGCAGAAAAATGGCCGATATGGTATCACAAAGCATTCGTCGATTTAAAAAAGCATCCATACCTGTTCATTCAGTAACCAATACTGAAAACTTTCAGGTTCAAAAACACCTATCCCTGATGCCAACTTTAAGGTAAAAGTATGCATCTTTTTAATAAGCTTAACTGTCACGTTTTTAGACAAACCATCACTTTAACAGTATGGTAACGGGCTGTTTTTAGCATTATTCTTTAATCTTCTATTATTCCAGCGGAGGCACCAGTGCCAAAAATTCTAGACTCACAACTCAAAGAAACCGTACGTAGCTTAGGTTCAACGTTAGGTGACATGATCCGAGCCCAATTAGGCGATGAGTGGCTGCAACGAATAGAAACCATAAGATTAGACGGACGCCAATCTTATCAAGGTGACAGCGACTGCTCTGACAAACTTAAAACATTGTTTAGCGAACTCGAAGACGAGCAGCTATTGGTCGTGGGACGTGCATTCTCGCAGTTTTTGAACTTGGCGAATATCGCCGAACAAGAGTTTAACAGCGCTAATCATGATCAAGATTCCATTCAAGAATTGTTCAATCATTTGGACAAAGACAATGTATCAGCGGAAACCTTTGAGAAAGCGGTAAACCAACTCAGTATCGAATTGGTGTTAACGGCGCATCCTACTGAGGTGACTCGCCGTACGTTGATCCATAAACACAGCGAATTAGCCCAGTGTTTACGTCAAATACATCAAACCAGTTTGTCAGATATTGAACGCGACAAGATCCGCACTCGTATTGCTGATTTGGTTGCTCAAGCCTGGCACACCGAAGAAATTCGTACCGTGCGCCCTACCCCTGTAGATGAGGCACGTTGGGGATTTTCTGTAGTAGAGAATTCATTATGGGAAGCTGTACCTGATTTCATACGTGAACTAAGTGCAAAATTCGAAGCAAAATATGACCTTGCTCTGCCGCTAGATGCAGCTCCGGTCAAAATAAGCTCGTGGATGGGTGGAGACCGAGACGGTAACCCATTCGTGACATCCAAAGTGACGCAACAAGTATTGTTGTTGGCCCGTAAGCGCGCAGCTAAGCTTTTCGCGCAAGATGTTGATATGTTGCAAGTTGAGCTATCAATGAGCGATTGTGACGACACTATTCGCGCGCAAGTTGGCGATGAACTTGAACCCTACCGTGCTCTATTACGCCCACTATTAACAACCTTAACGAATACCAAAAACGGTATCGCTGAGTTTTTAAACGGTGAGTCAGTTGACGACAGCAAATGGATTGCCAGCAAAGAAGAACTGCTTACGCCATTGATGTTGTGCTACAACTCGTTGCAAGCATGCGGTATGAACGTGATTGCCGATGGCCGTTTGTTAGATACCATTCGCCGCGTACATTGTTTTGGTGTTCATCTGCTTAAATTGGATATTCGTCAGGATTCTGAACGTCACGCAGACGTGTTCAGCGAGCTAACCCGTCATTTAGGTATGGGTGATTACGCCAACTGGAGTGAAGAAGACAAGCAAGCGTTTTTATTGAAAGAACTGAGCTCGAAGCGCCCATTGTTCCCAACTAAATGGCAGCCTTCTGCGGATGTTCACGAAGTCATAGATACCTGTAAAGTGGTCGCCAAGCACAGCGAAGAAGGCTTTGGTATTTACATTATATCCATGGCGAGCTTGCCTTCAGACGTACTTAGTGTGCACCTTTTATTGCGTGAATTTGGCGTGACATGGCCAATGCCTGTTGCCCCTCTGTTTGAAACACTTGATGATTTGAATGCGGCTTCCGGTGTTATCGACGCCTTAATGAACATCGACTGGTATCGTGGTTATATTCAAGGTCATCAGTACGTCATGATCGGTTATTCTGATTCAGCCAAAGATGCCGGCGCTATGGCTGCAGGTTGGGCACAATACGAATCTCAGGAAGCGCTTGTTGCTGTTGCTGAGAAATTCGGCGTTGAATTAACCTTGTTCCACGGCCGTGGTGGCACAATTGGTCGTGGTGGATTACCTGCACATGCAGCTATTCTATCTCAGCCTCCAGGTTCGTTAAGCGGTGGCTTCCGTGTTACCGAGCAAGGCGAAACCATTCGTTATAAGTTTGGTATGCCGCAATTGGCTCAGCGTAGCCTGTCGTTGTACGCCAGCGCCATATTGGAAGCATTAATTTCGCCGCCGCCTGCACCAAAACAGGAATGGCGTGATTTAATCACCGAAGTTGCAGCAAATGCACGTGATAACTACCGTAATACGGTACGTCACGATGAGAACTTCGTGCCTTATTTCCGGGTTGCCACGCCTGAGCAAGAGCTTGGTAAATTGCCACTAGGTAGTCGCCCAGCAAAACGTAAACCCAGTGGTGGCATAGAAAGCTTACGTGCCATTCCATGGATCTTCGCATGGGCGCAAACACGTTTAGTCTTGCCATCTTGGTTAGGTGCCATGAAGTCTGTGCAAACAGCAATTGATGCCGGAAAACGTCCGCTTATCGATGACATGCTGCAAAACTGGCCATTCTTCCACTCACGTTTTTCAATGTTAGACATGGTGTTTGGTAAAGCCGATCCTCGTATCAGTGCTGAATACGACAAACGCTTGGTGCCTGAAGAGTTGCGTCATTTAGGCGATGCACTGCGGGATGAACTTAACATGAGTATGAGCCTGTTGTTGGATGTACTTCAACAAAAAGAAGTCATGGAATCAGACCCCAAAGGCAATGAGTCGATGAACATTCGTGCCGGTTACTTGCAGCCACTACACTTCTTACAAATAGAATTGTTAGAACGTATTCGTGCCAAAGGTGACGAAGCCGACCCAACCCTAGAGCGCGCCATGATGGTCACCATTGCCGGTATCGCCGTAGGTATGAGGAATACAGGGTAGTACGCTACGGGGTAATACCTTAGCAAGCCTCAATACCTGCAGATTAAATTCTTATTTAACTGCAGGTCATACACATCACTCCAATATTAGCTGTCTCGGATAATCCTCCGAGACAGCTTTATCCATTTAGGTATAATCATTTATTATTCCCCCCTTCACGCGACACAACTAATTTAGCTTATGGCTATTATCCCGCCCTATTTAATACCAATGACACCTGTGACTTTCGAACAAGAAATAAAACGCAGCCGCTTTATTACACAACTGGTGCCTACACCCGGTATTGCAAGTGCGAAAGCGTTCATTCAGCACGTCAAAGACAAGCACTCAGGAGCTCGTCATCACTGCTGGGGATTCGTTGCTGGTGCGCCCAGTGATCCAATGCAATTGGGGTTCAGTGACGATGGTGAGCCAAACGGTACCGCGGGAAAACCGATACTCGCTCAGTTGCAAGGTAGTAAAATAGGAGAAATCACCGCCGTGGTCACCCGCTATTCCGGTGGGATAAAATTAGGGACGGGCGGCTTAGTCAGAGCATACGGAGGCGGGGTAAAACACGCTCTAGCGCTACTCACAACGAAAGAACGTGTAGCTAAGCAAACTATTGCGATTGATTACGAGTACGCGTTACAGGGCTTTATAGACAGCCTAATCAGGGAATTTTCACTCATCGTAGAATCATCTGAGTTTGCCGTTAACGTTTCCTTGATTATGACGGTAGACGCAAAGGACGCCGCCGAGCTTATTCAGAAGACAGAACTTGTTGTTGACGGACAACTTTCTATCAAGCGCATTACCCACGTCTAATACGACAAATGCTTTTGCCCAAGTCCCGAGTTCAACCTAGGGGTACCACGTTTATGAATGGCTTTTTTGAAACTGATGCGTGAGCGCGTCGAGTTCCAGTGCCAGTGCATTTAAGCCTCCCGACTCGTCTGCCATTTGAGCTATCTTCAACATATTAGCCTGGGAGCTTTGCCTAATATCCTGCATGTTTCGATTGATCAACTCTATGCTCACCGACTGTTCTTCGGTAGCCGCTGCCACCGAGCGGTTAGCTTGGGTGATCTCGTCAAAATGCGCACTGTTCACTTCGAGCACGTGGTGAGCCGTCCCGATGGAGTTGGCAGTTACTTGAGACTGGTCAATTATCGAGGTTATTTCGTTGGTAGCAGAGGCAGATGTTGCCTTCAATTCCTGCATGATCGCTTGAACTTTATGGGTTGAGTCCGCGGTGCGCTTAGCTAGCGTGCGCACTTCATCGGCCACCACAGCAAAACCTCGCCCATGCTCCCCAGCACGAGCGGCCTCAATTGCGGCATTTAACGCCAGCAAGTTGGTTTGATCAGAAATCGCCTGTATGGTCTCAAGTACTTTTGCGATGGTATCAGTGTTATTACTCAGTGACTGAATAACCTGAGCCACGTCGTTAATTTTACTCACCAGACGATTGATGTCCTGTTGAGTGTCAGTGATAACTTGCGAAATTTGACCTGCATCACTATTGATCTGAACTGCGACAACGGTAGCTGATTCCGCACTTCTGGCGACTTCGTTAACAGCACTGCTCACCTGACTTAATGTCAATGAGATATCTTGGGTATGTTGGTCGCTTTGTTCAGCACTTTCTAAGGTCATGTTGGCCTTATCTTGAAGTGAACGGGCAACATCTTTTAACGCAGTGCTATTTTGCATCACTTGGGAAAACATCGTGTCCAATTGACCGACAAACAGATTGTAGCCTTTCGCTACATCGGCAATCTCTTTTTGGCCCAGCTCTGACAACCGATAAGTTAAGTCTGCATTACCTTTACCCAGGCGCATAAATACATCAGCCAATTGATTAATGGGCAGGGTAATACTACTGGCAACAAACCAAGCAGCGATACACGCGACTAACGCCACCAACAGTGACCAGAAGGTTATATGCCAAATTGCATTGTCTAATGAGGCGAATATTTCATCGTAAGGGACTTGGGCTACGACAAACCAATTCATACTAGGAATAAAACTTGAAGCGACGATCATATCGCTGCCGTTATTGTCAATAAACGCGAGATTAAACGCGTCTTTTTTGAGCAGTCCGGTTACCTGTGCACCACTGTATAGGCTTTGCAGACTTGCGTTGCTAATCAACTCGCTGTCAGTGTGTAATTGAACTTGCCCAGCGGCGTCAACTAAATAGACCAAACCCGATTGCTCCAGCTTAAAACTGGTTAATAAATCGACCACATCTTTGAACGATGTTGCAGTACCGGATAGTCCGCGGCCATTTGGTTGCTGGTAGTTAACAAAAAGATCTGTCTTACCTGTATTAGGATCGCGATATACGCTCACCATATTAGCCTGCTTACTGGCGGTATAGTTAAAAAACCATCCATCGGCTGCATTGTTTTGTAACGTGCGTAAAAAACCATCTTGGTTCCAATAACGCGCACTCTGTTTGTCGGCAAAGGATGCCGCGCTCAAGCCATGCTGCTTAACAGTATTCTTAAGTAAACGAGTGAGGGTTGCGGCGCCGGCTTCGGACTGCCCTTGGGCGTTCCACTCTAATATAAAAGGATCAGTGGCAATCTGAGTAGCGATCATCTGCATTGCGCTGATCTTGCTATCAATTTGACTGGCAATGCGTTTAATAATATTTGGCAGTTCAGTGCTCAGTACCCGACTTTCAACACTGGCTCGTGCTGTCATCATACTGATCCCACCCACGAGGGCAGAAGTAAACAATACAAATACGGTTAGAGTGAGGATGATTTTTTGTTTAATCGATAGCTGCTTCATAAGGCGTCTTTTTGATTATTCCAATAGGGTGTAACGCTTTTTAGGATATCGGCAAGAATACGAGTTGCATGATTAGAATCCATATAAATCTTATAATACAGATCGTTTTCTTCGGTCACCAAAAACATGAGAAAATAACTGGTTTTGTGCGCCCCAGCTCTCATACCAATCACCTTAAATTTATGATCTAATTACATTCAATCTCATCGATAAAAATATCGCTCATGCACTTCTTAAAAGACATTAATTTTCCGTTACTTATCGCCAGAGAAAAAAG
>NZ_BAER01000141.1 GCF_000315055.1 Paraglaciecola polaris LMG 21857 | reverse complement strand
AGTGTCGGTGCAGCTGTTGTAGCGGCTGTCCCGAAGCGAGATGCGCATTATAGAGATACAAACTCTTAGCGCAACCCTTATTTCAAAAAAACCGTTCGACCGCTGGTTTTATAAACAATGTGACTATCTTTAGGGCTAAATGCTTATTTTTACGGCAGCAATAGTGCTTCTCACGGGTATTGAGTTTGTTATCATCAGCGCATAAAACCCTAAAATGGATCCAAAATGAGTATTAGAAGCTACAAAGGCATACAACCAAAACTTGCTGCTGGTTGTTATATAGATGAATCAAGTGTCCTCGTGGGTGATATTGAATGTAGTGAGCATGTCAGTATCTGGCCCTTAGTCGCCGCTCGCGGTGATGTTAACTATATTAAGATTGGTGCTAGGAGCAATGTTCAAGATGGTTCGGTGCTACATGTAAGTCGAGTAAGTAAAGAAAACCCTAAAGGTCATCCGCTTATTATTGGTGACGATGTCACAGTAGGACATAAATGCATGCTACACGGTTGTATATTAGGCAATAGGATTTTAGTGGGCATGGGGGCTATCGTAATGGATGGCGCCATAGTAGAAGATGACGTATTTATTGGGGCTGGTAGTTTAGTGCCGCCGAATAAGCGCTTAGAGAGCGGTTATTTATATGTAGGGAGTCCAGTAAAACAGGCTCGCCCCCTTAAAGATTCAGAGCGTGCCTTTTTGCAAGTATCTGCTGATAACTATGTCAGACTTAAAAATGAGTATTTAGAAGAACAATAAGCAAACACAAGCGCTTGGTTGTTATATTAGGTATATCAACCAAGGATCGTGTTTGCATGAATGTGGATGATCCCGCTTTCGTCCCATTCCTCTTCTTCTACCCGCTCATTAATGCGCTCTTCGATATCAAATTGATAGTCTTGGTAAAACTGCGGCATATCGTCAATAGCGAGGTTACTAATATGACACTGCATCATCATCCCAGAAACGATGACTTGTAACACCATGGTTTCCTCCACTTGACGGTAACCGTCTTGCATTTGAACGGCTTGATTCACAACAACTCTCGCACGGCCTGAATGACGGGCTCTATTTTTGGCCTAACATTGCGCCACAGATAAAAACTCTCTGCCGCTTGGCCGACTAACATTCCCAAGCCATCGCCGACCTTAATGGCGGAGTTGTGTTCCTGCGCCCAACACATAAAGGATGTTTGCTGGGCTTTATATGTCATATCGTAAGCAAAAACAGCATTGGCAAATATATCGCTACTAATTTCGGGTAGATCGCCGTTAAGACTTGATGAGGTACAATTGATAACCCCGTCAAAATCCATCGCAGGTAAATCTTTAAAACCTGACCCCGTCACTTTGTTACCCATATCAAACTTGTCGGCCAGCGCATGCGCTTTGGCTGCTGTGCGATTAGCAATGTGAACACTGTGCGCTTTGGCTGTCAGCAAAGGTAAAATAACCCCGCGAGTTGCCCCACCAGCACCAATGAGCAATATACGTTTACCATCAAGGCCTCCCCACAAACGTTGCAGATCTCGCACTAAGCCTTCGCCGTCGGTGTTATCACCTAACACAGTTCCGTCTGGTCGTTTATATAAGGTGTTAACCGCTTCTGCCGCTTTAGCGCGAGGAGTTAATTCATCTGCAAAACGAAATGCATCCAGTTTGAAAGGAGAAGTAACGTTTGCGCCTGTGTATCCCTCGGCAAAAAAAGCATGGATGGCTTCATTAAATCGATCATTAGCCGGTTGCTGCCGTCCATACTCTATGGCCTGCTGCGTTTGTTCAGCAAACAAGGAGTGGATTAACGGGGATTTACTGTGCTCTATCGGATTACCAAAAACTGCGTATCGGTCCATAATCTCAGAATAGTGTTTAATTTGTCAGGCTAGATTAGCCTAAATTCAAACACGACTGAACCGTAAAAATACTTCAGCGACAAAGAATTTGCAGTCTGAACGGGTAACAAATAAGTCGACGCCGAGGCACGGTCTTATTATACCGCTAGAATTTGTAGCCCAACATAAGTGAGTACACCCATGGGTCTACGTCAACAGAAACCTTAGCGGGCAAGTCCAACACGTCGAACTTCGCTTGCGTATTAATATTGATATAACGCACCGATACATTTACTAACCAATTTTCGTCTAATGCGTAATCCATCCCTACTTGTGCTGCAATACCAAATGACTCATCGAGTCTCAATTTGTTAAAGCTCTGCTCTTCACGACTATTGGTGAACTGCTCATCAAAGAAGACCGTATAATTTAACCCTATGCCTAAATACGGCTGAATCGCCTCTGAAATAGGTAGGTAATAAATAAGACTCACTGTAGGCGGAAGCTGCCTACTTTCAGCTAATTGCCCATCACCCAAGTCAAATTCATTATCTGACGTATTGCTCAAAGTTACATCATGGGTAAACGGGCTAGCCGCCAACAACTCAAGACCAATATTACTGGTGAACATGTAAACAGCGTTTAATCCCAGTTGCGTATTATTGGTTACTGACGCTCCCATGCCGATATTGCCCGCACCTTGCACGGTAACATTGGAACTCGACTCATCTGGTGCGACCGTCGTTAAGCCTGCACGAAGTATAATATCACCAGATTCGTACGCACTCGCTGTGCTCATCAAGGCTGCGGTTAAGGCTAAACTACAAAAAATTACATTTGGGACTTTCATCATTACCTCTGCGTATTAATTCTAACGGCAGTGTAATTAGCGAATACCCATATTGATTGATCTAGCTCAATCTTGTGTGACCGCTGAGCCGGCATTGGGTTAAATGCGCGATGAAAACTGATCTGAATCAAATAGTAAGATGAGCAACAGCGACACCAAGAAATAGTATCGCTGTTGTGAGATAGGATGGCTTATTCGTTTAACCAATCACGCGGATGCAAATAGTCTTTATATAACAAGGCTTCTTTACTGTCTGGAAGCGGATTGAAATCATATTCCCAGCGCGCGAGTGGTGGCATAGACATCAAAATAGATTCAGTGCGCCCTCCCGTTTGTAGGCCAAATAAAGTGCCACGGTCCCACACTAAATTAAACTCTACGTATCGCCCTCTTCTGTATAATTGGAAACTACGCTCTTGCTCGGAATAGGAGATATCTTTACGTTTTTCTAAAATCGGTACATAGGCATCTAAAAAGCCATTGCCTACGGCTTGCATGAAGGTAAAACTGCGTTCAAATCCCCACTCATTGAGATCATCAAAGAACAACCCTCCCACCCCACGCGTTTCGTCCCGGTGTTTTAGATAGAAATACTCGTCACACCAATTTTTATACTTGCTGTAGACCTCGTCTCCAAACGGATCGCATAAAGCCTTGGCAGTTTGATGCCAATGGAGAACGTCCTCGTGAACTGGATAAAACGGCGTTAGGTCAAACCCACCACCAAACCACCAAATAGGCTCTTCCCCCTCTTTTTCTGCAATAAAGATTCGTACATTGGCATGGGATGTAGGTACATGAGGATTTTTAGGATGAATGACTAACGACACGCCCATCGCTTGAAAACTGCGCCCTGCCAACTCTGGGCGTGAAGCAGTAGCTGACGCTGGTAACTGGCCACCGTAGACATGGGAAAAGTTGACGCCACCCTGTTCGATAACTTGCCCCTTAGTCAGTACGCGCGTCCGCCCACCACCACCCAATTCACGTTGCCAGTTATCTTCTATAAAGCTGCCTTTGCCATCAGCCATTTCTAATGTCTGGCAAATATTATCTTGCAGGTTAAGTAAGAACTGTTTTACCGATTCAATGTCGGTCACTTTAGGTTGTGACATAGTTTAGTTATCTCTAATAATTTGGCCATTGTGACCATGGCGTATTTTACTCGGGCTAGTCGCCCCCCCAAGAGGGCCATCAATCACAACAACTTGGTCGGGGAAATACACCTGGACCTCATCTGCCGACATTGCGGGCGGATGGCCGGCAGTATTCGCACTAGTAGAAACAAGCGGTTTGTTAGCACGAAGACACAAATCTTTGATAGTTGGATGCGCACTCACTCTCACAGCAATATAGTCTGAGGTACCAGTGAGCCAGACAGGAGCATTCTTTGCTTTTGGCAGTAACCATGTAATGGGCCCTGGCCAACTTGAAAAGATCTCAAAACGCCTCCCTGGCTTCACTGCGTTGTCATCGACATAAGGTAGCAACTGGGAATAATTATCCGCTACCAGGATAAGGCCTTTATTAACGTCGCGCTGTTTTAAAGAAAGTAACTTTAACACTGCCTGCTCGTTGTCTGGGTCGCAACCAAGGCCATAAACAGCCTCGGTAGGGTAGGCAAATATTTTACCGGCTAAGAAATCGAGTACAAAAGGATCGTCAATATGATGTGATGTCATTTTATTAATATATTCGCGTCAAGTGACGGTGAGTGTAAAACATGATGCTACGAGGATAAACCTAAAGCCGCTATTGTGCAGGTTGTTTATGCCCACATTTGCGCTCTGGGCATTGCCAAATGAGCCCTGATGCGGCTTTCTTTTCTTGCATCACAGGCCAAGCACATTTAGGGCATGCTTGCTCGACAGGCGCATAGTTAAGCGCATAATGGCATTGGGGATACTGATCGCAAGGATAGAAATTTTTACCGTATTTATTCGCACGCTTAGTAAAATGCCCTTTATGACATGCAGGACACGTTACCTTGTCAGTGGCCTGCACTTTGTTCGACTTAATATAATGACACTCTGGAAAATTGCTACAGCCGATATACATACCGTAACGTCCCTTACGGATAACCAGTTCAGACTGGCATTCTGGACATTCAGAACCTTCGATTGCGGTTAACTCAGTATTGTCACTTTCATGTAAGGGCTTACTATATTCACAATTTGGATAGTCACTACAGCCAATAAATGCACCATTTTTACTATGCCGAAGTTTCAGTGGTGCTTGGCAATTAGGACACGGCCCTGGATCAAATTCAGATTCTTGGGTATTAAAGAGGGAATGATCTATCTTAGACATGTATCTGAAGTGCCTTGTCAATCGCGGGTTTAATGTAAAAACCCGCGTCAATGAAACTAATGGAGTGGCCCTTCTGGTTCTTCAAATAATAAATCTTCCATTTGGGCATAGGCATTTTCTTTACCGGGAACATTAAATAGCACCATCAGCACGACCCATTTCATGTCCTCGAGGCAGAACTCTTTTGAATCGATTTCCATGACTCTATCAATAACCATTTCACGAGTAGTTGAGTCCAGTACATTAATATGTTCTAAAAACATAAGAAAGCCACGGCATTCTATGTCTAAACGCATTTCTTCGTCTTGCGTGTAGATACGGGTCACAAAAGACGTCGGCCCTTTAACCAAATACGGTTTAATGTCTGTTTCTTGCAATGCCGCGAGCTTTTCAAGCCACGACAAGGCTTTATAAATTTCGTCCTGATGGAAGCCAGCACGCACCAGCTCATCGGTCAACTCATCTTGGTCGACGCGGATCTCTGTTTCACTGTGAATGAAATTTTCAAAAAGATACATGAGGATATCAAACATACTATTTTTCCCCCAATTTAAGGTAACCACCTGGTACAGCTGTTACTAAACCACGTAATTCATATTCTAATAATTGAGACATAACCTCAGCAACTGGCATGCCACATCGCTCTACAACTATATCTAGCGGTGTGGTTTCAAATTCTACACTATCTAACAATTTGTCAGATGCCAAGCTTTGTCTCGCGCTTTTTTGCAATTCATCTGGCTTAGTATTCAAGAAACTAAGTGCCAAGTGTTGGTACTCTTCATTAATATCGCTGACATTTTCCACTAACTTAGCGCCTTGCTTTATTAAGTAATGGCAACCTCTAGATAAAAGGTTGTGGATATTACCTGGCACAGCAAATACATCTCGATTCTGTTCTAAAGCGTAACGAGCGGTAATTAACGAGCCACTTTTTATGGCAGCCTCAATAATGAGCGTCCCTAGAGACATTCCGCTAATAATACGATTTCGCCTTGGGAAATTCTCCGGTCTAGCCGGTGTATCAGGAAAAAACTCCGACAGCAAAACGCCATTTTGCTCAAGTATTCGTTTGGCCATATTGACGTGACGTTTGGGATAAATATTATTTAACCCCGTACCAAGTATCGCCACTGTGTGGCCTTTGACCTGCAGCACAGCTTCATGCGCTAAGCCGTCAATACCTAATGCTAACCCGCTCGTCACGGTCCAACCACTTAGTGAAAGCGCTTGCGCAAAATACTTAGCGTTTTGCTTACCCGCTACTGAGGGATTACGGCTACCCACTATCGCCAGCTGAGGATTATTTAATAACCGCTTATTTCCAGCACAATACAATAATAGGGGCGGTCTTGCTGTTTGCAATAGCACTTTAGGGTAATACTCTGATGTTATGTTTAACAGTACATGGTTGGGCTGCTGACACCAGAGCATACTATTTTCAAGCTGTTGCATGTTTGGATGTAGCAAACATTGAGCTTGAATGTCTGAAAAACCGGACCGTAGCAGAAATGCTAGATCGGCGGAGAACAAATCGGCAATTTGTAGTTTATTATCTCTTAAAATAGCCCCTAATTTTGCCACAGAAAACCGTGGAAGTTGCGCTAACGTCAACCACTGACGATCCTGCACCTCACATGTATGACTATCCATTTTTGCTTTTTCGTGAGACATAGCGCTCCACTTATTCGTATAGCCCTAAGGTTTTGCAACAATAGCGCCTTTGCGAATAACTGTAGACGAACGCGTGACGAGTGCATAACTTACCTTTGAAAAGACTTTAAATACCAATAACTCCCCTACTTTCATCCAGGGCTGCGGCAGCACCTCGCCTTGAGAAAAAACACGCTGCAATAATTGGGTTTCATTTACGTACTGAGCTTGCTCTCCATCGATAACAGCCGCTCCCTGCTGATAAATCCCCATGACCACGCCAGCGCTAATTTCATCTTGCCCCAAGTCAACCACTACGACACTATACTTACCTGATAATTGGTACTGAGAAACATCGGCAATAATATGACCTTTTTCCTCCTGCGCTCCTTTAATCTGTACCATGGATTCAGAATTGCTACTCTTCACGACTTTTAAAAGCTTGTCTCCGCGTTTGACTTCAAGATTCGCCTCTGACAAGGAAACCAAAGATTGTTTTGGCAACAAAGGGCTCAGCGCTTCCCCTTGCGCCACATGGCGCACTTGCATCCCAAGAAAATCCCCCTCTTGGTTGTATAACGCTTGCTGTTTACGTACCACTTGATAGTTGCCCAGCGCTAACCCTTGTGCATTAACTAGCACCACGTCACCATTGGCAAAGAACTCGGTGCCCTCAGGACTGCCTACTATAGAGGGTAAAACCGCGTACTCCTGCTCACTCATCACTAATTCTTGATTAAAATACGGTTCAATTTCATGCCATGGAAGCACCGCTATGGGCCGATTAGATTTTAAAATCTGCTTTGCTGTCGGCGAACGCACAATATAAGGTTTTTGCGTGCTTCTAACCAAATCAATCATAGGTTCACCAGCACTGTTAATACTGAGACGCAGCTCATCACCTGGGAAAATTAAATGGGGGTTGATAATTTGGGTATTGGTACGCCAGATTTGCGGCCAATACCAAGGCTTGTCCAGAAAGAGATTTGAAATATCCCATAGTGTGTCACCGGGCTTCACTGTGTATATCTGTGGCGCCCCATCTTTCAATTTTATGACGTCTGCGTGTACAAAAAATGGCAAAATTAACAGAACAAGTGTTAGGCGTAGTAAATTGTTAAGCATAGGGGCGCATTACCTTGTCGCTGAGGCTATTATGTTTTTATTCCATATCGGTTAGAATAGCTTGTTATTGCAAAGATTAAATAGCCTGATGATCAGGTTCGTATGATTATTAATACCAAGGGCGTCAATATCCTTTATTTTCGGTTATTCGATTACGCCTCGGTAAAATATTTTTTTGAACGTCTTCCCGATAAATTCCACATACTGATTTTTTGGGAAGCAAAACGAGTTAAATGTAGAACATGGCCATATTAGACGTATTAAGATTTCCAGATGAGCGCTTGCGCACCATTGCCAAGCCCGTTGAGACAATAGACAGCGCAATAAAGACGTTGGTAAGTGACATGCTCGAAACCATGAAAGATGAAAATGGTATCGGTTTGGCAGCGACCCAAGTAGATGTGCACAAACGGGTTGTCGTCATTGACGTTTCAGAAAAACAAGACACCCCACAGGTTTTTATTAATCCTGATATCACTCACATGGAAGGCACAACTATTAGCGAAGAGGGTTGTTTGTCCGTCCCTAATAATTACGCAAAAGTAGAACGTGCAGAGAAGATCACCGTTAAAGCGTTAGATGAAAATGGCGACTCTTTTACCTTGGACGCTGACGGCTTATTAGCTATTTGCATTCAACATGAATTGGATCACTTAAAAGGTAAGCTTTTTGTGGACTATTTATCACCGCTTAAACGTCAACGCATTCGTACCAAGCTAGAAAAAGAAGCCCGCTTAGCAGCTAAGGGTTAAGAGGTTACATTGAAATCAGGTCTTAAAATTATTTTTGCGGGTACGCCAGAATTTGCCGCCACTCACTTAGAGGCACTCATTCGCTCTGAACATCAAATTATTGCGGCCTACACTCAACCTGACAGGCCTGCTGGCCGAGGTAAAAAGCTACAAGCCAGTGCCGTTAAACAGTTAGCCGAACAGCACGATATCCCTGTTTACCAGCCGGCGTCTTTAAAAACAGAGGACGCCCTACAGCAACTCGCTGATTTACAGGCGGACGTAATGGTTGTGGTGGCATACGGTCTTATTCTGCCCCAGAACATTCTTGATACGCCTAAATACGGTTGCTTAAATGTGCATGGTTCGTTATTACCAAAATGGCGTGGAGCAGCGCCAATACAACGCGCGATCTGGGCGGGTGACCAAGTAACAGGCATAACCATCATGCAAATGGATAAGGGCTTAGATACAGGAGATATGTTAAGTGAAATGCATATACCGATCGAGGCAACTGATACAAGTGCCACCTTATACCAAAAGCTTGCGGAACTTGGCCCTAAGGGCCTACTAAATACATTGGAAAATTTACGTGGTATTACCCCGCAGCCGCAAGATAATGATTTAGCCACCTATGCCGAAAAACTATCGAAGCAAGAGGCAAAGATTGATTGGACCATGGCGGCTGTTCAATTAGAGCGCAATATACGGGCCTTTGATCCTTGGCCAGTTGCATATTTTGAAACTCAAAACGTCGCTATAAAAGTACGCAGAGCTAAAACCTCAGCTTCAACTAGTAAGATCGACGCCCAACCAGGCCAAGTTATCCAAGCAGATAAACAGGCTATTGGAGTGCAAACCGGTGATGGGATTTTGCTGATAGAAATACTTCAGCTACCTGGGAAAAAACCGCTACCTTGTCAAGATGTATTGAATGGCCACAGTGATTGGTTTGCTGTTGGTAAACAACTTTCATGAGCAACTCAAAAGTGAAATATCAGTTGAACTTACGAGCAGACGCCGCCAGCGTACTTTATCAAATACTAGAGCAAGGTATGTCCGCGAGAGAATGCCTTCCTGCCGCTCAGCAAAAACATAATGAGAAAGACCGAGCTTGGTTACAAGAAATGACCTATGGGGTTTTGCGCCAACTGCCTATATTGCAACATTGGCTCAGACTGTTATTAGATAAACCATTAAAGAAAAACGTTAAAGTCGTTGAGCACTTAATTATGCTTGGGTTCTATCAACTTGCTTTTTCTCGGGTTTCTACCCATGCAGCAGTATCTGAATGTGTAAATGCCTGTGCACCACTGAACGCGATTGCTACAAAAGGGTTGGTCAATGCGGTATTACGTAATTTTATCCGTCAAGATATGGCCCAAAATTTACCTGACAACGAACAAGTATTGAGTGGCCAGCCCAAGTGGTTATACAAAAAACTGTTAAACGCTTACCCCCATCAATATCAAGACATATTGGACGCGATGCAAAACAAGGCCCCTATTTGGCTACGCGTTAACATTCAACGTTCGAGCGTAGATGATTACCGCCTCTTACTCGACCAGCAAGATATTGCTTATGAAATACAACAGGAGCAGCCTCAGGGGGTCGTCTTGTCCAAGGGCTGTGACATCACCACCCTTCCAGGCTACGACGAAGGTTGGTTTGCAGTACAAGATGGTGCGGCCCAGTTAGCAGCTCATTTTTTAAACGGACAACCGAATGAACGCATCTTAGATTGTTGTGCGGCTCCAGGTGGAAAAACCTGTCACATACTAGAGCTAGAACCGGCTCTAACAAGTTGTATTGCGCTAGATATAGAAAGTAGTCGCTTAGCGCGCATAGAAGAAAATTTAACACGTTTAGGCCATAAAGCTGAACTCATATGCGGCGATGCTAGTGAACCCAGTGCATGGTGGGATGGCCAGCAGTTTGACCGTATATTACTCGATGCCCCATGCTCAGCTACCGGTATTATTCGCCGCCACCCAGATATTAAATGGTTACGAAAATCGAGTGATATAGACACCCTAGTAGCATTACAAGCAAAAATCATCGATGCGATGTGGCTTTTACTCAAACCTGGGGGAACCATGCTATATGCAACGTGTTCAATTTTACCTGAAGAAAACCAGCTGCAGATTAATGCGTTTTTGAGTAGAACAGCCGATGCAAGTGTGGACTCCAGCTTTGCTAATGACGCTTCGGATAAACCAGGCAGGCAGGTTTTACCCGGCCAGAAGCAAATGGATGGTTTCTATTACGCACGACTGCTAAAGTCTTAAAAATCGTATCTTATCTACACAGAGCAACACGTTAGAATGAACCTATAATGAAAATAATAATTATCGGCGCCGGTCAAGTAGGGGCAACACTCGCTGAGAACTTAGTAGGCGAGATGAACGAAATCACCGTTATAGATTCTGATAACGAAACGCTCAGACACCTGCAAGATAGGTTGGATTTACGCGTAGTCAACGGCGTAGGGTCACACCCTGATGTATTAAAGAAAGCCGGTGCAGAAGATGCAGATATGTTAATTGCTGTCACTAGCAGTGATGAAAGCAACATGATGGCCTGTCAGGTGGCGTACAGTTTGTTCAAAACCCCCACTAAAATTGCCCGCGTTCGCTCTGAACAGTACATCATTTATCAAGAGCAATTGTTTAAACACCAAGATGTTCCTGTGGATCACTTAATCGCCCCAGAACAGCTGGTCACCAAAGCCATTAAACGTTTAATTGATTACCCTGGTGCGTTGCAAGTGGTGGAATTTGCCGATGGCAAAGCAAGCCTAGTAGCCGTTAAAGCCTATTATGGTGGGTTGTTGGTAGGTCATGCTCTGTCAACACTAAAGCAGCATATGCCGAATGTTGAAACCCGGGTCGCGGCTATTTATCGTCGAGGACGACCGATTCGTCCGCTCGGTACGACAGTGATCGAGGCAGACGACGAAGTCTTTTTTATTGCGGCAACCAAGCACATTCGCGCAGTAATGAGCGAGTTACAAAAATTAGAGTCAAGTTACAAACGGATCATGATCGCAGGTGGAGGCTTGATTGGCGCTGGGCTGGCGAAATTATTAGAGCACAACCACAACGTAAAATTAATCGAATTCAGTCAAGAGCGCGCTAAGTATCTATCGGCGCATTTAGACAAAACTATCGTCTTTTGCGGTGACGCCTCTGACCACGAATTACTCACCGAAGAAAATGTTGAGCAAGTGGACGCTTTTATTGCGGTGACCAACGATGACGAAGCGAACATCATGTCCGCTATGCTTGCCAAACGTTTAGGTGCACAAAAGGCCATGGTGCTCATCCAGCGCGGAGCGTATGTCGATTTAGTTCAGGGCGGTGAAATTGATATCGCTTTTTCTCCGCAGCAGGCAACTATTTCAGCTTTGCTGACTCATATACGTCGAGGCGATATCGTCAATGTATATTCCTTGAGGCGTGGTGCCGCCGAAGCAATAGAAGCCATTGCTCACGGAGATCAGAGTACATCGAAGGTCGTTGGGCGTGAAATTCGTGATATAAAATTACCACCAGGCACCACCATTGGCGCAATCGTAAGAGCAGATGAAGTGATCATTGCCCACAGTGATACTAAAATTGAAGCGAACGATCATGTGATCCTATTTTTGGTTGATAAAAAATTCATCAGCCATGTGGAAAAACTATTCCAGCCTAGTGCTTTCTTTTTTGGCTAAAATGACATAACGCCTTAGCCTAAAGGTTAGATTGGCGAACGTAACGAAATAACTTAAAATCCGCCTCAATATTCAAGGCAAGTTAAAGGAATGATAATGAAGAAATTAAGTATAGTACTCACTGTAGCTGCACTAAGTGTACAACCTCAAGCACATGCAGAAGGTTGGCTAGATTCAATCAAAAATATGCTCGGAATGGAAACTCAGCAAGCAGCCGCAACGCCTTCAATCAATGGTATGGTATCAACCGTAACCGAGTCATTAGGCGTGACACAAAGTCAGGCATCAGGTGGTTTAGGCGCAATATTCAATTACGCTAAAGACAATATATCTTCTGAGCAATATAGTCAGTTGGCCAATGCCCTTCCTGGTGTAGGTGGTTTACTCGAGTCAGTACCTGACATCAGCAACATGACAAGTGAAGGCGGATTAGGCGGAATTTTAGATAAAGCAGCGAGTTACAATGACTCCCTTAAAGCGATTAATGACGTGAAGAAACAATTCGAAGCACTCGGATTAAAACCTGAGATGATTACCCAATTTGTTAGTAAAGCTCAGGCTTATCTAGATACACCTGAAGGCCAACAAGCAAAACAATTGTTGACCCAAGGTTTAGGTAAACTTCTCGGTTAATTTACTGATAGTTTAAAGCCTTAGTTATCCAATTAAAAAAGCCACAAAGTGGCTTTTTTAATTCAGATAGTATCGTTTAGCACCAATAGCGCGAATTACAGCCCCTCATTATTCATATTCGTCTAGAATTCATATAAATACACTTTGCTTTCCTATGATTTCGCGTTAAAGTTTTTACTAGCTGCTCAGGAAGAGGTCGTGCCAGCCCGCTTGTCATGATGAATTTATGGAGGAATATTATGCAAAATATCAATTCATTCAACCCAAAACCATTCAATGCTTCAACCTTAATATTTGGCGTTTGTTGTTTGCTGGTTTCATTTTTTTCGTTAGCCCAAGATGAGTCTGAAGAAGACGCGTTAGCAAAAATGCAAGCTCAGCTAAACTCAGAAGTCATGTCTCGTCCATTTTTAGCTGAGCGGCCCAAAGAGGTTGATAGTTATATTGAGGGCATGCTGAAGAAGAATGTTAAGCCCCAAGAATACCAAGGCACCTATTGGCGTCGTGGTTACACCTGTCGTGATCTACTCCGTTATGACTGGACTCAATACCGTAATTGCCGTTACTACCATAGATACCACGGCCGTTATTACTATTAAAAATACAATTCTATTCACTACATAAGTAAAGGTAATTACTATGAGAAACTACGTTCAATCAGTCAAAATGGCGTGCGTTGGTGTTGTTATTTTAACACTAACGAGTTGTGCTGCTGTGCATACATCAATCGCTAAAAAGGATTTAGATGTTCAAACTAAATTAAGCACGTCTATCTTTGTCGATTCAGTACCTCCCGAAAAACGAAAGGTTTATTTGGAAGTCCGCTCAGCCGTTATGGAATTCGATCGTAATGCGTTTAGACAAGCATTAAATGAACAAATTTCGGGTAGTGGGAATGGTTATTCTTTTGTTGATAGCCCAGACGATGCCCAATATACCATGAGCGTATTCGTGCGTAACCTTGAGAAAGCTTCGCCAAGCGCAGCTGAAAACTACCTATCCAGTGGTTTCCAAGGTGTGGCAGCGGGGTCGGCCTTAGGTTATGCAACTGGCGGCGGCTATCGTGGTGCAGCAACAGCAGGCTTAATTGGCGGTTTAGCATCAACGGCGGCGAATGCCTTCGTTAAGGATGTTACATACCTACTAGTGGCTGATATTCAAATACGCGAGCGAGCGAAAAAAGGCGTTATCGTACGCCGGGATTCCAAAGTAAACACAAAAATTTCTGATGACGGTGGAACAACGCAAACATACTCAGAAGCGACCAATCAGAAAGAATACCGCACACGTGTAGTTACCACTGCTAACAAAGCTAACTTAGAGCTTGAAGAAGCTCAGCCTCTTATGTTTGAAAAAACGGCTTACGCCATGGCATCATTTTTCTAATATAATTTTAGCACTCTAGTACATCCTAAAACTAAAAACGGCTACTCAGTTGAGTAGCCGTTTTGGTATCTAAAGCACTTCATTCTACCTAAGCGCGAATTCAACTCCGAAGTGCACCACTCGCTAAATTAAGCTGCGCTGCGTAGTTCATTAAAAACAACTAAGGGTTGTCTATACCCGAGGCATTTTCTTGGCCTCAGGTTAAGTGCCCGTTGCGCGTCAGCGACCTGTTCGTTTGTAACGGTCCTTAAATCGGTGCCTTTTTTAATATATTGCCTTAGCAAGCCGTTAAAATTCTCGTTCAATCCTCGCTCCCAAGATGAGTAGGGATTGGCGAAGTAGATATCGGTTTTTAGTTTTTCTGCAACCTGCT
>NZ_BAER01000142.1 GCF_000315055.1 Paraglaciecola polaris LMG 21857 | reverse complement strand
GGGCTTTACAAGAGTGGCCGCTCTTTGCTTGTTACGCGTTTAGTACTTTCTTTAATGGTAATAAATGCTCATCGAAGTTTTTCCATTGAACCATGCCCGAGCGATATATGGGTTGTCTTACCTGTTCAGAGCTCGGGGTTTTTATCGCACGCTCGGTTTTATGAAAATCAATGCATTGCTGCTCAAAGGGTAATCCACAAAAATCGAGCATACGCTGTACTTGGCCGTGCAAATCATCAATTAGCGCCTCGTGTTGAACCTTGAGCACAAAACCCGGTAAAACGTCATCCCAGTGGGCCATGAGTTTTTCATATGCACGATAATAGCGCCCGATATCTTCAAGACCGTAGGAGAACTCTTGGCCGTCACCAAATAACTGCTTAAAACCACTAAAACAGCAAGCCATGGGATCACGCCTTGCATCGATCACTTTCGCGTTAGGCAAAATGAGTTTAATTAAGCCTATGTGCAAAAAATTATTCGGCATTTTGTCGATAAAGTAAGGGGCGTCTCCCCTATACACTTGCGTGTCTTGCAAAAACTTCTGGCCGAAACGAACAAAATACCCTTCATCAAGTTCCGCTAAAACCTGCGGATATTGATTTTTCTGACCTTGTAATTTTGACGCTAGCCCAAGTATATCGTGCAACTCCATGGTGCCGTCTACTTGGGAATGAGAAGCGAGTATTTGCTCAAGCAAAGTCGAGCCTGCTCTTGGTAAACCGACAATAAAAATAGGCGCTGCATTTTGCTCACCAACGGCTTTCAAACGCGCAAAAAGTTCAGGTTGGCAGGTTGCGATTTGTTTGGCCACCTGCCCTTCAAACACCTCAGGGTTATATTTGATTTGTTGTTGCTTAAGTTGGTTACCTTTGGCGTAGTGCGAAAATGCAGCATCAAAAGCAGTTCTGTCTTCTAGCGATTTACCTAACGCAAAATGCAAGTGCACTCTATCGTCTAGCCCTATGTCAGGCCTACCCACGAGTTGCTCCATCGAGGCCAGTTCATCGTCACTAAAACGATAGGTTTTAGTATTGGCTAAACTCCAATAAGCATCGCCAAATTCAGAGTTATTTTGATAAGCACATTGATATGCCGTAATCGCACCGAGTAAATCACCCTTAGCTTTTAGGGCATGCCCAAGTAAAAGCTGTATACCAGGCTGGGCTTGATTTTGCGCTAACAAATCTTGATAAATTGCTATAGCCTCTTCCACATCGCCCAACCCGACCATAGCGCTGGCTTTAGCACAGAGTAAAACCGCATTCTTGGGTGATCCCGTCAGTAATTTATCCGCTAGCGTTTTGACCTCAGAAAACTTAGCCATTTTGGCCAGTAATTGAAGATAAGTCATGCCCGCAGTTTTATGATCTGGGTAAAGTGCCAAACAGCTGCTTAAAATAAAGTCAGCTTCGCTGTACACCTTAAGCTGAATGCCAATTTCAGCTAATAACAGCATCGCTTCGGCGTGATGCTTGTTAGCTTGCAAAAACTGACGGCAAACCTTATCAGCGTTATAAAAATCCCCTTCGTACATGAGATCTTTTGCTCCCAAAATCGCGTTTGGTAACTCGGCTAAATAGGCGATTTGAGCTTTAGCTATCGCGGCTGCTTTTGTATTCCCTTGGTTTTTATAAAGTGGCTGCAATGCACGCCAACTCGCTAATAAAGCGGGGTTCAGTTGCGTTGCTTGATAAAAAGCTTGTGCGGCCTTTAGCGACTCATGCGTTGCCGTGTATAAATAGCCATTTTCCTGCCAAGCACGGGCATGCTCGGCATTGAGAGAAAGTAAGGTTTTATTAGACTCAAGCGCCTCGTGATAATCACCTTTCAGTCTTTGGGCGACGACTAATAAATATAATACTTCGAGTCGGTCACCGTTCGGTAAATCGTTTTCCAGTTGCCTCTGGCATAACAAAATGGCTTCACTAAACTTGGCTTGCTGAATGTTTGTTTTGATCCCCTTAAACACTTCGCGCATTGAAGCGTTTATCTGAGATATATTATTCGTACTCAATGTTGCCACCCCGAGAATCTACTATTCGTTTAAGACATAGTTATACAGCTAATAAAAAAGGCAAGCCTAATTAGGCTTGCCTTCTTAAATTTTACTGACTTATTTAAGTAAGTTTAAAAGAAGTCGTACGACAATCTTAAACCAACAGTACGCGGTCTATTAGACACAATTTTAGGCGTATATTGTTGGGCATCGATATACAAGGTAGCTTGCTCGTCCGTTACATTATCAATAAAGATTTCTGCTTTCCATTCTTCATTGGTAATACCAAAAGCAAGATTGGCCAAAACATAGCTATCTTGTATGTAGCGTCCACCTCTGAATGTTTCACCGTTAGAGTCAGGATACGTTACCCCTTGATATACGGCGGCTTCTTGCTCAATGCTAAGGCCAGTTCCAGCGCCGTAAACCAATTGCGCGGCGTCTTCAAGCGCGTACGCATCCATCGACATACTCGCGAGACGGTCGCCCGTGTAGCTGATAGAACCATTAACATAAGCGGTTAAGCCATTATCAAGTTCAATGAAGTAGCGCGCTCGAATATTACCCGAGAAATCGGCTGAATAAGGTAGTTTGCTGCCAACAGGCGGTGCAATACCATCGAGTGCAGAATTAATACGCGTCAATTCTGTATCTAGAACACTAAATGCCGCATTGATCACTAAGTTATCCGTTGCTAGCCACGTGATATCTGCATCTAAACCACGGATCTCAGCATCACCTACGTTATCGGTGAATACCAGAAAACTGATGTTGGTCGGGTCATAACGTGATGTTTGTAAATCGGTGATCTCGGAGTAGAACGCAGTTGCGTTGATCCTTAAGATACCGTCCAAAAAGTCACCTTTCATGCCAAGTTCATAGTTATCTAATGAATCTGTGGTTGAGTAAACTGGGATCCTAAAGTTTTCGAATGCGCCTGTTTGATTGGTTGCCAAACCACCACCGACTCGGTTGGTAACCGGTGGGCGAAAACCTTCAGAATAGGTCGCAAAGACCAATACGTCTTCATTCACTTTCCAGTCTACTGATGCTTTTAGGATGACGTCATCAACGGTCAATGTGCCGTTATCGTCTAACAAGTCAACTTCAAGTTGACCACTTGCGATGGCATCTACTGCCCCTGCGTCTATACCAGCCAGCTCATCAGGGTCTTGAGTGCCGAATGCACGTAGGCGACGGCTAACATCCACAGTCGTAGTTGAGCCTTTGTAGGTATCTTCAATTTGATACCAACGAGCACCAAGTGTGGCTGTTACATCATCCGTTACGTCATACTCAAATTGACCAAATACGGCAACTTGGTCAATATCATGTTGGATATCGTTCACAAAACTGATGCTTGGCTCGAATGGCCCGCCATTTGTGTTAATTCCTTCAGAGCCCACTAAAGTGCGCGCGAGATTATCAAACTTTTCAGTGTTGGCAATATTAAATCTACCCACTGAATTAAGCTCTTGCTCATCATAGAATACACCCGCCGTCACCCGCCATGCGTTATCGCTTGACGTGTTAAAACGTAGCTCGTGAGTCATACGCGTACTATCAGTTTTTTCTTTGTAGTATTTGGTAGGATCCAAGCAGCGCTCGTCCTCTGGCGCAACATCACCACCGTAATTACACACGTAATACGCAGAGAATAACCCGCCATTGGTATAACCGGTATAATCTATAGTTGAATCGATAGAGCGGTTTAAGTAACCACCGGTATAAACAACTTCTAGTTTATCCATGCGCCCGTCAAGGGTCCAGGTGGTCAAACCGAATTCATCGTCATTATCTTCTGGTACGAACCGATTAGTTGACGTTTCCCCCTCAAGATTAGGGTCGTAAGAAAAAACCCCCTCTGTGCTTAGAGTTTGCTGGGTATGTTGAACTAACAGATCCCAATCTTCATTGATGATATAAGACAAACCAAAACGTGCTCCTGAATAGATAGCGTCATTAAAGTCATCTTCTACCAAGGCATCGTTTTCAGGGGAGTCGACCGGCGTATTTTGCGGATCACTAAGCACACCACCGGATATTCTATCGATAACCACAGCACTGCCTATATAGCCGCCATTGCTGGGATCATTGCGTATATTATCAATCCAGCCACCTTGGTTATCTGTATATGCAGCCACGCGTAGCGCAAGCTCGTCTGTTACCGCAAAGTTCATAAACGCTTCAACAGAGTTACTCATTTCACCGCCCTTGGTGAAACTGGTACTCGTATCAACCCCAGCGGAAAACCCAGTATGATCGGGTTTTTTGGTGATCAATCTGACCGTGCCCGACTGGGAACTAGCCCCAAAAAGTGTGCCTTGTGGCCCAGGCAATACTTCAATGCGTTCCATATCGGTAGCGTATATGTCTAAGTTACGCCCTTGCATAGAAACCGGCTGTTCATCGAGATAAAAAGCGACAGATGGCTGTAAGGCCTGCACTGACGACACTGAAATATTACTTTGCGTGGTAGCCGCACCACGAATATAAATTTCATTTTGACCAGGGCCTGTACCTTGGAAAATAACGTTGGGTAAAAATTCAACATATTCTTGAAAATTATCAACCCCGAGATTTTCTAACGCTTGACCATTTAGTGCGGTAACTGAAACAGGAATATCTTGAATGGATTCAGAGCGTTTAGTCGCGGTAACTTCAATTGTTTCAATGCTCGCTTTACCTGACTTGCTCACTTTGCTTGCATCTTCTTGTGCATACGCAGGTGTAGCAGCAAGAGCAGCGAGTACTGCACAGCTTAACTTAGATATTTTCATGTGTTGATGTTGCCTCGTGTGATCCAGAATTTTTTATATTTTATGAATGCTTCATATGTTTAATTATTACTCTAGAGCATTATATTAATTCAATAATGTCAAACCGTAAAATAAGTTCAACACGAATCATTATAACACAGCAAAAAACACTCGCCTGAAAGTCGCCAATATAAAAACTTCTTTATAAATAGCATCTTAAATTAATAATAACCACAGTATCTATCGCCAAAAGTACAAATTCCAGGTAATTACTTCGTAAACGAATTATTTGACTACTACCCTTTTAACTTGCTTACCCTGTATGTTTTACGACCATTTAGTAAAACTAAAGTATATAGCTTTGTAAAATACGTTAGTGCTTATTTGTAAGTTCACTGGATTTATCAAGAAGCGCTAGCGGTGCAAAATAGCTAGTATTTGCTGGGCATTTAACAACAATGAAAATATATACGTCAATGATAGAGCCGCTCTTAGACAAAGTTCATAGCGCATTATATTTACAATACAGTCCCAGTAACCTGATACGTAAAAACGTGGCGAGCTCAATTAATGCAGACTTATTTAACAATGGTGACGAGCAGGAAGCCAACAACACAATGCTTTTACTTTGCTCATATGAAGGTGTGCGATATTAAAAACGCTTTCGCTGGTGATGCTGAATATATGATTCCATCGGAGCGAAAACTGCTTTCATCGAACTGATGATTAAAAGCTAGAAATACAAGATGAATATCGTATGTTACAAACAAAAAAAGCGAGCTTAATAGCTCGCTTTTCATCGGAAAAATTAAAATTAGTCCTCTATGTAACTCTCAATCGATGGGCACGAACAGATGAGATTACGATCGCCGTATACGTCATCGATCCGATTCACACTTGGCCAAAACTTATTTCTCGCTACGCTTGCCACAGGATACGCGGCGGTATGACGGTCGTAGCTACGATCCCAGTTGGCGTCGCAAATGTCGTCTAGGGTATGAGGTGCGTTGTGCAGAGGATTATCCGTTGCGCCCCACTCCCCTGATTCCACTTTCGCAGTTTCACCGCGTATGCTCACCATAGCTTCGATAAAACGGTCTAGCTCGACCTTCGCTTCTGATTCCGTAGGTTCAATCATCAGCGTGCCAGCCACAGGAAAGCTCATCGTTGGCGCATGGAAACCGTAGTCGTTAAGACGCTTGGCGATATCCACTTCAGTAACACCCGATGCCTCTTTAATAGGGCGTAAGTCGATAATACATTCGTGGGCAACACGGCCATTTCGTCCACGGTATAAAACGTTGTAGTGACCATCTAATTTGTTGGCTATGTAGTTGGCATTTAAGATAGCGACCTCGGTGGCTTTCTTCAATCCGGCACTGCCCATCATTTTGATGTACATATAGCTGATAGGTAAAATGGAGGCACTGCCCCAAGGAGCAGCAGATACCGCACCGTTACCTGCATTGGTGTTACCTGTGTCTATCACTTTATGGTTCGGTAAAAATGGCGCTAAATGGGATTTGACCCCGATTGGCCCCATACCTGGGCCGCCCCCGCCATGGGGGATACAGAAAGTTTTGTGTAAGTTTAAATGTGATACGTCAGAACCGATATGACCAGGAGACGTAATGCCTACCTGTGCATTCATGTTTGCACCATCTAAATAAACCTGACCACCAAACTCGTGCACTATGTCGCACATTTCTTTGATAGTTTCTTCGTAAACACCGTGTGTTGACGGGTACGTGATCATCGCACATGACAGATTATCAGCCACTTCAGCGGCTTTTTTACGTAAGTCGGCTAAATCCACGTTACCGTTTTTGTCGCAGTTCACCACAACTACTTTCAAGCTGACCATTTGCGCTGATGCTGGGTTAGTACCGTGAGCTGAACTCGGAATAAGGCAGATATTACGATGCCCTTCGTTGCGGCTCTCGTGGTAGCGCTTAATTGCAATTAAACCAGCGTACTCACCCTGTGCACCTGAGTTAGGCTGCATAGAAAGCGCGTCGTAGCCTGTGATATCAAGTAACCATTCACTGAGCTCGCCTAACATTTGACTATAACCTTGCGCCTGCTCAATTGGAGCAAACGGGTGTAATTTACCAAATTCAGGCCAAGTCACGGGGATCATCTCCGCGGTTGCATTGAGTTTCATGGTACAAGAGCCCAAGCTTATCATCGAGTGATTCAAAGCTAAATCTTTGTCTTCCAAGGATTTTATATAGCGCAGCATTTCAGTTTCAGACTGATAACTATTAAACACTTCGTGGCTCAAAATATCATTGCTGCGCACTAAATTAGCGGGTATCGACAGACTGCCTTTAGCTACAATCTGTTGGTCAAGTACGTTCACGTCTAAGCCATGATTTTCACCTAACAGCACATTGAATAAACCATGGATATCATTGCGTGTGGTGGTTTCATCAAGGCTGATACCAACGGCACCGTCAATGTCAGTACGCAGATTCATTTGCTCCGCATTCGCTGCGGCTATGATCGCGTCTTTTTTGTCACCAACTTCAATGGTTAACGTATCAAACCACGTGTCGTTCTTGACACTTAAGCTGCTGGACGATTGTGCAATACCTGCCGCCAGAATATCACTGAAGCGATGAATACGTGATGCAATGGTTTTTAGGCCTTCTGGACCGTGATACACAGCATAGAAAGATGCCATGTTGGCAAGTAATACCTGCGCAGTACATATGTTTGAATTGGCTTTTTCACGGCGAATATGTTGCTCCCGCGTTTGCAACGCCATACGTAATGCTGGGCGACCGCGGGTGTCCTTTGACACGCCAATGATACGTCCAGGCAATGAGCGCTTATACGCATCACGAGTAGCAAAAAAGGCCGCATGTGGTCCACCGTATCCCATAGGTACGCCGAAACGCTGAGCGGAACCAAGTACTACATCTGCACCCATCTCTCCTGGTGCTTTTAACAACACTAAGCTCATGATGTCAGCCGATACCGCGACTATGCCCTTGTTAGCCTGAACTTGGGCAATGATGTCGGTTAAGTCATTCACGGCACCAGTCGTGCCAGGGTACTGCAACAAGGCACCAAATATATCGTGACTAGGGGCGTCGTGTGCGCTGCCAACCATCACGTCAAAACCGAACATATCAGCTCGGGTTTGGATCACGTCCAGCGTCTGCGGGTGTACGTCGTCAGCCACGAAGAACAGATTGGACTTTTTGTTTTTCGAGACACGTTTCGCCAGACCCATCGCTTCAGCCGCTGCCGTCGCCTCATCAAGCAATGAGGCAGACGCTAGCTCCATGCCCGTTAAATCAATTGTGACCTGTTGGAAATTCAGTAGCGCCTGTAAACGCCCTTGTGCAATTTCGGGTTGGTATGGGGTATAAGCCGTGTACCAACCTGGATTTTCCAACACGTTACGCAAAATGACGTTCGGCGTTAGGGTATCGCTATATCCCATACCGATATAAGAACGGTGTACTTTGTTTTTACTGGCCACCGATTTCAAATAAGCCAACGCTTGTGCTTCAGTTTGGCTTTCGCCCACACTCAAGGCCTCAGGTAAGCGGATGCCTTCGGGTACGGTTTGCTGCATTAGGTCATCAAGAGATTCAGCACCAACAAACTCTAGCATCTCAGCCATTTCAGCTTCACTTGGGCCAATATGACGGCGAATAAAATCTTGAGTTTGCTCTAACTGCGAAAGGGAAAAATTAGCATGTGGCATAACTGGCTTACCGATTCCTTAAAACGTGGGTAATCAAAATCAAAAAAGGCTTTGATTCAAAGTTTAATTTTAGATGGTACAAAGTGCATCGCTGATTGGATTTGGAAGTCAAAAGCAGCTTAACGATGCCAAGAAACACAAAGAGCAACACTAGGTTGCTCTTTGGTGACATTATTTTTTATTCTTCTTCGATACTGCTAGCGTAACCTTCAGCATCAAGCAAACCTTCGACTTCTTCAACGTCGTCTGCTTTTATGCGGAACAACCAGCCGTCGCCGAATGGGTCTGAATTCACCAGTTCAGGGCTGTCTTCTAAGTCTTCATTTACGGCAACTATTTCACCACAAATTGGCGCATACACGTCTGATGCCGCTTTAACTGACTCAGCCACGGCTATGTCATCACCCGCGCTGACAGTAGCACCAACGTCAGGCAACTCAACAAATACCATATCGCCAAGTAATTCTTGGGCGTGTTCGCTGATGCCAACAGTGAAAGTACCGTCGCCTTCTGAACGAACCCATTCATGCGTGGTGGCGTAACGTAATTCTGCAGGGATATTGCTCATAATAGTTCCTAAATATTGAAGTCGTTTGCTCAAGTAAGGTAACGACAAGTCGCTACCACACCAGTTAAATTGTTATAAAACGCTTTTACCATTTCGTACAAAGCTGGGTTTTACCACATTTACTGTAACCCACTTTTTACGCATTTCCACCTGCGCCGTATCACCCACTGAATTCGGTACACGAGCCATGGCAACACTGTATCCCAAAGTTGGAGAAAAAGTACCTGAGGTGATCACCCCTTCTCCGCCGTCAACTTTGACCCTTTGCCCATGGCGTAATACGCCTTTTTCAGTCAATACCAAACCGACTAATTTTTCTGTGCCGGCCGCTTTTTGTGTTTCAAGCGCTTGGCGACCAACAAAATCGCGATCTGTTGGCTCCCACGTAATCGTCCAACCCATGTTCGCGGCAAGGGGAGAAATCGTTTCGTCCATATCTTGACCATAAAGATTCATGCCCGCTTCCAGACGTAATGTATCCCGCGCACCTAAGCCACAGGGAGCAACGCCTGCGTCGATTAGCTTTTGCCAAAAATCAGCAGCTTGCTCATTCGGTACCATGATTTCGTAACCAGCTTCGCCTGTGTAACCTGTGGTTGCGATAAATAGGTCTTCGGCTTGTACACCAAAAAAAGGCTTCATACCGGCAACGGCTTCATTTTGCGCCGCAGAGAATAATGTCGCGGCTTTTTCTTTTGCTTGAGGACCTTGCACGGCAATCATGGCAAATTCAGGTCGCTCTGTGATGGTTACCGTGAACCCCTTAGTTTCGGCAATCAGCCAGTCCATGTCTTTTTGACGTGTCGCTGAGTTAACCACCAAACGGTAATTCGTTTTCTCAAAGTGATATACGATAAGATCATCAACCACACCGCCAGCTTCGTTTAGCATACCGCTGTACAACGCTTTACCACGCTCTTGCAGCTTTGCTACATCGTTAGCGAGCAAATGACGCAAGTAATCTTGGGCTTGCTCACCTGTAACATCAACTATGGTCATGTGTGATACGTCAAACATACCTGCAGCGCGGCGCACAGCATGGTGCTCTTCTATTTGTGAGCCATAGTTGATTGGCATTTCCCAGCCATGAAAATCAACCATCTTCGCGCCTGCTTCCAAGTGCTTACTGTGCAAAACCGTTTTATTTGGCATGTGACTTATCTTATTTAATGAACGTGCTTGCCAGTATAGGTAGCCAAATACCTCACAACAAATTGAAAATATTAATGCTTACATTAACAATACTTATCTATAGAATAAGTTTCATCAGATTACTTAATCTATAAGGCACTTCATGAAACAGCTTTCCCTGGATAACCTGCGTACCTTTGTGACCGTCATTGACTTGGGTGGCTATGCTAAAGCTGGCGATTTTTTGGGCCGCTCACAACCCGCTATTAGCTTGCAAATAAAGCGTTTGGAAAATCAGTTGAATAAACGTTTGTTCAGTAAAGCGGGGCAAAGACATGAAGTAAACCACGATGGCCTTGCCCTTTACCACCAAGCGAAAACCATGTTAGCCATTAATGATGACATTTTTCGTCAATTTGAACCCGCTTCGATACGTGGTCGTTTACGCCTAGGGATCCCCAGTGAATTCGCCACCACTCTATTGCCAAGCATAGTAGGTGAATTCAGCAAATTATATCCCGATGTGTCATTAGAGGTCACTTCCGCATTGAGTAAGTCTTTGCTCAATGAAAATCAGCGCCAGGAATTTGATTTAATCATGGCGTTAGTGCCCCACCACCAAGAACTGGAGGGTGAGTTATTACTTGACGATGATCTCGTTTGGGTAGGCAGCAAAAATCAAAACTTTGCCAATAACACCTTAAGTTTAGTACTCGCTCCCGACGGCTGCATGTACAGAAGCCGAGTTATTCAGGCATTAAAGCAACAAACTACGCAGTGGCGTATCACCTATACCAATGCAGATCTCGCGGGCATTACGGCTGCAATTAATCAAGGTTTAGGCATTACTGCATTGGCTCGCAGCAGCGTACCTCAGGAGCTAAGCATTATTCGCCATGACATGTTGCCGAACCTAGGAAAAATTCGGATTGCTTTGTTCAATCAGGCCCAGCGTTATTGGCAAGCCAGTGAGAAATTAGCGGAGTTTATAAAGTCGCGCTTAGGGGAAATTTAACTTGTCGGAGGCGCTCAATCGAACCCGAATTTGCGCAGATAAATAGAACTTGAAGTAGCAGCAACGGACTGCGAGCAGAAAAATAAATAGGATGATGACAAAGATATGTCGGTCACAAAAAACACAGCAGCGATGATTCAGTCACTTAAAGACTAAGCATTACACTCCAGAGCTAAGTAAAAACATCCCCACACAAGCCAATAGCAGAACCACCGAAAAGACTTCGCGGTTATATTTGCCATGATAATAAGCTTTACGGCGATCTTTCAAAGCCTGATAAACACCAGAAGCATCGTGATCTGAATTTCGGTTATACATGGTACGTCGCATAATATTATTCCCAACTGTGTTGTAACTTATCGGCACTTCGGTAAAAAAACTCAATATCGAATACCAAAAAACAAGACTCTCTCTACACATTGGATAATATAGTACCCTTTAAGTTCAAATACTTCTTTTTTTACTAAATATTAACAACTTACCCTCATGAATAGTTCTAGTAAGCTAAAAATAACGGCTATTTCATATTATTTAAATAGATTCTTAATCATCAGATTTTAATCGTACGTAAGTTCGGTACTTCTTTTTAAGCAACTTATCGATGTAACGGGTCAGTTTAATTTTATGGCTAATGGCATCGTCTAACGCATCCGTTAACTCGGTCAACATCGCTTTATAATAGGTCACGTCTTTTAACACGCTGCCGGTGTCGCCCTCTGTGCTTTGCGGAGTGCTTGTTTGCTTTGCTGCGTTATCACTTTGCGGCGCCGCTTCCTCTACCGTGATTTTATCTTCAGGTAAAAACATTTCATCGGCGACTTCTTTCACTACGGCTTCGACCGCGCTTTCATCGAAGGTTTCAAGTTCTTCGAGAAATCCATACAACAAAATGCGATCCATCAGGGTATTTATTTTGCGAGGTACACCCCGAGTAAAAACAAATATTTTATCGTAGGCATCCATCGAGAAAAGCGTAATACCTTTATATCCTGCATGCTGCAGTCGATATTCGATATACGCTTGGCACTCATCCTCAGTCAGCGGTGCGAGGTGACATGATGCGACTATTCGCTGACGGAATTGCTCCATGTTTGGAGCGCGTAGTATGGGTTGCAGCTCTTCTTGGCCTAACAAGAAACTTTGTAATAATGGTTTGCCGCCTTTTTGAAAGTTGGACAACATGCGCAGCTCTTCGATTGTTTCTAACGGTAAGTTCTGTGCTTCGTCCACCAGCAACAATGCGCGCTTACCTTGTTGGTGCAATTGCGTCAAAAATAGCTCTAGGTCATTAAGGATTTCAGCTTTAGTACTCCCTTTGACCGGGATTTCAAATTTGTTAGCGACCATTTTCACCAACTCGTCGGGCGTCAATTTGGGCGTAACGATTTGCGCCGCAACAATATCCGCTTGCATGGCATCCAGCAGACTGTTGGCGATGGTGGTTTTGCCGGTTCCGATATCCCCGGTGATCACAATGAAGCCTTCAGCTTGCGATAACCCATATTGTAAATACGACATTGCTCGCTTATGCCATTTACTGGCAAAGAAAAAGCTAGGGTCAGGAGTCAGTTGGAAAGGTTTAGAGGTCAGTCCGTAATAATTTTCGTACATAAAAGCGCTGTGTCCGTTGGGCGAATTGCTCAAGCATATATCTACCTAGCTTAAGCCATCAGGGTGAAACATAGCAACGCCTATAGGCGTAAAGGTACACAATATTTCGTCACTTTTATCGCTATAGCACTTAGCAAGTCCTTGTTAAGTGGTCGTTCGTAAGCGTTACACGACGTAATAATAAATAGAGAAGAAATGACATATGCATCCCGCTGTTACAAATAGATGCCAGATAGGATGGGTGTAGCGGATTGTTTTCGCCACATAGAAGATGACGCCGACCGTGTAACACAGGCCTCCTGCAACAAGTAACCACAGGCCTTCACTTGGCAAAGACATGTAGAGGGGGTAAATGAAAAATATCGCTAACCAGCCCATGAGTAAATATGTGGCTACTGATATTTTGGGGAAACGCCCGCCAGCCAAACATTTGAAACCCACACCTATAATAGCTAATCCCCACACCAGTGATATTCCTATTAGGCCTACCCAGCCACCTACTGCTAACAACATAAAAGGGGTGTAAGTGCCTGCAATCAATAAATATATTGCACTATGGTCAATCACCTTTAGTACGGCCTTCACTTTCGGGTTAGAAAAGGCATGGTACAAGGTGGATGATAAAAACATCGCGATCATCGACACACCGTAGATAATCGAGGCAACTTGCGCTAACGTATCTGCGGCTCGCATAAGCAAAAAAACTAACCCCACCACAGACGCTATACACCCTATTCCATGACTTAACGCATTTAGCCATTCTTCGACTATTGTGTAGGGTTTTAACTGAATAGTGGGTGGCACCTGTTGTTGCATGTAAAAGCCTTTAAATTAAGTGAGCACAGATAGTAATAGTTGAGCGAACACTTGTACACTGAATAGTCATTTATAGGCCCTTATCACGAATATACCCTGGCGCTATGGCTAAATTATCGACCTTGTTTAAGGTAAAGCGGTTCTGCAACCATAACTGATATTCTGCCCCTTCAAGTACACCACGCTCGGTGCAATCAACGTTCCAACGCCTAAGCAGATAACCAGCCATTGCGGCGCGTACTTTTATCAATAGTTGGCGATTTTCCATACCGTAATCCATTTCAATCGCGGTTGCATGCTTAACATTTTTTGGATGAGGCACAAGCTGCAAAGGGATCAGGCGTTGCCATTCTTGATCATCTGCGGCTTGTTCCCCCTCTCCTCCCGCGTCTTTTAAGGTCACTTTGCTGATGCGCGTTAACACAAAATCACGAAAGCTTTGGCTTTTACGGTCAAAAGCGCGCACATGCCAGCGTAGCCCATTATCCACAATGGAATGCGCCACTAACTCTCTGGCCCCAGAGCCGCTTGAAAGGGACGTATAAATCACACTCACTGCTTTTTTATTTAAAATAGCTTGCACCAAACGCGCAACAATAAAGATATTTGGTACGTTTAGGTTAGACGGTGACTCCACCGGATAATCCACATCGCCTATTGCATCGAAGCCATCGGAAATATCATTGGCAAGTTTAACCAGTGTGCGGGTGGCATCGTGCTCAAACACCGGCTGAAAGTGCTCGGTTTGAAAATAGCGTTTTTCAATGGTGTGATAGCGTAAATTTTTCGGAGCGAGTTCTTTGTAAAGACTAAAATCACGAGAGCTTGCAGACAGCCCTACTTCAAAGCGGTTGATTAAATCTTGTCGATATATCGCCCCTTTGAACAGCAAGCAAAAATCGATGTAGGCAAGACGTTGTTTCTGAGCAAATCCGAGTGTGTCTAACATTTTCAAACTCTAGCCGTAGCGTTATCAAAGGCAGACCAGTGTGGTTTGTTTTCATTCGGTTGTAAAGTAGCTGCATTCTCAGATATAAAGTAATACCAATTACATTAATATTATGATCTAATGACAGTATTATTAGCTGACATAACAT
>NZ_BAER01000143.1 GCF_000315055.1 Paraglaciecola polaris LMG 21857 | reverse complement strand
AGTTTGTATTAGCTTAACGGAAATTTTGGTAGCTCTTTATTCAACTAACAAAGAGGTTAATAAGTTCGAAATACTCTACGTCCTGAATTTTGTGCGGTTGATTCAGCAGCCCTAAAAATGGGGATTTTTAACTATGATTTGACCAATATCTATTGGCTGCAAGAAACTCGGAAGAGACACCCGCCTCGGACAAAAATGCGTTCATGGAACGAAATATTTATTTCTGGAAAATTAACCAGTTCGCGATGTTTACAACACACTCAGGTTTTTGTCAGTACTTTTTACAATTCATAGTGTTATTTTCTAAATGAAATTATTAATTTAGATAGGAGCTAAATCACAACTTCTTATCACATACTTTCTGCGGTATTTTCATGTAAGGTAAAAGGAAAGCTTCAGCGGTTTTAATACTATTCAAATACATAAAAATTGCATCCAGTGTTCAAAAATGCTGCTTTCAGTAACTGACTCAAATTGCTGTTAATCTAGGAGGGAAATATGTATTCCAGTACAATTAGCACCGTGTTAAAGGTAGTGTCGATATATGTTCTGGTCACCCCCTTTCACTGCTTCGCAGACAATGAACCTGATGGGGATGGGGAAAGTGGCATCCTTAACATCAATACCCTGCAATGCAGATTAAAAAGTTATGAATTACAGTTCGACTTGATTCGTGATGAATACAATGTGGGACAAGCAGAGCGCAGCCTTAAATCTCTAAATAATACTGGGATGCAATTACAATCGAATGTGACGGCATCAGTTGCGTTTATGGAGTTTGTACAGAAAGAAATAAGCGAGTTACCTAATTATACTGCCAACGGGTTAGTGCCTGTAAAATACACTAAGCAGCAAAAAAAGCCTTTCAAAAGTAAAACAACCAAGTCGTATTTAATAAAACAGGACGTGTCAAGCAATCGGTCATTTGACCCATTATCTGTCTACGATCACTTGAGAGAATTGGTTTGCTCTGGTCTAAAAACGGATATCACTGTTGATGTCCAAGAGCAGAAAGAAAAAACCCAATATCATTTTTTGTATAAAGGCGAACACACTATTTCGTTACCTATAGGTGACGTCGACACGGTATTAATGATAAGAACACGCAAAACAAGCTCTCGTGAAACATCAATTTGGTTTGATATTAACCATAACTATGTACCTGTAAAAATTCAGCAGGTTAATAATGGTGAGAATCAAGCCATTTTAATGGCGACAAAGATATTCACAAAAAAATAAAACCGTGGTTTATGTGCGTTCGAGTTAGCGCTTAGCTTCATAGGTAAATATTTCTACTTCGGAATGTCCATAAGAACAATCTGACCGTTTTGCAGAATAAGGTAAAAGGATCCAATGACGTCTATGCGCAAAACCTAGATCGAAAACGTCAGTAGTATCAAAACAGTCCGCATTAATCTGCTCATCTTCAATTAATACAAATCGATTATCACTCGATAACCATTGATATGCAGCTTCGAGCTGCGGCCCCAAAGCGGTATGATAACCAAAATGATAAATGCGATAGGGTGAAAATAGAATGAATTGCTCAGAAAAAGAAACAAGGGCAATTTCAGCGTTCTGATCTATGTGGCGTTTTGTCTGCTCATATATACTTATTGGCGTACTAATATTATTTCTCAACACATATCCATAAGTGCTATACACCAACCACAGAGCACTAAAAAACAACGGCCACGCAAACCATTTTGAAAACCGAACCAAGGCCATAATACCAAATAAGCTGCTTAAGCCAATGCTTAAGAATAGATACCAAGGCTCGACATCTATTTTACTCGTTAACTTAGTAATCGCATTGACATCCAGTAACCCAAGAATCGCTACCAGCGTTAATCCTATACTAAATATCAAGCACATCACGAACAACAGTGTTTTCAGTAATTTTATGTTCAAAATAGCTTGGTAATAAGGAGCTATTGCAAGCACCAGCATTGGAAGAGCTGGCAAGATGTAGACTCCTCGTTTACCTGGACTCAAACTAAAGAATATAATCACTAAGACCACCCAACCTATCGGTAAAATAATACGTGGGTCACATTCTCTAAATGCTGCAATCCATGGTTTAACTAACCAAGGAAGCATTAAACTTAGTGGTAACCAGAAAATGGGGATCACTGCTGTAACATAATACCAAGCAGGTTTTATATGATGCCAAGAATCAGCATAGCGGGTGACCGTTTGCTTCAATAAAATATTGTCACGATATAGCTCAAAACTAGGATTATCAGATTGCGCCACGATCAATAACATAGGGATAAACCACAGTCCTATCGCGCCTAGCATAATGAAAACACCCGAAAACCAAGTCCATAAGGAAGTGGGCGCAATATGAGAGCCTACTTTCGATTTAAATCTTAAAATGCCAAAGGGTATCAACATTAATAAAGGTAAAAATCCGACCCCTTTAGTGATCACGCCAATGCCCATAAAAAACCAAGCAAGGGCATACCATTTATATTCCCTATCGACCAAACAGAAGCGTAGTAAACCGTAGCAGCCAAGCGTAATCCAAGCACAGACCATTGCGTCGATCTGAGCCGTTTTTGCCTGCAAAAGAAATTGGAAACTAAACAACAATAACCAACCAGCAATAAGCCCTATTTTTTTAGTCCAAAGCCGTTTTCCAATATCATAGACGAGAAAAATAGTAAGTAATGCGGACAAGGCAGATGGTAATAGAAAAGAAAAACGCAGAGAACCTGAGACCCAGTAACACAATGCAATCGACCACATAAAAATGGGTGGTTTATCAGGATAAAGTTCTTGCGCCCTCGCGGGGAAAAACCATTGACCCGTTTCTACCATTTCTTTTGCGATTAAGGCAAATCGAGGTTCATCAGCAGGCCATGGATCACGCAGCCCCATCCCAACAAATACTAGTGCTATAGCTGAAATTAACAAAGGCCAACACGATATAAATAGACGCTCTATATTTTCGATTTGAAATGGTCTGTCTATAGTTGATAAATTTACCATTAGAAAATACTTGAGCGGGTTGGTGTCGATGCAGTTTTATCTACTGATTCTGTTCGACATTCATTTTCCTTCAAATTAAATCGATATTTTTTGTATAGTAAAAAGCTTAAGTAACTCGAAAACAAAAATAAGAGCGTACTAAACAAAATTTTCCATTCGGAACCAACTAATATGCCCTTCCCTAATAATGAAAAAATCAACATTTGTGGCAAGTAACCGATCGTTGACCCAACAAAAAAAGCTTTAGGGCTAACGTTGGTACTTCCTGCAATTATATTTGTTAGTACGTTACTTCCGAAGGGTAACAATCTAATAATGATCGTTTTACGAGTGGGCGCATAACGAAGAAAATTGTCTGCCTGTTTCGATTGATAATTAAATTTACGCTGCACAAGTGGTTTAATTACACATTTCGATATATAAAAAGTAATAGCGCAGCCCATAGTCGCAGCTAAAGTTGCGAGTAACGTACCGCTTATTGCACCGAATGCATACCCACCTAAAAAAGCGACAACTTGGCGAGGTGCCCCACATGCTGTTGCAACTACTCCAATCCCCAAAAAATAGATCCAGCCTATAATCCCTGCGTTTCTAATATCTCGATCTACCCATGTTTCATTGAACGACGAAAAGATATCAAGATTAGTAAGCAGTAATCCAATGACGATACAGAATGAAATCGTACCGACTCCATGTTTGTACCATTTATTGTTAAAGGTTTTATTCATTAGGGTAAATTTCGCTAATATTAGGTAGCTTTGCTCTGCGTTGCAGCCAAATAACGCCAAGCATATCTATTATACCGGCCGACAACCGCCCCCACATACCGTACTTCGACTGCCCGAATTGACGATTGCGATGGCTCACTTCCATAACAACAATCACACCACCTTGACGCTTAATCAGCGCGGGTAGGAAACGATGCATATGATCAAAATAGGGTAATTTAAGAAAAGTATGTTTAGGGAAAACTTTTAACCCACAGCCAGTATCAGGCGTATTATCGTTCAACAGGCGCGAGCGAATTTTATTGGCGATACGGGATTGCAATCGTTTCCACTGGGTATCTTTTCGCATTCTCCTATAACCGGCAACACAATAGTCAGCCCCCTTTTCAAAAGACTCACCTTTATTAATTAACGCTAACATATCTACAGGATCGTTCTGGCCGTCCGCATCAAGCGTGACTATAAGCTCACCTTTCGCAAGAGATACACCAGAATGTATTGCGGTACTTTGCCCAACAGAAAAATCGTGCTGTACTAACCTCACAATACCTGGGTATTTTAGGCTCAGGAGTAATACTTTATCTGCTGTCGAATCGGTACTACCATCATCTACATAAATAATCTCAAAATCATTCCGAGATCCAAATTGCTCTATAATTTCGCTGACCAAAGGCTCAATATTTTCAGCTTCATTTTTTGCAGGAATAACAGCACTAACGTGAACTGGCAGCAGATTCATATTTAAGCCCAAATACATATTTTCATAAAAACTGAAAATTATGTTACTAATAAATACTTAAGATTTACCTAAGATATCCTGAAATTTAAGTGAATTGGAAAAAATTCAGTATTCCTTAGGCAGTTCTTAAGTAAGCATGTTCACAATATCTATAAATCGTTTAACCTAGGTTGTTATGAAAGTTCTACTCGTTGAAGATTCTGCATCACTTAGAAGAAGTCTCACCATTGGGTTACAAAACTTAGGATTTACCGTAGATGATACGGCCGATGGTTCCGAAGGTCTGACTATGGCTCTCACAGGGGAATATGATGTAATTATTTTGGATATTATGCTGCCAAGTATTGACGGCTTGACTCTGCTTAAAACTCTTAGGTATAGCCAAAAAGATACCCGAGTATTGCTTTTATCCGCTAAAAACGAACCAGAAGACCGAGTTAAAGGCTTGCTTAGTGGTGCTGACGACTATCTAACCAAACCCTTTTCATTCGAAGAACTCCACGCTCGTTTATTATCGTTGTTACGCAGAGGAACGCTACGTAAAGATATAGATAAAATTGAACTCGGTGGTTTAACGCTTGATATGCAGTTGAAAACGCTAAAATTCAACCAAAAATTCATAGATTTAACACCTAATGAATACAAGATAGTTGAATGCATATTTACTAACCAAAATACGATCGTTACACCAGAAAAGCTTAGTGAACATATTGCTGGGCAATATGATGCAGTATCAAAAAATTCTATCGAAGCCCATTTATCTTCAGCTAGAAAAAAAGCTAAAGTTGCAGGATGTGAATTACCAATTAAAACCAAACGTGGGTTTGGTTACTTGGTACACACATGAAAACCACATCGATACATCGAAAATTAGTCCGCTCTCTTTCCATTTCCATAACTTTAGTAACAATAGCAATTTTATTGTTAACGGATATTGCAGTAGATAATTGGGTGCACTATGAGTTTAATCGAGCGACAGACAATAAAATAAACCTACTTACCACACTAGTGGATGAAGACTCAGAGGGTGTTGAGTTTGATTTCGCTGGTGAGTTTATGCCAGAGTTTGAAGGAGCTGGTGATCTCGAATATTATCAATTGTGGCGAAATAAAAAAATTTTTGAGCGTTCAGAAACCCTAGGACTATTTTCAACAACGTCATTCAATTATGAAGAATTGAAAATCGGAAAAAAAATATCAAAAGACATCATATTGCCGGATGGCAGGGATGGTCAGATCATTTATTACAAATTTTTACCACAAATAGATTCTGATGATAGAGTGGATTTTCAAGCTTATTTAGAAAAAACAACATCAAAACAAGAACCAATGTTAATTGCCTATGCGGTTTCCACGGAAAAGCTTAACTTTCTAATGTGGTTAATTGATATTAGTTTCTTAATCGCTGCTTTCGCCGTAGCGTTTATCGTAAGAACATTGGTTAAGACCACAGTTAACGCCGGACTCCAACCCTTAGAGGAATTCTCACGTAACATAAAGAAGATTAGATTAGCTGAAAAAACAGCAGATGTTGAATTAACACATAAGGTCGAGGAATTAGTTCCTATACAGAATAGTATCAACACATTTATTACCGAAAATAGAAAATTATACTTAAAGGAAAAAAGATTAACATCAGACATTGCTCATGAATTAAAAACGCCTATCGCCGAACTGATCAACCTCGCGGAGGTCACACTTAGATTTCCTAATGATAAAGAGTTAACAGCGACATTCACGCCCAATGTTCTTGAGATAAGCCAGCGTTTAGAAAAAATAGTTGCCAATATTTTACTATTCCATCGTTATAGTAATGATAACTTTGAACAAAATGATGTATTTGATGTTTTACAGGTTCTCAATCGATTAGTGGTTCATTGCCCTAGAGTTAAATTGGTTTGCGAGCCAGAAACATTAGTAACAAGTAATTTGTTTGCTTTTGAAACTATCATGCAAAATCTACTAAAAAATGCCCATACGCACAGTCCAGTTGGCAGCAAT
>NZ_BAER01000144.1 GCF_000315055.1 Paraglaciecola polaris LMG 21857 | reverse complement strand
AGGTTTATTAGGAAATAGCACTCTTATAGCCAATCGACCTCGAATAATCCAACACACGCCTGATGACGCCGCTTAAATCCTTCGACCATTCATATGTTAAGACACCTCCTCTTTTGCCGACAGTATCGATAAATAAACATTCAGGTTTAATATTAAATATTGTCAGCGATAACATATCTTTCGCCACGTTTCTCCTTCCTTGCCGCTGTCTCTGAATTTCGTTTTACGTCACGAGTTGAATTAGTGGTGTTGATTCCCACCGAAGTGCTGTTTTGAATATCTCTGACAATAATGACAGCTCACGGTTTGCTCGAACGCACGCTTCATTAGAGCGATGCTCAATATAGATCCCAATATCGCCAGGTGTTACGCCACAAGAGAAAAGTGCCCAAGTGCAATTTTCAGCTCATAGGTGTGAGCTGATTTCGCTTTAAGCAGCTATTTTTCAGCCATATATTTATCGTTCAAGTCAGCCATAGTCACTATTTTAGCTGTGTCTGGAACGAATTCTTGATATAAAGCAAAAGCCGCATAAAAAACCTCCCTAAATTATGATTCTTTCCTGGTGCGTCTTTGAAGGTAGTACGTTGAATAGTCCTAGAATTGTTCACTGTCCTCACAATAATGCTTTTTGCAAGCAAACAGAATTGTGAATTAAATATACAACTTAAGCTTTCTCCGATTTATTCACTAGCTCTTGAATATCGATTTTAAATTTGTCTTTTACCTCCGATATAATTTTCATTGAATCCTTCTCAACCTCCGCTAATCCCTCCTCACTTAAATATTTGAGGAATAGACCTCTTTTTTTATTAGACACAGCCCCACCACCACTGATGATTATAGAAACCAAGGTATCAAGCTTCATATTAGGTACATCGGCAGCTCTATTTATAGATGTCTTGATAACATCGAACACTAAAAGTAAACAAATCTCTTCGATTAAATCACTCGAAATTGCCGAATTCATCATTTCATAAACAAACTTAACGTGCTCAGTGTAATCAGGGAATCTATACATGAATTCGATATCATTATTTATGACCATGCGATTTCCATTTTCGGCATCAAGCTCCCAATCCAGCATTGCCATAATAGGCTTGGATATAGTTTCCAAAACCTCATCATATCGCTCTGTATTTTTTAAAATCGCTGCTGAGATAGGAATAATAAACTTATGGTCTGGCTCCCTTTGCTTCATTACGTCATGAATTAAATATCTATGTATCCTTCCGTTACCGTCGTCAAAGGGATGAATATACACTTCTGCGAAAGAAACAATAGAAGCATGGATAAGTGAAGGAACCTCGCCGTCTAACATCAAATTATCGTGGGTTTTAAACAAACCATCCATCAAGCTTTCAATATGCTCAGCCTTAGCACCAACATAATGAACGTCTTCATCTACAATACTGTATTTCTGTATTGTAGATCCTACGTAAATCTCACACTCTCTATAATCAGAAGCGCGCACACTATCAGCCACTATTTGGTTCTGAATATCTATAAGCTTATCTTTCGAAAGCTCGAATAAGCCTGCATTTTTTATCGCGTTCAGAAACCTTTGCATCCTTTTTTTGTCAGGTCGTTCGTTCTCAATTTCCGTGGAGGAACGCGTTTCTTTCGTATAAAGGTAGTTAACTGAGCGACCAATTATATCTGCTGATATTGACTTACCCAATTTCTGTACTTCTTCATATGCGGTTTTATAAACATCGGTTTTCGCTAGTGTCAGTATTTCAGGCGTTTTGCGAATTGTGGGGCAAAAATCTCTCGTTCCGATAGCGTTATTAATGACCCTAGTTCGTTTATCTCGAACACCATCAGACAATGTGAAGTAATATTTTGGATCAAATAGCTGAACATAGTTACCTGAATTCAGAGCTGGTAAATTCAACGTATTGCCTGTTAGCCATTCATATAAATACCAAATAACTCGTGTATGCTGAGCCATAGGCTTACTAGCGATAAAAGCAGTCAACTCGTTTTCGTCTACAACTTTGAATATAACTGCAAAAAAGTGTAAACGAATTCCTTGGTGCTTAATTGCAGCCACCATATTATCGTATGGTGTAGAGAGGTTCTTCCGAGACTTTGGCAAAACTAGTCGCTTAGAGGCCCCATACTTGACTATTTTCTCAGAGTCAAAACTGGCATCTTGATATACTTCGACGCTCAATTTAGGTAAGAGTAGATTGTAATATTTATTAAGAAATGTGTATCCAACAGGGGTCATTTTAGGTAATTCAGTTATGGGAGCTATATTCTTGAAGTGAAATAGTGCATATTATCTATTCAAGGCCTATTCTCCTGCCTTAAATCTATATTTTTAATTATATTTTGAAATTCCACTTACGAAACTAACTTTTTAATTAGAATTTAAATTATCACTTATAAAAACACATTTCTAGTTTGATTTCCGAAAAAATCATTTCCATATTGCTGAGACGATTTTTACGTTCCCCCCATTTGACACCCGTTTTGTCATACCCCCTCCTCTACAGCCCCTTAAAATAAGCAATATTCGTTATTGGCAGCCTGAAAAGGATTAAAAATCCTCGTGTCGGTGGTTCCATTCCGCCTCCGGGCACAATTATTTGTCCCGTCCTAGAACAAGTATGTTTACACTTTAAGGCATAAAATCCACCCGCCAACTCACGCGTACAATCCTTCAAATCGAGTATTACACCGAATTGGTTTTACGTCCTTAGAGTGCGGTAGCAAAAATTTGCACTAGGCTTTTGGTTAGTGCTTATCCAAGGAAGGTTTGAATATGTCTCGCCCCCTGCTCGTCTTTTATTTCTGTCTTGCCTCATTGTTTTCCTTAGTGGCGATGAGCCAAACCCGTCCAGCAATAGAACTCGCTAACCGCTATCATGAAGGCATCGATATTAATGATTATTTAGTCAGCGAAAAACTCGATGGCATTCGCGCACGCTGGAATGGAAAGCAACTTCTCACCCGTTCGGGCAATACAATATCAGCCCCCCAATGGTTTACTCGTGGTTTCCCAATCCAAGCCTTAGATGGCGAACTGTGGATTGCTCGCAGGCATTTTGAAAAAACCGCTTCAGTGGTACTTCGCCAGCAACCAGGCGAAACCTGGCATAAAGTAAAGTTCATGCTGTTTGATTTACCCGAGTATCCAGGGCCATTTAGTGAACGTTTACGCATGTTAAAGGAGCTGTCGATCGCGGCAAATTTATCCCATTTACAGGTTATTCCTCAACAGCGATATGCTAGCCAAGCTGCTTTGAAGGCAGCTCTTGATGCGATCATCAAGAAAGGCGGCGAAGGCCTCATGCTGCACCATCAAAACGCGCAATACTTGGCCACACGTAGCGACCAGGTGCTTAAACTTAAAAAACACCAAGATGCAGAGGCCGTTGTGCTTGAGCACCTACCCGGCAAAGGAAAGTACTTAGGTATGATGGGCTCAGTACGTGTACGAATGCGAAACGGTAAAACGTTCAAAATTGGCAGTGGGTTTTCAGACTATGAACGTCAACATCCCCCCGCCATTGGTTCAGTTGTTACTTTCAAGTATTACGATGTCACGATAAACGGCATACCGAAATTTGCCAGTTACCTGCGTCAAAAACCAGAAAATTAGGCCAATATGCTTTTCTATGCTCTGTCCATGGGAAAGACTTGCCTCTTATGACCCAATCGACAGCTGCAATAAATCAGTTGCTTACTCCACGTATTATTACAGAAGCGAACGCTTTAACCCGTGTTATCCGGCGAAGTTTATATTGATAAGAATCCTGTTATTACTGCTTGGCAATCCGTAAATTACCTGTGCCTAAATGAACGATAGAGAGGGCTTTACTAACATGGATCGCTATAAATGGTTGTTCACACTTAATTAGTCGTTATAATCCGATTTAGAATATTATCCGTAAAGATCAACAGGATTACCCCCTGACGTGGAGAAAATAGTGAAACGTAAAATTTTATTGTGCATGTTTGTTGGCTTAGCATCGATTTTCACGGCGCAAGCTGCAGTTAACTCTGATGACGACATAAAATCACGTATTGCACCCGTGGGCAAAGTACATATTGCTGGCGCTAAAGCTGAAACCGCATCAGCGGGCGGACCTCGCTCCGGTGCTGACGTTTACACAAAATCTTGCGTTGCTTGCCACAGCTCAGGCGTTCTGGGTGCACCGAAGTTCCAAGATGCAGCTGACTGGGCTCCGCGCTTAGAAAAAGGCTTTGACACCGTTTGGCAACATGCCATAAACGGATTCAACGCCATGCCACCTCGTGGTACTTGTGGTGATTGTTCAGACGATGAAATTAAAGCAGCCATCGAACACATGATCGAAGGTTTGTAATTAGTTGTTTTGATGAAAAATTGTTCACAAAAAGGCTACCTTAGGGTGGCCTTTTTGTGAACAATAGTTTATTTTTACATTATAAAAATAATTATAAATAGACTGTTTGTGCACGCGTTCTTATCCCGTACTGAAATTAGCAATATTCCTGACAACTTATCAATCGAGGAGTTACGCGAACTGATCCCTCAGTTGCAGCAACTCACCGAAAAATATAAGCACTCCGAAGCCATTCAAAAATCGCTATTTGATATCTCTGAACTTGCCAGTTCAGTGGGTGAATTATCTCGTTTATATCCCGCCATTCATGACATCATCGGACGTTTCATGAACGCGCAAAACTTCTACGTAGCTTTTTACGACGCCCTAAACGAAGTGGTCGATTTTGTTTACTTCGTCGACCAGTTCGACGAAGTAACGCTACGGCAAATTCCAGCGAGCGAATTAATGGAAGGTTTTACTGGTTACATTTTACGTACCGGCAACCATTTATTTCTAACCGAAGAAACTCGGGACGCACAACTTAAACAGATTAACGTTAAACAGATTGGTTCTGGGCCCGTAGACTGGATAGGTGTGCCGCTCAAACGTGGCAATCAAGTGATTGGTGCTATGGTGGTACAAAGCTACGATAAGTCCATACGCTATAACCAAGAAGACTTAGATATCTTACTGTTTGTGTCACAGCATATAGTCAATACAGTTGATCGGGTTAAAAGCCGTGAAATGAATGAGCAAACCATACGCGAGCGCACCAAGCAACTGCAAAGCATTAACGAAGAACTTCAAGAAGAAATAAATGAGCGGCAAAAAGTCGAGTCGCTACAAAACGCACTTTTTGAAATTTCTGAATTGTCAGCCTCGGTTGACGGTAATATGGCTGACTTTTATGCCTCTCTGCACGAAGTCATCGCCAGGTTAATTAGCGCTCCAAACTGTTACATTGCCACCATCAGCACTGACACTAAGCGTCTTGAGTTCCCCTATTACTCAGATGAAATAAATACCTTAATCGCATCCAGAGAAATAGGCCTTGGTCTTACTGAATTTGTGCTGCGTTCCGGCAGCGCAGAATTAATTAACCCCTCGAGAGTAAAAGAGTTAACGGCAAATAACGAGATTGATGCGGTTACTGCAAAAAACATGCTCGAGCAAAATAACTCTTGGCTGGGCTCCCCTTTAGTGGTCGACGGCGAGATATCCGGTGTCATTGCCATACAAAGCTATAGCCAAGATGAACATTACTCACTGCGCGACTTAGAGTTGCTGCGGTTTGTGTCACACCATATTGCTGTAGCCTTAGAGCGTAAACGCTCTTCAGACGCGATACAGGCTTATAATCAGCGATTAACCGAGAAGGTTAAAGAGCGCACAGACGAGCTCAACAAAGCCAATCAATACCTGCAGAAACAAATTGAAGAGCGCAAAGCCATCCAGCAAAAGCTGGTACATGATGCTCATCATGATGCGTTAACCGATTTGCCAAACCGCACCATGTTCAACGCCCGTTTGAGTCAAGCTCTGGCCAATAAAAAACGTTATCCACAGAATAACTTTGCTGTGGTGTTTATCGACTTAGACCGTTTTAAGCAAATTAATGACACCATTGGCCATCACGCCGGTGATTCATTTCTGATTGAAGTAGCAAGCCGCATTGCACATTGCATTCGTGGGCATGATTTACTCGCACGCCTAGGGGGAGATGAATTCGTTATTTTATTAGATAACTTCGACACCCCAGACGACGTGGAAGTAATCTCAACGCGCATAATTAATTCTATCGCGGCTCCTTTCTTGCTAGATGGGCGAGAGATTTTCTCCGGTGCCAGTATTGGTATTGCTTACCTTGAAAGTGGTTATCAATCCGCCAGCGAAATCGTGCGAGATGCAGATGCGGCTATGTATCAAGCAAAATCCCAAGGGCGTGGTCAATACGTGGTGTTTGATTTAACCATGCGCAATAAGTTACTTGAAGAACTGGAAATTGAAAGCGAGTTTCGCAAAGCCTTAAAGAATGAGGCTTTTGATGTTTTTTCTCATCCCGTTTTTGATATGCGAGACGGTAGCCACTTATATGACGAATGTCGCGTCTGTTGGATGCACCCTAGATTGGGCGTGATGGATCGCGATAGTTTTTGGCAAATTGCCGAGCACAGCGGACTCGTTGTCGAAATGGATAACTACATGCTCAAAGCGGCCTGCGCTATGTTAAGCCAGCAACTTAGCCCCTATGCGAAAAATAAGGATTATAAGGTTGCGGTTAACTTATCCATTCATTATCTGACACAAACCGAAGCAGCAGCACAACTGATACAAGACATTAAGCACAAGCAAATCGATCCTAAACGGTTAATCTTCGAGTTTGATGAAAACGATTTGAATCGCCGTTCTCAGTTTAGTTTACCTGCCATTAAGCATTTGAAGCGCTGCGGTATAAAACTTGTGCTGGATAACTTCGGCAGTGGATTAGCGTCGTTGAGTTACTTGTACTCGTACCCCTTTGATTTTGTCAAAGTCGATCATCGCTTTGTTAAAACCATTCCTCGTTCAGAGCGTAACCTGAAGCTGATCCAATCGGTTTTAGCCATATCACAACATCTTAAATTTAAGCTCATCGCCTCCGGTATTAGCGATAAAGAACAGGCTGACTTACTGCGTTCTGTAGGATGTGAATTAGGTCAAGGTGAATACTTAGAAGCCCCAAGCGCAATTTCAATTTCTTCCTAACGTCACTTTTTATTCATCATGTCACGCAGGTGAGCAATACCTGTGTGACCTTTCTGTTGACGAGCCTCGGCGCTTACTTTGACTTTTTTCACTTCCCAAATGACATCATCGCCCGGTAGCTCATGTAGAAAACGACTCGGTTCTGGTTGTATCACTTCCCCATACTGGCGACGCTCTTTAGCTAAGGTGAAAAATAATTCCTTCTGTGCTCGAGTGATCCCCACATATGCCAACCGTCGCTCTTCCTCAATGTTATCTTCATCAATACTACTTTGATGGGGTAACAATCCCTCTTCCATACCGACCATAAACACGTAGGGGAACTCCAAACCTTTAGATGAATGTAAGGTCATAAGCTGGACTTGATCTGTCTCTTCGCTGTCTTCACCACGCTCCATCATGTCGCGTAAGATAAGGCGGTTCACCACTTCTTGTAAGCTCATCGGAGGGTCGAGCTCCCCCCCTTCTAGCATATCGCTCACCCAACCGAACAAAGTACTGATGTTCGCCATGCCCATTTCTGCGGCTTTCGGGCTGGTACTGGTCTCATATAACCACTCTTCATAGCCCATGGCCTTAATCATTTGACGAATGGCCGCGATGCTATCGCTACGTTTAACCTCGTCAGATAATTCAACAATCCAGCGGGCAAAGCCTTCAACCGCTTCTAATGACTTACCCGTTAATATGCTAGATAACATAGGAGAACACGCAGCCTCAAACATGCCAACCCGCGTTTCATTAGCAAAATTACCCAGCTTTTCCAAGGTCACCCGGCCAATTCCGCGCGTGGGCGTGTTAATCACCCGCAACAACGCATTATCATCATCTTGATTCACCAATAAACGTAAATAGGCCATGATGTCTTTAACTTCTGCGCGTCCAAAAAATGAGGTGCCGCCATTAATTTTGTACGGAATGCGGTTAGCCATGAGGACTTTTTCAAATAACCGAGATTGAAAATTACCTCGATACAAGATGGCGTAATCCTTAAAACTGGTTCCTTGCATAAACTTATGCGCGATCAGCTCAGCGACCACGCGCTCTGCTTCATGTTCTTCATTTTTAGCGGTAATAATACGCAACTCATTACCATAGCCCAATTCCGAAAAAAGACGCTTCTCAAACACGTGGGGATTGTTTTGAATCAAAATATTAGCGCAATGCAAAATACGCCCAGACGAACGATAGTTTTGCTCTAGCTTAATTACCCGTAGATCAGGGAAATCTTTGCTCAGCAATACTAGATTTTGTGGCCGCGCACCGCGCCAAGAGTAAATGGACTGGTCATCATCCCCTACCACAGTAAAGCGCGCCCGCTGACCGACTAGTAAGCGCACTAATTCGTATTGGCTAGTATTGGTATCTTGATACTCATCCACCAGCAAATAACGAATACGGTTTTGCCACTTTTGACGCACGGTTTCATTGTGTTTAAGCAGTAAGGTTGGCAGTAAAATCAGGTCATCAAAGTCAAGTGCGTTATAAGCCCGAAGATGATTCTGATAACGTTGATAGAATTCGGCAAATTCTGCATCCCCCGCTGAGGAAGTACCTTTTAGCAGCTGATCAGGCAACAACAGATCGTTCTTCCAATTCGAAATACGGCTTTGTAACAGTTGCAGCTGCTCTTTATCGCCGGCCAATTCGATATCAGTCAGGTCCTTGAGCAAGGCAAAGCTGTCTTTGTCATCGAACAGGGAAAACCCAGCTTTTAACCCCAATGTTTTCACTTCGGCTTTGATAATTCTCAGCCCCAAGGTGTGAAATGTAGATACCTTTAACCCTCTGGCTTCCTTTTTACCTAATGTTTGCGCGACACGCTCTTTCATTTCCCGAGAGGCTTTATTGGTAAACGTCACCGCCGCAATATAGCGCGCAGGCACATCGCATTCCCTGACGAGATAGGCGATTTTATTGGTGATTACACGCGTTTTACCACTGCCGGCACCCGCCAGTACCAAACAAGGGCCAGAGATATAATTTACCGCGTCATTTTGGCCTGGGTTAAGTTTCATGAATTTCACTTTTATATTGGGCAGGGAATTGTAATATCAATCCACCTGAAAAGGCGAACTATCAGGACGAAATTGTTGCTTTCAGCGCTTTGTTTGTTGATTAACTGAGCGGATGGTTTTTATGCTGCCAAGTGTTCGTGTATTCGCTACAATAACGCTTCATTCTTATCATGGAGCCATCGAACGATGCTTGACCCAAAAAAATTAGAGGACATTGCCAAACAAATTACTGAAGCGATTCCTCCTGGCGTAAAAACTATGGCTGAAGGTGCTGAGTCTAAAGTCAAACAGGTGCTACAAAGCCAACTGAACAAGCTGGACTTTGTGAGTCGAGAAGAATTCGAAATTCAGAGTAATGTACTCATTCGTACCAGAGAGAAGCTCGCGACTTTAGAAGCCAAGCTCGACGCATTGGAAAAAAGCCTACAAGAAAAATAGCGTCAACTTAGCGACCTTTTTGTAGTTGAGCTAATTCATTTTTCAAGCTGGTTACTACAACCAGTAAATCCTCGGCTGAGAGCTCGGTTTCCTGAGCGCCTTTCAAAGTCGATTCCGATATGGCGGCAATCCCTTCAACTTGGGATGCCACCGAGTGGGTAACGTTTGATTGCTCTGTAGCCAACGCAGATATCTCACCACTCATACTGTTAATGGTGCTGATCACCTCCGTAATACGCTGTAATGACGCCTCAACCACTTCACTCTCTTTAACACTTTCATCCATTTGCACCCGACTTTGCTCCATGCTCAATTCGGTGTCTTTGGTGGCTTGTTGTAATTTACTGATAATTTCGTGGATCTGACTTGTTTGGTCTTGGGTCCGCTGAGCCAAAGTACGTACTTCGTCAGCTACCACGGCAAAGCCTCTACCATGCTCCCCTGCTCTAGCGGCTTCAATTGCGGCATTAAGTGCCAATAAGTTAGTTTGATCTGCAATTCCATTAATAGCACTGGATACCTGTCCAATATTTTTACTGTCTTCGACTAAACGATTGAGGGCTTCTTGTGAACGACTGGACTCTGTTTGCATATCACGCATCACAGATTGTAAACGGTTGACGAGCTGCTTACCTTGCTGAGCCTCACCTTGCGCCTCCTCTGCTGATTGACTGGCGGTTCCTGAATTCTTATCGATGGCTTGCGCCACCTGGGTTAATTGCTGCATTGAGTGAGCAATGAGTTCGGTACCCGATTTTTGTTCCGTCACATCTTGTTTCGTATTCGCCGTGATCCCCTTAAGACTCAATGCCGATTGGCTCAGAGTATCGATAGCGCCACTGATACGGGCCACCAAGGTCTGTAAATTCTCGGTCATGTGATTCATATCGTCGGCAATATCACGCATTTCATCTTTACCGGATACATTGACTCTCGAACTTAAGTCCCCATCGGCTATGCTATGCACAGCGACGACCACTTGCTTGATATTCTCGGTTACAGACAAATACATGCCAATAAATAAATAGATAGCCAATAACACAGCAATAACTGACACACTTAAAATTACATTGTTTTTAAATTCGGCCTGAGCAATTCGTACCTGCAATAAATCGTCAAGAATCGGAATCAGCGAAGCAGCAAAATCGCTTAACTGTTGATTTAGCGCTTTGCTAGTAGATAAAAGCTGGCTGCTGGTAATACTGATGTTATCAGGGTCTAGTATTTGCTGTTGAATAGTACGCTGATGATTTACCAAACTGCGTTGCAAGGTTAACCATTGAACCCCTGCGGCTTTTTCAATGGCTGGGGTTGCATCCAAGCTAACCTGAATACTTTGCTCCACGCCCTTGAGCATGACAGGTAGCTTTTGATTGGCGTTAGACAGCCCTATGTATGAATCTGGGGTGAAACTGCCCGCTTGCGTCACTTGCAACGCCAGCGCGCTGGTCATGGCAAGTTGATCTTGCATTAACGGCAAGCTGCGCACTAAGGTCGTGATGAGATAACTGGTATCTAATGCGAGATCAAGCTCCAAATTAGTGACATCAGCAATTCCCTGGGATAAAGCCGACAAGGCTTTAAATGCGCCTTGCTTATCGCCGTTTTCAAGTGCTTGCAGGTAACCATCAATACTGGTTTTAACCCGTTTTGATGGCAAATTATTAAGTGCCGCCTGATGCTGGCTTAATAAAGAGGTAAAGGACGATTTAGCATCAATAATATTAGTCGCTAACGCTAACTGCTCGTTCTGTATTACTTGAACAAGCGCAACGCCCTTACGCTCTTGATCGGTAAAACGAATATCATCGCTGTATTCATACTGCAGCAATACCAGACTCAGGATCAACGGAACCAGAAAAATGACACTGATGATAGTGAATTTAATCGAGTAACGAAACTGCGACATTAAGGTTTTGGCTGGGTTACACACAGCCCCTAAAAGGTTACTCATATCACCATCTCCAGTAGGTGTGATGTTAATCACCGTGTCACATAAAGTAATGCCCAGCTATGCCAAAGGCGATAGCCATGCCTACGTAATTGTTATTTAAAAACGCCTTAAAACAGGCTTCTCGCTTTCGCTCAAATATCAATCGCTGTTGATATACAAATAAACCCGTCGCAACAAACACACCCAAGTAGAATGGCAAACTCATTTGCAGATATTGCCCTAAGGCTAATAACATCACGACAACAGCCAATTGCAGGGCAGCAATAATCAACCTGTCGTATTGACCGAATAAAATCGCAGTTGATTTCACCCCTATGTGCAAATCGTCGTTTCTGTCGACCATGGCATACTGCGTATCGTAGACCACAGTCCAAAGAACATTGATCACAAATACGCCCCATGCCCACAAGGGTATAGCCTCATTAACCGCCATAAAAGCCATGGGTATAGCCCAACCAAAGGCGGCCCCCAGCACCACTTGTGGAAAATGGGTATAGCGTTTCATAAAGGGATAAACACTGGCCAATGCAAGTGCGCCTAACGACAAGACGATAGTTTGCCAATTTAAAGCCAACACAAGTAAAAAAGCTACCCCGACTAAAGTCGCAAACAACCCTAGTGCTTGTTTTTCCGTCACGGCTCCACTGACTAACGGACGCGCATCTGTTCTCGCCACTTTGCCGTCAACTTTGCGGTCGGCGTAATCGTTGATCACGCATCCGGCTGAGCGCATTACAAAGACCCCAGCAACAAAAATGAGTGTAATCGTTAAAGGGGGCATGCCTTGAGCTGCAAGCATAAGTGCCCACAGTGTGGGCCATAACAATAAATAGCTACCCACAGGCTTGTTGGCACGCATCAATAGCCAAAAACCTCCTAGTGTCTTGCGGTTAATCAGCTTATTGCTCAACGTCGTTCTCTCTGTAGGCTGGGGCTTGAGGCAAAAATAGTTCAGCAACCATCATGGCATGTTGTTGAAAGCGAAAAACCGACCTTCGTCCCCAGATGGTCGCCATGTGAGGCAATCCATAAGCATGCAGGAACTGACTTGTAGGCTGCATACACAGCAACTGAAACGGCTCACGGCTAAATCGGTTATCGTTAAAAATCAAATGTCCTAAAGGTTTATTGCCCAAATCCAGAAAATCTTTTTCACACAGGGCTTGAGGGATCACCGAACGTGCAAGCACCCATGGCTGGTTATTTCCGTGTAAAATAACCTCGCGAACTTGCCAGTTTTGCACTCTTTGCTGAGCCGATTGAACTTTAAGTTGTTTATATTCCTCAAGCGTTGCCAACTCCTGCCGTTGACTAACTACCTGAACCCTAAACTCCTCACAGCGAGATTTCAGGCGCTGTGTTAACGAGCCGGTGTTCAGTAACCAGCTTGCTAAATGAGAATTCGGGATAGACAACCGCCCTTGGTTGTTCCAAGTTACGTCATCGTCTAAGGGAAAAGCTCTGGGGATGGTATGAATATTCAGCATAGTCCCGCATAATATCAATTGCTGTGGCTAGACTAAAGCATGAATAAATAGTTTTAACGATTCTGCTAAATATTGGTAAGCTATTGACAGAACGGAATTTAATTCACTACCAGCCAAAGGGTTAGAAATGAGCATTGTCAGATTGATTTGTATTTGCCTAACTTTGTTTAGCGCGCTAAACAGCCACTCTTTTGCCCAAGAAGCACAAGGTAAGCAATTTGCCTACTTTGGCCTAGAACCCGACATAGTTACCAACTACCTCGGTACGAGCAATCGTAAATTAGGCTATGTGCGTATCACGATTGAATTGATGCTCGAAGATGTAGATGATTTGGAATTAGCGGATCATCACTCACCCTTATTACGCGCGACGGCCATTGAGATCCTAGGCCGTCAACCTGAAGAACGGGTGAAATCTCTGACCGGTCGAGAAGATATCCGGCGCACTTTTTTAGAAACCATGCGCAAGTTAATGAAACAGGAAACCGGCTCAAACATGATAAAGGATGTTATTTTCACCAAGTATATCTATTACGGCTAGACCGCATTTGTGCAGCGCACTGACTGCACAAGCCCGGCTCAATTATCAAGCGAACTAGCTGTTTTCCCCGCAAATCGGCTTAATACAAATGCGAAAGCGCAACCACTAACCAGTCCAACTGTATGTGCTGTATTCGCCATACTGACCCATAAAATATCGGCATAGCCCACCACCAGCCAAACCAATAAAAAACCTACCATAGGTTTGGGTATCATCAAGCCCCATGCAGGACGCAGCCAGCCGAGCCACCAGACACATCCCACCAAAGCGTACACCACACCAGACAAGCCACCAAAGTGTTCACCACTCACCATTAACTGCCCGACATTAGACAGCAAAGCCGACAGTAAAAATAAGGTGATTAGTGTCATTTTACCGAGCCTACGCTCAAGTTGCCCACCGAGTGTCCACCACCAAAGTAAATTAAATACGATATGTAGCGCAGAAAAATGAATCAATGCGGGGCCAATTAGCCGCCACCATTGATGGTTTTGCATTAGCTCAGCAATGGGTTCAATGACTAAAATTTTATACGGCCAGAAAACGCCAACCATAGCCAACAGATAAATCACCAAGCAGGTTACCAATACGCTTGTTGTCACAGGAATACCGTGCAGCTGCTGCCAAATGCCGGTGAAAGATATACCTGATTGCCCCCTACTTAAGCGCACAGTCTGACCATTATCCCAGGCAGCTTGCTGATATTTTGCATCTTGAGGTGACTGAACAAACTCCCCAGCAATACTGCTGGCCTGCTCCCTATCTGACTCATTGAGCAGTTGGACGCCATGTTCACCACTTTGCAGGCAATACTGGGCACCAATACCCTGGCTGTTTAAATAATTAACCAATAACCGCGCCGCACGTTCTTGACTAAAAGTGACTAACAAAAAAGGCAGCGACATGGTTACTCGCCACTTACAAAAGGAAAACTCTGGCGCCAACCTTCGAAACCACCATCCATGCTGTAAACTTCATCAAATCCTTGATGAATCAAGAACTGGGCCGCTTGTTGGCTACTAATACCGTGGTAACAACACACAATAACAGGCGTATCGAAGTCTGTTTCTTGGGTAAAGTTGACCAATGTTCCATTCGTTAAGTGCACAGCGCCTTCGATATGCCCAGTCGCAAAAGACTGCTCGTCACGAATATCCACCAGGCGAGCTTGCTTCGCCTCGAGTTTCTGTTGTGTTTCCTGCACCGATATATGTGCGAATTGCTCCATGACGTTACCCTTTAATTACCAGTTTAATATGACTTTGCCCGATTGGCCTGAGCCCATGGTATCAAATCCTTGCTGAAACTCATCGATATTAAATTGATGCGTTATAATCGGGCTCAAATCCAAGCCACCTTGGATCAAACTGGCCATCTTATACCAAGTTTCAAACATTTCTCTTCCATAGATCCCTTTAATCACCAAGCCTTTAAAGATAACTTTGTTCCAATCGATGGCGACATCTCCCGGCGGAATACCGAGCATAGCGACCTTTCCTCCGTGGTTCATCTTATCCAACATATCGCGTAATGCAGCAGGCACACCGGACATTTCAAGACCCACATCGAAACCCTCGGTCATGCCCAAATCATTCATCACGTCTTTGAGATTTTCTGTGGCAACATTAACCGCTCGAGATGCGCCCATCTTTCGAGCCAAATCTAAGCGGTATTCATTGATGTCGGTGATCACAACATGCCGTGCACCAACATGCTGGGCAACGGCTGCGGCCATAATACCAATGGGACCCGCGCCGGTAATCAATACATCTTCACCAACTAAATCAAACGACAAAGCCGTGTGTACCGCATTGCCAAAGGGGTCAAAGATTGAAGCAAGATCGTCAGAAATATTATCTGGAATTTTAAATGCGTTAAACGCCGGAATCGATAAATATTCAGCAAACGCGCCAGGCCTATTAACCCCCACACCTGAGGTATTGCGGCATAAATGCCGACGACCAGCACGACAATTACGGCAGTGCCCACAGGTAATATGTCCTTCACCTGACACCCGATCGCCAATCGCAAAACCGCGTACTTCTTCGCCTATTTCTACGACTTCGCCGACATATTCATGCCCGACCACCATAGGCACTGGGATCGTGTTTTGCGACCACTCATCCCAATTATAAATATGCATATCGGTACCACAGATGGCGGTTTTACGGATCTTAATCAACAGGTCATTGTGCCCCACAGCTGGGATGTCACTGTCATGTAACCAAATACCTTTTTCTGATTTGAGCTTCGCTAATGATTTCATTAAATAACTCCTAACTCTTTACCCACTTCAATAAATGCGTCAATCGCTCGGTCAATTTGCGCAATGCTGTGAGCTGCAGACATCTGGGTACGAATACGCGCCTGATCTTTAGGCACGACAGGAAATGAGAAACCCACTACGTATATACCGCGCTCGAGCATTTTATCGGCCATATCGCTGGCTAGTTGGGCCTCACCTAGCATAACAGGGATGATCGCGTGATCTTTACCCGACAGGGTAAAACCTGCTTGTTCCATACGAGAACGAAAATGTGCGCTATTACGCTTTAATTGCGTACGCAGGTCGTGGCCATCAGCCAACATATCAAACACTTTAAGTGAGGCAGACACGATAGGTGGCGCCACAGAATTGGAAAATAAATAGGGACGTGAACGCTGGCGTAACCACTCGACCACTTCTTTTTTACCCGAAGTGTAACCGCCAGAAGCACCACCGAGTGCCTTACCCAGAGTGCCGGTAATAATATCAATGCGACCCATTACATTACAGTACTCATGGCTACCACGGCCTTGTTCGCCGACAAATCCTGTGGCGTGACAATCATCAACCATTACCAAAGCACCATATTTATCGGCCAAATCACAGATGCTCGCCAGATCAGCAATCACACCATCCATGGAGAACACCCCATCGGTGGCAATCAATATGGTCTCAGCACCGTCTTTTTTAGCCTGCTCCAGTTGGGCGGCCAATTCTGACATATTGTTATTAGCGTAGCGGTACCGCTTAGCCTTACATAGGCGCACGCCGTCGATGATACTCGCGTGATTAAGTGCATCGGATACGATGGCATCATTTGGACCTAAAATGGTCTCAAATAACCCACCATTGGCATCAAAACATGATGGATATAATATGGTTTCTTGCATACCAAGGAAGGTGCTAATTTTCTCTTCCAAGGCTTTATGAATGTCTTGGGTACCACAAATGAAACGCACTGAAGCCATGCCAAAGCCGTGGCTGTCTAATCCTTCTTTCGCGGCATGGATAAGCTCAGCGTTATTCGCCAGACCAAGATAGTTATTGGCACAAAAGTTGAGCACTTGCTGGCCATCCGACACCTGTATATCCGCACTTTGCTGAGACTGGATAATACGTTCGGTTTTATAAAGCCCCTGAGCTTTGGTTTCGCTAATTTGCTGCGCTAAGCGATCATAGAATGCTTGTTTCATGAGCTGTCCTCAAAGAATATTTAGATGGTGGGATGATAAAGGATAACCCCCTGTGCATGCGAATAATTGACGTAATTGATCCACCGGCGGAACACAGGGAACGTCATAGATTTTTTACAATCTGAGTTATCTAAAATCGGAGACCAGGTTCTTCCAGATACCCTTATCTATTTTTGAAGGCAGTACTTGATATAGATCTTCTTCAAATATGGGTTTGGAAATATAGTAGCCTTGGGCTACATCACAATGCATATCACTGAGGAAACTAAGTTGCTCCGCCGTTTCGACCCCCTCAGCGACCACTTTCATGCCCAATTTGCGCACCATGGCCACGGTAGACTTCACTATTTGCTTATCCGCACTGTTATCACTCATACCCGCAATAAAGCTGCGGTCAATTTTGATGATATCCACAGGTAACTGAGACAAATAAGCCAACGAAGAATACCCCGTGCCGAAATCATCAATGGAGAAACTGAAACCTAATTCTTTTAACTGATGCATGATCTGTAGGGTTTGTTCGATATCCGCCACCACAGTGCGCTCTGTTAACTCCAACTCAACTTGTGCTGCACTTTGCTCACTTTCGGCCAGTTGCTCACGCATAAATTGAATTAAGTTCGGATCCAAAAACTGGCTGGCTGATAAATTAACGGCAATCCGATAACCGCTCAATCCTAAGCTTTCTAAATGCGCCAATATGGCAAACGCACGTTTGATCCCCCAATAGCCGAGCGTAATCATACTTTCTGAGTTTTCCATGATAGGGATAAACTCGTCGGGCATAATGTAGCCACTTTTAGGGTGTAACCAGCGGATCAAAGCCTCAAACCCAATTAACTTCCCTGTGCTAATTTCAATTTGCGCTTGTAAGGCAAACTTGAATTGCTCTTGTAACAAAGCATCTCGTACGTCGTGTTCAATCTCGATACGTCGCATCACTTGAGTGCTCATGCTTTCGTTAAACACACTATATTTGTCGCCACCCGCGTCTTTAGCCGCATACATAGCAATGTCGGCTTGACGCACTAAATCGTCAACCGTGACGTTTTGCCCATCACAAGACGTGATCCCTAAACTGACTGAGGTATAAAAACGTTGGGCGCCAATCTCTACCGACTCACGAAATTTAAGTAATAGCTTCTCAGCAAGGGTTATCGCGTTACTTACATCGTCGACCTCTTGCAGCACAATGACAAACTCATCACCGCCGAAGCGGCTGATGACGTCTGACTCTCGCAAATTACTGCGCAGACGCTGTGCGGCGACCATTAAAAATTCGTCGCCAATGCCGTGTCCATAGCTGTCATTAATTTTTCTAAAATTGTCGAAATCTAACAAAATCACCACGAGTGGCCCAGGTGTGCGTGCCAGTGCCGCGATTTTTTTACGCAATACAAAATTCAACATATTACGATTAGGTAATCCTGTTAGCCGGTCGTACATGGCAATATTTTCTAGCTCTCTGGTGTTCTGCTCGATCTTACCGTCCATAGACTCTAGTTGCTCACCAAGTAGGTTGGTTGAACGCTGCACTTCATCAATTTCATCTAAAAATAGTCTGCTGTGGGTAAATTGCATGTCATTGAATTGGGCATATTTCTTTTGTGCCAACAGTGGTAAGCGCCGAGCCAAAATCAACAAACGTCTGCGTAACCGCTCAGCCATAATAAAAAACGTCAACACACATAAAGTAACGGTAATAGCAGAGATAGTGATAACGCCCAGCTGATAATTATCATGCCTAGCCCATTCGTCACTAATGTCATGGACGGTTAATAAATAGGCCGTATCGGCAAAGTCATTGTCGACCGGCAACAAGTTAATTAGGTAGGCCTGCTCGTCCATGACTAAGCGGTACCCTTTGTCTAACACCATATCGAGTGTTACATCTTCGGGGATAAGCTTAAGCAGCGCACCAAGCTGTTGACGTTTCATGTAAGAGATGGGCGCTTGTATCTGCGCGTCTCTAAGAAGCGATTTTCCTACGCCTTGAGCGGTGGCAACTAATGCCAGCTCAGCCAGCGTCGAGCGATTCAATGCCGCCATCATTTCTAACAAAGACGTGCTGGCAGTCAGTACCAATAACTCGCCGTTGGCTGATAACATCGGCATACTGATCAACTGAAAACATGATTGTATGCAGTGAATATTGGTAACCGAGGACTGGCTTTCCAGCGTTTGCGCCACACTGGCTTTGACATAAGCAGGAACCTGCTGATGATTAGCGTAAATGATGTTTTGTTGGCTATCAAATAGCCATAAATTGTTAACCTGCCAATTCAATTGCAAATAATCGAATTCTTTACTGATAAAGTCCCCTGTGGCTTCAGGGTTATCGGTCAGCTCTTGATGTAAATGAAAAAACGACTCAAACCAGAGCTCTAAGCGATTACTTAACATCTCAGTAATCAGGTGCATCTGACTCAAATCTCTGTCGTGTAACGCCTGATGCTGGCTCAGATAATCCTGATTATTTTTATCAATCCATACAAAGGTCAACAGGCTACTGGCGATCAGTAAAAAACCGATCAACAGGCCCATAATTTTCCACGGTAGGCTGACAAATATTCGCATGTTCAGAACCAGTAGATAATTTGCAGTGCCCAAATATCCCAATACTTGGAGTCATTGATTACTGTATCAGGAATAAAAACGGGGGCTAAACGGGCCCGTCCTGCTATTTTGTGGTATTCCGCGCGCACCCGCCAGTTCGCAGAAAAATCCCATGATGCGCCAAGCGTTAACTGGTCACGGTAGGCAAAATAAGCAGGAATAGTATCTCCGCTGTTTTGCTGGAATTTAGTGCCGTTACGATCATCTCTATTAGCATCAAAGGTGTCAAATCGAGCCAACAAGGTTACGTCTGGATGTACAAATACACGGCCTTGCACATACAGACCTTCGGATATGCTATCGGCGTCACTGCCATCACGAAAGAACCCTTTAAACTCCGTTTTTTCGCGCATTGCCTCTGCGTTAATGTCCCAATATTCAGCACTGTAAGACAAGCTCAACATGACACGTCCTAGCTTTGCTTTACCCTTAATAAAAACATCGTTGTCACCGGGCTTATAACTGAAATCCGTTCTTAATAAGCTCATGCCCAACGACAAACCACTGCCAAGGGGAGTAAATGAGACGCTGAATTGAGTATCAAAATCGTGGTCAAGTTCACCGGTTGCCAATTGCGACATCAGGTTTTCAGTCTGCTCGTATTTGATATGCGAGCTACCGTAACTCCAGCGCACATCCCATTCGCCAAGACCATTCAAGTGCTGGGCAGTTAAGGATATACCGTCACTACCTAAAGACACGTCCCGAAAGGCATCAAAGTAAGACGATTGGGGCAGTACAATAGAGGGCATAGTGTGCGGCACATCTCGCGTGGCCGAATACAACCAATGGTAATTTTTATAACGTCCAAGGTGAGCATTCACATTCCAACTTTGCGTATTGAGCAATTGATAATCTAAAAATAGATAATCGAGTCGTAAGCCCTCATCGAAGCGATTGCCGCCATTAATATACATGCCTTGAGCTGACACTCTGAGTTTTTGATTAATACGATAAGAGGTATTTAACCCCACTTCTGTTAAGCGCAATGACGCATCACCGGTGTCATTAATAAAATTACTGTCGCTGGACTGAATAATGCCTTGGGCACCAAAACCATGCCACACAATATCGCTTGCTAAGCTTCTTGGAGAATGCGCAAAATAAAAAATAAAAAATGAAAATATAATGACGGCTCTGTTCATCTTAGCCCTCCTTAACAATGCGTACAGCATGTGCGCCAGGTGGTAGTGACGTTGAGAAAACATAACCGATAGCACCCGGTTCCTGACTGATCATATTAAGCATTTCTTGACTATCACTGACCAAAATGGGCTTTTCTCCTAAACCTGAATAAGCTAACTTATTCCACATGCGTTCGAGTTGATAAGGGAACATACTCAGTACATTTTTACAAAAATGTTGATGGGCAGGGGTTTGTTTACTCAATACATACACTTTTATTGCGGAACCATCTTGCCAAGTGGTTTGACGCATTGAGAAAATCCAACGTACACTGCTTTCACTCAACGTGGTCACATTGACATTATTATTCACAATCACCTGCACCTGAGGTTGCTCGGCGTAGGTAAGGTTTGCGCAAAACAGCATCACTAAAGCGAATGCGAACCGATACCCTATGCGATGAATATTGTGCAAAAAAAAACTCCTAATCAAATACCGTTTTCTGTGCAGTAAAAAACAACAGGGAGCATAACTCCTTTTATTTTTAGTAAGTTATGGGTCAGTATTACTTGTTATTGCTATTTATTACAGGAAATTTTTTATCCTATTGAATGAGCGTGCATGAGACCTATTGGCCACTAGCTTAGTCGAAAATAACCAAAATACTGTTAAAATGCCTGCTGAACCCATTTGATGGCGATATGATGAACACCTCTTTCCAGCCCAAACCAAAGGAAAAACTCAGTCTTTGGGGCTATACCCTCCTACTGTGGACTTTATTACCTTTTGCGTTTTTGCATTTTTGTTATCAATACTTGGCAAAGAAGTCAGTCACTCCAAAGGCTCGCATACAACGCTTTGGTTTACGCTTAAGTACGGCGTCAGCTGGGGGGCTGCTTATTCATTGTGTCTCAGTGGGAGAAGTCGTCGCGGCCGCCAATGTCATAAAGGCTATACGCACAATCCAACCCGACCTACCAATCACATTAACCACCACAACCGTCACCGGCGCCAAACAAGCCAACAGCTTATTTAATGACTCCATCACGCACTGCTATTTACCGTTAGATACTGGCTGGATGATGCGACGCCTGCTTAAACGTGCGGCGCCATCACAAGTATTGATTACAGAGGTCGAACTGTGGCCGAATTTAATTGATCAATGTTGGCGACAAGACATACCGATTTCAGTGATTAACGCCCGAATGACCGATCGCTCAGCGCGCAGCTATGGCAAAATTTCTGCACTTTTTCAGCCCATGCTACACAAGCTCAGTAAAGTGTGTGCCCAAGGCGAACGGGATTTTAATAATTATCAGCAACTAGGTACGCCGAATACGACGCTGGTATTAACCAATAACATTAAATTTGAACAGCCCGTCAGCACCGAATCTCATCAGCAATCCACTGCCTTTGCCCAGCGATTCAACATTCATAAACGCTCAATCATTGTGGCTGGCAGTACCCACGCGCCTGAAGAAGAAGTGTTACTTGATGCTTACCAAAGGGTGCTTGCACAACAGCCCAATAGCTTACTGATTATTGTCCCCCGCCACCCCCAGCGTTTCGAAGACGTATATCAAATTTGCCTCTCTAGCGGACTTAACTGTCTGCGCAGCTCCGATGCACAGCCGTGCAATGATACCAGTCAGGTATTGCTGGTTGACGAAATGGGCAAATTACAAGCCCTTTATGGACTAGCCGACATCGCCTTTGTGGGCGGCAGTATTGCCGATCGCGGTGGGCACAATGCATTGGAACCTGCGGCCTTTGAGGTGCCTATTTTAATGGGGCCTCATCGTTATAATAATCCCGCTATTTGTCAGATATTGACGGAAAGTGGCGCACTATTTGAAGGCAATGATGCAGCGCAAATTAGCCGTCAAATTTTGACTTGGTTTAACGATGAAAGTGCTCGTGAGTATGCAGGTCAAGCAGGGAAGCGTGTTTTAAAAGAAAACAGTGGCGCGGTTAACGCCACGTTAGTTGCGCTAGGGTTTGCTTAGGATAACGACACTTACTGTAGTCCTTTGAATAGATCAACCAAAGCCTTGGCTTCGCGTTCAACCGTATAATGCCCTAAGACACGAGTACGGCCCGCGAGCCCTTTTTGCTTCAAGGCTACAGGGTCAGACAACAGCGAATTCATTTTTGCTGTCACTGCGGAAAGGTCATTCACAGGGACAACATGACCATCGATATCTTCACGGATAATCTCTTCCCATGCCCCCGCTTGCGTGGCCAAAACGGCGGCGCTGCAACTCATGGCTTCTAACACAGTCAAGCCAAAGCCTTCGTTATCACTCAATGCAGACACCATAGACAAAGCACTAAAAATTGGCGGTATACGTTCAAATGGCAATTCTCCTGTAAACACAATCCTTTCACTTAGCCCAGCCTTATCAATTTTTGCCTTAAGTCCATCGACGAACTCCTGATGACTAGCCGATATAGCTCCAACGACGACTGCCGTGTAGTCTGGGTATTTCGGCAGTATTTCAATGCACGCTTCAACAAATAGGTGCACACCTTTCTGCTTGCGTACCCGACCAAGAATACCAATACCGTATTTTCCACCGTAACCTAATGCTTGCCATGCTTGTTCTTTATTCTCAGCGGGGGCGAAGTTCTCGATTTGAATGCCATGGGGAATGATGGCATCTGGTGGCTCAGCCAAATATTTGGCAGAAGCTTTACTGATCGCAACGACCGCATCCATCTGGCGAGTTAACCACAGAGTCGAGCCTGATCGAAAGCGTTGCGCGGCCGAACTGAACACCATTTTAATTTTTGCGCCAAATACGTATTTTAAGATAACGGCTTGGATCATTTCATCCACACGGCGGGCATGAAAAACGCGATACCTTCCGTTTTTTAAAGGCTTACGGCACATTTTGGCCACCTGCCAAAAGGTCATCGCCTGGCTTTCATCTGGTAGATAATGCGGACCCATCACCCGCAGATTAATCAATTTTTGCTGATAAGACATGACTTGCAACATAGTTGAAGTCACACCGGAGAAATTCGAATTAGAGTTACCTAATATCAGCTCAACCTGTGTATCTCTCGAGACGTTTGCTTCACCGTGATCCATAGTTATAACTTACTCACTTGTTTATATTTGATTATTCCCAGCCATTACTCACCACCTTACGTAGAAACTCGCATTCGTAAGCGGTACGGGTATACACTATGCCAAATTTTGCAACGCGCCTCGTGTTTAATGCCAAACATTCAGCAAACATCTAAAGACCGCAGCACCATTATATTTGATGCTGAAATATTCGCAGCCCCTGATTTAACTATTTTTGATAGTCAGCATTGGCAGTCTCAGCAGCAGATTACCGGCAGCGCTACAGGCCGCGGAACAACCTACTTTTTCACACATGCAAACAACGAGTACGTGCTGCGTCATTATCGACGGGGCGGTCTCATTGGCAAGGTGATCAAGGATCAATATGTGTTTCGCGGAGTAACGCGCACCCGCCCATGGCGTGAATTTAAGTTACTTGGCCACATGCATAGCCTCGGTCTACCTGTGCCAGAGCCGGTTGCAGCACAAGTGACGCGGTTAGGCGTGATGTATCGCGGCGATATTATTATCAAACGTATCGCTAATAGCCAAGATGTATTTAGTCATTTATGTCAAGGCCCTTTAACCAATGAAACATGGCACGCTATCGGTGCCTGTATACGTCAATTCCACGATCATAATGTATACCACCATGACTTAAATATTCACAATGTCATGCTCGATAAAAATGGCAAAATTTGGTTAATAGATTTTGATAAATGCGCCATTCACGCCAGTAATAATTGGAAGCAAGCAAATGTAAAACGGTTACTGCGCTCACTGCACAAAGAGCAAGATAAACAGTCGGCCTTCCATTTTAATGAACAAGATTGGCAAACACTAATGTCAGGATATGGTGAGTAAACACAATCTGCCTATTGCTTAAAGTGAGATGACTGGATTTATCTGCTGAATACCCAGTACAAAGCACAATACAATGTAAGGTCGAATTGTTACACTCGATTTTTTGTCACCCGCTGTTTTGGAATGAAATAATACATGTCTCGTTATTGGATACTCGGCTGTTTGCTGGTCGCTTCGCAAGGATGGGCAAAGGGTCTATCACCTTACTTGCCGCTACAGATTTCCTCTGAAATTGAGTCTCAAATAGAAAAGGTTATGGCGCTTACCCCGGGCGCACCTTTAACTAGGCCCTACAAAGCGGTAGACGTAATGCGTCGCAATAAGCTGATCGCAACCCGCTTTCCTGAACTCCATCGCTCTGTTGATGCCTATCTCGCAAGGTATAAAGACACCTTTAGCCTCACTCATGCAAGCGCGTCAGTCTCTGTAAGCGACGATGGCAGCGCAGCGCTGCCGAATCAACGTAGCATCAAACGTGATGCGAGTTATCAGCTTTCAGCCTCTGGCGTTGCCTACATATCGCCCTTTGCGTATGTTGCGGCGGGCGCTGTTTATGCGGACGGCGAAAATACTTTGTTTTATAACACCCATGTGGCTTTTGGCTATGAATATGCACAAATTGAGGCTGGATACCGGGATCATTGGTTTTCACCCATGCAAGATTCAGCGTTGCTAACAAGCACCAATGCAAAGCCCAGCGTGTCGATAACCGTCAGTAATGCCACGCCGATTACAGATTGGGATATTCGCTACGAACTGTTTTATTCAAAACTTGATGACACCACAGGGATCAGCCAACAAGGCGAGTTATTTACCGGTAAGCCTAATCTAGCAGGATTGCATTTAAGCGTGTCGCCTGCGGAAGCCTGGACAATCGGCCTGAGCCGGACAGTTAAATTTGCTGGTGCAAAGAGCAACCTCAGTATTGGCGAAGCTTTTAAAGATTTATTCACACCTTCAGGGGAAGACGAGTCACCGATTTTATCGCCTCAATCACTGGCTAGCGATCAAAAAACCGCCATTTCCACTAAAGTTAACTTACCTTTCGCTTTCCCTGTTTCATTTTATGGCGAGGTCGCATTTGAGCACTCTCCAGAGCTCAATGATCAGGAAGCTAACGACAAAGCTCTTGCTTTCGGGGTGTATTTCCCTATGGTAACCAACAACCTGTCGCTGCGTTATGAATTCACTCGCGTAGACGAGCTGTTTTATCAGTCAGACTTTTATAGCGCTGGTTATACCAATGAAGGTCAATCGCTTGGTCACTGGGTTAGCGACGTGTTCCTTGGACAAGAACAAGTACAGAAAACCAGTCACTCGCTGAATATGAACTGGAAATTCGCTCAGGATCAAGTCATTGATGTGACATTCAGAGCGGCAGATAGCGACACTAATTCTAGCGCCCAACAAGCGTATAAAGAATTAAACGTGCGCTATAGCTTTGCCACGCACTACGGTTTTTGGGGTGTAGATCTTGATGTAGGTGAAGATCGCCTCGGGGAAAAATTTAAACGAATAAGTGCATTTTACCGTTGGTAAGCATGTAACGATGCCGAAGTTGTTGTAAAGCTATTGGTTAAATGGCCTACAGCAAACCCGGCTATATTGATAAGGTATAAATTTATGCACACACGCGCTGTATATCCGGGCACATTTGACCCGATTACCAATGGCCATGCAGATTTAATTGACCGAGCAGCCAATATGTTTGCTCATGTAATAGTTGGAATTGCAGCAAATCCAAGTAAAAAGCCCTTGTTTAGCTTGCAAGAGCGCGTTGATTTAATTAAAGAAGTCACTGCCCATCTGCCAAATGTAGAGGTCATTGGTTTTGAAGGCTTGTTGGCTGACTTTGCTGATAGTCAAGGTGCAACAGTCCTAATACGTGGCTTACGCGCAGTGTCTGATTTTGAATATGAATTTCAATTAGCCAATATGAATCGTCGCTTAAACCCGAATTTAGAAAGTATTTTCTTAACGCCAGCGGAAGAAAACTCGTTTATCTCTTCTACCTTGGTTAAAGAAGTTGCTTTACATCGAGGCAAGGTCGACCAGTTTTGTCACACTGCGGTCCAGGCAGCCTTGAAAGAAAAACTACAGAAATAAATCAAAAGCGGTTTTCATTCACGCCGCAGTCGATCATTATCTCATTTTGCGCGCTGTCATAAGCGCGCAACACCCAACATTCATCAGAGGACCCATGGCTAAACGTTATTTATTTTACATATCTGAAAACTATGCATTTCAAATACTGCGCCCCATGCAAGACGAAATTCATAAACGTGGCGATACCGTCGCCTGGTTTGTAGAAGGAAATAACGTTAACCGAGAGTATTTTCAGCCTTTCGAGCAGCAACTTGCTAACATACAGGCTGTTATTGATTACCAACCTCTAGCAGTGTTTATTCCAGGTAACATGATCCCGTCGTTTATACCCGGCTTAAAAGTCTGCGTCCGTCATGGTTTTATTGGTTTTAAAACCAGAGTGAAAGATGGTTTGAATTATTCATTCATTATTCGTGATTGTTTCGATTTGCACTGTACACACGGCCCATCAATGACTGATACCTTTAAGCAGCTCGAGCAACAGCACCAGCACTTTAAGGTAGTGGAAACGGGCTTTTGTAAAATGGATCCCTTCTTCAACACGTCTGCTACGGTTCACAAAAAAGACGATCGCCCTGTGGTGTTATTTTCATCTACATTTTCCCCTAGAATGTCCCAAGCAGAAGCTTTACTGCCTACGATTCAACGCTTATCGCAAGATACAAAATGGCGCTGGTTGGTTACATTCCATCCTAAAATGGCACAAAGCACGGTGAGCGCATACAAAGCCGCACAGCATGAAAATTTAACCTTTATTGAAACCGATAACGCGATGCCATTGATGCTCGAGGCAGATCTAATGCTAGGAGATAACTCATCCATGTTGGTTGAGTTTTTAATGCTGAACAAACCCGTTGTAACCGTCAAAAACGAACATCCAAAACCACACCTGATTAACGTGACGGACCCATTAAAAATTGAAAACAGCATCGAATATGCGTTAACCCGCCCAGAAGAGTTGATGGGCAAAATAGCAGACTATGGGGCACAAACTCATCCATACCAGGATGGTCAATCCAGCGCCCGCATCCTTGATGCCACTGAAGATATGTTAACAAACCCACCTAACTTAAAGAAAAAGCCACTTAACTTAATTCGCCGCTTTAAAATGCGTAAAAAACTGGGTTACTGGCAATGGTAACGTAGCGTTAAACATAGAGGTATAATGCGCAATGTTATGCGCATTATTATCACCTAGGTTATTTTTGGCATTGTTCGCAGAAAAAGGTATTGCGCTGACCTAAAGTCACTGACTGTATCTCGCATTCACACACTTCACAGGCTTTGCCTTTACGTCCATATACACGCAGGTGCTGTGCAAAGTAACCAGGGCTGCCATCCGCTTGAGTAAAATCCTTTAACGTCGTTCCGCCTTGTTCTATGGCTTTTCTCAGCACTTGTTTAATGATAACGCCCAAGGCTAAATAGCTTTTTTTGCTGACCTGTTTGGCCGCTTTACGTGGATCAATACCCGCGATAAACAATGACTCATTGGCATAAATATTCCCTACGCCAACGACCACTTTGTTGTCCATAATGAAGTTTTTCACCGCGACACTCTTATTGCGCGATAAATCATACAAGCGGTGACCATCAAAATCATCGGTTAATGGCTCAGGTCCAAGGGCAGCAATCATTGCCATTTCTGGGCTATTCGCGTCTTGCCATAAACACGCTCCGAAACGCCTAGCATCGTTAAAACGCAGACATACGCCATTGGTTAATACGATATCGACGTGATCATGTTTGATAACGGGCGTATCAATGTTCACGACCCTGAGCTTACCCGACATACCCAAATGCAAAATGATGCTGCCTTTGGCCGTATCAATGAATAAATATTTGGCACGGCGGCGCACATTTTCTATCGTGAGTCCTTCGGCTAAATGTACATCTTCAGGCACCAGCCAACGCAGTTGCCTATGGCGCACAACAACTTGCTTAATCGGTTGACCAATTAAATGCGGACTAATGCCTAAACGGCTAACTTCGACTTCAGGTAACTCAGGCATGGGGGATATCCGTAATAAAAAGTTGTTGCCACGACATTTCAGTGACCTTATATGATTGCCCGCCTAGTGCGGGGTACTGTACTAGCATGTCAGCGCCGACCTGAAAGAATAAATAACGTCGTGGCTGACCCTCTCCTGCTAGCCATACATCCACGGTAACAGCGCCATTGATAGGCCCCTGAGCGACAGGCTCAAGTGTAGCCTGCTGCCAATGCGCCACCGCCTCGCTAAGCACTTGATTATCAACGCCCAGCCTACCTGGCAAGAGCCGCCAACCGCGCCCCACCCTCTCGATAGTAATCGACTCAGTTTCAATACTGGTGATCGTTGCGCCGCTGGGTATTAACCTAGCCAACATCGTATTGTCGTTACTCCCACCGGAAAAAAAATTCCCGCTAAGATTAAATATAATAATGAGCAGCAGCATGGAAACAATAAGCACATTATTCCACGCTCGTGACGTTAACCTGATCATGAAGCTATAAGCACTAGTATGAAAAACATGTGGGGATTATGGCACGTAAAAGACGTGAAGAAATAGACTCTTTGGCAGGATTTATAAGTATAACATTACGCAAAAAACCCGACAGATGCCGGGTTTTTCGGGAGACAAAACAAGTATTAATTACTTAATTTTGGCTTCTTTAAACAAAACGTGCTGACGTACTTTAGGATCAAACTTTTTGATCTCCATTTTGCCAGGCATGTTACGTTTGTTTTTATCTGTGGTGTAGTAAAAACCGGTACCCGCAGAAGACACTAACTTGATTTTATCACGCATAATCCGAGTTCCTTAAATTTTCACGCCATTAGCACGGATATCAGTCAATACTGAATCAATACCTTTTTTATCAATAATACGCATACCTTTAGCGGTTAAACGTAATTTCACGAAACGGTTTTCGCTTTCAACCCAAAAACGGTGGGTTTGTAGATTTGGCAAAAAACGACGACGAGTCGAGTTTTTAGCGTGTGAACGGTTGTTACCTACCGCTGGACGCTTGCCTGTCACTATACATACTTTGGACATCGTATTTGTCTCCAAACAATTCTAAAAATATTTAGCTCTGACAAGCATGCAAATACACGTGCCAGCTTTTAGCTATCAACAAGAGGGCGCATTTTATACAGCAAACAGCTAATTAATTCAACAATTAACTAATAAAAGCCTAGTCTTTTATTATATCGTGGGCAGCACGGTTCAAATTTTGTGCATTTAATGGAGCTTATTGCACCTCTTTTAACCTTGTTTTGGCTGTTATTTAGCCAAAAATGCAAACAAACTGTGAGATAGAAAATGTCACCTCTTGCTCACAATGCCCCCAAAGCAAATTCGCTTTCACAGCTACCTTGTTGCATTGTCTCATCAAACCCGTTGACCGCAAAGATATCTTCTTGCTAGCAGCATAGAATTTGAGAGCGAACCGTCATCAAGCGTTGCATACACGCTTACATAAGGCCGCGCTCAGCAAACGATACCGCAACGCCATCTCCGACCACTAGGTGATCCAGTACTTTGATATCCAGCAAGTTCATAGCGGCAATAATACGGGCGGTAATGTGCTCATCGGCCTGACTGGGCTCAGCAATGCCCGAAGGGTGATTGTGCGTTAATATCACGGCAGCGGCATTATCTTCTAACGCCTGCTTAACCAGTACCCTGGGGTAAACTGATGCGCTGTCTATGGTGCCAAAAAACATTTTGCGAAATTTTATTAATTGGTGCTGACTGTCAAGCAGCAGCATACCAAAAACCTCGTTCGGTTCGTCACGCAATTGAGCAATTAGAAAATGCTTGGTTTGCTGGGCGCTGTTGAACACGGTTTCACGCTGTAACTGCTCAGCAAAAAAACGCTGACTTAGTTCTATGGACGCCTGTAATTGAACAAATTTTGCTTGGCCGAGGCCCTTGGCTAAACAGAAATCCTGTTGGCTTGCAGCAATCAATCCCCGCAGGGATCCAAAGGTACTTAGCAAGTTGCGGGCTAAATCTACCGCGCTTAATCCTTTAATGCCCGTGCGTAAAAAGATTGCGAGTAATTCAGCGTCAGATAAAGCTGTTGGCCCTTGTGCTAATAATTTTTCTCGCGGTCTTTCATGGGCTGGCCATTCGGTTATTTTCATACATCCCTGACTGTTTAAGTGTTTCTTTTTTGCGCCTACAGCCCACACAAAATCGAAAATAAGTGGAAATTAAGCCTAGCAAAAGCGGTCTATTCCAGCCAATAATGACCATATAAAAATCGCAAGACAGCAAAATGATCCCTATGCAATTAATTCAGCAAAAGATACTCCTTGGTGTGACAGGCGGTATAGCGGCCTACAAAACACCTGATTTAGTTAGAAAATTAACTGCGCAGGGCGCACAAGTTCGCTGTGTCGTCAGTGCATCTGCAGCTGAGTTTGTTAGCCCCCTTGCTCTCCAAGCCGTCTCAGGTAACCCTGTGGGAGATGATTTACTCGACCGAAATGCCGAAGCCGCTATGGGACATATCGAATTAGCAAAATGGGCCGACAAGGTGCTTATTGCACCGGCGACCGCCAACTTTATGGCGAAACTCAGTCACGGCCTAGCGGATGATTTACTGTCAACGTTATGCCTTGCCACCAGCGCGCCTATTTTTATTGCCCCGGCAATGAACCAGCAGATGTGGCATGCTCCAGCGACGCAAAATAACGTACGGATCCTCGAAAATAGAGGTGTGCATATTCTCGGCCCCGCCCCAGGTGAGCAAGCCTGTGGAGATGTAGGCTTAGGACGTATGTTAGAGCCCGTCGACATCGTCAATATGTTAATGCAAAGTCCAATTGAGCCACTATTAGCAAACCGGCATATTGTCATTACCGCAGGGCCCACTCGTGAGGAAATTGACCCGGTTAGATTCATCAGCAACCACAGCTCAGGAAAAATGGGTTACGCCTTAGCCAAAGCCGCATTAGCACTTGGTGCCAAGGTTACATTGGTCTCTGGTCCGGTGAATTTATCTCCCCCTGCTGGCATTGAAGTGATAGACGTAGTGAGCGCCGAACAGATGCATCAGGCAGTTATGAAAGTGGTAGCTAATTGCGACATTTTCATCGGCTGTGCGGCAGTAGCAGATTACAAGCCACAACAAAAAACTCAGCAAAAGATTAAAAAGTCCAATTCGGAGTTAACGCTTACTTTTACTAAAAACCCTGATATTCTTAGTGATGTTGCCCATTTAGCTCAACCCCCTTTTACGGTTGGTTTTGCCGCTGAAACGCAAGACGTCGCTCATTACGCCCAAGATAAACTCAAACGTAAGAAACTCGACATGATAGCTGCAAACGACGTGTCGCAAGCAGGCTTAGGCTTTAACAGCGAAAAAAATGCACTCAATGTTTATTGGAATAATGGTGAAAAAAATCTCGGCGTTGCCGATAAGAGTCAGTTAGCGCTAACGTTAATGACGCTCGTCGCACAGCGCCACACTGAGAAAATGTCGTCAATAAAATAAGGACAATCTCTTTAGATAACACCACACAGAGATTACGTTAGGATAGATAATGGCTATAGACAAAAAAAATAAATCGCCGTGCCCAAATATTGCAAGCACTCGCCAGTATGTTACAAACCAACCCAGGTCAGCGTATCACCACAGCTAAGTTGGCGGCGCACGTGGGTGTATCAGAGGCAGCACTCTACCGCCACTTTCCCAGTAAAGCGCGTATGTTTGAAGGCTTGATTGAATTTATTGAGGAGACGTTATTCTCTCGTATCAATAAAATTATTAGCGAAGAGAAAGACTCTACAACCCGCTGCCAACTCATTTTACGCCTGATCCTGGGTTTTGCTGAAAAAAACCCCGGCATAACCCGTATTTTAAACGGTGATGCCTTAATGGGTGAACAAGACCGGCTGAGAGATCGTATTGCACAATTATTTGAGCGTTTAGAAACCCAATTAAAACAGGTACTTAGAGAGCGTAAATTACGCGAGGGGAAATCCCTGCCAGCGGAAGAAGCCGTCATTGCTAATTTCTTGATTTGCTACGCTGACGGGCGCATCAATCAGTTTATTCGCAGCAAATTTACCCGTCGCCCTACCGAAGATTTCAACGAACAATGGCAGCTAATCAATACCCAATTTTTTTTGAATTAATTCACAATACTTCAACCAACAAAAAAGCCAGTTTAGTAGACTAAACTGACTTTTTTATTGTCGTTAATCTACTTGTTTAGATGGCTGTTTTCTCACTCGCTACCCAACGCTTGATTTTTTGTTCAAGAATATTCAGCGGTACTGGCCCATCTTTTAATATTTGCGCATGAAAACCGCGAATATCAAATTGTTCACCCAGTTCTTTATGAGCCCATTCCCTAAGCTCCATGATTTTCAGTTTACCAATCATATAAGCCGTTGCCTGTCCCGGCATAGCAATATAGCGCTCAATCGCTTTAACCGAGTCATTTTTGGGGTTCGGCGTATTTTCAAGCAAATAATTGATTGCTTGCTCACGACTCCATTTCTTACTGTGTATGCCAGTATCTACCACCAATCGGCAAGCACGCCATAATTCCATAGCTAAACGGCCAAAATCAGAATAAGGGTCTTGATAGAATCCCATGTCCTTGGCGAGCTCTTCGGTATAAAGCCCCCAACCTTCTGTGTAGGCAGTGAAAGAACTGTATTTTTGGAACTCAGGAATACCCTCCAGCTCCTGAGCAATAGCGCGCTGCATATGATGCCCAGGAATGCCCTCATGATAAGCCAAAGCTTCCATTTGATAGGTAGGCATATCATTCATATCGTACAAGTTGGCGTAATAAACACCAGGACGAGAGCCGTCTTTAGCCGGGCTTTGATAAAACGCCTTACCTGCTGATTGCTCACGAAACGGTTCAACGCGCTTCACCATCATTTCAGCTTGTGGAATAAGACTAAAATATTCAGGCAACTTCCCGCGCATAGTATCGATCAGTGCTTTTGCTTCAGTTAAATAAGCATCACGGCCTTCATCAGTATTGGCATAGTAAAACTGCTTATCACTACGCATGAATTCAAAGAATTCTTGTAAGCTACCCTCAAAATTAACTTTTTGCATGATCCCACGCATAGCTTGATGAATTCGCTCAACATTTTTTAAACCAATGCGGTGTACTTCATCAGCTGTAAGATCGGTCGTGGTAAACCAAGCGAGACGGTTTTGGTACCATTTTTTACCGTCGGGCAAACGCCATACACCATCCCCTTCAGGCGTTAAATCTCGTTGCACTGCCAATTCACTGATCAGTGATTGGTAAGCAGGCTGAACTGACTCAAGCAGGGCGGATTGTGCAGCGCTGAGCAATGCTTCCCGTTGCGCTTGGCTAATCTCTAATTTTGCCACCTTGCCTTTAAAATCATCCCAAATACTGGAATCATCCTCGCCTTGGGTAAAAGGCGCTCCTGCAATCACATTTTTAGAGGCTTGCAGCATTTGATCATAAGACCATTTAGGCGGGAATACGCCCAACTTTTGACGAATGCGCATCTGCGCTATCACTTGTTTAAATAACCCGTCAACCCCCTGTAAACGGCTGATGTAAGCCTTGGCTTCTTCTTCATTGGTGACCCGGTGCACGTTGATAAGAAAGCTAGGCACCATGGTGTGATAGGCGCTGAACTGATCCATGATATAGGTATGGTGACGAAATTTATCATTCGCCAATTGACGCTCAAGTGATACTTTATTTAACCCCAAGCTGACATTTTCTTCGACGCTCAATTTACTCGCATCAAAGCTGGCGAGTGCGTTAAGCTGTTGCAGAGCAAGGTCGCGGCTTTCATCTTGAAACGCATCGCTAATATTATCCCATTTACCATAATCCCACTTATAACCTAAGTAACTTTGAAATAACGGTGAACGATGTAAACGTTGCTGAAAATTATCAGCAACGAATGCCGCTAAGCGTGCCGATTCAGTTTGCGCAAGTTGCTGAGGTTTAGCCTGAGTTTGACTGGTCACGTTAGCTTGGGTGTGCGCTTGTACATGCAAAGACGAGAAGGTCATCGATGTAGCGGCTAACGAAAGGGCAAGAATAGATAATTTCATTTCGGCTCCGTGTTATTTTTATAATTTAGTGTTGATGAGTTAATGCAGTATGTCTTTAATATGCTTGTGGTTACTTGTTTACCAACAAGCAATAAGATGCGGGCAAAGCTCACTTGCCCACATACTGATTTACTGCCTGCCTTCTCACTCGCTGATCAGCGGATTTTCAACCTTATTTGGAAAAGGTATCACCAAAAAAGTCGCCTTCATTCCAGCTAGAACGCTTTGCCTGATTGGCTAAGGTCAAACCAATGTAATAATTGACTTCCGCGAATTTCGTCGCCGCTTTCCAGTTAAATGGCTGATTAAAATCATCACCGGGTTTGTGATAATTGGTGGCAAGAAACTCGCCAAATTTTTTGCTGCCATCAACCGCAGGATCAGCCGATTGTAGACCCGGCACTAAAAATACTGACGGCACACCTTGTTTCACGAAGCTGTAATGATCTGAGCGAGTAAACAATGCTTGGTCTGGCCAAGGATCTGGGCTCAGGGTTAACCCAATTTTCTGGGCCGCGAGGCTAACAGACTCTTTTAAATCACTGTGATCAGCGCCAAACGCAATAACATCGTTAAATTCATAAGTCAGGATCGGCATGTCTAAATTAACGTTGGCGACCATGGCACCTTTTGGCACCGTCGGGTTTTGTGCAAAATAGTCTGAACCTAATAATCCCTTCTCTTCAGCGGTTACCGCCACAAACAAGATAGAGCGCTTAGGACGCTGTGGCATTTGACTAAACAAACGCGCGGTCTCAAGTAATATCGAGGTGCCCGAGGCGTTATCCATCGCACCATTGTTGATTTTGTCTTTCTTAACGGTTTTAGCGATACCTATGTGATCAGAATGAGCCGAGTAAACAATATATTCGTTTTTCAAGGTAGGGTCTGAGCCTTCCAAAATAGCGACTACGTTAGGGCTACTAATGGTTTCATGTTCGCTACGTTTACTGAAATCAATACTGACAGGTAAAGCGAAACCTTTAGGTGATTTATCTTCTTCAAGTAATTGATAGATCTGCTCTAAATTCATATCCGCGTTGGCAAACAAAATTTCAGCGGCTTCTTTGCTCAAATAAGCACTATTTTTAAGGCTCGGATAAATATTAGCTGGCTGACCGCTTGTGTCTAACCAGCGCACGGTAGGGGTATGAATGTAATTCAGTAGGTTCTGATACGGGCGTACTTTCTCCGCCGTAGGTGTAGTGATGGTTATATAACCTATGGCCCCATGCTCTGCTGCATGGCGTTTCTTTTCATTGGTTGAACCAAAATGCGCGCCTTCTTCACTTGGGAAAGAAGCTGGCTTACCGGACAACACCACTACGACTTTACCGTTAACGTCTAAATCCGCGTAATCATCGTGCTTAAGCTCTGGGGCAATAATGCCATAACCAGCAAAAACCAGTTGGCCTTTAACGCTTGCCAGTTCACTGACAGGACTGGCACTGGTGATGTACTGCTTAGGATATGCTAAATCAACTTTCCCCTTGGCTGTTTCAAGCACAAGCGAAGGAGAAGATTGCTCAAGCGAGGCCTGCCTAAACGGCGCGCGTTGTAAAAAACCACCATCATCACCCGCAGGTTTAAGACCGTAGCCCTCTAGTTCACTAGCAATATACAAAGAGGCAATTTCATGGCCACGAGACCCCGTGTCACGACCTTCTAATAAGTCATCGGATAAAAAACGTAGATGGGATTTAATTCGCTCAGCATCAGCGTGAATATTTTGTTTTGCCGGGGGGTCTTGTAGTGCATTTTGATTAGCGGACTGGCAACCAGCGAGCATCAGCCCAGCTGAAAGCATCCCTAAATACATGATTTGGCGCATTTTTGTTCCTTTCTATCGGTGCGTTTATATTATTTTATTAACAGATTGACGAGCTCTGTGGGCGTTCGCAAGCTTAAAGACCTAATTAGCGCTGACTCTGCTGTTAGCTAAATTGTACGGCATAGCGAATGGCAAACAAAACCCATTGGGCTCAATGGCACGTTTTAGCGGATCACTTAACGCTTAAATCAAGGTATATAGTGCAATATTGATAATCTTGTTTATGCCTTGCTCGACTTATAGGGCTTGGTGATACGCATAAGACTGGTTAGACTGCAGCACTTTTATTTTCCAAATTTTAATTAAAGCATTATGTCGAATAACACCTCATTGTTTAGAATTCAATTTATCGCGAACGGTGTTCGCTACGAACTATACGTACGCGAACTCTGTCAAGGTAGCCTGTTTGGTTTTATCGAAATTGGCGATTTCGTATGGGACAACCACTCGAGTGTAGTTGTAGACCCCAGCCATGAAAAACTCAAAACTGAGTTCGCTGATGTCACCACAACGTACATTCCTATGCATAATGTATTACGCATCGATGAAGTCAAAAAACAAGGTAGCGCCAAAATAAGCGAATTATCTGATAAGGTAACCGCTTTCCCCAGTCCGATTTATACCCCGAAGAAGTAGATAGTTTAGATAGATTGCAAGCGCCATGGTTAGCGGGTATCGCCCATAAATCCGCCTTAAGGAGAAACTCATGTGGAAACGTCGTATTTTACTGTGCACCCTATTCATAGGTATCTGTGGCCATGTGCTGGCTGCTGATAAGTCATCAGAACCACGGAAACTCAGTGCCTTGCTTGAGCAAATCTGGCAATACCAATTGTCGGTTGATCCTATAAAAGCCACTCGCTATCAGAACAACCGTTACAACGATAGATTAAAAGACTTTTCAGTTGAGGCGTTAGAAGCCGATTATCAGCAAAATCAACAATTTCTCACCCGCCTACTGACAATCAGTGATGACCAGCTAAACCACCAGCAGAAAATCAGTAAATTGATGCAGCAACGCGAATTACAAAATGATATCGATTTGTATCGTTTCAACGCACACTATATGCCCATCACATCAGAGTCAGGCTTCTATAGTGCGTTGGCTTTTTTACCCGCATCCGCTCCATTTAAAACGGAACAAGATTATCAAGATTACCTCGCACGCTTAGCCCAATTTCCTCGTTATTTTGAGCAACAAATTGCCTGGATGAAAAAAGGCATTGAAACGCGGCGTCTGCAGCCCAAAGTCGTGCTAGTTGGATTTGAAGAGAGCATTAAAAAGTTTGTCACCAAAGACCCCCATGACAGTCAATTTTTTGCTCCTTTTACGCGTCTGAAAGATTCAGGTTTTAGTCCTGCTCAACAAGCTCGTTTGTATACGCAAGGCGAAGCCGCCATTGATCAAAGTGTTTTACCTGCTTATCAAGCATTTTATGATTTTTTAGTCGCAGAATATATTCCCAGTGCCAAACAAAACATTGCCGCGAGTACCTGGCAAAACGGCGCAACGTTTTATCAAAATCGCAGCAACTATTACACCAGCACCACCTTGGATGTAGCAGACATCCATCAAACTGGCTTGTCAGAGGTAAAACGCATTCGCAGTGAAATGCAAAGCGTACTCGATACCCTTAATTTCGAAGGCGACATTAATCAGTTCATTCAACATTTGCGTACTTCCCCTGAATTTTATGCCAAAAGTGCCGACGAGCTGCTAATGCGCGCCTCATACATAGCTAAACGTATCGATGCCACGCTGCCTCAGTTATTTTATACCCTGCCACGTATTCCCTACGGCGTCGCACCGGTGCCAGATAACATCGCGCCTAAGTACACCACAGGCCGTTATATTTCCCCTACCAGAGACGATCAGCCTGGTTACTATTGGGTTAACACCTATGCGTTAGACAAACGCCCCTTGTATGCCTTACCCGCATTGACTTTACATGAAGCGGTTCCGGGCCATCACTTACAAATATCTCTGGCTAGTGAAATGCAAGACTTGCCACCCGTGCGCCGGTATACCTACATATCTGCATTCGGCGAAGGTTGGGGTTTGTATTCTGAATACTTAGGCAAAGAGGTAGGTATTTACACCACACCTTACGAAGAGTTTGGTCGTTTAAGCTACGAAATGTGGCGCGCGTGCCGTTTGGTGGTCGATACTGGCATGCATATGCAAGGCTGGTCTCGCCAGCAGGCCATTGATTATATGCTAGAAAACACCGCATTATCCGAACATAACGTCACCACAGAAGTAGACCGCTACATTTCATGGCCAGCCCAAGCCTTGTCGTACAAAATTGGCGAGTTGACGATTAAACAGTTGCGCCAAAAAGCTGAAAAAGCCCTCGGGAATACGTTTGATTTACGCGCCTTTCACGATGCGGTACTCGCCTACGGCTCAGTGCCTTTATCTATTTTAGAGCAGAATATCGATACGTTTATTGCGGAAAATAGTTAAGATAGAATTTCATAAGAGATTACTTTTAATTTTGAGAAAATAAAATTCGGAATTTCTAACGCCCTTTAAAGGGCAGATAATAGTTTGCTAAGATTGTGAAGCGGAGCCGAGCCAACTATTTAGTTCCGTTTAAATTGAATTGTTAGAAGGTGTATGCATTCGAGAAATCGTACTAGCACCAACCAAGCAACAACCTTAAAAGTGAATTGTCTAGCTATCGCTAATCACTTTTACTTGATTAACTCATCGAGTTGATAGGTTTTTATTATAAAACCCAGAACAGTTAATTGCTCAGGGCTTTTTGCTAGTAAACAACTCTCTATGGTGGCACCAATTCCCGTTTGAGTTCACTTTAGGAGATAAATAACGTCAGTAAGTAATGACATGGATATCGTTACTAAGCGAGGTATTAACCACGAATGGCCAGTCTGAGCTGGTGCGAACAGAAGTTATTTGCTGGACAAGTTTAGAAAACGGTACGGGCTGACTTCTCTCTCGTGCTCGGACAGATACTCCAATATTTGCATCATAGTTCCAATCTAGGGTGCCTTCCAAAGCTTTAAATATGGGCCGCGCGTTGTTTGCGCGCCCCTGCCATAATTTGTTTGTTATACATTACCTACTTGCACTCTATTCTGTTTTAGGCCAGTTCCATGCATACCAAACCGTAGAAATTGAAAGTAATACTTCAATAGCCGTCAGATATAAATAGAAGCCCCATGTAGTTTCTAGGTTTACCGCAACAAGAAGGGCTACGTATAAAGTAGGTATGATTATATTTAACCAGCGATTAATATTCGGCTTTAACACTAGAGTAAAAAATATCATTACACTGGGGATAGACATGAGTAGAGCAACTGCAAAGAATTCTAATTGAATCCCCTCCTTATCTGATGTGACTTCCATCGCTTCGGCTAAAACGCCGGGTACATAAACTTCAATATAATCACCATATACATAGCAAAACATAACCGCTATCCAAAGAGAGGATATGATTAGCTTTACGTTGATTGGGAAGTCTTGAAAAACACTTTTTGAATTATTAGCCGAACTCATTTTAAACTCCCTTTTCGAGCAATGTAATCGTGGTAGAGCGACCCATCACTGAGCCGACCCCACACAGATCCGGACGTGCGGAATTACCACATCCGGCTCTTCAGTTATATATTCACCCGTGTAAATCACTCTCACTTTAATACCAGTCAACATGGATAACTCTTTTGCTAACTTGTAGCTTCTGTATTTGGAAATACTCTAGCATCTTCTTGAAATTACTCCAGTTGTAACTTCGACGGCCACTGCGTCGGTTGAGCCATTTGTACAAACTATGTAACACATAATTGTACAGTTTGCTCACACTGCGGCTGTTGTCGGGCAGTCCGAAGTAATTTCTGAACCCGGTCAGTTTACGTTTCAATTGAGGCAGCCAAATCGCTAGCTTCTGCGAACGTTTAGCTTTAATGAAGTGGTAAAATTCGCTGAGGCTGGCTTGCTGCTTTTTACTTGCAGTTCGCCGCCGTAACCTCGGTTTACCCTTCACATCAATCCCCCAATAAAACGCAAAGCCTAAGAAGAAAAACTGACGCTTGCGACTTGGATAGAATCGACTGAACCGCAACAGGCTAGTCTTTTCAGGCGCAGTATCGAGTTTGAACTTCTTCAGCCGTTTGGGCAGCACACGGTAAAACCGCTCAGCATCGTTGGCATACTGAAACGCGCACACAAAATCGTCGGCGTAGCGGATCAGCATTGCTCTGCCTTTCATGCGAGGTTTTACTTTCTTCTCAAACCACAAATCCAGTGCATAGTGCAGGTAGATATTGGCCAGTACAGGGCTGATGATGCCGCCCTGTGGTGTGCCGCTTTGTGGTTTGTGTTAATCCCCTTCGGGGGTTTTTATCCGTGCTTTTAACCATTGCCCGATTAGGCTAAAAAGTGCTTTATCATCGATACGTTGCTTAAGCATCTCCATCAGCCAGTCATGATCTAGATTGTCGAAAAAGCCTTTGATATCTGCCTCAACAATATATCCATAACCTTTAAACTGAAGGTTCAACACCACGCTATGTACTGCTTGATGTGCACCCTTGTGCGGCCGGTAACCATAGCTGTTTGGCAAGAAACCCGCTTCCCAGATACTTTGCAGTATCTGGCTCACGCTTTGCTGCACCAGTTTGTCATCGACCGTTGGCAGTCCTAGTGGGCGCTGCTTGCCATTACTCTTGGGGATGAAGACCTGTTTGATGTCATTCGCTCGATAGCGCCTGGCTTTCAGTGCGAGACGTAAGCGGGTGAGGTTTTCCACAAGCGCTTGCTGGTATGTCGGCACCGTAATGCCATCAATACCCGGGGCCACTCGTTTATTCAGTTGCTCCCAGCTTTGATACAGTAAGTCATCACCTAGTAATCCATATAGGTTTTGAAATCTGTGACTGGGGTGGGTTTGTGATTTAAATTTGATGGCGTTTAGTTCGGTTGTCATAGTGATCCCAGCCCCACTTTGTCCGGCCTATGTGTCTGCTAAACACCTGATACAACTGCTTGCCCCTTCGTGTCTTTAAAAACCAGATAACCAAAATTGAGAATAAAATCGTCGCGCTCATAGGATCCTGTCCAGATTATCAAGCAAAGAACTGCATCTTACAGAACATGAAAGGCATTGGAAAAATAGCTTCCGCTTCCATCATCAGTAACTTGCCAGAGTTGGGTTACATGACCAACAAACAAGCCTCTGCGCTAGTCGGTGTAGCCCCCATGAATCGAGAAAGTGGGCGCTATAAAGGACGGCGGAAAATACAAGGAGGCAGGCATCAAGTCAGAACCGTTTTATACATGGCGATGATGTCAGCGATACAAAGTAATCCTGTATTTAAGGGAACATATCAACGATTAGTCGCAGCAGGTAAACCTAAGAAAGTCGCCATTATCGCCTGCATTAGAAAGATGGTCGTTATCTTAAATTCGATGCTCAAAGACGGGGTAATGTGGGAAGCGCCAAAGGCTACAAATTAGCTATTAACGCCATAGTCTCTTGTTATATTTTTATTGTTTAGCTAAAGCTGATTTTACAATAGCAAAGCCGATAATCCCTAAAATAGCTCCAGTAACTTTATCAATGTAATAAGCTAGTTTGGTAAATTTACTACGTACTTTGGGTGTTGAAAGAAGAAAGATAATTGATAGATCCCATAAAAAGACTATAGCGGTCATCCAAATACCTAAACCTAGCTTGAAAGCCAAACCAACGTCAGGAGTTAGTACAACAGTAAATAAACTAAGATAAAACAATAAGTTTTTTGGATTTAATATTCCAGACATAAACCCAGTAATGAATTCCTTAAAAAAAGTAGCTTTAATCTTATTAGAGTGAGAGTGTTCAGCTATATCCAAGTTTTCGTACGAGCTTTTACTAGCGCGTAAAGCCTGTACAGCAAGATAAATTAGAAATAGCCCTCCGATAACTTTAAGCACAATCATGACGGTAACAGAAGCAGCTAAAATAGAACCCACTCCAATCAAACACAATCCAATATACAAAGCGTTTGCTGATGCAATACCTAAAGCAACACCAATAGCATTTTTACCTTCATTACGTATTGCGCTTTTAACAACTAATACAAAGTCAGGCCCTGGACTTAACAACGCAAGAAAATGCGCTATTGCTACTGTTACGAAGATACCAAATAAATTTACATCCATACGAAAATCCTTTTATTAATTGAGAAATGCGAGAAGCATAGATTAAAAATATAACAAATTATTAGTGAGGCCTTGCAAGCTACATTACCTTGTAAGGTAGGAAGGGGCTATGTAAAGGCGCGTAAATAATGATCAAAAAATCCTACCCTCGCAAATTTAAAGCTGATTAACCTCTTGAGCCCTATGTTCTAAGCTTTAGCTGCCTGTAACAAAGCTGAAAACTCATTTTCATTCACTGGCATGATCGACAACCTATGGCCTTTTTTGACTAAGCCCACTTCGTTTATCTCAGCCATGGTTTTGATTTTTTTCAGCGCTAATACAGCGGGGAACTTTTCGATGAACTTTACATCGACCATCACCCAACGCGGGTTGTCAGTGGTTGATTTAGGATCGTAATAATGACTTTCTGGGTCGAACTGAGTGTGATCAGGGTAAGCTTCTTTAACCACTTCAGCTAAACCCGCGATCCCTACCTCCTTGCAGCTTGAATGATAAATAAAGACCTTATCGCCTAATTTTACTTGGTCACGTAAAAAGTTACGCGCTTGGTAATTACGTATACCGTCCCAGTGCTCTGTTTGCTTTGCTCGGGTGGCTAAATCGTCAATGCTAAAGGCATCGGGCTCTGTCTTGAATAACCAATATTGCATGTGAATTCACTTATCATCAGCGCGAAAGAGCAATTATCCTCAGTCATCTATGTATTTCAAGCTTAACTTGGTAACCCCGACTCCCTGCTCTATTTAGACATATAACAATAATTATACGTTGAATCAGATACATCCGTAATCTTACCTTTGCTGACTATGTGTAGAGCTTGCATATCAATACGCGTCGAATATACTGTATCTATATACAGTATAGGTGATGTATGAAACCCACTATAGATGGACTCAAAAATAAACGCTTACTTTGGCAAGCTAGCCAGGTAGGCGCTGCGCAAAAAACACTTCCTAGTGGTTTTGAAGTGTTAGATAAACACTTGCAAGGTGGCTTGCCTGAGCAGGGCGTAGTGGATGTCAGTACCGCTATCGGCATTGGAGAGTTACGTTTATTGCTACCCAGCTTTGTATTACGTCAACAAAGTAGTGAGAGGCTTTTAGTTTTTATTGCCCCGCCAGTTCACTTGAACGGCCCTATGCTGTTAAAACTAGGCTTTGACTTAAGTCGTATCCTTATTATCGAACCGCAAAATGCTAAAGACGCTTTATGGTCAGCTGAGCAATGTTTAAAAAGTGGCTGTTGTGATGGGTTGTTTCTTTGGCAGCAATCTTTAGCAATACATCAAGCAAAGCGACTGCAGTTTGCTGCGGAAACAGGTGGTGCGCTCAGCATCATTGTACGCCAGAAAACAAATGAGCATTTTTCATTGCCCGTTTCATTAACGATGAATTTCACAGCTGCTCCCGAAGGCATCAATGTCACGGTGACTAAACGTAAAGGCGGCAGTCACAGTGAGCCCTTTGTCGTCAATATGGTGAAGGTGTGGCCGGAATTAACACATCGATTATCTACAGAAAACGTTCTACCACTGGCCACTATCCATAGTCTGACCGGTTAATATTTGCTATGCATTCTTTGTGGTTATATCTACATTTTCCTAACTTACAACTGGACTCCTATGCCATTGAAGAGCCAGATGCGTCTCTTCCTCGGGTGATCTTAGACTCTCACAGCGGCATAGTGCAGCTAAATCAAGCTGCACGACATGTAGGCATCAAGACGCATATGAGTTTAGGCACAGCAGCGGCTTTACATCGAGATTTACAGGTGCTGCCTTCTAGTCCCAAAATAGAAAAACAACAGCTCAATCTTATTGCGCAACGGCTATATTTAATCGCCTCTGATATCTGTTTTTTTAGCCCTCAAGGGTTATTGCTCAGAGTACATAACATGCTGCGTTTATACGGTAGCTTAGACGCACTTTGGGGTATGATAAAAAAGCAGCTTGCCCCCCTCAATGTTGACTTTTTTTATGCATCTGGTCATTCGCCTTTAGCAGCTAAGTTATTAGCGTTAAGAGGATGGAATAAAGTCACCGAGCAACATGACGTAATACTCACGGCCCTCAAAAAAGTTGATTTAACCGTTACCGACTTAACCGCAAAAGATGTGGGTAAGCTCAACAGCGTTGGAGTAAAAACGGTGGAGCAATTATTCGCGATTCCGTTTGGCGAGCTGGCTAAACGTTTTGAATCTCACGTCATCACTTATCTAGGTCAACTTAGAGGTGAGTTTAACCACCCAGTAGAATTTTTTCATCCCGTAGAACATTTCCAACAGCACATTGAACTGCTATATGAGATTGAACGCAGTGATGTATTACTGCGACCGATTCAACACCTGCTGACTAGTTTAGAAAGTTTTTTATTGCTCAGAGACGAACTCACCCAACAACTACACCTCACCCTTTATCAACGAGGCAAAGATCCCTTAGAAGTTCACATCGGGTCTCAACAAGGTGAGTACAGAGCAAAACACTGGTCAGCTCTACTTACTCTCAGGTTTGAGAGTTTAATATTGAATGCACCGATTGTTGCAATACAACTAGCTACTGGCAAAACCTTTGTGCGCTGTCCTGACAAGCATGACCTATTTTTGGGCAAACAAGGAGCCGTTTCACGCTTACAGTTGGTTTCATTGCTGAGCGCAAAATTAGGTGAGAATGCCCTATTCAGTCCCAGTACGGTGAATGATTACCGCCCTGAATGCGCATCACAATACACATCGGCATTGGAAATAAAAGAATCTCATCCTGAGTATCATCAATCATTACGCCCAAGTTTATTGTTACCGGTTCCGGTTATTTTGTGTGAAGCTGTATCTATCATGCATGGCCCTGAGCGGATAAGTACAGGTTGGTGGGATCATCATCCTATAGTGAGAGACTACTTTATCGCGATGAGTCAAAATGGTCAGTGGTTTTGGGTATTTAAAACCCCTGAAAAACAGTGGTTCCTACATGGTATCTTCAGCTAATGGATAAGGGAACCTCCACCCAATATGCTGAGTTATTTTGCCAAAGTAATTTTAGCTTTTTACACGCAGCATCACATCCACAAGAGTTAATTTCCCAAGCTGATCTCTTAGGTTATCAAGCACTTGCTATCACTGATGAATGTAGCGTTGCAGGGATAGTACGCGCTTACTCAGAAATAAAAGAAAAACGCCTTAACATCAAGCTTATCGTTGGCAGCTTGTTTCATTTTAATGACGAATTACAACTCATTTTACTGTGCCCCACTCACGCAGCATATTCCGAGTTATGTCGCATTATCACTAATGCTCGTAAGCGCGCTGAAAAAGGTAGTTATCATATTGAATTATGGGATTTGAAAACGGCGAAAAATTGCCTTGCCATTTGGATCCCAAAGGGTGAAAAAGCACTAGATAATCACTGGGCAAACTGGTTATTAAAGCATTATAGCAATCGACTATGGATAGGGTATCAGCGACACCTCACTTGCGGGGAGCAAGATTATCTAAGCCATTGTGAAGCCTTACAACGTACATTCAATATTCCCATCACGGCATGTGGTGGCATATTAATGCATGATCCCGACCGATACGAATTACTTTGCGTTCTAAAATCCATACATCATGTTAAAAATATAGAACATATAGTCGATAAAATCCCACAAAATATTGAACGTTCGCTACGTTCGATGACTAAATTACAGCGCTTATACCCAGCGGATTGGCTTGCGGAAAGCGTTCATATTGCCCGCTTGTGTACCTTTAATATGAATGAACTCAGTTACCAATACCCTGCTGAATTAATCCCATTCGGCTCAACGGCAACGGGACATTTGCGTAAATTGGTTAAGGCAGGAATGAATATTCGCTTTCCTAACGGTGTTGCTTTTGCTATCAAGCGGATCATAGCAAAAGAACTAAAACTGATAGAATTACTTAAGTATGAGTTTTTCTTTCTGACTATTTCAGACATTGTGCAATTCGCTAAAGTACAAAATATTCTTTATCAGGGACGTGGCTCCGCAGCCAATTCAGTGGTCTGTTATTGCTTAGAAATCACCGCCGTTGACCCTAGGCAAATATCTGTCTTGTTTGAGCGATTTATTTCTAAAGAACGCAATGAACCACCTGATATTGATGTGGATTTTGAACATGAACGTCGCGAAGAAATCATTCAATATATTTACAATAAGTATGGACGTGAGCGAACTGCAATCGCAGCCACGGTGATCTGCTATCGCCAAAAAAGTGCAATTCGTGATGTGGGTAAGGCATTAGGTATTCATGAGTCTCAACTCGACTTTTTTATAAAAAATATTAATCGTCGAGATAAAGCACTTAATTGGCAAGCACAAATTACAGAGCTCGGGTTAGACCCGAGCTCTGGCAAAGGTAAGCATTTCATCCACCTAGTAAATGAGATTAAAGGCTTTCCCCGTCACTTATCCCAACATGTTGGCGGCTTTGTGATCTCAGCCAACCCACTCTATCAACTCGTGCCTATTGAAAATGCCTCTATGGCTGAACGTAGTGTCATTCAGTGGGACAAAGATGACTTAGAAAGCTTGGGGCTACTCAAAGTAGATGTACTGGCGCTGGGTATGTTAACCGCCATTCGTAAGAGCTTTGACTTGATTGTGAAACATCAAAATAAAGTCATTTCCATTGCCGATATTACCAGGCTACCAAGTGATCCTGACGTATATGACATGATCCAACGTGCAGATACTGTGGGTGTATTTCAAATTGAATCACGCGCGCAAATGACTATGTTGCCTAGGCTTCGCCCTAAATGTTTTTACGACTTGGTCATTCAAATTGCAATTGTAAGACCAGGACCCATTCAAGGTGACATGGTGCATCCATTTCTAAAACGTCGTGATGGACTAGAGCCGGTAGAATATCCATCGAAGGAAGTCGAAGCGGTTTTATCACGCACCATGGGCGTGCCCATATTCCAAGAGCAAGTCATCAAAATTGCGATGGTGGCCGCAGGCTTTAGCGGCGGCGAAGCGGATCAATTACGTAGAGCAATGGCTAGCTGGAAGAAAACCGGCGAGCTGATTAAATTTAAAGATAAGTTGATTAAGGGCATGTTGAGCCGTGGTTACAAAAGTCAGTTCGCCGAACAGCTATATAAGCAAATATGTGGCTTTGGCGAATACGGATTTCCTGAATCACATTCTGCCTCTTTTTCTGTGCTGGCTTATGTATCGTCTTGGGTAAAGTACTATTACCCTGAATGTTTTTACTGTGGCCTGCTTAATAGTTGGCCTATGGGGTTTTATACTCCTGATCAGTTAATTCAAGATGCAAAGCGACATCACGTTAAGATACTACCGCTGTGCATTAACTTGTCTAGTTATGATCATGTACTTGAAAGTATCCATGGAAAACAGGCTATACGCTTAGGAATAAGACTAGTAAAAGGGGTTTCTCGTAAAGAAATTGAACGGCTAGTCGAAAGCCGGCCTCAAGAGGGGTTTAAAAATTTAAATCAATTAAAAGATTTTTCATTTAACCGAGGTCATTTAGAGGCGCTCGCCAGTGCGAATGCATTTCAAGCAATAAGTGATAATAGATACACCACAAAATGGTTACTTATGAATAGTGAACCTGATTTGCCACTATTTACGCAACTGTCTTTAGCGGGCGATTTCACTCCTGACGCGCCAACTACACTCAATACCGTATTAGAGGATTATCGCACTACAGGCCTGAGTTTAGCCTTGCATCCAATCCGCATATTAGCTGATGCCAACTTATTAGGTCGTTACACCCCAGCAGCACACCTAAAAAATATACAGCATAAAACAGTAATCTCAGTGGCAGGACTTGTTAAAGGCAGACAAAGTCCAGGAACCGCCGCAGGCGTAACTTTTATTACACTTGAGGATGATACGGGCAATAGCAACGTAATTGTTTGGCAAGCAACGGCTAGGGCGCAGCAACAAGCTTATTTACAGGCAAAAATATTAAAAGTTCAGGGTATTTTAGAACGAGGGGATGGTGGTGTTACCCATATTATCGCCAGGCGTTTAGAGGATCTGAGTCATCTATTTTCAGAGCTGGAAACTCGCTCAAGGGATTTTCATTAATATCAGCGAAGAACTCTCCCTTTAAATGGGACCCTTAAAGAATATCCATAACTTAAGATAAAAAATAGTTGTGTACCGATAGGTCAACTGCTGACCTAAAGCTATCGAACATAGAGTATTGAAGGCTGAGAGAATCACAGTGACAAAGAAGCATGAACTAGAGCCAGCTACAAGGAAGACAGCCTGAGTAGTCGATGATATGACGGTAGCGCATAGGATATCGCGCTGCACGCGTTGGGTAGACTTTCGCCAGCGAAGCTTGCCTAAGGCCTAATATTATTGAATTACAAATGCAAAAAAGGGCTACCCCGGTCGCCGCGCGATTGAGGATAGCCCTTCTTCTAAATGGGAGTCTGGCAGTGTCTTCCACCAACCGCGTTGTCTCGTATCGGATGCCGAGCATGGGGTGAAAGCGGGGCTTTTAGGAACCTAGATCCTGCCGCTTGAACTACCTGAGCTCTGCGAAGGGCTGGGAATCCACTTTGTGAAGGTTTGCTGCTGAGTCGCTTTTGCGCGGCAGCGCTTTAGGATGACGCCACCTTAGTAGTCGGACTTAAGCTACC
>NZ_BAER01000145.1 GCF_000315055.1 Paraglaciecola polaris LMG 21857 | reverse complement strand
AGGTTACTTAGTTATGACACGAGATGATTTGGCATAACGAATATGACACAGATGTGGCATCAGGCATTTATCCTAGAGCAAAGAAAATGCTATCATTCGACGATTATATGGCGCGCTAGTATAGCCCTAACCTCAAGTTAACTGTTCTTCAACGCCTTCGGTCTATTTTTTATTACAGAGTCAGATTTAATGTCAGATGATTTAACCCACCATTACTCGCAAATTCTTTCAATTTTAGGTGAAGATACCAAGCGGGGTGGTTTAGTAGATACGCCCAAACGTGCTGCGAAAGCGATGCAGTTTTTGACCAATGGTTATCAAAAGAACCTGAGTGACGTGGTAAACGGTGCCATATTTGAAGCCGATACCGACGAAATGGTTGTGATACAAAATATTGAATATTATTCATTGTGTGAGCACCATATATTGCCGTTTATTGGTCAATGCCATATCGCTTATTTACCCAAAGGAAAGGTGTTAGGGCTGTCTAAGTTTGCACGTATTGTGGACATGTATGCTCGCCGTTTGCAGATCCAAGAAGGGTTAACCAAGCAAATAGCGGATGCCGTTCAAGAAGTGACAGGTGCTGCTGGCGTTGGCGTTATAATGGAAGGCAAGCACATGTGTATGACCATGCGGGGTGTACAAAAGCAAAACTCTTCTATGGTGACCTCAGTGATGTTAGGCGCGATGCGTAAATCAGATGCCACCCGCAATGAATTTCTACGTTTAATCGGAAAATAACGCCTTCGTTAACTTTTTAGCATGCCAATACGCATATGTATTGGCAGGTTTTTGTCATATACGCCCCCAACAGGTGTGAACGTGACGTATTCCTTTTATCTCAAGTTTATTTGTCAGTGCAACTGTCGATGCACAACATGTCTCTACTGAATATGGTCCTCGTGCGTTTGACGTGAAGAATAAGTGGACGGCCATTGTCGCAGTATACGAGCCCGAAATTAAAGCCATCGATACAGCCATTGCTAAATTAGCAGATGCGAGGATCCACGAAACCGTTACCTTCCAAGAGGGAAATATCAATTAGGTACTTATAAAGGCAAGCCCATTGTTATTTTTACCACCGCAATAAGCGTGCTTATCGCTGGGATGACGATGCAATTGGCGCTGGATTACTTCTCTATTGATAGGGTGATTATGATGGGGATTGCAACGGCGATTAGTACCGAGTTCACTCCTGGTGATATTGCTGTTCCGGCGAGATGGTATTTTCATGATGAGTCTGTGTATGTTAATCCTGACCTCGATCCCGAAAACAACGGTGAGTGTGTACTAACTGACTATTATGAAAAATCTTTAGCGTCGTTTTTAGAGCGTCGTAAACAAGACCCACATTCACCCGTTTATGAGAACTTTGGCTTTATTCATCCTGAATAAATGGCAGTCATTAAAGAGCGCGGGGAAATCCCCGCCAGATGCCTTATTTCACAGCTTCTAAAGAGTTACTCGAGTTAACTAAAAAAGCGGTTGAAAAAGGGAGTCTTGTTGCGATGCCATCGGGCAAGTCTATTCATGTCAAAGTAGGTGGTAATGGTGCAACTGGCTCAGTGTTTTTAGATAATGCAGAGTACCGAAAATGGATTCGCCGAGTATTCAACGCAGATGTATCTGGAATGGAATCTGCTGCAGTGGCGCAGGTTTACTCCGCTAATGATGTTGATTGGGTAGTTATTTGCTCAATCAGTGATTTAGCCTGCGGTCAGCAAGGTAAAAATGTTGAGAATGTATTTGATGGAATCGCATCGGGTACAGGCGCGAAGCTATTGCTAGGTGTGTTAGATGAAATGGTTGCGCTAGCAGCGCAATAATTTCTGAGGCTGTAACAGATTCGGTGCAACTAGGATATTGTTGATACCAAAACACCGTCAATTTGACGGTGTTTTAAGATAACTTTACTGTTCTGAATTAGCTGAGGGGGTTTATTCTTCCTCTTCGCGCTCTACCACGGCATTGTGGTAAACGTCCTGCACATCGTCACAGTCTTCTAACATGTCCATGAATTTGTCGAACATAGCGACGTCTTCACCAGAAACCGCGCTTTCAGTTTGCGGGACAAAGGTGATTTCTTCTGCTTCAAACTCTTGCTCAGGGTTATGGTCAGTCAACGCAGTGCGTGTTTTGTAATATTCGGTGTGCGGTGCGAAGACTGTAATCATGCCGTCTTCACATTCTACCTCTGTCACATCTACATCAGCTTCCATCAATACTTCTAATACTGCATCTTCATCATTACCTGGGAATGAAAAAACAGCCTGATGATCAAACATGTGGCTAACAGTACCGGTAACGCCAATTTTAGAACCTGTCTTAGTAAAGCAGTTACGCACATCTGTGATGGTGCGGTTATTGTTATCTGTTAGACAGTCAACAATCACCATACAACCACCGGGACCAAAGCCTTCGTAACGTGCGGGAGTGAAATCTTCGCCTGCGCCACCAGCGGCTTTATCAATGGCTTTATCAATAACGTGACTAGGAACCTGATCTTTTTTGGCTTTATCGATTAAGCGACGCAATGACAGGTTAGCCTGTGGATCAGGGCCGCCGTTTTTAGCGACGACATATATTTCTTTACCGTATTTTGAATAGACTTTGGTTTTAGCGCCGGCAGTTTTTGCCATGGAAACCTTACGTACTTCAAACTTTCTGCCCATTAATGTTCTCTTTTTTTATACAAATATAATGATATGACCGAGATTTTACCGATAAACAGGCAAATTGTACAAAACCCTTTCACGGGCTTATGACTCGTTCAACGGGTTCGTTTATGGTAGATGCTCAGTCGCTAAATAATCGTGGGATTGCATTTCTTTTAAACGACTTAGGCAGCGACGAAATTCAAAGTTCAAACTTCCCTCGGTGTAAAGATCTTCTAATGGAACCTCCGCTGACATTATGAGTTTGACGTTACGTTCATAAAACTCATCTACCATGGCGATGAAACGTCGGGCGATATCGTCGATTACCTGTCCCATTTGCTCAACGTTGGCCAGTAAAATTGAATGATAACATCGGCTTAACTCCATGTAGTCGGTTTGGCTACGGGGACCATCACACAAAGCTCTAAATTCGAACATAGCGACGCCTTCCGCGCTGTGCAACGTAGGGATCTGGCGGCCTTTTATGGTTATCGCGGTATCGTGCTGACATTCTTCTGGTGCCAACTGGCTAAAATAGGTGGATAGATTTTCGGTGGCAGACTGATCTAACGGGTAATGATAGATCTTGGCTTGCTTTAAGGTACGTAACCGATAGTCAATTCCACTGTCTACGTTCACAACCTGGGTATTTTGATTAATTAATTCAATGGCAGGCAGAAAACGCGAGCGTTGCAAGCCATTACGATACAACTCGTCTGGAATGATATTAGATGTAGCGACAAGGACAATTCCTCGGGCAAACATTTCTTCCATCAGGGTGCCTAAAATCATCGCATCGGTAATATCCGAAACAAAAAATTCATCGAAACAGATGACCTTGGCTTCACTGGCAAACTTAGCGGCGATAATCTTTAGTGGGTCGGATTTCCCCCCAAGGGTCTTCAATTCTTCATGTACTCTATGCATAAATCGATGAAAGTGCACACGTACCTTTTTTTCAAAGGGTAGGCAGTCATAAAAGGTATCGACTAGATAAGTTTTGCCCCGACCAACACCCCCCCAAAAATATAAGCCCTTAATGGCTCTTTTTTGCGGATTTTGACCAATAACAAACTTTATTTTGGTCCACAGGCTCGGCTCACGTGTTGGCTCGACAAGCTCGTCGAACAAACGCTGTAATTGCTTGACAGCGTTGGCTTGCGCGGGATCTGAGTGGAAGTCTTCGCGCAGTAAGTCTTGTTGATATTTTTGCCAAGGGGTTGAGGCTGACATTAGGCGTGTTTTTCCTTTAACTGAATAACCTTAAAATTTACGATACAGAAGATGTTGAGGTATTGAATACAAATTTAATGACCGCATAAATGCATGGCAGGGGGTATAATATCAAAACATGGCGTTTTTTGCGCAGCAAGCAGTGCATAGTTTATAAATTTTTGTCGCTGACTATTGTAGAGTTGAGTGATATTACGCATTTTAAGCGAATGTTACTTTCACAACCTTATTATTGGAGTAAATATGGATTGGTTAATTGGTGTGGTTTTAGTGCTGGTTGGCGCGGTGATTGGTTTCTTTGTTGCAAAATATGTCTACCTAGATAGCGCAAAATCGTCAAAAGACAGCCAAAAGGAACAGACGTTGAAAGACGTTTTGGTTCAGCAGTCGTTTTCACACGTAGCAGAAAGCCGCAAAGTAGTTGCTCAACTTGAGCAACAATGCCAAGTGTTGAATCGGAATATAGACAGTTATGAAAAGTCCTTGGAGCTTTTAAATATTGACGCTCAGGGCAGTAACGTTAGTTTTTTCGGTGAGCATGCTTCGCCTTTTCTGCAGCATAAAGAGCAAACCGTAAAGCGTGTTAAAGACAGTGCTGATGTGCAGCCGCTGGATTTTTCAAATCAGAGTTCTGGTTTGTTTAGTGGAACAGAAGGCACTACTCCTGAAAAGCAATCGAAATAACTTAACAAAAATTTTGCTGGGAACTTTTTAAAGAAGCCAGCAGTCTTTGTTGTGTTTATTTAAGCTAATTAGTCACCCATGGAGTTATCGTTAAATGAGTAAAGTTATTAACCGCACTGCCATTACCAGTTGTGTTTTTGCGGCAAGCTTAATGATTGCTGGTTCAGCAAACGCTGCCTTGCCATTTTTTTCAAGTGATAATGAACCCGTCACAAGCTTGGCTCCCATGTTGGAAAAAACCACACCGGGGATAGTCACTATCTCAGTGGAAGGCACACAAGTTTCCCGCCAACAAGTACCTGAAATGTTCCGTCGTTTTTTCGGCGGCAACGGAGAGCAGGTGCAAGAGCGTCCCTTCAAAGGGTTAGGTTCAGGCGTTATTATCGATGCAGATAAAGGTTACATAGTGACCAACAATCACGTAGTCGAAAATGCCGATGAAATCACAGTTAAGCTGAATGATGGCCGTGAAATAAAAGCCAAAAAACTTGGCGCTGACGAGCAAAGCGATATCGCATTATTGAAAATCGAAACGGATAACCTGAACTTAGTTGCGGTTCCACTCGCGGATTCTGACAAAGTAAGAGTCGGTGATTTCGTCGTAGCGATCGGTAACCCCTTTGGTTTGAGCCAAACAGTGACCTCAGGTATTGTTAGTGCATTGGGTCGTTCAGGCCTAAACATTGGTGGTTACGAAAACTTTATTCAAACCGACGCCGCAATTAACCGTGGCAACTCGGGCGGTGCATTGGTCAGCTTCAATGGTGAACTAGTGGGTATCAACACCGCGATTTTTGGCCCTAATGGTGGCAACGTCGGTATCGGATTTGCGATCCCAGCAAATATGATGAAAAGCTTGGTCGATCAAATTATTGAATTCGGTGAAGTACGCCGAGGTTTGCTCGGTATCCTCGGGCAGGACGTAGACTCCGGTCTAGCGGAAGCAATGAATCTGGATGTGAGCCGTGGAGCCTTCGTAAGTGAAGTTTCTGAAGGCTCAGCAGCAGATAAAGGCGGTATTCAAGCCGGTGATATCATTATTGAAATCGAAGGCCGTCCGGTAACAAGCTTTTTAGAGCTTAGGGCTAAAATTGGTAGTAAAGGCGCAGGTACTAAAGTCAATCTGACCTTGTTACGCAAAGGTAAAGAAGAGCAAGTACAAGTCGTATTAGGCGATGCTACGCAAAGCACTGTGGCGGCAAAAGAGATCCATCCTGCTCTGGAAGGCGCAACGTTAACCAACGGTAAAACCCAACAGGGCGTTGATGGAGTGGTTATTTCGGAATTGATTGCTCGTTCACCTTCGTCATTGATTGGTCTGCAAGATGGTGATGTGATTATTGGTGTCAATCGTCATAAAATCGACAACGTAATGGATTTACGTAATGCCCTTGATGAATCAAAAGGAGTCATTGCGCTCAATGTTAAGCGCGGAGTGTCGACTCTTTATTTAGTAATCCGCTAGTTTTATCGATTTAATAGCAGCCTCGGTGATGGGCTGCTATTAACTCTTTCCCGACAGTGTTATTCTTAACCTCTGATAAGTAAGCTTTTATTAGCAGGTCCCTTGAAAGATTCATTAACTTTTTTGATTAAATCGGCTTTTGTCGGTGTCATCATCTCCGGGGTGATACTCCTTCTGGTGCCTGATCTTCGCCACGGTAGCGGTTTAAATCTATCGATGTTCAACCCCGTCCGGCAAACGTCCGATAAGCTTAGCTTTAATCATGCGGTTAATGTTTCTGGCCCTGCGGTAGTCAATATTTACAGTCAGTCGATAGAGAGTGGCAGTATTTATAATCGCAGCCAAGCGGTTGAGCGTACTAGCTTAGGCTCTGGCGTGATCATGAGCGAAGATGGTCTTATTCTGACTTGTTTACATGTAATCGCGAACGCTAATAGCATTTTAGTTGGTCTACAAGACGGTCGTAGAGCTGAGGCACAAATTATTGGCTATGACCCTTATACGGATCTAGCCGTGTTGAAAGTAGCCGAAGATAATTTACATGTTATTCCTCAATTAGCCGACCCAGATACCCGTGTTGGCGACTTAGTGCTTGCCATAGGAAACCCCTATAATTTAGGTCAAACCATTACTCAAGGTGTTGTTAGCCGTGTTGGGCGTAACGGGCTAGCTGCGTATTTTGATTTCATTCAGATGGATGCCGTGCTCAATGAAGGCAACTCAGGTGGAGCTTTAATTGATAGCAACGGTAATTTAATTGGTATTAATAATGCTAATTTTAAGACCTTAGATAGTCAACGCCGAGTCAAAGAAGTCGATGGTGTGTCGTTTGCTATCCCTTATGGATTAGCGAAGAAAGTGATGGATGAGATTGTGGCGAATGGCCGGGTTACACGGGGTCAATTAGGCGTTGGAGCGGCGGAGGTTTACGGCCGTTCAGGTATTTTGATCACTAGTGTGACGCCTGGCAGTTCTGCTGATCGCGGAGGTATCAAAACCGATGATGTGATGTTAGCGATTAATGGTCAGCCAACTGATAGTGTTACGCAGACCTTGGACTTTATTGCGGAAACCAAACCTGGATCTGAGCTACAAGTAGAAGTGAGTCGTGGTGGTAAATTAGAGACGTTAACGGTTGTAGTGGCAGAGCTCGGTACACCATAACAGGTCAGAATAGCTTGTTATTTTAGTGTATCGATTGACGGTGCGCTAAAATACCAAGCTGTTCTAATGTTTAGGTTATTTGATACGCTGTATATTAGCGCCTAAGCCATTAAGCTTTGTTTCTATGTGCTCGTAGCCACGGTCTAGATGATAAATTCGATCGACAATAGTTTCCCCTTCCGCGACTAATCCAGCAATGACCAAACTAGCCGATGCACGTAAATCGGTTGCCATCACTTGGGCGCCTTTTAAGCTAGATACTCCGTGACAAACAGCGCTGTTGGTTTCCAAATCTATTTTGGCTCCCATACGTTGGAGTTCCGGTACATGCATGAAGCGGTTTTCGAAAATATTTTCAGTGACTACGCCCGTGCCTTCCGCCACACAATTTAACGCGACAAATTGAGCTTGCATGTCGGTTGGAAAACCTGGATGTGGTGCCGTTTTGATGTTTACGCTTTTCAGCGTATGGCCCTGCATATCAAGCTCAACCCAATCTTCGCCTGTTGTGATGACAGCGCCGGCCATTACCAGTTTATCTAAAACGGCATCCAGGGTTTCAGGAGCCGCATTTTCACATCGGATTTTACCACCTGTCACAGCCGCAGCAATTAGAAACGTGCCTGTTTCAATACGATCGGGTAGCACGGTATAACGACAGCCTTGCAAGCGCTCAACACCCTGAATGCGAATTTTGTCGCTGCCCGCATTTTTGACCTTAGCCCCCATAGCATTTAAGCAGTTGGCTAAGTCGACAATTTCTGGTTCTCTGGCGGCGTTCTCTAACACGGTTTCGCCATCAGCTAAGCAAGCTGCCATCATTAGGTTTTCTGTAGCGCCTACGCTCACCATATCCATAAATATGTTAGCGCCTTTTAGACGACCTTCTACCTTGGCGCGGATATATCCTGCTTCAACATCAATTTTAGCACCCATTTTCTCCAACCCTTGCAGGTGCAGATTCACTGGGCGAGCGCCGATTGCGCAACCTCCGGGTAAGGAGACATTGGCTTCACCATATTTGGCCAATAATGGTCCCAGCACTAAAATAGATGCGCGCATGGTTTTAACCAAATCGTAAGAGGCGTTGCAGTTGTTAATTGAACTTGGATCAATTTCTACTGAATGGCCAGAAACCCGCTTAGCATCTGCGCCTAATTCAGCCAATAGGGCGAGACTGGTATTGATGTCTCTTAGCTCTGGTACATTATCAAAGTAGCAAGTAGAGTCGGCTAAAATACTCGACATTAAAATAGGTAATGCCGCGTTTTTAGCGCCGGAAATACGTACTGAGCCTTGTAAAGGCTTCGACGCTTTAATAAGTAGTTTGTCCATTGAAATTGCTCTTATGAATTGTACGACAGGGTGAATTCTTGCGCAGAATAATGTCTGCACAGAGTACCAGTTTACTGAGGCATATTGAGAAGACGTTCTCGTTTCCACTGTTTTTCAGAAAACGTTTTGATCGAAATGGCGTGCATCGTACCTTGAGCAATAATGTCGCTTAACGGGGCGTAAACGAACTGCTGTTTTTTAACTCGGCTCATTTCTTCAAATTGATCGCTCACCGCAATAATTTGGAAGTGAGAACCATCACCAGTTACATGGGCTTCAGCTAAACCGAGTTTTTCGATGAGTAACTGTTCGATTTCAGAATTTTGCATAGCTTTCCTAATATTAAGATTAAACGGTCATTGTAACGGTAAAAAGCCGTCAACGTCGCTTATTTTAGCTAAATTTAATAGGGTCTCTGGGGGATTGACCACACTGAATTGAATATTCTGCCCTCTAGCGTCACGTATTAAATTAATTAACCATGCAAGGCCTGCCGTATCTATATGGTCAACATGCCCAAAGTCTAGAATAAGCGGTTTTTGACTCGATGTTGCATTTTTCAACTGCTGCAAACTATTAGGCCAGAAGCTCGGGATCGTTTCACGATTGAGGCGCCCCTTGAGTATGAAACACTCAGGGGTACCTTGGGGATTCTCGACCGTGATCTGTGACGTGCTTACACTCACTTAGTTTTCCTTTTTGCTTTGCTCAAGGGTAATAGGCTGAGCAATTTTTTCTTTCATAATATCAATCACTTTTTGAATGCCGTCTTGGCGTAAAATAGACTCAAATTCACTTTGTTTGCTCGATAACAAGCTGATCCCTTCGGCGACCATGTCATAGGCCTTCCATTCGTTGGTTTTCGTGTTCTTGCGTAACTTGAACGAAATTTTAATATCTGGACGGCCAGGTTCTTTGACTACCGCTCGAACGGTTGCTGTATTGTCGTCTGGAGTGTCACGCATAGGTTGAAATACCACTTCTTGGCCATTGTAATAGGTCAATGCTAGGGCATAAGTGGTAATTAAATATTGACGAAAAACTTGAATGAATTCAGGTATTTTGTCTTTTGGAACCGTTCTGAAATGTTTACCCAAGACCTTTAGTGCGGCAAAGTTATAGTCAACGTGCGGTAGCAAGTCTTGCTCAATAATATCGCGTAAAATTTCAGGGTTTTTCTGAATTTCACTATGCTCATTTTTTATGCGATCGAAGGTTTCTGTCGCAACATCTTCCAGTAACTTATAAGGGTTCACTTCTTCAGCGGTGGCAACACCGCTAAAAATCAAGATGATTGCAGCGCTAAATATTCGGCTTAATTGTTTCATAGGGTATTTAAAATCCAAAAGTTATAAATTAATCATTTTTACTGAACAGGAATTGACCTATTAAGTCTTCTAAGACGAGTGCAGATTTGGTGTCTGAAATATAATCACCTTCTGCGAGATCGGCAATGCCATCTATACTAAAACCCGGCTGAAAACCAACATACTGTTCACCCAATAAACCCGAGGTCAAAATAGATACCGAGCTTGTCTCAGGAAATTTGTTGTACTGTTGCGAAATTTTAAGGGCAACAACAGGTGTATAACCATCAGAATCTAGGTTGATGCTATCGACCCTTCCTACGGTTACGCCGCCGACTTTTACTGCCGAGCGGGCCTTAAGGCCGCCTATATTGTCAAACTTGGCATACAGAGTGTAGGTGTCAGTGCCGCTAGACATGCCCTGATTAACCGCTTTAAGGGCTATTAGCAAACCGGCTGCTATGGTTAATACCACAAACAAACCAACCATAATTTCTACTTTCCGTGAGGACATTACTCTTATACTCCTACTCTATACCAAACATTAATGCGGTTAGGATAAAGTCCAGTCCTAACACAGCTAAAGATGAAAATACCACGGTTTCAGTGGTTGCCTTGCTTATCCCCTCTGAGGTGGGAATGGCATCGTACCCTTTAAATATCGCTATCCACGTGATAACAAAAGCAAACACAACTGTCTTTATGATGCCGTTCACCACATCTTTGTTCCAGTCGACACTGGACTGCATGATAGACCAATAGCTGCCTGCATCGACGCCTAACCAATCCACACCGACGATATGGCCGCCTAATATGCCGACCGCGCTGAAAATTATTGCTAGCATAGGCATAGAAATAATACCCGCCCATAGCCGTGGAGCAACCACGCGTCGCAGGGGATCCACTGCCATCATTTCCAAACTGCTCAACTGCTCAGTCGCCTTCATTAAACCAATTTCCGCGGTCAAGGCTGACCCTGCGCGCCCAGCAAATAATAAGGCGGTCACAACGGGGCCTAATTCTCGCAATAGGGAAAGGGCTACCATTGGGCCCAGACTGCCTTCAGCGCCATAGCCGACTAATATAGTATAACCTTGTAATGCCATGACCATTCCAATGAACAATCCTGAGACCACTATGATTAACAGTGACTGAACACCGACTACATATATCTGTTTTATGGTTAAAGGGGTGTTTTTTATTAACTGGGGTTTGGCGATAATCGCCCCCATTAACATTAAGAACGCCCGGCCAAACGAACCGACTGTGTCGATTGCGCTACGTCCGATATTCGCCAACCACTGCATCTATTTCGCTCCTAAAAAGGTAAGTTCAAGTTCGTCGGCGGGGTAATGAAAGGGAACTGGACCATCTGCGTGTCCTTTCAAAAATTGTTGCACAAGAGGCGAATCGCTTTGCTTGATTTGCTCTGGTGTACCACTGCCTATTACCTTCTTTTCAGCCAAAATGTAAATATAGTCTGCTATGGTAAGTACTTCTGTGACGTCGTGGGTGACTACCACGCTTGTCAGTTGTAGAGCATCATTTAATGCTTTGATTAGTTTGACTAATACGCCCATTGAAATCGGATCTTGTCCTGCAAAGGGTTCATCGTACATGATTAGCTCAGGATCCAGCGCTATTGCTCTGGCAAGGGCTGCTCTGCGCGCCATTCCACCAGACAGTTCAGCTGGCATTAAATCTGCTGCACCACGTAAACCAACGGCCTGTAATTTTAACAGTACTAAGGTTTTAATCTCTGCTTCGGATAACTTTGTATGTTCCCGTAACGGAAACGCAATATTGTCGTACACCGTCATATCCGTGAACAGTGCGCCGCTTTGGAATAACATGCTCATTTGGCGTCTAACGGTAAACAAGCGGTTGCGGCTCATGCTTTGTATAGACTCACCTTTAAAGCGAATATCTCCACTGTCAGGTTTTAGCTGGCCACCCATCAAACGCAGCATAGTGGTTTTACCTATACCACTTGGGCCCATAATCGCCGTGGTTTTCCCCTTTACGATGCGCAACGAAATATCATCATAGATAATACGACCACTTCGAGAGAAGGTTAGGTTGTCTATTTCTAGCAAATTTTCCATTAAGCCTATTGTCTTCCTATCAGATGAACCAAATACTTACTATCTGGGGGAGGTTAATTGGCGGCATTATACGTTTTTTCAAGAGCAAACCTCAAAGCCAAAAAGTAACAAGTTATATTCGTATTTTTCGAACATAGCGCCCAATGCCACAAAGGGTAGGGTAAATCAGATCTTAAAGCATTAACTAGAAGACCTGAATAGAATAATTATCGTTCATTCTTATTTGTAATGGGCCGTTTTATTTGTCACACAATCAATAGGCAAAGGCAGTGCTTTTTGCGACAATTGGGTATTGGTTAAAAAATAAGTGAGTTTTCGTGATAGTTGAAGCATTGTTATTTTTGTTGTGGTTAGTGGTATTGAGCTGGGGAGCAGATCGATTCGTATACGGATCATCCGCCCTGGCTAGAAATATGGGCATTTCGCCGATGATCATCGGTTTAACCATAGTGGCCATGGGATCCTCTGCACCGGAAATTATGGTTTCGGCAACCGCCTCTTTAAGCGGCAATACAGATACCGCTATAGGAAACGCAATTGGCTCAAACATTACCAATATCGCCTTAGTCTTAGGCTTAACAGCGTTACTTAAACCATTAACGGTTGCATCCACTACGTTAAAGCGAGAAATGCCCGTTTTGTTGGCAGTGTCGTTATTAGCGACATATTTCTTAGCTGACTTATATTTGTCTCTGAGTGAAGGTCTAGTGTTGTTTGTTTTATTCTTTTTCACCATAGGTGGTTTGGCTTGGATGTCTTATCACATGGAAAAAGGTGATCCACTAGAGCAAGAAACGCATGACGAAGTGCCTGACGGAGTACCAACTAAAAAAGCAGTTATTTGGTTATTAGTGGGCTTAGTCTTGTTACCGCTAAGCGCCCACTTCATGGTTAATTCGGCTGTGGTAATTGCCCACCATTTTGGCTTAAGCGATTTAGTGATCGGTTTGACCATTATTGCTATTGGTACCAGTTTGCCTGAATTGGCCGCGAGTATAGCTGGTGTGTTAAAAGGGGAAGACGATTTAGCGCTGGGTAATATCATTGGTTCGAATATTTTCAATATTTTAGCGGTAATGGCGATGCCTGGCTTGATTGCCCCAGGGCCTGTCGATCCTGATGCCGCGAGTCGTGATATTTACACCATGCTCGGGCTAAGCTTTTTGTTAGTGATCTTTTGCTTTAATTTACGAGGTACAAGACGGATTAATCGTTTTGAAGCCTTGGCGTTTCTAGGATGTTTCGTTGCTTATCAATACTTCGTATTTAACCAAGGCTAATTCAGTATGAGTCAGGTAAATTACATTCAATCAGCTCTGCGTGTGCTGGAAATTGAAGGGCAAGCAATAGCGCAACTTACCCAATACGTAGACGAAAATTTTGTCGCCGCATGTGAGTTAATGAAAAATTGTAAAGGCAAAGTCGTGGTCTGCGGTATGGGTAAATCCGGGCACATAGGCCATAAGATTTCCGCTACGTTAGCGAGCACAGGTACACCGGCTTTTTTCATGCACCCGGGGGAAGCTAACCACGGCGATTTAGGCATGTTAACAGAACAAGACGTTTTGTTGGCCATTTCTAACTCAGGAGAAACCACTGAGTTGCTAGCATTGTTACCCGTAGTCAAACGCCGCGGGATCGCTATTATTGCCATGTCTAACAACCCCCAGAGCTCACTGGGTAAATATGCTGATGTTAACCTGTGCATTAAAGTTGAAAAAGAAGCCTGTTCTTTAGGGCTTGCTCCTACCGCAAGCACGACAGCTACTCTCGTGATGGGAGATGCCTTGGCTGTTGCTTTGCTCGATGCAAGAGGATTCACACCGGATGATTTCGCCCTTTCGCACCCTGGTGGCGCATTAGGTAGAAAGTTGCTGCTTAAGCTAGAAGATATTATGTGTAAAGGTGAGTTGCTGCCATTGGTAACGACTCAGCAAACGATCAGTCAGGCGTTACTCGAAATTTCTCGGAAAGGAATGGGCATGGCGGGTATCATCGCTGATGACGGGCATCTGTTGGGCATCTTCACGGACGGCGATTTACGCAGAGTGCTCGATGCACGGGTTGATATTCATACCGTAAGTATTGAAAGCGTGATGACAGCCAATTGCATTACCGCTTCCCAAGAAACGCTTGCCGCGGAAGTGTTGAATGTCATGCAAAAACGTAAAATTAGCTCATTGTTCATCGTTGATGAAGCACATCTGCCAGTTGGCGCAATTAACATGCAGACTTTGTTAGCTGCGGGGGTCATTTAATGAGTGATATCAATACACTTTACGGCTGCAAATCTTCGTCTTTGATGGATAAATTTTCACGAATTAGGTTACTTGCCTGTGATGTTGACGGGGTGTTTTCCGACGGGCGTATTTACATGGGGAATGCTGGCGAGGAACTCAAAGCCTTCCATACCCGAGACGGCTTTGGTGTCAAAGCGTTAATGAATATTGGCGTTCACGTTGCCGTTATTACTGGGCGTGAGTCGAAAATCGTCCAGCAAAGGATGTCCGCTTTAGGCGTAAAGCATATTATTCAAGGATGCGAAGCTAAAGATACCGCACTTGCTGCGCTGCAACGAGAGCTCAAAATAGGTAAAGAAGCCACCGCATCAATGGGTGATGATATGCCCGACATCGGCATGTTTGACTTGAGTCATATTGCGATAGCCACCAGTGACGCTCACCCGTTTGTGAAAAAACAAGCCCTGTACATTACCCAGATTAACGGTGGCTTTGGCGCCGTGCGTGAAGTTTGTGATTTAATACTGCACGCAAAAGGTAAGCTAAATAAAGTGACAGGAACTAGCATATGAATCGCGTTACGCTCAGTATCGGTTTACTGTTTATCTTAGTCATTGCAACCAATTTACCTGATTGGTTGGCGGATGAGGACATAACTCCACAAACTGAAACTGAGACAGCTTGGCAACCCAACTATCAAGCGAGCGAAATGTTAAGTACCTTGTTTGACAAAGACGGTCGCTTAAGCCATCAAGTGTTCGCCACTAAGATGGAGCACTTTGATATGCTCGGTTTTACGCTATTTAAGCAGCCTCAATATACTATATTTGTTGCTTCTCAGACGTCTCCATGGCAAGTGTCGGCTAAAGACGGTACTTTGTATGAAGACAATCGGATTCAATTAGAGAATAATGTCGAGATACGCAATCAGGATGAGCAAGGATTTGCTCGCACCATTCGCACGGATTTCATCGAAATAAACTTGATCGACAAAACCATGGAGTCTGACCAGCCCGTACAAATATTTGGTCAGCACTATGTGATTAACAGCAACGGTTTTAGAGCCAATTTAACCACCCAACAATATGAGTTACTTGATCATGTGCAAACCATTTATCAACCTCAGCCTTAGCTTAGTTGCCTTAGCAACATTGACGTTTTCCCCAATGAGCTTGGCCGGCAAAGAGGACTTTACGCAAGCCATAAAAGTGGACTCGAAATTTCAGTTTGGCGATGGTAAAACTAAAAAATCTATTTTCCGAGAAGATGTGCATATTAATCAAGGTAGCTTGAACGTATACGCAGATGAAGTGGAAGTGGATGCCAGTAAGGGTGAAGGAAATGAAATTTTTATCGCCACTGGTAAGCCGGCGAAATACACTCAACAACAAGAGCAAGGTGGCAGTATTGAAGCGTCGGCAAATCGAATCGAATATCGTCGTGATTTACGCACCCTAACGCTAGAGGGTGATGCCCAACTCAAGCAAAATAATAGCAGTGTAAAAGGTGAGTCTATTGTCTTTAATATGGAACTCGAGCAAATTGTCGCCCAAGGTGAAGGTGAAAAAAGTGGGCGAGTGATTACTATTTTCCAACCATCAAAAAAATCGGCGGCAGATAACGAGAAAAAGCCTGTGGAAAATAACATCGTCAACCCAGCAGAGCAGCCTAAACAGGATGTAAATCCATAATGGCCACGTTAAAAGCTACCCATTTGGCTAAATCCTATAAATCTCGTCAGGTCGTACGGGATGTCAGTCTTGAGGTCTCAACTGGCCAAATCGTCGGATTATTAGGCCCAAATGGGGCCGGTAAAACGACCACTTTTTACATGATTGTGGGGCTGGTGCCACTGGATAAAGGCCAAATTTCTATTGATCAGCAAGATTTGACGCTTCAGCCCATGCATATGCGGGCCCGGCTGGGAATTGGTTACTTACCACAGGAAGCATCTATTTTTCGTAAGTTGACTGTGCATCAGAACTTAATGGCTATCTTGCAAACGCGCAAAGAGCTCAGCTCAGAGCAAAGAGAAGAGCAAGCTGATTCATTATTGGATGAGTTTAATATTAACCATATTCGAAACAGCGCTGGCATGAGTTTATCTGGCGGTGAGCGTAGACGAGTCGAGATTGCTAGAGCGTTAGCAGCTGACCCTGAGTTTATTTTACTCGATGAACCCTTTGCTGGTGTTGATCCTATTTCAGTGAATGACATTAAAAAAATTATTCAACATTTGCGTGACCGTGGTATTGGTGTTTTGATAACTGACCACAATGTTAGAGAGACACTCGATGTATGTGAGAAGGCCTATATAGTGAGTCACGGTGAACTTATCGCTTCCGGAACGGCAGAAGAAGTATTAAGCGATCAACGTGTAAGAGATGTATACCTAGGCGAACAATTCAGGCTATAGTTAGACTGGAAAAGCTGCTCATTTTATCGAGATAATACTCAGGCGCTTGGTATGATATTTACAATGTTATCGAATCAACCACAGCGTATTAATCAGTTTGCAACGGACAAAATAAAGAAGTAAATGAAACCCTCTTTACAATTAAAGTTTAGTCAATCACTCACTATGACTCCGCAACTGCAGCAAGCTATACGCTTGCTACAGTTGTCTACGCTCGATTTACAGCTAGAAATTCAAGAAGCCTTGGATTCGAATCCGCTTTTGGAGATAGAAGAGCCTACTGACCAAGAATCTGGCGACAGTGCACTTAACGATAATTCACTGGACCCAGCATCAAAAGAAAGTAACGAAGTCGTTGATACGAGTAGTGACAACATAGATGCCAGTGAAGCCCTAGAGAAAAATGATATTCCAGAAGATTTACCTATGGATACCACTTGGGATGAATATATCAGTGCATCTTCTGCCCCAGCATCGAGCATCTCAAGTGGTGCTGCGGGAGACGATGAACAAATTTTTCAAGGCGAAACCACGGATAATATCCAAGATCACCTTTTATGGCAGATGCGTTTAACTCATTTTAGTGAAACAGATATCGCCATTGCAACGGCAATCATTGATTCCATAGATGAATCTGGTTATTTGACCATGAGTGCTGAAGACGTATTGGCGAGTATGGATGATGAAGAAATAGAACTTGATGAGGTCGAGTGCGTACTCAAACGTATTCAGATGTTCGACCCTATTGGCTCTGGTTCGCGAACGCCACAAGAATGCTTGTTAGTTCAATTACGCCAGTTTGCTCCTGACACCCCGTGGTTAGAAGAAGCCAAAACGTTGATAAGCGAATATGCTGATCTGCTAAGCAGCAAGGATTATCGTACTTTGATGCGTAAATCACGTCTTAAAGAAGATGACTTACGGGAAGTGATGCGCCTGCTTAAAACTCTTAACCCACGTCCTGGCAGTGCATTAATTAAAGGTGAACCTGAATACGTCATACCGGATGTGTCGGTCAGTAAAAAGAATGGCCGCTGGACCGTCGAACTTAATCCTGACAGCTTGCCGAAATTAAATGTCAATCAGCAGTACGCAGCCATGAGCCGAGGTGCAAAAAACACCAGCGACAGTCAATTTATTCGCTCGCATATGCAAGAAGCCAAATGGTTTATTAAAAGTGTTGAGAGTCGCAACGATACCTTATTAAAAGTGTCGAACTGCATAGTGCAACAACAAATGGGCTTTTTTGAACACGGTCCTGAAATGATGAAGCCTATGGTGCTCAACGATGTTGCTGAAATGGTTGATATGCATGAGTCTACTATCTCTCGTGTAACTACCCAAAAGTACATGCATACCCCTAGAGGCATTTTCGAATTGAAGTATTTTTTCTCTAGCCATGTTGCCACTGAAACAGGCGGAGAATGTTCATCAACGGCGATACGCGCGTTGATCAAGAAGCTGGTCGCGGCAGAAAAACCAAGTAAGCCGTTGAGCGACAGCAAGATTGCTCAATTGTTGGCCGATCAAGGCATTATGGTTGCTAGGCGAACAATAGCAAAATACCGGGAATCTCTGATGATACCCCCGTCGAACCAACGAAAAAGCCTATTGTAGGCTGATTAAAGAAGGAAGAGGCGATATGCAAATTAATATTACTGGTCACCATGTGGACGTTACTGATTCACTAAAAGATTACGTCGATACTAAATTTACCAAGCTAGAGCGACACTTCGATCAGATCAACAATGTTCACGTAATTCTCAATGTAGAGAAGCTCAATCAAAAAGCGGAAGCGACGATACATTTGAATGGGGCAGATGTTTTTGCCACCATGGAACACAACGATATGTATGCTGCGATTGACGGGTTAATCGATAAACTCGATCGGCAAGTCATTAAGCATAAAGAGAAAGCTAAACGCCATTAACCCATCAGGTAAATAATGGAAATTTCAAGTATTCTTCACCCTGACTGCGTATTGTGCGCAGTTCAGGGCTCCAGTAAAAAGCGCATCTTAGAGCTCATTAGTCAGGTGGCCTCTCAGCACCTTGTTGAGGTCGATCAGGCGACTATTTTAGCCAGCCTAAGTGGCAGAGAGAAAATGGGTTGTACTGGTATCGGTGGCGGTATAGCTTTGCCCCATGGCCGCATTAAGGGGCTTGAATCCACGTTAGCCGTGTTGGTTACTTGTCAACCCCCCGTTCAGTATGATGCTATTGATAATATGCCGGTAGATATCTTTTTTGCCATATTAGTGCCAGAAGAAAAAGCTAAAGAGCATTTACAAACACTGTCTGCGATTGCTAAAAGATTCAGTGATAAAGATGTGCTGAAAGACTTGCGCAGTGCCACAACCGATCAAGAACTATTTCAGGTACTCAGTTGATATGAAACTTATTATCATTAGTGGGCGTTCAGGCTCAGGGAAGTCCGTTGTATTGAGGTCACTGGAAGATTTAGGCTACTATTGTGTTGATAATATACCGGTTAATTTGTTGCCCACCCTTACCCATACGGTGGTTGATGAATATGATCAGGTAGCAGTTAGTATTGATGTACGAAATTTACCCAAAGATCCCAATGAGTTAGTCGAGATACTAGATTATTTACCCTCCACTTGGGAAATGACGATCTTATACTTGGACGCCAGTGACGATGTACTCATCAAGCGTTTTAGCGAGACACGTCGTTTACACCCCTTGTCCAAACAAAACAAATCACTGTCAGGTGCTATCCAAGCTGAAAGCCAATTGCTGGCACCCATCGCTGAGCGCGCTGATTTGTACTTGGACACAGATAGATTATCAGTCCACCAACTGGCTGAATTAGTGCGCGAACGTATTCTTGGTAAAAAGAGTTCTCGTTTGGTATTGGTGTTTGAAAGTTTTGGTTTTAAACACGGCATCCCCAAAGATGCGGATTATGTATTTGATGCACGCTTTTTGCCAAATCCTCATTGGGAGCCCGATTTGAAGCATTTAACCGGACTTGATTCCCCAGTGGAGATATTTCTTGGCGCTCAACCCATAGTCACAAAATTTATCTGGCAAATTCAGAATTTGATTTCTACTTGGTTACCACATTTAGAGCGTAATAACCGCAGTTATGTGACGATTGCTATCGGCTGTACTGGCGGGCAACATCGCTCAGTATATGTGGTTGAAATGCTAGCAAAAACGTTCAGTACATCACACCCAGATGTGCAAATCCGTCATCGCGAGCTAAACCGATGAGTGAACGCTTGGAGAAAACCTTACTGATTGTTAATAAGCTGGGTTTACATGCAAGAGCCGCCACACAACTGGTCAAATTGGCCAACCAGTTCGACGCTGAGGTTACCATAGTGCAGGGTGATAAAAGCGCGTCAGCCAGCAGTGTCTTGGGCTTATTGATGCTGGAAAGCTGCCAGGGTAAAGAAATACAAGTGATATCAGAAGGTAATGACGCTCAGCTTGCTATGGACGCCGTAGAAGAGCTGATTGTCGGCCGGTTTAACGAAAACGAATAAGCTCAGACTAGTTTGTTTTTTAGGCTGTCCCACATTCACCTAAAACCTCAGCTTGCTATGTGTCTGGCATTTGAGTTAACACCCTAAGCTTAGGCTTAAGCCTCCTAAACGGCTTTCTAGTACATACTCCTTACTTCTTGTCAGCATGGGAAATATATTCAACCCACTGCGACTTTCTATGTTGTCTATCGTGACTTCTTTGGTACAGTAATTATCGGCGCGGGCGCTGTTTTGTTCCATCACATAGGCTGACGCCTTAATAAAACCAACATGACTAATAGTCGCGACTATTTTGAAATAGCCAGAGGGGATGATATGGGGTTCATCCGCGCCTGGTAACATGGCAAAAAAGCTTTCATATAAAGGCCCTGTTACCACATAAACAGTATTCCCCTTTCGTGCCAAATCTCGCACTGCCGTTTCTAATCTGACCCATGGACCTTGGTTTAGATTTGAGCTTTGCGGTGTAATATTGGAAAGATAGTTAGTCGTGCGCCAGTCATCAGTATTACTAACGCTTGCTAGAGGCACTTGATGCCCTCGATCGGTACGAATAAGAGCATTGGCATCTTTATAATCAGCCGTTTCTAACGTGTACTGTTTGGCAATTTCGGGATCTGAGCGCCAGCTTCGAGAACGACTTGGTCCGTCAATTGTGAGCGGTGAAACCACATACGCGGCCCAGTCAGCAAATTTGCTGTTTTGATTGTTACTCAAGGTGTAAATCGAGCGCTTTATCACATCATTACTGCCAGGTGCTCCCGTTGGACATCCAAACTGACTGCACACGTTGGCGTATAGGGCATTCGAAACAAATGCCAATATTAATATTAACCT
>NZ_BAER01000146.1 GCF_000315055.1 Paraglaciecola polaris LMG 21857 | reverse complement strand
AATTATTTAATATATACTATATAAACAGTATATACCGTAAAAACCATTTATACGGTTAATATAATAAAAAGAGGTCGATATGATTGTCTTGTTTGGCGGACAAAAAGGGGGAAGTGGAAAATCAACACTCGCTATGAACGTGGGCGCTTTACTAGCATCTCAAGGCAAAGATGTTTTGATGATCGACGGCAACTCTACGCAAGGAACTTTGTCGAACTGGGCAGCTCGACGTGAGTCAACAGAGCTCCCTCAGCTAACCTATGTCGAAAAATCGGGGAATCTTTATAAGACTCTCGATAGTTTAAGAAGTAAATATGATCACGTCATCGTCGACACCGGTGGCCAGGACAGTAAAGAATTCAGAACAGCAATGCTTGCTGCTGATGTGATGATCTCACCTATAAAACCGACCCAGGCGGACACAGAAACTCTTGTTTACGTTTCATCTCTTATTGAACAAGCGCTCGAAATGAACGCTGAACTAAAATGCTACATCGTTGTTTCGCAAGCACGTCCCAATCCGCGCATCAAAGCAGTCGAAGAAACTCGAACACTCGTCTCAAGTCTAGAATTCTTTAGCTTACTTGATTCTGTTATTTACACTAGAAAATCTTATGAAGACGCTGTGGCCGCTGGTGCTTCAGCGGCTGAGATGGGAGATAAGAAGGCGGCTATAGAAATAGAAAATCTTGTAAACGAGGTGTTCTCATGAGTGTAAAAAAACAACCTATTAGCCTTTCAGTAAAACCTCGGGGGAAAGCGGCCATCGATGATGACGCAGTAGAAAGCTTTGCTAATCAAGCTGAAACAGAAACACAGAAAATCACTCAGCAGAATAAGATCGCAAGCACCTCAACAACATCAAGAGCAGACAAAAAGAAAAACAAACCTGCTGCGAGTAAAGTCAAACGTGACAGCTTTACCATGCCTGAAGATGACTATGAGTTGATACATAAACTCATTAATAAGCTGATGAAAGCCGGGATGTTGATGAACAAAGGCGAGATCTTAAGAGCTGGGCTCAAAGCTCTTAACGACATGTCAGTCAAAGAGCTAAAAGATGTCTGCGATCAAGTAGAAAGAATAAAAACTGGAAGGCCACCTGAGTAATACCATATAAACGGTATATACCATATAAACGGTATATACAGCATTAGCAGAATTTGATTTATTTAACGTTACTGGGTAACAATAATATTATGACAGATGAAATAGAAACAAGGGGAAGAAAGCCAAAACCTGTAGATGCAGACAGGTTTCTGGAGCTTTTCGATTATTATTTCAACAAAAAAGACACCCCCATACCATCCGTGGAACAGGACCTGTTTCTCTTTATGAAACAATTCACACCGGGTGCTACGAATTATCATGATCTCGAATTGCATAAAAAAAAGACTATCGCTAAAAATCATAACGCATCTGATGAAAAAATTTGGGACAACTACCCTGATCACGTTCCTTCAGATATAAGAAGAAAAGGCTTATCTAAAGAAGTGTTCTTGGAAATAAGAAAATCAGCACTGCGATATGGACATAGATTTAATCTATTTAATAATGACGACATTAAGCATGCAAACATGCTTTTTCATAACATCCCAAAAGACGATTTACGAAAATTAATGCAACGACTTCGTAAAATTAAGCACAAAAGGGAGCCTCGAAACCGCAAAGTGGGCATAGATCTCGACGTTAGAGCTCATAACATGATAGTAGATTTTACTGAAACATACGGTTTCAAAAACAACAGTTATGCGATAATGGTAATGTCATACATGGCCTCCCCAATCCTGGACGATTCTGCTGAAAATCCTTTTACTCAAGCGCTTGATCATGTAGCAAGTTTTGATCACATCAAAAAGTCAGAACTATTCACAGCAGACAAAAATGTTGAGCATATCGCTTCAAAGGTGGCTAATAATCTAATTTATCACTCAGCGTTGCATCACAAGTTTTACTTAGACGTATCTCTATCATCTGACAGTGCAGCTGAAGCTTGTGAAATCATAGATGATACTATTCTCAGACAAATGCGATCATCAAGCAGAATTGCAGCAAGTGATAACTCTCGTCGCTTCGCAATCACTGGCACTATTAATAATAAAAAAATAGAGCTACACACCACTGATCACGAAAAGTTGAGCGAAGAGCTCGTGCTGATAACGCTTAACCACAAATTTGATACAATTGAAGATCCGTGGCTCAGTACACATAGCGTGTAAAAAACATTGATCTAGTGTACACATACTGTGTTATAATACGCAGTATCAGCGTATAAACAGGTCTTCGTAAGAAGAGCGTTGATGTCGCCTCACCGAGGTTATCGCCCAAGAGCGTGATATGTCAAAAATGACGAAAGACCCTGATTAGCTTTAAGCAAAGCACCTTCGTCGGGTGCTTTTGTGTTTCTGGAACCATCATTAGCGTCTGGGCGGCTTTATAGGCTTATTATGCAGCGTATTATAAGCAACTACGTAAAACTTTATCTTCCCTGCCTTAGGGCTATTGCCTTTACTCCTGGCATAAGCTGACTGCACAAAGATCTCTAAATCAAACTCTCTCTTCTTTGAGCGCCTAACGACAAAGTAAATCTCATACGTACCATGCGATGTGTCTATTCTCAAAAAGTTTTGATGGCCAGTATGTTGTACATACCCCATACCCATATCTCTGATAATAGCCGGTAGATGTTTAGAGTCCTTATATCTTTCGAAGCAAAACGTTCTCTGCTCTCTCGAATCTGAATAACTCAAATCATCATCATGGTGAGCTTCTTTTGAACGAGTAAATGTGTGCAATGAAAATATTGTTTCAATGCGATAAGTGCGCTCAGGATTTCCCCCTCTCGCTTCTTGAATGAGTACCCAGGGCATCGGATGAAGATGCTCAAGAGTGTAAGTTAGATCCCGATGCTTAAATGATTCCCAGTAGATCACTGTAATTTGCCTGTTTTGATTAAGTTGAGTTGGAAGTTACAACATTAAATCGCAACTGCAAAAAACCGATTATGCATCAAATTACTCAAATCAATGAATTCAAAAATGCATGAAGCTGATCACTTTGCTTTAGGGATAGAACACAGTTGATAAAAAAGAGAGAGACACGTTAGAGCATTTAAACGAAGTCAATGAGCGGAAAAACAAGCTCGTTGCTTGTAAATAACATAGTGTTTTTTCGGAGTTATTTTTCTTTGCAAAAAATCTCTTCTAATACAATCTATGGCGATGAAAAGAAACAACAAATAACATAATTTAGGTTCCATTAGTGGGGGGAATCGAAGATATTATTATAAAAAACACACTTAAAAGCCAACAAAATAAGTCTATTATGTTACTCAGTTTGAAACTTAACTAATATTATGTTCCATGCAAAGAAAAATGTCGGATAGAAAAAAAATTCTATCTCTTACATCTTTTTTGTAAATAACGGAACAGAGTAACGCTGAAAGCCTTTAAATATGCTTAGTTAATTGGTTAATAAGGAGGAACACACAAAGGAACATCATAAAGGTTAAAAGAATAAGCTATTGAATTAAATATGTTTTTATTTTTTTTATGTGTTCCTCAATGTGTTCCTACTTTGGAAAATAGTGTTCCGCTAAAATGTTCCGTATTTATTTGTAGGAACACACCGGAACACAAAGAAGATCACGCAGAGCTCTTTGTTCTTATTGAGTTTTCATTGAATATGATCCGATGATCCTCTGCCGGACCAGGCTTTCTATATGGGGTTTTTTCTGTGAGAGTATATTAAGGTAAACTCAGACTTGCCTGATAAAATGAATGGTCAGAAATGTCACAAGGTGAGTTTGCATCTCAAAGTTTAGAGGTCAGGAACAATCGCTCACTCACGAAAAGATGCCTAAGTTAGGTCGCTACCTACCTTAGTAATCAGGCCGTCATTCCAGTCGCAAGTCTAAAAATAGAGTTTTCGACTCTCTTGATACCTTCCTCCGTTTGGCATAACTGGAGCGGTTTGGCGTCTAAACCCAAATTGTATGCAACCAACCATTTTTTTGCCCTACTTACCGAGCCAAAGTAGTCCGTTGCTAGGCACATTAAATCGGTTAGTTGCAAAAGTCGTCTCGTCGGCCCTGTAGGAAGCCTGAGCGGTTTATTGTAAATCTTCGTCGAAGTGCACCCAATGATACTGGCAAGTGTTTTGAGTGATATGCCGTAGTCAGCCGCTAACTTTCTAATCGACTGAGACGTAAAGCTATAGTCAATTATCGCTTTTGGGGCCGTATCGATGCTCATATAAACCTCGTGCAGGACATTCTATTAAGACTAATCAGATAATTGATCTTACTCTAATTCTGTAGACACTTTTCACTTAGAAACCTAAGAAAGTACCTGTCTCTTAGGGGAACGGTTGTTTAAACAATGTATTCACGAGCACATAACGTACTTCGCCATTACCTTTTCTTAGTTATATATACTGAGGAACGATAAATATCACATCCATATATGTTACCCAGTAACGATAAACAATGCATCTATATGTGTTACCGAGGAACGCTAAATAATATATTTATATTCGTTACTCAGTAACGACATATAGTGCCATAATAGTCAATACTATATGAATTACATGTACAGTCTGTACTGTGTTAATAGTATTAACTGTATGTATAGTAATAACGGTATATATAGTATTAACGGTATATACTATTTATCTAACTTATTATTGTTACTGAGTAGCGCCAAATGCCGGCGAATCTATAAACACTTGATGTTGACACATTCAATAACATGCTTTAAAACTACTCTAAGTATCAAATTTAAAGGTTAAGACAAATAATGCTTTTACCTCTTACTGAGAAACAGAAAGTTGTTTTCGAAGCGCTATCTCAGCTGTACATGGAGAATAGCTATCCTCCGACCCAGGCGGAAGTGTCTTCTTACGCAAAGAAAACAGCCGTGTCTGGTGAGATTAGAGCTTTGCGTCAGAAAGGCTGGTTAGAGAAGCTTGAACATTTATCCAGGCGCAATATTGTGCCAAGCGAAGAAGCATTCAAACGATTTACTCAGAAAGATATTTTAGTAGAGAAGCGTATATAGCAGGTGTTTTTAGAAGGATTATTTGGGAGGTAGTTGACGCTACCCCCCAAATATAAATATCAGTTTTAAGCGGGCTGATAATATTTAATGTCTTTAGACACAGTTAATATAGTGCTTTTCTTGCAGTGGTGCAACATTACGCAGGAAAGCTTATGAACGATGAAACCGTTATTACATTAGATAACGAAGAACATAAATACGATGCATCAACGTTACCGTTAATCACCGTTGATGATGTTCGCCAGCAAATTGAGCTTATCGAAAAGTCTGCTGGCTCTATTAAAAACATCAAAGCGGGCTTCAATAAGATGCTGCAAATTGGCCTTATCGATGGCGATAGATTGCAGGAACAATTTAGCAGCAAAGGATTTCCGCTCACACTACTCGAAGTGAAAAATTGGGTCGCGCAAAACAATACAAACAAGCAATGGCCGAGCTTCTTAAACGACATAAAACAAGCAATTTCTGGTTTCACATTCAGCATCAGCGATGACAGTTCTTTTGCAGATACGATCCGCTTTTTTGCTTACAGGAAACTAGGCTCACATCTTTCAGATAAAAAAATTGCAGATGAAATCGTAAAATCTGAGTTCTTACCTAACGTTGAAGGCCAACATGAGTCCCTAACAAGACTTAACTTTGCAAATAGTTATGTATCCTGGTTAAAAGGTCGTTACCGCTCTAGTACAGGTGATTTTCAACCTAGATTTAAGTGCATGGATGATTTCTTAGGTGCAGGAGGAAGGATATTAGAGAAGGGGATGTTTTTAGTTTTACTCCACAGAAATACAGGACAGGGAGGGAGTAATGGTTCCTTAAGCCCAAGCTTAGACTTGCCGGATTTTATCGAGAAAGAAATTGAGGTCTTTTCTCGATGGAAAATACAAAGCTCTAGACCAAAAGATCCAGTTCAGTTTTCAAATCTTAATACGCAAAAAAAGAGGGAGATTAGAGCAACAAATAATTCACCTTGGACAATAGATAGCGATGGAATATCAAATTCAAAAAACGGTTTTAAAGTTAAGGTCAAATCAGCTTACACGTATTCTAGTTGTATCAATGAAAGCTTAAAATTTAATCTACAGTCTATTTTTGATACTGAATTTCTCGAAGGTTTTACAAGCTGGTCATTAAAAAAGGGTGCGCCAGGCGCAACTATTAAATTTCTAGAATGGGTTATATCTGAAGCAAAACCTAATACATTCACTTCCCACTACAGCATTCCTGAAGATTGCCATTCTTACAACGAGTGGATTGAGGAGCTTAGCTATATTTGTTTCATTGCAAAAGAAAAAATAAATGAGATAAAAAGCAATTACGTTGCGATGGATGGTAAGCGCAATGTCAACTTCATTATTAATGCTAATGATCCATGGAGTGCTTATTTTGATTTAGTGGACATGATAAAAAAAATAATTTCTATCAAGGGCTACTCTCTTTGGAGTCACGCATCTTACCTAGCGTTCCGGTGGATGATTTATGCTCCTCTTAGAGTAAGAAATATTTCGATGTTGAAGTGGCTTGGAGTTGTGTCTGAAAAAGAGCTTATTCGCTTTGAAGAAAATAAGGAAATTGGGATATTCAAATTAGCAGAATCTGGAGAATTTGGTGTCTTTGTTCATAAAAGTCATTTAAAAAACAAGGGGTCATCTGCCGCTGAGTCTATTTATCAAGAATTCCCCGGGATGAAGTGTGACTTTGATAATTATCTTAAAATTAGAGAGAGAGAGAGCTTAAAGCTCGGTGTGACTACAGAACTTTGGGCTTTTGGTGTTTCAGACCGTGCATTTAATGGAGCCGGCGGAAGAGTTCGACCAACTCACGTCGGAAATGAACTCGTTAAAATCACTCAGCAAGCATTGTCTGTACTTTACCCTGACGAACATAATCCTGGGATTAATCCTCACGCGATGAGGCACCTAGCAGCTACCCTTTTTCTTAATGATAATCCTGAAAATTACACAGGTCTCGCTACATTACTCATGGATAGACTGGATACAGTTATTGCAGTCTACGCGAAGATAAACAACAAGCAAAATGCGAAGAAGATAAGAGAATGGGCAAATAAAAGAATGACTGATGCAATCTAAAAACAATAATGAAATGAGTATTGCTGACATCAATCAAGCGCTTGTGAGTAAAGGCATAGAGACTGTTGTTAGCCACTTAATTAGAGATACTTACAAGTTCTCCGGCGATTATATAACAATGGGAAGTATTAACGGCGGCAGCGGAGACAGTTTTGTTGTCGACGTCAAAGGCAAGCATTCAGGAATGTGGTTTGAAAATAATCCTGAGCAAGCCCCGAACGGCCAAACAAAAGGCGATCTCGTCGATCTGTGGATGCTGACAAGAAATATCAGCAAAGGTGATGCTATCAAAGAAATTAAGCAGTTTCTAAATATCACTAACGAACAGCTAGCAGCTCAATTTAAGCCTAATTTGCATGTTGTTAAGCCTAACAAAACAGTAAATCATATTTCCTCGCGACAACGGCTTGCACAGCACACTGACCAACTTAAGCGCGTCAGCTCTTCTACAATCAAAAAATATCAAAGCAGATTAAATAATAACGAAGCAGCTCTCAATTATCTTTATGGAAGAGGTCTGATAAACGAGACAATTGAACACTTTAGTCTCGGACTGTCTACTGATTACAAAAGTACAGATGGCATATTGAGAAGCAATGCACTTGTGTTTCCGATCGTTCGTCAAGACGGTGAGCAGGCATCCCCGTATGTTTATTATTCCATCCCTGATGTTACTCAAAATGCTATCGATGAAAATGGATGGTGCAAGTCTTCACCGCGCTTAACATACAATATGAAACGCTTAGATAGTCATGAATATCTAATAGTTGTAGAAGGGATAAAAGATCTATGGGCTTGTCATCAACTCATCGCAAATAGTGATTTAAAAAATCGTATTCACATATGCTCCTCTACACACGGTTCAGTTATACCCGTTGAAATTGATAGCGACCCGACTGTTTTAGCAGGATATAAGCGAATCTTTTTAGCTCATGACGTAGATCCAGCCGGTGATGAAATTGCCATGGGGTGGTTGAAGTACGTCGGTACGAGAGGGTTTAGATTAAATCCACCTTTCGAGTATAGAAAGAAAGGTGACGATAAGGATTGGACTGATTATCTTAAAAAAGGGAGTTCTGCAAAAGATTTCTTATCTTTGATTGAATCAGCGACGCCTATGCGTCTGCCTTCTATCAAAACAGCGACAAACATAAAAGATTTGAAACCAGGAGTGCATGGTTATGATCCGGTAGACATCTCCGGCTCTTTTACAAACGGTTATTTGTATTACCCGGTAATGGTAATGGAGAGTGGTGTTAACGTCAGTGACGGAGTCGCTGGCTACAGTCGCGTCGTTAAAGTTCTTCGTAGTGATCGCCAATTATTTGATTATCGCGCCCTTCCGCGGTTAAGTAGACCAGGTGCTATTGCAACACCTGTCTACGCATTAAACGACGGAACGCTCATCGCAGATATCCCCAAAACTCCGCCTAACGCATCCTGGGGCTGGAATGATATCGAGCGCTGGCTAGACGGAAATTACCCAGTAAGACCACTGAAGATTGTCGTTGAAGATATCGAACAATTAATTGCTAGCCAGATCTGGCTTCCGAATCAGGATGATTACTTAATACTCGCTCTCGTTGTTGTCGTAACTTACGTACAAAACGTATTTGATGCCGTACCTTTTGTACTCGCGACGGGTGCGGCCGGCACAGGTAAATCGCAGCTAGGTGAAGTAATGGCAAAAGTTGCTGCGAACGGCACGGTTGTAGGTGATACATCGGCTGCTACCATCGCTCGTATTCTTGATGAAACGCGCGGTTTCTTAATGCTCGATGATGTTGAAAAGTTAAAAAATAGAGTCGACGGGAGCAATCTGCAAATGGATGACTTTCTGCAAATTCTTAAAGTCAGCTACAAGAAATCCACAGCAATAAAGACTGTAACAGAAACAAAAACAATGACAGTTAAGCGGCTGAACTTCTATGGCGTTAAATTTATGACAAATATTCAAGGTATAGAAGCTGTGCTCGGAACTAGAACGATAACTGTTCATACGAGAAAAGCGCCAGTCGGTGAATTTGAACAAACTGATATTGATTTTGAAAAGATAGACGCTCTAAAACCGGAGCTTCACGCATGGGCAATGGATAATTGCGAAAGCTTGCATCAATGCTACAAAAAGTATCCTACCCCTAATCGTTCTCAAGAAATTACAGCACCACTACGAGCGATTATAGACATGTCCGGCGCAACACATTGGCATGACGTTATCGATGATCTCATTGATAGAATGAGCATTGAAGAAAAAGCTGAGATGTCTCCTGAGTCTGTTGTAAAAGAGTCAGTTTGGCGTATTGCTGCGAGAGGCTTCAACTCAATTGCTATTGAACAAGTGATCATGGAAATGTCGACGTTAGTACCTGAAAATTACATGAAAGAGCGTACAACTGATATTCCACAGTGGCGTCAGCCAGAATGGGTGCGCAAGCAACTACTCAATGCAGGTTACATAAATACAGTTAGCGATAAGCGATTTCGAGCTTATGGGAAGTGTAGAGTTATGCGCTTATACAAACTGACCTCTCATTTATTTAGTGACTTACCAAAAAGTAAAAAGATTGTCACAAAATTAGAAAAAATTTCAGGAGTTCTGTTCTGTAAGAAATTCGAAACTTGCAAAGAATGTCCTTACGCTGATGTTTCTTGTGAGATAAGAGATAGTACGACGAAGAGGCGGTATTAACGTTACTAAGTAACAGAAATAAATTAATTATTTACCATTACTTGGTAACGTT